>QKYL01000010.1 GCA_003255745.1 Paracoccus saliphilus
CCGCCTGTCCCAAATCATTCAACGACGGACAATCATGCATGGTCGGCACCTGTGAGGCGCAACTTCCGCAGGCCAAGACATGTTCCAGGTGCGCGCCGGGACCCTCACAAGTCTCGGCCTCGACAAACCGGTGGCCATTGACTGGCTTCGCCATCAAATTTCTGGCAATGCTTCCCGTCTGGACAACCCTAGCGAAACCACGGCATCAACAAGCTGAGGCGTCTTGCCAATTCAGCGCAGGAGACTGACACCTGAGACGGGAATGTGTTGCCGGTGAAAAACGGTATGTGAACCAAAGTGCCCTGCGTCACCCGCAGGGCACCACCATGATATCAGGCGGCTGCTGCCTGCCGTTCCGGCATTTCCTGAGCCTCAATCCAATTCGGAGCCGCAGGATCGGCCGCGTGGCGCTGGACCAACTCTGGGAACTTTTGCGCCAAAGGTAGGTCCTTGGTCATCAGAAGGCTTTCCGCCTCGATGACCTTGCCTTCGGGTCCGGATTTGGCACGAAGCCAGCTATGGTTTTCAAGAAGGACGTGATAATATTTCAACCCGTTGATCCTCTCGCGGCGCAGGCTGACCTCCTTGGCCGGAACCCGATACTCACCCTGCAGGACACCGTGATTGGCTGAAAGGCTGACGCCCTCGATCTCGCAGGGGCGGTCCCGGAATTCGGTCGGCGTCCAAAAGTCGACCGAAAGCACCGTCTGGACCCCCTTTGAGGACAGAATGCGATCGCCGACGCGGATCTCCTCCACGGCGCGCCAGCCGTCCTCCATCTGCAAAAGGGTGCCCTCGCCAAAGCAGGGTCCGCCCAAGTCCAGGGGAACGCCCGACGGCGGAACCCCGCCGCTGCTGCTGCCTCCGTCACCGCCGCGCGAAGCAAAAAACAGGATCGCAAGCGGGATCAGAGCCAACCAATAGTCATTCGGCCCCGCCATCGGGGTCGGCACTGCCGGGGGCGCAACCACGTCGATGATCGGAACGGCATAGCCACCTGCAAAGGCCGCATGGCCCGCACTCATCAGAAGGGCGGCAGGCGTCAACTTGGCAAGGCGTTTGCCGATCCCGCTCAGGCTGGCCATGCGGCGCGAGGGCGCGGCCACGAAAGCGGCGGTTCGGGACAAGAAGCGAGGTTCATGATCAACCTGCGCATTACATAGCGATTTATCCGCCACATGAGCAGTGGTGGGGCTGGTGCAGCCGTCACGATCGGTCGTCGCACTGTCAACAATCCAGGGTTGTGCCATTTACTTGGACTTCCTCGTCAAAGCCGGAATGACCTAAATTATGACCTCCTGCTGCACCTTTAGAAACAGAAATTTTTAAAGACCGTGTGGGAGGATTTTCTGCCTTAGGTAGAAATACAAGTCACATCATGGCTCTAAGGAGGTGCTGTGCTATCCTTTCGATCAGATAAATAATAATCAAATGGTTAACAGATGAGCGAAAAAGGACACTCCAGCATCCTGCCAACAACCCTACGTTGCATTGTTGCTGGCAAGATCCCAATGATTCGTCGGGGGAAGGGGGCATAAAGTCGACAGGCGCTGGCGAAACTTTTGCCTGCGCCTGCCTGTATCCTGTTCGTCTAAAGCTACGTCGGGCGCTCGGATCTAATGCACTCCAAGTTGCAGTGCCTGCGATAGGGGCAGCGGCCTTAGTTGATGCGGGATGGTGCCAATGCCCGCGAAATGCTGGCTTGGCCGCGTCCATGCACAGCTGCCTTGTAGTTGTGGATGGTGTCGGTTCGCGCAGTGTCGAGCAGCCGTTTGCTGATCTGTGCGGGGTTGGCCGACTTGAACTTGCTGCCCAGGACCGCAGCATAGCCGCTGATCACCGGAGCGGCAAAGGACGTGCCATACAGGTTCGACAGATCACCGCGAACGCCAACTGCCAGGAACTGGCGCTGAACAGTCTGGTTCTTGCCAGCAAAGTTGGAATAGCTGGTCAGCTTTGCCTTTTGCTTCTTGGTGCCGTTCCGGTCCAGCGCCCCGACAAAGATCGCCGATGGCGTCCCCACGAGGGCCACATTCAGGTAGTCGGTATAGCCGGAGCGGGTCGGCGCCCCCACGGCCACGGCGTCGTTGCCGGCCGCTTTGGCGATCACGGCCGAACCCTTCCTGGCATAGCCGATCAGCGAAGTTTCCTGTGCGGACCAAGCTATCTGGTTCGGTCGGGTGCTGGACTTGGCGAACATGCCATAGCTGAGATTGGCGACATTCAGCCCTGTCCGGCTGAGCGTCACCGAGCGGCCGGACGAGAAATCATGCGAGGCAAGGGCAGAGGAGGGTGCCAGCATCGACCCCTTGAGCCGCGCCCACTCTCCGTGCCGCAGGGGCTTGCTGCCCGTGCCCAAGTTGCCGGATATGCGCCGGCTGCTGGAAAAATCGTCGACGACGGTGATCGTGGCGCGCTGGCCGCGATAACCGGCGTTCCACGCGTCGATGATCTCGGGGCTCATCCAGGCCTGATAGCGCGGCTGCGCCACGGTGGCCAAGCTGCGGTGCTTGGCGGTCTGGGCAGAGCCGTTCTTTTTCTTGGCCTTCGGCTTTTTCCAAGACTTTCCAAGTGCCATAGGCTCGAACGCGCTGCTTTGCAGCACCGGTTCAACCGTCAGGGGTTCGGATCTGGCAGGATGCGCCAGGCACAAGGATGCGGACAGGCCCAGAAAGGCCGCCAGAATGAACAGGCTATGCTTTGGCACTGTGCGACTCAACTACTTGTGGTTGTGTCGCTGTATTAGCACAAGGCTGTTGCAGTTTTCAGAAGGAATGTTGGAAATTCCGTATAGTTTTAACTATTCCTCTGCATCTTCCGGCACTTCAAAAAGTCTGGATCAATGATTGCAGCGGTAGGATGTAACAACCACTGGTTGTGTTCTTGGCCTTGGCACCGGGATCATGTTGCGGTCCCAAGGGCCGTGATGTTTCAATCTGCGTCCGTCGCCGCGCAAGGTGAATGCACCTTGGACGCGGCCAAGGGTATTGCTTCATTTCGCACGTCAAGGCTTCCCAAGGCGATGTCCCAAGGCCCGGCGTCAACGGGGCTCCGGTCGCCCCGTGAACGATTACCGATCCACAGATGACCAGGCTGACCACGTGCCAGATCACCGCCTCTCCGGTCCGATGCTCCATCAGCGACGCGTAATAGATGGCCGCCACGGCGATCGGCCCGAACCAGCCCATGAACAGGGATTCGGACGTGGTGCGAACATCGGGAAGCAGCGGTCGCAACAAAAGAAGCACGGGCGGGCGACGCAGCAGAAGAACCGCCGCCACCAGCAGCGGACCGGACGACCCCAGTTCCAGCCAGCCCATTCAGGGAAGCACCGTTCCCAGAAGAACGATTATCGGAATGGCGAAGAAGCGGTTGACCGCCTCCTGGCCATGTTCCTCATTCTTTCGGTCAGGCTGGTTGATGACCTGGGTAAAGGCGACGTCCACGGCCAAGACCAGCAGCACCTCGTCTCTCTTGATGATCCGGCCGATGCCCAAGGCCAAAAGGGCCTGCGACACCGTGTACACCAGCCGCCACTGGTCCGAAGATTGCATTCCGCCGCTCGGCCCGTTGCAGAATTCTGGCCGCGCCATACCCCATCACCCCGCCGACCAGGGTGGCCAGGCCGATGTCCGATAGAAGCGATTTGGCCAGCCAATGGACAATCGCTTCCTCTGCAGGACGCGTCATCAGCAGGAAGGGCAGAAAGACGAAAATATAGGCCAGCCCGTCATTCATCTGACAATGGGGCTAGCCGCGACCGGATCAGTCGGCGTGATGATCGCATCAATCGACGCTGCCGGCCAGAAGGGAAGCCCCAGAAGCAGAAACACCGGCGCCGTGCTGATAAGCCACATCAGCACCATGCCAAGGCCGATCAGCTTGAGCATTTGCCTCCAGTGACGACGGGGATAAGCGGCCGGGATGCGCAGGGCGACGCCGACAAGGCCGATGCCCAAAACCAACCGCGCGGCCTTTTCCAAAAGGGATGCGCGATCACCCATGGCATCAAGGCCGATCAGGTTCAGGACCTGCGGCCCGATGACCACCCCGATCATCAGGGCCAGCAGCGTCGGAGGAAAGGGGTTTTGGGACAACCGCTTGGATGGCAGACCCAAGGCCAATGGTGATCCCGCCAAGCAGCGCGATGAGGATGTTGAAGTCGTTCATCGCCCGACCCCTTTATGCAGCGTCTCAGGGCAGGTGGAGGGGCAGGCACATGCCCTTCATCCACATGCGCGGGCCGCCTGAAGCGTCGGCGGCCCTTGGTCCGTCAGTTGACAAGTTCACGCGCCGCGTCGGATGCGACCGCAGGCTGGCTGCCAGGGTTCTCGCGCAGCGACCGGATCGCGTCGGACCAGACTTTTGAGAGATTGGCCGTCGCATCGAAATCCGCCCGACCGCTGACCTTTCGCCCGTCCCAGGCCAAGGCAAAACTGCCCATCTCCATGTTGCGGGTCATTTCCAGCTTCACCCCTCGAACAACGGTTTCGCCGATGATGTCGTGATCGCTCATGATGCTCTCCTTGAACGCTTCCTTAGATAATAAGCGCGCAACCGCGATAAGTTCCCGTTGGCCTCCCGCTGATTTCGACATCGCGAACTTCTGGCGTTTCCTAATCGACCCCAAGATTGAACTTGCGCCATGAGCCGGGTCGCCACATCGGTCCGGGCGACAGTGGCGAATGATGACCGATGATAGGCTGGCGCTAGTCGTGTTGGTTGAGAAGCAGGCCGACAGCGATTTCGTGCGCCAGATGCTGGCCTTTGCCGCCGAGCGGATCATGAAAGCTGAGGTCTAGGCGCGGTGGGAAGCTGCCAAGGGCGCGTGAAGCCGGCTGCGGGAGGTTCAGCGCAACGGATACCGCGACTGCGATCAGGACGCCCCCGCCGGGCGGATCACGCTGGAGATCCCGAAGCGCCGGAAGGGCAGATACTTCCCGAACTTTCTGGAACCGTGCCGCACAGCCGGGAAGGCCTTGGTGGCTGTTATCCAAGAAGCCTAT
The DNA here is from genome assembly GCA_003255745.1 of Paracoccus saliphilus. GTDB lineage: Bacteria > Pseudomonadota > Alphaproteobacteria > Rhodobacterales > Rhodobacteraceae > Paracoccus > Paracoccus saliphilus_A. The sequence continues at coordinate 5,007 of QKYL01000010.1, forward strand.
GTTCACGGCGTTTTGACCCGTTCTGTCGCCGAGCTGATCAAGCCCATGGGCACGGGCGGCATGTGCAACAGCCAGGTCAGCCGCCTGTGCGTCAAGATCGATGGACGCCTTCTTATGCTGGCCGGTGGAAGGCGCGTGGCCCTGCGTGTGGGGCGACGCGACCCATCTGAAGGTCCGGAAAGGCGCGCGGATTGTCAGCCGCGCCGCGATGATCGCCGTCACCGTGATCGAGGACAACAAGCCTGAGGTGCTGGCGGTGGCCACCCGCGCCCCCCAAGGCCAAGGCATTCTGGACAGAAGTCCTTCGCAGCCTTGCCGACCGCGGTTTGCGTGGCATGAAGCTGGTGATTGCCGACGACCACAAGGGCCTGCGGAATGCGGCACACCGGGTCTTCAACGCAACTTACGAAAGATGCCGGCTTCATCGGATGCGGAATGCCTTGGCCCATGCTCCTGCCAAAAGCCGCACCGCCGTGGCGATGCTGAAGATGATCTTCGCGCCAGAAACCAAGGCCGAAAAGCAGGGGGACATTGTCGCGGATGCGCTCCGCCAGAAGCAGCCGAAGCTGGGCGCCCTGATGGACGCCTCCCGGAACGACGTCCTGGGCCAAAGGTTCTTTCCCGCAAGCACTGGGTCCAGATCGCCAGCACCAATCCGCTGGAACGGGTGAAGTGCGAGGTGAGGCGCCGTTCCGATGCCATCGGCGTTTGGGCCTTCCTTCGGACCAGTGGCAGTCGGCCCTCACTTCCCAACAACAGTGCCGTCGTCCGGCTGGTGGTGCGCCGATGCTCCAGACAAAGGACGAACGGAAGGTTGCGCGGCGCTACATCATCCTTAAAGCGTTTGCCCGCGTCACCGACAATTCCCATGTCAGTCTGCCTGCCGTGGCATCCTGATTTGGTCCGGACCTCTCCAAGGGTCGGCGCCCCTCCACCATTCCTTGGAAAACGTGGTTTGCGCAACAGCAGGCTACCTTGACAGGTTCGGGGCTGCGCTTCCTTGTGAACGCTACGCCTGATCACCACGCGATTGGCGCCAAGGATCGGCAGGCGCGGGGATTGTTCGCCCCTTCTGGTCGTCGCTCCAAGACGTTGCTTGCTCCCGGTCGAATGCCGTCGTGACACCAGACCAAGCGGCAAAGTCTTATGCCTTGCGGAAGTTTTCGGGTGGCGGAGCCAGAACCGCCACGGCCATGGCAATCAGCAAGCCGCCCGTCGTGGTCCAGCTTGCCAATCTCGCGGCCCCAGAAATGGGCGCCGCCACAAGCATTCGTTGCAACCACGCAAGAAGGCAGCTGGCTGAAAAACTCCAGCAGCTGAGTGCCCCGCAACTTCTTGCGCAACGCGGTCCGTCCTGTGCTGTCGGCTCCATGCACCTGCAACACATTCTTCGCCAGGTCGAGCCCGACCGAGATGATCTTTAACACAACCGTTCCCCATTGTGGATCGTTGCAGACCCACCGGCGCACACCAAGGCCGTCGGGGGGGGGGGGGGCGGTCACATCAGCACAGTCGACACAGGTCCCAAGGTGCCGCGCGTTGGCGGTGGGTGGTCAAGGTCGCCATACAGCCTCTGCACGGCCACAGAATCAATTCTGAACCCGCAACGGCGGAAACGCATGCAGTGAAATGGCGGGAAAAGAAAGGGCGGTGCGCCTTCGCGCACCGCATGTCTGGTCAATCCTGCAGGGGCAATGGCGATGTCACAAGGCGGGCGCCAGGTTCTTGCGGTTCCACCTGATCGAGGACCAGAGCGATATCCCGATCAGACCTGCTCCGGCCAGACCGGTGATGACCTCGGGGATATGCACCAGCGCCTGTGCGAACATCACCACCGACAGGGCGATGATGGCGTAGAAGGCACCGTGCTCCAGATAACGGTATTCGGACAAGGTGCTGTTTTCGACCAGCATGATTGTCATCGACCGCACATACATCGCGCCGATCCCCAGGCCGATCGCGATCACGAACAGGTTCTGGCTGAGGGCAAAGGCTCCGATCACGCCGTCGAAGCTGAAAGACGCATCCAGCACCTCCAGATACAAAAATGCGCCCAGGCCCCCGCGGGCCGCGCCATGCAGCGTTTCCTGGCTGCTGTCCAGCAGGCCGCCCAGGACCTCGACCAGAAGAAACGTCATCAGCCCCCAGATCGCGGCACCAAAGAACACCTCGCGTGCGGCCCCTTCCAGAAGATGGGAAAACCCAAGCACGAACAGCAGCACGACGGCCACCTCGACCCCCCGGATGCTGGCATGTTTCGCCATGTGCCGTTCGATCCAGTGAACCCAGTGCACATCCTTTTCGTGGTCAAAGAAGAAGCTGAGACCAACCATCATCAGGAAGGTCCCGCCAAAGGCCGCGATCGGCAAATGGGCATCGTGCATGATGCGGGCGTATTCCTCGGGCTGGCTTGCGGCCAGCAGCAGCGCCTGCCACGGCCCGATCCCGGCCGCGATCACGACGATCAGCAGCGGAAAGACGATTCGCATGCCGAAAACGGCGATCAGGATGCCCCAGGTCAGGAAGCGCCGCTGCCATTCCGGGCGCATTTCCTTGAGCTTGTTGGCATTGACGATGGCGTTGTCGAAGGACAGCGAGATTTCCAGAACGGCCAACACTGCGCAGATAAAGAGGATCGACAGCATTCCCGACAGGGTCCCGGTGGTCTGCCAGCCCAGAAGCGCACCAAGCGCAAGGCCAAGGACCGTCACGATGATGGCCCATTTCAGATAGGACAGCACCGGGCGGCCCCCATGCGGTCCTCCTGCCGGCGGCAAGGTTCCTTGGTTCATGATGGATTAGGTCCAGGGGGCTGGAAAGGAACAGGTGCCGACATCACGAAAGCGCCGCCACTTTCGCCAGAGGGGCCCGGTCACCGCTCGACTGCGCCAAAGCGCCGCAGGCATCTAGCGCGGCGCGCGGCGAGTCGACAAGCGTCAAAACAGGCGCCGTTCCCGACGCTTGCAGGGTGCAACGACAGAAAAATGCCCCACCCGTAAGGGCAGGGCCAGTTCCAACAGGGAGTGCGGGTCAACAACCTGACGGCGAAAACGTTCCCGCCCCCCATGCAGCCTTCATTGATTTTCCTGCTTCTCGCCTCCGGGCTTGGCAGGGTTCATCACGTCGAATTCGTCCGGCGAATGCGGCACGCCGTGATGGTCGCCCTGGTCGTTCTGCCGGGGCGGGTCGGTTGCCGGATTGTCCTGTTTGGGTTTTTCCTGGGTCATGATCAGTTCCTCCTGCAGGGTAACGGACCGGCGGGGTGGTTGTTCCCCCTGCGGACGCGGGCCAGGCCGGCGCTGTCAGCGTCCGGCGGCGATGGCCAGCCCGTCGGTCACGGCCGTGAAGACATCCTTGAAGGAATGGCCTGCGGCCGGAAACCGCGCCTTCATCGTGCCTGAAACCATCGACATCAGGCTGGAGCCGCCGACATAGACGACCTGGCGCACGTCCCCTGCATCAATGCCCGCAAGGCGCAGCGTCTCGTCGGCACCCTCGGCCAGCGCCGCGGCATGGCGGGCCAGGCTGTCAGTCAGCGCCTCGGGGGGCAAGGGGGCGTAAAGGCCGCGCTCGACCTGGTCCAGCAGGATGCGGGGCTGCGCCTCGCCTGCGTTGGCGGCGATCTTGCCTCGCTCGACCGCGAAGGCAAGGTCGTGGCCCAGTTCGTCCTCCAGCACGCGGGCCAGCCGTGACAGCCTGTCGGGCTGCTGGGCCAGGCGCAGCATCTCGGCCACCATCCGGCGGTTCTGGGGCGTATAGACGAAGGGGATCTTCTCCCAGGTGGCCAGGTCATTGTAGATGGCGTTCGGGATGGGCGATGTTCCGGGCCCCATCGCCTTGCGCAGCAGGCCGCCCTTGCCCAGCAGCGGCATCACCCGATCGATGTTGATCGCGCGGTCGAAATCGGTGCCGCCGATGCGCACCCCGTGATTGGCCAGGATCGTGATGCCGCCACCGTCCGACCGGAACAGCGAGAAGTCCGACGTGCCGCCCCCCACGTCCACGATCAGTCCGATGGTGCCCGGCTGATCCAGCGCGCCGGCCGCGATCGCCGCGGCCTGGGGCTCGGGCAGGAAATCGACCTCCAGGAACCCGGCCTCCAGATAGCAGCGGCGCAGATCCTCCTCGGCCAGCGGTTCGCGCGGATCGCCTGTGCCGTGAAAGACGACCGGCCGGCCCGACAGGACACGGTCGAAGGTCAGGCCGGTCTGTGCCTCGGCCCGGATCTTGATCTGGTTCAGGAAGCGCGCTATGATCTCGACGAAGGTCACGCTCCGGTTCAGGATCTGGCGCTTTTCGTGCATCAGGCCGGTGCCCAAAACCCGCTTCAGCGCGCGCATGAACCGGCCCTCGACCCCGTCCAGCAGCGCCTGGTTGGCAGGATCGCCAATCAGGGTGCGCCGGGTGTCGTAGTCGAAAAAGAAGGTCGTGGGCATCGTCGTCTGGCCCGGCGCCAGCTCGATCAGGCGCGGCCTGCCGTCGCTGAGATAACCCGCCGCGGAATTCGAGGTGCCAAAGTCGATGCCCAAGCTGCGGCCCTGCGGTGCCATGCCCATTCTCCTGGTTCGGAACAAGGCTGGCGGGGATAGGCAGGCATCCCCCGGCTGTCAAGCAAATCGCCCCCGCCCTTCAGCCGGGGGGCAGGTCCATCGTGCCCAAGGCGGTCCGGAAGGCCAGGCGACCCTTGCACCTTGAAAGATAGCCTGTCAGCGCCGGGCAGGCGTCAAACGAGGTCACCTGCGCCGCCGCCCAGAGCGAATAGCCGATCTGGCAATCCGCGCCCGAAAATTCGCTGAGCAGCCATTCCGATCCGTCCAGCCAGTCGTTTAGCAGGTTCAGGCCATGGGCCAGACGGTCCGATGCCCCCGGTTCGGCCCGCCGCGCGACCTGTTGCAAAAGGGTTTCAGAGTAATGCAGCCAGTCCAGCCAGCCAATCCGCCCCGAGGCGCCGGGCGCGCGCCACAGCTGCGGCGCGCGGGTTTCGCACAGCCATTCGGTCATGGCCCCGGTTTCGTGCATGGTGACCTTGCCATCCCGCAGCGCGGGCGGGCGCGGGGGATGCAGCGCCGCCTGCAGCGTATCTGGCGCATCAAGGCGCTTCAGCGCGTAATCGCAGCCGATCTCCTCCAGCAGCCACAGGATGCGGGCGGAACGCGAATGGGGCACATGCCACAGGGTCAGGCCGGTCGTCATCGGCACAGTAACGCACGGGACCCCGGCTTTCGCAATGGGGCCGGCATCGGGCCTCAGAACAGGATGTCGTCCAGATCCTCGGCATCATGCGGGGCCTGCCCTTCCTCAGGTTGTGCCGCGCCTTCCGATGAGCCGGTCAGGATGGCATCGTGGATGACCCGTTCCTGCTGCATGGAGTAGCGCATGCGCATGCGCGCCATCGCCTCGGCGGCGGGTGTTCCCGGCGCAAGCGGCAGGACCACGGCGGGCAGGGTGGCCCTCCGATGCGACAGCGCCAGTGCGAACCCTGCCAGACGGTCGCGAACGCCCAGATATCCCGACAGCAGGCGGACCCCTTCGCCCAACCGCACGGGCAAAACCCGTCCTGTGGCATCAAAGCCCGCCGCCGTGTCCAAGATCGCCTTCTCCCCCTGCTCGACAAGGGCTGCCAGGGCCTCGGCCGTCCGGCCCATGGACCGGGCCTGGCTTTCCAACTGATCGACGCTGGCGATGCCGACCCGGTTGGTGCAGGTGCGCATCGTGTCCAGTGAACCCTGCAGCCGGCTGACGATATGGTCGCTCTGGTCGGTCAGGGCGCGCAGCCAGCTTGCCAGTTCCCGCAGCGGCCGCCCGTCATTGCCCAGCTTGGCGCAGATCAGCACCGCATTCAGCCCCGACAGCCGCACGTGATGGGCGATCTGGCGCAGCGTTCGTTCATGCGCCAGGATCGTGTCCAGGCGATTGCCGACTTCGGTCGCCTGTCGGCGCATGGCGGCCAGTTCGTCACCCATCCGGCCCAGGCTCAGGGCCAGCCGGCTGTGCCGTTCGTGGGGGGGCACGCCGCGCTGCTGCGATGCGCCCGACAGATAGAACTCGCGGGCCGTGCCGATGGCCTCGGTGGCGCCGGACTGGACGTCGCGCAGCGCATCGACCGAACCCGACACTTCGGCCACCATGTCCGCGACAGCGCCGTCGATCAGTCCCTCGGCCAGGCTCAGGGCGGCATGTTCCACGTCGACGTCGCGCTCGGCCTTGCCCTCGATCACGACGGCGCGCGCACGTTCCAGCCGCTGCCGGGTGGAATCGCCGATCTGCATGGCGACGATCAAGCGCGACACCTCGGAAAACACCTGGCCCATCCGGGATGCCAGGTCGGCGCTGGCGCGGGCGGTCTGGTCCTGGTCCTTGAGAACGCCGGCGCCGGTCCGGGCCAGGCGCACGATCAGGGGCATCACATCCATTGACACCGTTTCGCGCAGCTGGGTCGCGACCTTGCCCATCGTTTCGATGTCCTCGGTCACGCCGTCCATGGCGTCCTTGACCTGCCGCAGCACGTCCTCGGCCTCGCTGGCCATTTCCGCCAGACGCTGGATGAAAGCCGTGACCTGCGGCTGCCGCGGGGTCAGCACGTTCCCCTGGATGCGGGCGTTGATGGCCACGTTCGACATGGTGCGCACGACGCGGTCCAGCTCCGACACCTCAACCCGGATGCCGTGAACCGCGCTGCGCAACCCCTGGCTGTCGTCCAAAAAGGATGCGAAATCCCGTTGAAGCCGGGCAATGTCGCCCTCGACCTGCGCGGTCAGTTCTTCCAGCGCGGCGCGGCTGTCGGGACCCAGGCTCTGCTCCAGGCGGGCGAAATGATCCTGCAGCGTCCGCAGGCTGTCCACGGCCACCTCCAGATGGCCTCCGGCGGCAAGGAACGTGTCCTCGGTGACGCGCAGCACCTCGTCCAGCGGCGCAAGGGCAGGGGCCGACCAGGCCGGATCAGGCCGCAGGGCCGTCGGTGTCTGGATCATGCGGTCTCTCCCGTTCGGTGGCGGCGGGCGAAATTCATGATCGCGGCGGCCATCTTGTCCAAAGGAAGGCTGAGGCCCACGGCCCCCGCCTGTACGGCTTCGCGCGGCATGCCATAGACCGCGCTTGTGGCTTCGTCCTGCGCAACGGTGGGCGATCCGGCCCGGCGCATCTCGGCCAGGCAGCGGGCGCCGTCGTCGCCCATGCCGGTCAGGATGATGCCCATGGCATTCGCGCCCGCCGCCGTCGCCGCGGAGCGGAACAGAACATCGACCGAGGGTCTGTGCCGGCTGACGTAAGGCCCCCCCTGCACCGAGACGCGATAGGCGCCCGGACCGCGACGCAGCAGCAGGTGATGGTCCCCGCGCGCCACGACGACGCGGCCGGCACCCAGCTGCGCCCCGTCGGTCGCCTCGGCCACCGAAACGGCGCAGGCCGCGTTCAGCCGCCGCGCAAAGGCGCCCGTGAAGCCCTCGGGCATGTGCTGGACGATGGCGATGGCGGGCGCGTCCGCGGGCAGCATCGTCAGGACCCGCAGCAACGCATCCGTGCCCCCGGTCGATGCACCGATGCAGACGATCGGTTCGGTCCGGGGGACAGGCCGCAGGAACGTGGGCGGTGGCAGGATCTCGTCCGCGGTCAGCTTGGGGCCCGGGGCATGGAACTGCGCCATCATCGCGGCCGAAGCCCCCCGCGTGCGCGCGGCCGCCCGCAGCGCGTCGCAGATGCGGATGGCGCCTTCGGCGCGCTGCTGGGCATTGCCCTGGGCGGGCTTCAGGATCGCCTCGACCGCGCCCGCATCCAGGGCCGCGATGCTCTGGTCGGAACCGCGCTCGGTGGCGCCCGAACAGACAACGACCGGAATGGGATGCTGGGCCATGATCTTGCGCAGGAAGGTCAGCCCGTCCATGCCGGGCATTTCCAGGTCCAGCAGGATGACATCGGGCAGGCCCGACCGCATCGCCTTGGCCGCGGCCATGGCATCGGCCGCAACGGCCATCACCGTCAGGGCCGGATCGCTTTCGACGATATGGCGCAGCATCGCCCGCGCCGATGGGGAATCATCAACGATCAGGACCTTGATCGCTTGTCCTGCCAAGGATGCCATGGCGCTACTCCTTCCGGAAGATCGTGGGGCGTATCTGGCGCAGCCCCGGGTGACGGACGGCCATGGACTCTGAATGGCCGACCAGCAGATAGCCGCCCGGAGCCACATGCCTGACCATCTTGGCGATCACCCTGTCCTTGTCCTCGGCCGAGAAATAGATCAGCACGTTGCGCAGCAGGATCACGTCGACATCCCGGTCCACCGGATAGGCGTCATCCATCAGGTTCAGGTGGCGAAAGCGGACCCGCCGCCGCAGTTCGGGCACCACGCGTGCCTTGCCGGACAGCGCGGGATCGGCCGAGGTCATGAAATAGCGCCGCCGAAGCGGGGGCGGGACGGTGTTCAGCTGGTCGATGCCATAAACCGCCGCCGTGGCCCGTTCCAGCACCTGGCTGGAAATGTCGGTGCCTAGGATTGCATAGTCGAAACGCCGTCCGGCCCGCTGCGCCTCGGCCAGGACCATGGCGGCGGTGAAGGCCTCGGCTCCCTCCGAGCTTGCCGCGCTCCACAGCTTCAGGCGCGGGGCCGAGCCGGTGCCGCGGCGGCCCAGGGTCGCGGGCAGGACCTCGTCCACCAGGAAATCGAAATGCGACGGTTCGCGGAAAAAGCTGGTGGTGTTCGTGGTGATCAGATCGATCACGATCCGCAGCTCGTCGGTCATGCCGCGATCTTCCAGCAGCATGCGCAGATAGGCCTCGGTATCAGGCAGGCCAAAGGCCAGCACCCGGCGTCGCAGGCGCTGGTCGATCATCTGCACCTTGTTGGCAGGCAGAATGATGCCCGTCAGCGACCCGATCAGGTCGCGGAAGCGGTCCCCATAGGACAGCGGTGCAAGCAAGGTCATCGCAGCACCGTCATTCTGCCGCGTCCATCCGCGGCTGCACCGGGACGACCGGCACGGCCGTGAAAAGCTTGTCCAGGTTGAGGACACTGACCACCTCGCCCTTGCGGCGGCCGATCCCGGCCACCGCGCCGCCGGTCCATTGCAGCAGGCCCGCTTCGGTCATGGGCCGCAATTCGGGTTCGTCGAGGCAGGTCACCTCGATCACCCGGTCGGTCCGGATGCCGATGATGGCGCGGTCCTGACCGCTGACCATCCAGACCACCAGGATGCGGGTCTGCGGCGTGTCGGGCGAGGGCGGCAGCCCCAGCAGGTTGCGCAGGTCAACCACCGGGACATTCTCTCCCCGCAGGTCAATGATGCCCAGCAGATGCGCGGGTGCGTTCGGCATGGGCGCGATGGGCCGAAGATCCAGGATCTCTTGCACGCGCGACACGAGGATCGCGTAAAGCGATCCGTCCGCCTCGAAGGTGACGACGTCCGAACTTTCCTGCGTCATGTCTTTCCCCTGCCTCAGGCCGCGTTGCTGCGCTTGAACCGGGTATCGAGGTCATCATCCTCGGTACCCAGATCGAAGTCGAAGCCACCGCCGGTCGCGGGCGCGGCTGCCTTGCGGGGGCGGGCCGGGGTGACCGCGGCAGACATGCCCGGACGCGGCGCCGTGGCGGCCGGTGCGGTGTGATTGCTGTCCGAGACGTTGAAGAAACCGATCGCGGCGGCAAGCTGGTCGGACTGGCTGGCCAGCTCCGTCGCGCTGGCCGACAGCTGTTCGGATGCGGCGGTGTTTTCCTGCGTGACCTTGTCCAGCTGCTGGATCGACATGCTGATCTGGGTGCTGCCGGTCGCCAGTTCGCGCGAGGCGACCGAGATCTCGGTCACCAGGGCCGAGGTTTTCTCGATGTCCGGAACCAGCCCCTGCAGCATCTCGCCCGCGCTTGCGGCGGTTCGCACCGTTGCCGCCGACAGGGACGAGATTTCGGCCGCCGCCGTCTGGCTGCGTTCGGCCAGCTTGCGCACCTCGGCTGCCACGACGGCGAAGCCGCGGCCATGCTCTCCGGCCCGCGCGGCCTCAACCGCTGCGTTCAGGGCCAGAAGGTCGGTCTGGCGCGCGATTTCCTGCACGATCATGATCCGGTCGGCGATGGTCTGCATCGCCTGCACGGCCTCGGCCACGGCCTTGCCGCTTTGGCGCGCATCGGCTGCGGATTTCATCGCGATCTGTTCGGTCGCGGTGGCATTGTCGGCGCTTTGCTTGATGTTGGCGGTCATCTGCTCGACCGCCGCCGAAACCTCCTCGGTCGCCGAGGCCTGCTGGCTGGCGCCCTCCGACAGCTGTTCGGACGTGGCGGCCATTTCCGTGCTGCCCGAAGCGACGTTGCGCACGGCGTTGGACACGTTGCCCACGACCTCGCGCAGCTTGACGATCATGTCGTTCAGTCCGGCCAGCAGGTCGCCAACCTCGTCATTGCGCTTTTTGGTATCTGCCGAGCGCAGCTCGCCATCTGCCACGCGCCGCGTCTGCGCCACGGCCTGCGCCAGACCGCGCGAGATGGAGATGACAACAAGCGTTGCGCCCAAACCGCCAACAAGCAGCGAGATGACCAGCAGCACGATCAGTTCACGCTGCGCAAATGCGTAGCTTTCCGCGACCGTGGCGATATCGCTGTTGATCTCGGCCTCAAATGTACTGCGCGCTTCCAGAAGGGCGGCGATGGCCTGGTCGGTCAGAGCTGCAGCCTCGGTATGGTAGAGGGTGTTTGCACTATCCCCCTGGCCGGCCAGTTCCGACCGCACGATCCGCTGGTTCATCTCCCAAAGCTGTTCGCCGGCACTGCGATAGTTTTCCAGCGCCGCGATGATCACGGGCTTGTCACCCACCTTCGCCAAGACCTCGGCGTACAGGGTATCGATCTGGCCTTTCGCGGTATCCATCTCGCTGCGCCGGGTAGAGATGTGCTGGTCGGGTGCATTGGGCAGGCCGATCAGGATTTCGGACACAATGGAACGAAGCCGCAGTTCCTTTCTGATGAGGTCCTCGTTCACCAGCAAGCCGGCGACTTCGACCTGCACCGTTTCGTTGTACTGGTCGTTCGACTTCTTGAGTTCCTTGAGGGCGATCAGCATGGATACACCTGCCAAGGCAAAGACAAAGGCGAAGATGGCCACAAGCTTGGCCTTGATCGTGAAACGCATCAGGGGGTTCCTTTTCATGGGGTGTCCGCAGCCCTGCTGGCCTGGGCGGCAAAGATGTTGGTCAGGTCCGGGATCAGCACAAAGCCGTCAGGACTGTTATAAAGCCCGCTGATGTGATCGGCGGGCCAGGCGGTGGCAGAGGAAGGCGCAGGTTCGATCTGCGAGGCCTTGATGGTGGTCACCTCGTGAACCGCATCCGCCATGATCGCGACAGTGGCCAGATCGCCTTCCAGATCGACCTCCAGCACCATGATCCGACGCCGGTCGTCCTGTCCTTCGTCGGGGATGCCAAGCGCGTGGCGCAGGTTGGCCAGCGGCACGACCGAACCACGGACATTGACGACGCCCGGAACAAAGGGACCGGCACGGGGGACCCGCGTGACGGGCAGGGGGTCCAGGATTTCGCGCAGGGCGCAGGCGGGGATCGCCAGCTTCTGCGCGCCGACCGTCAGGGTGATCACGGTCAGGTCGTCGCGGGGGGTGATTGCGTTCATGCTGCCACCTCGCGCGCGCGGGCGGACGGGTCGGGCAGTGTCTGCCCAAGCGCCAGAAGATGCATCACGTCCAGGATCAGTGCGACCGTGCCGTCGCCCAGGATCGTGGCGCCCGACACGGCGCGCACATTCGCATGCAGTTTCGACATCTGCTTGATCACCGTCTGGTTGGTGCCGATGATCCGGTCGACCACGACACCGACGCGGGTGTCGCCAAGCGTGACGATGACGACATTCTGGTCCGGTTCCGGCTGGCCGTCGCAGGCGAACAGCTGGCGCAGGCGCAGAAAGGGAACAAAGCGGCCCCGGATCTCCAGAAAATCGCCGGCGCGGTTCGGAACCAGTTTCGATGCGGGCAGTTCCACGATCTCCTGCACCGCAGCCATCGGCAGGATGTAGCGTTCGCCCGCGACCTCGATCAGCAGGCCGTCGATGATGGCCAGGGTCAGCGGCAGGCGCAGCGTGACGGTTGTTCCTTCGCCAAGGCGCGATTCGATGCTGATGGCGCCGCGCAACCCGTCGATCGTCCGCCGCACCACATCCATGCCCACGCCGCGTCCCGAAATCTCGGTCACCGCGGCGGCGGTCGAAAATCCCGGCTCGAAGATCAGGGCAAAGCATTGCGCCTCGGTCAGGACCGCATCGGGCGCGATCAGCCCGGCGGCGACCGCCTTGGTGCGCAGCTTGTCCGGGTTCATGCCGCGGCCGTCGTCGCGGATGCGGATCAGCACCTCGGCGCCGGCATGTTCCGCCGACAGCTCTACCCGGCCCTCCGCGGGCTTTCCGGCGGCCAGGCGCTCTTCGGGCGTCTCCAGCCCGTGGTCCAGCGAGTTGCGCAGGATGTGCACGATCGGATCGGCCAGCTTCTCGATCACCGTCTTGTCCAGTTCCGTGTCCTCGCCCAGCACGTTGAAGCTGATCGGCTTGCCAAGCGTGTCCGACAGCCCCAGGACCAGCCTGCGAAAGCGTGCAACCAGGCTGCGCATCGGCACCATCCGCATCGTCATGGTGCTGTCGCGCAGGCGGGCGGCCAGGCGGGTGATCTGTTCGGCCGTGGCCATAAGGGCGGCGTCGCGGCTTTCGCGGGCCAGTTCGGTCAGGCGCGCTTCCAGGATGACCAGTTCGCCCACGCTGTCCATCAGCGCATCCAGCCGCTCTGCCGGCACGCGGATCGTGGCGCCGCCGCCCTGCGGGGCAGCCGCCCCCGCCGCAGATTCGACCCCGGCGCGCGGGGCGGCAGCAGGGGGCGCGGCGGTCGTTTCCCGGACAATCGTCGCCGCGGGTTCGAGGGCCAGGGCCTCGGCCGCCGCCGTGGGCGGGGGATCGCCGCGCCTCAGGCTCCAGTCGGCGTCGGCAAAGATGAAGACCTCCTCGATCTGCGCGTCGGTCACGGCGGCCGGCAGGTCAAGATGCCAAACCAGGTGACAGGCGCCGGGCACCAGGCTGTCCAGGGGCGGCACGCCGCTTGTGTCGCAGGTTATGCCGGTGGCGCCCAGGGCGCGGAATTCGTCCAGGATGATGTCGGGCCGCGCGCCCATGGCAAAGGCGTCGCCCCGCAGGCCAAAGGTCAGCCGCGAAACGTCCTGAACGGCGGCCGGGGCCGGAAAGGCCACCGGGACGCCCGCCGAGATCTGCGCCTCCAGCGCCTCCAGGATGGCTTGCCGCCGCCCCTCGGGGTCTGGCACGCCCTCGACCAGGCCGGGGATCTGGTCGCGCGCCTCAAGGGACAGGTGGATGATGTCCGAGGTGACGACGGCGGCACCCGACCTGATCTTGTCGAACAGGGTTTCAAAGCTGTGGATGAAGCCTGCCAGTTCGGCAAAGCCGAACATCGCGCCGCTGCCCTTCACGGTGTGCAGGTCGCGGAACACCTGGTTCACCAGCGCCATGTCCTGCGGCGCCGCCTCCAGGTCCAGCAGCCCGCGCTCCAGGCTTTCCAGAAGGTCCCTCAGTTCCTCGCGGAAGATCGCGGCCATGTCGTCCATCATCAGCCCAGGACCTTGCGGATGACGGCCAGCAGCTTGTCCTGACTGAAGGGCTTGACCATCCAGCCTAGGGCTCCCGCCTCGCGCGCCTGCTGCTTCAGCGCATCCTCGGAATCGGTGGACAGCACGATGATGGGAATGCCCGCGCCCGACGGATGCTTGCGCAGCTCGCGGATGAAGCCCAACCCGTCCAGGTTGGGCATGTTCTGGTCGGTGATGATCGCGTCAAAGCGTTCGGATGTGGCCTTGCCCAGACCGTCGCGCCCGTCCACGGCCTCGACGACGCGATAGCCCGCATCGGTCAGGGTCATGGCAATCATGCGCCGGATCGAAGGGGAATCGTCCACCGTCAGCACTGTCTTGGTCATCTCGCGGCACCTTTTGCGTGTGTCTGTTCATTCCGGGAAACGGCGAAGGCGCGGTCCAGCCCCAGCCTGTCGGCCAGGGCTGCCGCGGCGCCCGACGCATCCATGCTGACCTGCAGCTCCTGCCCAGTTCGGGCAGCCATATGCTGCGCCGAGACAAGAAGTTGCAGGATGGCCGCGTCGGCCCCGATCAGTGCGGTGGCATCAATGCCGACCGCGCCCCGTGCCAGCGCGTCCTGCAGGGTCCGGGACAGCGCGTCGGCCTCTGCCAGGGTCATCTCTCCGCTCAGCGGCACCATCGTGGATGTCATGTTGTTCCCAATTGCCGAGCCGTCAGAGCCAGCTGCACGTCAGGCCGCACCGTTCCGGGCGTCGGCCTTTTGTCCAGTGTTGCAAGTTACGGACAACCTGGGCGGGCTCTTTAGATCGTTTTCCAAATGGGTGGGGCATCCGCCGAACGGATGTGTCCGTGGCGGTAATGCTGCCTCGCGCTACTTTCGTCTTTTGTTAAGGGCGATGCGCGGCGGCCGGCTGCTCCGTGGTGGCGGCCGCCTGACGATGGCAGATGCGGCGAACGCCGCCGGCGTCTCCACGGCCATTGTGGACCGGGTGCTGAACGGCGGCATGAAGCGGTCCGCCGTGTTCATGAGGCGCCCAAGAAGATTGGCCATCCTGCGGCGAATGCCATCCGGCACCGGATGCTGACCGCCCGGAACTGCGCCTTCTTGGTCTGCAAAACCCAGGCACCGGAGGCGGACGCCAGCCAGAAAGCAGCCTTCGACTGATCGATCACGGTGAAATGGCGCAGACGCCTGAAAGTGTGTCTGTGGGTCCAGGCATCCATCCGACACTGGACCAGAGGCTGGGCGGCCTGACCGTTCGGGTAAAACCAGAGGGTCAAGGTTGTGGAGACCGTATCCTTTACGTCCGTCTTGCTGATCATCGATAAGCTGACCAACGCTTTTCGCGAAATCGTAATGAAGCAGCCGTTTCGCATGATGAGCGAGCTGTCCAGGATCGCCAATGAAGCGGCCGTTTCCGCGACGGCAGGTATAGTGGCGCGCAGGACGTCGATTGCGATTATGTCTTCAAGATGATGGTCGGCCGCGTGATCACCAACATCCTCTCGTTGACCGGCTGCGCGATCGGCAGGACGATCCCGAAGGTGCGCGACCTGACCCTGCCAAGGGCTTTCCAGCATGTCAGCTTCATCCTGCGCCGGAGTAGAATTCCGGGCGCAGCGGGCTGGGGCGAAGCGTGTCGGTGAAACGTGGCCGAGGCGGTTTCAGGGGTGCCGCAACTGTGGCGTTTCGTTCCGAGGCCCCAAAGGGGCGCAGATCGTCACCCGCGACACCGGACGGCGGCCAAGGCCGGAACTGGTGCTAGCGCGCCGCCGCCGGAGCGCCCGATGCACGGGCCGGAATCATCGCCTGCAGCGCCGCGACCTGGCGCTGCAGGTCGCCGGCCGCCTCGACCTTGCCCGCCTGCGCGAGGGCGTCCGTTTCCAGCTGGGCAAAGGCCCGGTGCATCCGGGTGAATCCCACCAGGGCCGCCGACCCGGCCAGCTTGTGCGACAGGCGCGAAAGATCCTCGAAATCCGCAGGCCGGTGCGCCATTTCCGAAAGCCGGACCAGGCCATCGTGCAGTTCGGCCAGAATGCGGTCAAGCATGACGCCAGCGCGGTCGGGGCCAAGGGTGTCGGCCAGCATGGCCTGCGCCTCGGACAGCAGCGTATCCTCTGTCGACTTCTCATCCACGGTGTCTGCGGCTTGGACCTGGTCTGGGGTCGGGCCGCGAAGACCCGGAATGCCCGCCATGGCCGCGTCGAGCCGGTTCATGGACAAGGGTTTGGTCAGGGCGGCGTTCATCCCTGATTCCTCGAAATGGCGCAGATCCTCGGGCAGCGCATGGGCGGTCAGCGCGATGATCGGGGTCCGCATGTTCGGCCCGCCCTGCCGGATCTGTCGGGTGGCGCTGACCCCGTCCATGCGGGGCATGCTGATGTCCATCAGGATCAGGTCGAAGCGGCGGTCCTGGGCCAGCTGCACGCCTTCCTGCCCATCGCAGGCTTCGGTCACGCGGCACCGACGCTGTTTCAGCATCTCGCGCACGATCAGTCGGTTGGTGTCATTGTCCTCGACCACAAGCACGTCCAGCAGGGAAAGCGTCGCAGGGGCGGGCGGAGGGGACAGCGGCGCGGGGGCCGCGTCGGACGGGGCGGGTGCATGTTCGGGCAGGGTCAGGATCACGGCAAAGACCGAGCCCCGGCCAGGCTGGCTGTCCACCTTCAGCTGCCCGCCCATCAGCGACACCAGCCTGCGCACGATGCCCAGCCCAAGGCCGGTGCCTTCGACCACCCGGTTGTACGACGAATCCAGCGTCACGAATTCGTCGAAGATCTTGTCCAGATCGGCGGCGGGAATGCCGATGCCGGTGTCCTTGACCCGGAACTCGACCTTGCCGCGACCGGCGCTGCGGTCGATTTCGACCGTGATGCGACCGTTTTCGGTGAACTTGATCGCGTTGCCGACCAGGTTGACCAGGATCTGAGACAGACGCCCCGGATCGCCAACCAGCATCGGCTGGCGCGCCCCGATCATGTTCAGCGACAGCAGGTTGCCGCGCTTTTCGGCCTGGGCCTGCAGGCCGTCCAGCACGTCGGAGACGACCTGGGTGGGACAGAACGGCTGGCTGGCCAGCTGTACGTTGCCGCTGTCCACCCGAGAGATATCCAGAACGTCGTTCACATGCGACAGCAGCATCCGCCCCGACCGCTCCATCACCTCCAGAAGGTGGCGCTGCGTGGCATCAAGCCGGGTGGTCTTCAGCAGGTCCATCGTTCCCAGAACCCCGTTCAGCGGGGTGCGCATCTCGTGGCTCATCACGGCCAGCATCTTGGCCTTAGTCCGCTCTCCGGCGACGGCATGGTCGCGGGCGCGGATCAGTTCGGCCTGTTCAGCCGCGCGCCGCGAGATGTCGCGCACGAAGGCCACCAGCACCGGACCGTAATGGCTGGCGGCACTGGAGATTGCCACCTCGACCGGAAAAACCTCGCCCGAGCGGCGGCGCGCGGTTGCCTCCACCGGGTCGATCCGGACGCGGGTGCGGGGATTGCGGCGCATCTGCTGCAACAACGCCATCGCCTGGCGGCGGTGACTTTCGGGAACAACCAGATCCGTCAGCTTGGCGCCGATCGCCTCGTCGGCGGAATAGCCGTACATCCGGCAGGCTGCCTCGTTGAAATCCAGAATGCGGCCGTTGGCACCGGCCACCAGAATCGCGTCAATCGAGGTGCCGATCACGGCCTGAAGCCGGTTGCGGGTCGCCTCGGTGCTGGCGGCCTGCCGGCTGGAATTCCGGAACAGGATGGCCAGCGCCATCACCACCGCCAGCAGCGCGGCAAACAGGATCAGCACGATCAGCGCAAGATCCGACAGCGCGTCGGCCAGTTCGACCCGCTGAATGTCCAGTTTGCCGGCATAAACGCGCACCCCGCTGAGCGACACGGCCCGCATCGTGGAGCGCATTTTCTCGGCGGCCACCCTAAGCTGGGGCAGGGCCGCGGCCAGTCCCTCGTCCGGCCCATCGATCCAGCCGATCGCAAGGTCCAGGAAGTCATAGGCCTCGGCCAGCCCGGCTGCCGCCTCGGGGTCCATGCGGACGCGTTCGAACACGGCCGAGGTCCGCATCATGTCCAGCCGCGAATAGAGCACATCAAAGCGCTGGCGCAGCTTGTCCAGTTCCGCCGGGCGATCCTGAGGCGCGGCCAGTGTGGCCCTGTAGATGTAGGACAACATCGCCATTGTCTCGACCTCGCCCTGGGCCAGGGACCAGCGGGCGCTGTCGGTGCTGGCGGTGGCCAGCTCCTCGATCTTGCTGCGGGCATCGGCGCTGATCAGCCAGATGGTCAGGGCGAGAACGCTGACGGACAGGAAAAAACCGCCCAAAACTAGATAAAATCTGCAGCGCATGGGTGCGTACCGAAACAATATGTGGGGCAGGGCCGCAACCGGTCGCGGCGTCTGCGGGACGTACAGCGCGGGCCAGGCCGCGCCGGTTGCTGGTGCTGCTCGGCCGATCCTGCGCAGGCGCAAGATGCGGTCCGACAGTGGGAAGGACAGACCCGTCAGGGCCGGCAGCCGCGCTTTCCCGAGGAGCAGCCGGCAAGGGAATTTCCCATGTTTGTCCGCAGGTTCTCCTTGCGTCCAGATCCTGTTCAATTTTTCACAGCCGGATTGATGGCGCGCGATAGATAAAGGCTAAGTTGCAGTTCCAAAGGTATAGGCCCCCACACGAACCGGACTGACGTCGGGACATAGCGCCCAGCATCCGGCCCCGGCAGGCGACAAATGGCGGCTGTGCCGGACGCCGGGCGCTTTTCGGCATCATCTGCCCAGGTGCCTTCATGCCCTTCTTTTGGACTTGCGCACTATCCTTTTGCGCACTCCATTTCATCCGGGCAGCGGCTAGAGTGACGGTATTCCAATAAGGAAACGTTACATGCTTCGCACCATCTCGATCGGGAACTACATTTTCGTTCAGGGCATCTTCGAAGGCGCTGCGCTTGACGGAAACATCAAGGTCCGCGTGGGCAGCCGCGTCTATCAGGGCAAACCGGTCGGCTGCTGAGGCACCAGGTTCAGGGCGCGTCCGGACCCCCCTTCGCGACGCGTCCTGATGCAGGCAAGGGCACGCAGAGGCCCGATAAACGTCGGATTGGCGGTTCTTCCGCCAGGCCGCCGTCATAACCACAGGCGATAAACATGTGGGTTTGGTGCACTTGTCCTGCAGGACAAGTGCACCTTTTGCTTTCCGCCTATCGCCGGAACTGTGTCAGCCAGCGCGCCAGATCCAGGTCATCCGAGCGTTTGGGTCCGAAGATGCTGTTGTCCAACTGCCCCAGCAGGCGGCTCTGTCGGACGGTGGTCTGTCCCCGCCATGCAAGATGCCGGGCGGCGGCGGCGCGAAGGGCGTGCAGATCGCCTGTGCGGACGGCCTGCTCCATCTCGGCCAGATGCGGGCTGCGGCGAACGGCCCGCAGCAGGGGGGCAAGGCTGGGGATGCGGTCCCACAGGCAGGCCGTCAGCGCCGCCCCGAACGCCAGCGCGACAAGGGCGGTCAGAATCAGCCTGAACCTGACGCCATCCGCCTCTCGGGCGCCAAAGTTGTTGCCGAAGCCAGCAAAGCCGAAGGGGATGGGCTTCATCGGGGCCACCTCCATCTGGCGGCTGTCGGTGTCGAACCAGGGAAAGGCCACCGCCGGCAGGACCCCCGGCTCTCCGGTGCGGGGGCGCAGCTGCCATTCCCAAACCACGCGCGATACCGGCCCCTGCGGGGTGGGGATGGTTTCGCGCAGTTCGGGTTGGGTAAAGCTGATCAGCCAAGGCTGCTGCAGGTCGGGGCGGGGCGGCAGGTGATGGGCCAGGGCGCCAAGCGCCTCGATGGTGACGCGCCGGGTCAGAACCTCGTCCTTTTGCAGCTTGCCGGGTTCGGCCGACAATTCGTCCGTCAGCACCAGCGCATGCGCGGCCAGCGGGCGGCGGTCGCCCGGATAGGGCCGGACGGTGATCTGCGCGGGGGCCGAGGTGACGCTGCGCTTTTCCCGCATCCCCTTGTCCAGCACATGCGTCAGGTCATGGGTAATCGCCGGAACCGTCAGCATGCCAGCCCGGCGCGGGAACAGCGCGATGTCGCGTTCAAAGACCTGGATCATGCGGCCGCCGATGCGTTCCTTGAACCACCGGTCGCGGTCGATCTGCATCCAGTCATAGCTTTCGGAATCCGGAAAGCGCAGGTCTTCCAGCGACACGGTCAGGTCGTATTCGCCGCGCAGGGTCAGGCGCACCATTTCGGCCACGACGGGGTTTCCATGGTCGTGCAGGATCAGCAGGCGCGCCTCGCTCGAGGCTAGGGGACGGGACGGTTCGGCCTGCAGCGGCCCCACCAGCAGCACCAGCAGCAAAAGGGCCAGACGCATCACCACGGGTCACCTTCCTCGGGACGGATCAGGCCCATCTGCGCACGGCGTTCGTATTCCGCACGGATGCGCAGGCGCAGGAATTCGCCGGGGTCGTCGACGATGGTTTCCAGCCATTCGTCGCTGGCGGCCAGGCCACGCGCGCCCAAGGGCCGGCGCCAGCTTTCGGCGGCGGCATTGGTCAGCGCATTGCGGATCTCTTCGGCGGGGGCGGGGCGGCCGCCGCGCCCGATGATGCGGCCGGGAACGGTGCTGTCGCCGCGATGCGGCGGGTACATGGTCGCCACCAGGTCGCGATTGGCGCGGGCCTGTTCGTCGGCCGGGTTGGCGAACAGCACCGCGTCGAAATAGGCCACCGACAGCGGGTATTCGCCGGTCGCGGCCAAGCTGAGCCCGCGGTTATAGGTCTGCGACCGTCCGGCCCCGGCAAAGGCCGCATCGGCCTGGGCATGACGGCCCTGACGGTAAAGCGCGATCCCCCGCGCCGCCGGATCGTCCAGCGTCATCAGCACAACCGGGTCCCAGCCAAGCCGCAGGGCCAGCGCGCCGATCCCCGCCGGTCCCGCCAGCCCCAGCAGCAGCGCCGCCAGCGCCAGCAGCGCGGCCCCGACCCTCACCGCTGCCTCCGCAGCATCATCAGCAGGGGAAACGCCGAAAAGGCCGCCAGGAACGGTCCCAGGTCGCGATAGCCAAGCGCCTTCAGCGCCGGGTCGCGCAACCGGTTGCCCCCTTCGCGCAGGCGCGCGGCCAAGCGGTCGGCATCGCGCGCCTCCATGTCCCGGCCGCCGCCGCGCGTCAGGCGGGCCAGCGCATTGGACGGGGGCAGGGGCGCGCCCTCGGCCAAGCCCTCCAGCCGCAGGGTCCAGATCCGCACGCCAAGCGCGGCCAGCCGGTCGGCCTCGGCCAGGGCCTGGCGGTCCACGCCGCCGCCGTCCGAAAGCAGGACCAGATCCGCCCGTTGCGGATCGGCCAGCATCTGCGCGGCCATGCCGATGGCTGCGGCGGGGCGGCTGCCCTTGCCGGGCACCGTCTCAGCGTCCAGCACCGCCACCAGCGTTTCCAGCGCGCGGGGATCGGTGGTCGGGGCCGAGGCATTATAGGCCTCGCCGCCATAGAGGATCAGGCCCACGGGGCGTCCCGCCAGCCCCTGCAGCAGCGCGGCGCTGGCCTGCTGCGCCATCGACAGGGCCGCGCCGCCGGTGATCGACGGCGACAGGTCCACCGCGATCAGGACCGTGTCGGTGCGCGCCAGCACCGGCATGTCGGTGCGGCGCATCCCCGGCCCGGCAAGCCCCAGGATCAGCGGCAAAAGCGCCAGGCAGGGCAGCATCCGCACCCAGCCCCCCGCGGTCCCTGTGATCGCCCCCATCGCCTGCATCGCGGTCAGCATCTGCGGCGGCATCACGTTCTCCCAACCCCCGGCCGAGGGCGCGCGCAAGATCCGCCAAAGCACCAATGCCGCCCAGGGCAGCAGTGCGGCCAGCCACCAGGGCCGCAGCAGGATCAGGCCGCCCATCGGGGTCGTCCCACGCCCGCCAGCGCCAGCAGCGCGACTGCCGCCGCGGCGGGCCAGATCCACAGCTGCTGCCAATAGCGCAGGGGCGGACGGTCACCGGGGTTCGGCTCCAGCCGGTCCAGCGCCTTGGTCATCGCCTCAAGATCTTGGGCCTGCCGGACACGGAACATCTGCCCCTGGGCCAGTTCGGCGATGCTGCGCAGCGTCGCGACATCGACCGCGTCGCGGGCGGTGGGCATGTTCTCCAGATCCTCGGGGCCCAGGGCGATCGTGTGGATACGGATGCCGTGGTCGGCCGCCAGCCGCGCCACCTCGGTCGCCTGCACGCTGCCCGAGGTGTCGACGCCGTCCGACAGCAGGATCGCCACGCGGCCCGGCGCGTCGCTGGCGTCCAGCCGCCGGATCGCCAGGCCCAAGCCGTCCGCAATCGCCGTGCCCCGCCCCGAGATGCCGATCTGCGCCTCGTCAATGGCCTGCGCGACCGCGCCCAGGTCAAAGGTCAGGGGCGCCGCCACATAGGCGCGGCCGCCAAAGATCACCAGCCCGATCCTGTCCCCCTTGCGGCTGGTGACAAAGCGGGACGCAGTGCGCTTGACCGCCTCCAGCCGGGTGACGGCCTCTCCGTCCAGTTGGAAGTCCTGCTGCTCCATGCTGCCCGACAGGTCCAGCGCCAGCATGATGTCGCGACCGCTGGCGGGGGTGACATCGGCCACCCGCTCGACCCGCGGACCGGCCAGCGCCAGGACCAGCAGCACCCAGGCCGCAGCGGCCAGCCAAGGTCGTGCAGGCCTGTCCCCCCGCTGGCCGGGCCGCAGCGCCGGCACCAGATAGGCGGGCAGGCGCAGGGCCGGTTGCGGGCGGCCCAAGGGCGGGGCAAACCACCGCAGCAGCAGGGGCAGGGGGATCAGCACCAGTAGATAGGGCAGCGCCAGGCTCATCGGCGGATGCCCCGGACCAGTTGCGTCAGCCGGGCGCGCCGGGCAATGCGCTCGATCCGGTCGTCGGGCGGCGGCGGTGCGGCGCCATAGGCCGCATCGCGCAGCGGCGGGGGCAGGTGGCCCAGATGCCGTGCCAGGACCAGCATCCGTTGCGGCACCGGCAGGGCGCGCAGCCCAGGCAGCCGCAGGCGGTTGCGCGGCGCGCGGCTGCGGGTGAAAGGCAGGATCAGCGCGGCGGCCAGCACTCCCGCCGCCAGCCCCAGGCCCAGCAGGGCCAGCAGTTCGGGCAGGGACAGCCAGGCCATTTCGGTCGGCAGGCGGGCAGGGGCCAGTTGCTGCAGCATCTCCTGATGGGTCATGGGGCAACCTTCAGGGACGTTGCGCCCATCGCGGCAAGCCGCGCGATGCGGTCGCCCAGATCGACAGGGGCCAGCCGCGCGACCAACGGCCGTGCCCCAAGCGTGACCGGCAGCGCCCGGTCGGGCGGCGACACGTCCAGCGGGTCCAGCATCAGCGCGACCTCCAGCCGCCGGCCGCGCGCAAGGCGCGTCAGCATGGCATCTGCGCCTTCGCAGCCGTCGGGGGCGGTGGCCAGCGTGATCCGTGCCCCCGGCGGCGCGATGCGCGCGGCAAGGGCCAGCGCCTCGCTCAGCGGTATCTGGAGCCGGGGGTCGTCCAGCGCCGCCCGGTGGCGGTCGGCCATCATCGCGCAGATCGCGGCCATCTGCGCGTCCCCCGCAGCGGGCGGGATCGAAAATACCTGCCCTGCGGCCATTGCGACCAGTCCCACCGCCCCCTGCTGCGCCACGGCCTGCCAGCCGGTCCGTGCAAGGTGGCGGGCAGCCAGGACCGACCGCAGCCGCGCGCCCGTTCCCCACAGCATGGCGGGGCGGAAATCGGCAATCAGCAACGCGATGTCGTCACGATCCTCGTGCAGCGCGCGCACATGCGGGCGGCCGGTCCGCGCGGTGGCCGAGGGGTCCAGACGGCGGGGGTCGTCACCGGGGACATAGGCGCGGATCTCCCTCAGGTCCATGCCGCTGCCGGGCAGGCGCGACGGCGCGACACCGGCCCGGCGGGTGGCCGGGCGGTGCCGCGCAGCGCCATAAACCTCGTCGCGCAGCGCCAGCAGGTCCTGGGCATCCAGATGGATACCGGGGGCCATACGCCAGCGCGGAGCCGCTACCACGGCCGGATCGCCTGCAGCGCCTCGGCGATCAGCGACCGGCCGTCGCGGCCCTCGCTGGCTGTTTTCCAGGTCGGGACAAGGCGGTGGGCCAGCGCGTCGGCGGCCAGCGCCTCGGCATCCTCGGGCAGGCCGTGATCGCGATTGTGCAGCCAAGCCCGTGCCCGGACCGCCGCCGCCAGGGCCAGCGTGCCGCGCGGCGAAACGGGATGTTCGATCGCATCAGCCAGCAGCCCGCCGCGCCGCGTCGCCACCACAAGGCGGATGATGAAATCCTTGAGCACCGGCGCCAGGTGAACGCCCGCAACCTCGGCCCGCGCGCCGGCCAGCGCCTCAGGCGACAACCGGTCCGTGGCAAGGGTCGGGGCCCCGCGTCCCTCGGCCTCGACCAGGTCCAGGATGGCCAGTTCAGCGTCAGCGTCGGGCAGATCCAGGCGCAGGTGCAGCAGAAAGCGGTCCAGCTGCGCCTCGGGCAAGGGAAACGTGCCCTCATGCTCGATCGGATTTTGGGTCGCCACGACCATGAAGGGCTGGGCCAGGGGGCGGGTGATGCCGGCAGTCGTCACCTGCCCCTCGGCCATCGCTTCCAACAAGGCCGACTGGACCTTGGGCGGGGCGCGGTTGATCTCGTCCACCAGCACCAGGTTGTGAAAGATCGGACCGGGCAGAAAGTCGAACCGCCCCGTTTCCGGGCGATAGATCTGGCTGCCGGTCAGGTCCGAGGGCAGCAGGTCGGGCGTGCACTGGATGCGCGCATGTTCCCCAGGCAGCCGTGCCGCCAGCTGCTTGACGGCGCGGGTCTTGGCAATGCCGGGCGGCCCTTCCAGGAGGACATGACCGCCGACAAGAAACGCGATCAGCAGACGCTCGACCAGCCAGTCATGGCCGATCAGCGTGGCGGATACCGCATCCGCCAGTGCCCGGACGCTGTCGCGAGCGACAAAGCCCTGCGCAGGTTCGTGACCCATTGGCGTCTCCCTGTTGCCTGCGCATCGTGCAACCAGCGACCCTGCCATTTCCAGAGCGTCGTGGCCTTCTGCCACCAAAGTCTGGCAGCCGCCCCGCAGCCAAGGCGGTCGCGGGATCTCCGTCTCCGGCTACCCATGCCTTGGCGCGGATCCCGCCAAGTTCGTATCGGCAGAACCACGGCCCGCACAGGTAACATCGCTGCGCCTGCTTTTGCGCGGACGCGGGCATCATGCCGGCGTGCATGGCATGGGTCATGTCGGGGTCCGGCGTCGGATCGAGCTGGCATTGTTGCGCATCCGGGCCAGGATTTGCGGCAGCTTGTCGGGGATCAGTTCGTTTTTGGTGGCGGCGCGGTCCGGCAGGTCGAAATGGGCGCAGCATAGGAATATGGATTTTCCGTGATTTCAGGTCAGCCTCGACTGGGTCAGGTTCGGATGTCGCTCCACCGCAGTTTTACTCTGTCGGCCCTTTGGTCCCAGTGGGCGTGCATCTCCTTGACGTCGGGCAGCATCGAAGGCTGTGGCGGGCAGGGCAACGCGGGTGCATTGTTCCCGCCGCCGGGCCACGCTAGCCTCGACCTGCGGCCCGAGAAGGAGAGCAGCATGGACTTTACCATTTCCCCCGCGCTGGAGGATCTGCGCACCCGGATTGCGGGCTTTGTCGCCGATCGTGTCCTGCCGCTGGAATCGGACCGGGCATCCTATGACGGACATGGCAACATCAATCCCGCGCTGCTGTCGCGACTGCGGGCCGAGGCGCGTGCGGCGGGGCTGTGGTGCCTGCAGTTGCCCCCCGAGGATGGCGGACTGGGCGTCGGGCTGCAGGGCATGGCGGTCTGCTACGAGGAGATGAACCGCTCGATCTTTGGCCCTGTGGTCTTCAACGCGGCGGCGCCGGATGACGGCAACATGATGGTCCTGTCCCGGCTGGCCACGCCTGCGCAGAAGGCACGCTGGTTGCAGCCGATCGTGGAGGGCCGGGTGCGCTCGGCATTCGCGATGACCGAACCGGCGCCGGGGGGCGGATCGGACCCTTCCATGATCCGCACCTGGGCGCGTCGGCAGGGGGACCGCTATGTCGTGACCGGGCGCAAGTGGTTCATCACCGGGGCCGAAGGGGCGCAGCATTTCATCCTGCTGGCGCGCACATCCCAGGGGCCGTCGGACGCGCTGACCGCGCTGCTGTTCGACGCGGACCAGCCCGGCTGGCGCATTCTGCGGCGCATCGGCATCATGGGACCCGAGGAGCATGGGGGCCATTGCGAACTGGAATTCGACGGGCTGGAAATCCCTGTCGAAAACGTGCTGCTGGCCGAGGGCAAGGGCATGCGCGTCACCCAGACCCGCCTTGCGCCCGCGCGGCTGACCCATTGCATGCGTTGGCTGGGGCTGGCCCGCCGCTGCATGGAGATCGCGCAGGATTACGCGCAGTCGCGCGAGGGGTTCGGCATCCGGCTGGCCGACCGGGAAAGCGTGCAGATGATGCTGGGCGACCTGGCCATGCGGATCGAGATCGGGCGGCTGCTGGTCATGAAGGCCGCATGGGAACTGGATCGCGGCAGCCGCGCGGGGCCGCAGATCTCGATGGCCAAGATCCATGTGGCGAACCTGCTGCATGACGCGGCCGACCGGGCCATCCAGATCAACGGTGCGCGCGGCTATTCCACCGATACGGTGCTGGAATGGATCTATCGCTATGCCCGTCAGGCGCGGCTGGTCGATGGCGCGGACGAGGTGCACAAGATGGTGCTGTCCCGGCACCTGGCCGGGCAGGGGCGTGACTTCTGGTCCTGGCAGGTGACGGCATGAGCGATGCCCGCTTTGCTGGCCTGGGGGACTGGCTGCGCGGGCAGTTCGGGACGGATCGCCATACGTTGCAGCCCATCGCGGGCGGGCAGTCGAACCCGACCTGCATGCTGGACGTGGCGGGGCGCCGGATGGTCCTGCGCACGCAGCCCCTGGGGCCGATCCTCAAGGGTGCCCATGCCATCGATCGGGAGTATCGTGTTCTGCAGGCGCTGGTGGATACGGACGTCCCCGTCCCGCGCCCGATCGTCTACTGCGCGGACGAAAGGATCATCGGCCGGCCCTTTTACCTGATGGAGCGGCTGGAGGGGCGGGTTTTTCACGATACAGCGCTGCCCGGCATCGCGCCTGGCGAACGCGCGGCCATTTATGCCGAAATGGCGCGTGTGATGGCGCGCCTGCACGCCTTGGACCCGGCGGCCGTCGGATTGAACGACTATGGCAGGCCCCAGGGATATTACCCGCGCCAGATTGCGCGGTGGGGGCGGCAATGGCAAGAATCCACCCTGATGGCCACGCATCCTATTGCCGCCTTGCCGGCCTTGGAGGACTGGCTGGTCGCGCATCTGCCGGAAGCCGAGGAGCGGGCGTCGATCACGCATGGCGATTTCCGGATGGGCAACCTGATTTTTGCTCCCGATGCGCCCCGCGTGATCGGCATCCTGGATTGGGAGCTTTCAACGTTGGGCCCCGCGCTGGCGGATCTGGGGTTTTGCTGCATGGCCTGGCGCACATTGCCAGAGGAATTCGGCGGCATCCGCGGACTGGATCTGGCTGCGGCGGGAATTCCGGAACGCAAAGAATTTGTGACAGAATATCAGGGGAACGCGCTGCCGGGGCCACCCTTGAAGCCGTTTCATGAGGCTTTCGCCCTGTTCCGTTTCGCGGCGATCTTCGTGGGAATTGCCGATCGTGCCGCAACCGGCAATGCTGCCGGCAAAAATGCCGCGCAGTTGGCTCCCTTGGCCGCGACCTTTGCCGCGCGCGGGCTTGAGGTGGCAGAGCGCGGCTGATCCTTCAGCCGCGCCCAGTGCCGTCGATCAGATCGTTTCGGCAGTCCGCTGCATCCATTCGCGGTGGCGCCGTTCGTCGGCCAGCGCCTTTTCAAAGAACATCCGCGTCTTGTCGATCGCACCGGGATGTTCGCAGGCGCGCTCGTATGCGGCGACGGTGTCTTCCTCATTGGTGCGCATGGCCTTAAGAATGGCGGCGTCGCCGAACAGGTCCGCCATGGCAATCTTGCCGGTGGTCAGGATCTGCTTCATGTCGCCTTCAACCGGGGCATCGGCCCCTGCCTCACGGGCGATTTCGCGCAGCACCTCCAGATGGGACAGGTGGTCCTGCCGGAAGTTCTCGATCTGGCTGCTGAGTGCACTGTTGGACAGGCGTTCGGCGGTCGATTCGTACGCCGCGATCGCGTCATGTTCCAGCAAGATCAAGTTGGTGACCAGATCGTTGAAGTCGCTTTCGGTTCCGACGGTGGTGACCATTGTCGTTCCTTTCTTGTGTCTGTGACCAAGGGCAAGAGCCCTGCGTCATCTGGCCCCTGGACATGGAAAATCCCCACGGGCCGGGCTTCAAGGAAACGGGATGCGCAATGATTTGTTCCAGCGGGTCGTCGGCGTGCCTGCGCATGACCGGCAACGGCCGCTGGAACAATCACGCGGGGTCACGGTTCGGTGACGGACTGCGCAATCGAACAAAGGATTCCGGCGGATGATGATGACGCTGACATCGGGGCTTTTCGCGCTGCTGGGATTGGCCCTGGCAATCGGCGGCGGCTGGCTGGCTGTGCTGGGGGGCAGCTGGTATTACCTGATCGCCGGGCTGTTGCTGCTAGTGAACGCCTGGTTGATCCGCGCGCGGCACCCTGCCGCGACATGGCTTTATGCGGGGATCATGCTGGGCACGTTGGCTTGGGCGCTTTGGGAAGTGGGGCTGGACTGGTGGCAGCTTGCGCCGCGCGGCGGGATCATTGTGGTTCTTGGTCTGTGGCTGCTCTTGCCCGGCGCCCGGCGCCCGGCGCATCGTGCGCCCCATGATCCCGCCACATCCGTCAACCGGCGGCTGCCGGCGCTGCCTGTGGCGGTCGCAAGCGTGGTCTGCGTGGCAATCGCGGTCTATGCGATGTTTCAGGATCCACATGATCTGCCGGGGCGGCTGCCGGAACAGGCTCTGGTGCAGGAACCGGCCACCGGAGCCGATTTCGCCGATGGAGAATGGCACCAGTACGGTCGCACGAACTATGGCCAGCGCTATTCCCCGTTGGCCCAGATCACCCCGGCCAATGTGTCGGAGCTGGACCTGGTCTGGAGCTATCAGACCGGCGACGTGAAACTGCCCCAGGATGTGACGGAAACCACCTATCAGGTCACCCCGCTGAAGGTAGGTGACACGCTTTACGTTTGCACGCCTCACAATATTGCCATCGCCATCGATGCGGGTACGGGGCAGGAACGTTGGCGTTATGATGCCAATTCCGGCCTGAACCCGGACCGTCAGCACCAGACCTGCCGCGGCGTGACCTACTGGGAGGATCCGGCACCTGCCGCTGTGGCGACACCGTCGGTGACGCCCTTGCCCGGCGGCGAAGCCCCGGCGCCCGCCGCAACGGCCGCAAGCGCCGCCCTGTGCGCCCGTCGCGTCTATATGCCGACCGCCGATGCGCGTCTTGTCGCGCTGGACGCCGACACAGGTGAACGCTGCACCTTCTTTGCCGACGACGGAGAGCTGCATCTGGAAGCGGGCATGCCCTATAATCCCGAGGGCTATTACTATTCCACCTCGCCCCCGGTGGCCGTGGACGGCCTGATCATCATCGGCGGGGCGGTCAACGACAACTTCTCGATCTATTCGCAGTCGGGCGTCATCCGCGCCTTTGACATCGATACGGGCGAGCTGGTCTGGAACTGGGATTCTGCCAACCCGGAACAGACCGAACCGATCGACATCGCGGGCGGCGAAACCTATACGCCCAATTCGCCCAACAGCTGGTCGATCTTTTCGGTCGATGAGGAACTGGGGCTCGTCTACATCCCGCTTGGCAACCAGGTTCCCGATCAGTTGGGCATGGGCCGCAGCGAGGCGGTGGAGGAACATTCATCATCCGTCGTGGCCTTGGATGTGGCAATGGGGCAGCGCGAATGGGTGTTCCAGACGGTGCACCACGACCTGTGGGACATGGATGTGCCGGCGCAGCCGGTGCTGGTGGACCTGACGCAGGAGGATGGCGAAGCCGTGCCGGCGCTGGTTCAGGCCACGAAACAGGGGGACATCTATGTTCTGGACCGCCGCACCGGTGAACCGCTGCTGGACGTGACCGAACATCCCGCGCCCGGCGGGGCCATCCCCGAGGATTTCACCGCCCCCACGCAGCCGCGCTCAGCGCTCAGCTTCATGCCGGATCCACTGACCGGCGCGGACATGTGGGGCGTCACGATGCTGGACCAGCTGGTCTGCCGCATCCAGCTGCACCGGCTGAACTATGAGGGTCGCTATACCCCGCCATCGATCAAGGGCACGATCGTCCATCCGGGCAACTTCGGGGTGTTCAACTGGGGCTCGGTCGCGGTTGATCCGGTGCGGCAGGTAATGTTCGGGATGCCGACCTATCTGCCCTTCACGTCGCGGCTGGTGCCGCGCGACCAGATCCCCGAACCGTCCGAGGGCGAAACCGCCAGCGAACAGGGGCTGAACCGCAACGAAGGGGCGCCCTATGGTGTGGTGATGGGACCCTTCCTGGGACCGCTGCAGGTGCCTTGTTCGGCGCCGCCTTGGGGCTATGTCGCGGGGGCCGACCTGCGCACCGGCGAAATCCTGTGGCAGCACAGGAACGGCACCGTGCGGGACATGACGCCGCTGCCGTTGCCGTTCGAACTGGGCGTGCCGGGCATCGGCGGTCCGATCATCACCGCGGGCGGCGTCGTCTTTCTGGGGGCGACGGTCGACAATTATCTGCGCGGCTATGACCTGACCACCGGGGCCGAGATCTGGCGCACGCGCCTGCCGGCGGGGGGCCAGTCCACGCCGATGACCTATGAACATCAGGGGCGCCAGTATGTCGTGATGGTGGCCGGCGGCCACGGCTCGGTCGGCACCAAGCCTGGCGACTATATTCTGGCCTATGCGCTGCCTGACGCTTAATCGAACCAAAGGAAGAACCGGACCATGAACAACCGAGTGATGATGATGCTGCTGCTGGTCGTGCTGATCGCCGCTGTCTTGGCCGCCGTGGCCTTTCTGCGCGCGCCCGCGGATGTCGAGGGGATGGAGGCAGGCAGCCCGCCCCATGCGGTCGTGCAGGAGTGACCGCATCGAAGCGGACGCGGCCACAACACGACAAGGACAAGAACAAATGAACAATCCCGACCCAATGGCCGAACGCATGAAGCGCCTTCTGGCCCGCATGTGTGACCGCGACCTGAAAGTGGCCACCGCCGAAAGCTGCACTGGGGGACTGGTGGCTGCACGGATGACCGATATCGAGGGTTGTTCCCATGCCTTCGATCGTGGTTTCGTCACCTATACGGATGACGCAAAACGCGAACTTCTGGGCGTCGATGCGGATCTGCTGCAGCACAAGGGCGCCGTATCGCAAGAGGTGGCAATCATGATGGCGGAAAAGGCAATCAAGCGGTCCCACGCGGATATCGCTGTTTCGGTGACGGGATATGCGGGCTCTCCGGGCGGTGATGCCGAGGAGGGGCTGGTGCATTTCGCGCTGGCCCGGCGCGACGGTGAAACGCTGCACCGCAAGGAACAGTTCGGCGCCATCGGCCGCGACCCGATCCGGGAAGCCTGCCTGAAGACCGTTGTCGAGATGATGGAGGGTGCCGTTTCGTGACCGAACTTTCCTTTGCCGCCCTGCACCGCCACGGCTTTGTCCGCGTGGCCACCTCGACCCCCCGCGTGCGCCCGGCCGACGTGTCCTTCAACCGTGACAACATCATCGCCGAGGCGGAACGTGCCGATGCGGCCGGTGTCGACCTGCTGGTCTATCCCGAACTGTGCCTGTCCTCCTATGCCATCGACGACCTGCACCTGCAGGACGCGGTCCTGTTGTCGGTCGAACGGGCCGTGGGGAAGGTTATCGAGGCCAGCGCCAAGCTGGCCCCCGTGCTGCTGATCGGCGCGCCGCTGCGCCGCGACGGGCGGCTTTACAACTGCGCCCTGATCATTGCGCGGGGCGAACTGCTGGGCGTGGTGCCAAAATCCTACCTGCCCAACTATCGCGAATTCTATGAAAAGCGCTGGTTTGCGCATGGTCGCGGGATCACCGGCCAGCAGATCGAGGTGGCCGGGGTCACGGCCCCCTTCGGCACGGACCTGATCTTTCAGGCCAGCGACCTGCCGGGACTGACCTTCCACACCGAGATCTGCGAGGATCTGTGGACGCCCGCACCGCCGTCATCGGATGCGGCGATGGCGGGGGCGGTGATCCTGACCAACCTGTCCGCGTCGAACATCGTCATAGGGAAATCTTCGGACCGCCACCTGCTGTGCCAGTCGCAGTCGATGCGCGCCTTTGCGGCCTATGCCTATTCGGCGGCGGGTCCGGGCGAAAGCACCACCGACCTGGCTTGGGACGGGCAGGGGCTGATCTATGAACTTGGCGACCTTTTGGCGGAATCGGCGCGTTTCCCGACCGAGCCGCAGCTGCTGATGGCGGATGTGGACACCGGCCGCATCCTGTCGGAACGCATGCGCACCGGCAGCTTCAACGATGCCGCCCGTCAGGTCGATCCGCAATTCCGCCGCATCGCCTTCCGGCACCGCCCGCACGGGCGCGACGCGGGGCTGATCCGTCCCGTGGCGCGCTTTCCCTATGTCCCGAACCGCGCCAGCCACCTGGACCTGGACTGCTATGAGGCGTTCAACATCCAGGTCGAGGGCCTGCGCCGCCGTTTTGAATCCACCCGCGGTGACAATCTGGTCATCGGCGTGTCCGGGGGCCTCGATTCCACCCACGCGCTGATCGTCGCGGCCAAGACCTGCGATCGCCTTGGCCTGCCGCGCGACCGCATCCTGGGCTTTACCATGCCCGGTTTCGCGACCTCTGAAGGCACGAAGTCGAACGCCTGGAAGCTGATGCGCGCCATGGGCATCCAGGCCGAGGAGATCGACATCCGCCCCGCCGCGACCCAGATGCTGCAGGACATGGGCCATCCCTTTGCCGAAGGGCAGCCCGTTTACGACATCGCCTTTGAAAATGTCCAGGCGGGTCTGCGCACCGATTATCTGTTCCGTCTGGCCAACCAGCGGAACGGCTTTGTTATCGGCACGGGAGACTTGTCCGAGCTGGCGCTGGGC
The DNA here is from genome assembly GCA_003255745.1 of Paracoccus saliphilus. Lineage (GTDB taxonomy): Bacteria > Pseudomonadota > Alphaproteobacteria > Rhodobacterales > Rhodobacteraceae > Paracoccus > Paracoccus saliphilus_A. The sequence continues at coordinate 37,662 of QKYL01000010.1, forward strand.
TGGTGCACCTATGGCGTCGGCGACCAGATGAGCCATTACGCCGTCAATGCAGGCGTACCCAAGACGCTGATCCAGTACCTGATCCGCTGGACCGCCCGCACCGGCCAGTTCGACGAGGCCACGGCCGCGGTGCTGGAGTCGATCCTGGACACGGAAATCTCGCCCGAACTGGTCCCGGCCGACGGCGACGAGGGGATGCAAAGCACGGAATCGAAGATCGGCCCTTATGCGCTGAACGATTTTTTCCTGTTCCACATCATGCGCTATGGCCTGCCGCCGTCCAAGGTCGCCTTCCTGGCTTGGCATGCCTGGCATGACACGACACAGGGCATCTGGCCGGATGCCTTCCCCGAAGCCAAGAAGAACGCCTATGACCTGGCGACCATCCGGCACTGGCTGGAACGCTTCCTGATCCGCTTCTTCGCCACCAGCCAGTTCAAGCGGTCGGCCCTGCCGAACGGCCCCAAGGTGTCGGCCGGCGGCGCCCTCAGCCCGCGGGGCGACTGGCGCGCGCCTTCGGACAGCGTGGCGACGCCTTGGCTTGAGGAACTGGAGGCGGTCCCGAAGGCGTGGCCCGGCAGTTGAGCGGGAGAGAGTTGGCGGGCTCTTTGAGGGAGGAACCGGGATGCAGGATCGGATGTGGACCGCATCGGCGCTAGCCTTGGGGTTTGCCCTTGGTGGCTTCTTTGATGGCGTGCTGTTGCACCAGATCCTGCAATGGCACCACCTGCTGAGCCTGGTTCCGGGCATCACTGATCTGCGCCAGCAGATCCTGTGGGACGGGTATTTTCACGCAGTCATGTACCTTGTGGCGCTGTTCGGGTTGATCGGGCTGTGGCGCGGGCGGAACCAAGGCGCGTCAGGCACTGTGCTGGCAGGGCGACTTCTGGTCGGCTTCGGGTTGTGGCACACAACTGACGCCGTGCTGTCCCATTGGCTGCTGGGCATCCATCGCATCCGGGTGGACAGTGCCTTTCCCCTGCTGTGGGACATTGGGTGGCTGATCTTTTTCGGGCTGTTGCCGCTCGCCTTCGGCTGGTTGCTGACGCGGCGGGGTGGGGGTCCTGGTGGCGGGCGGTGGCCGGTCCTGCTGGCGGGTATCCTGGCCTTCGGACTGGGGGCTTGGGCCTTGCGCCCGCCCGAAGGCATGCCCCTGACCGCCGTCGTTTTCCGTGCTGGGTTGGGCGAGGATCAGATTGCAGCCGTTCTGGAACAGGCCGGTGCCCGCCTTGTCTGGGCCGATCTGACAACAGGCGTGGTGCTGGTCGACATGGACCTGAGGCATCGTCTGGGGCTTTACAGGCAGGGCGCCCTTCTGGTGGGCGGTTCCTTGCTGCCTGCAGGCTGCTTTGCATGGAGCCGTGCCTGACGCGGAACAGGATATTTGGCGACCCCGGAAGGACTTGAACCCTCAACCACAGACTTAGAAGGTCCGTGCTCTATCCAGTTGAGCTACGGGGCCGCATGCGCGGTCGTCCGATCGCGCGCCTGTCATAACGCGGACCGACGGATCACGCCAGAGCCATCGTCATGAAGACCGAGTTCGGGTCGGCGCGATAGCTGCCGAAGGGCGGGCATTCGCTGAACCCTTCGCGCGTGTAGAGGGTGCGGGCGGCCAGAAAGCCGGGCTGCACGCCGGTTTCCAGTGACAGGCGCGACCGGGCTGCCTTTTGCGCGTGACCAATCAGGTGGCGCAGCAGCATGCGCGACAGGCCGCGGCCGCGATGCTCGGCCAGGACATGCATCGACTTGACCTCGGCCTCGGTGCCGTCCAGGTCCTTCAGCGCTCCCATGGCGACCGGATGCCCGGCATCGCGGATCACGAAGAAGGCGATGGCTGGATCGTTCAGCTCGGCGCGGGGCAGCATGTGGATGGATTCGGGGGGCGTGTCGGCCCGCATTTCAGCGGTATGGCGCTGGAACAGCAGGTCCAGATCCGCGCCCATCGGGCTTTCCCGGTCGATGGTCAGCGTCATCTGCGGCACCCTGAGTTTCGTCACGCCGGACCTAGCCCGGCGTGACGGGCGCGTAAAGCCCTAGAGGACTGTATCGAAGACCGCCGACAGGCGCGCCGCTGTTCCCTCGACATCCTTCAGCTTGTCCAGCCCGAACAGGCCGATCCGGAAGGTCGAGAACTCGGCACCCTCGTTGATGGCCAGCGGAACCCCGGCGGCGATCTGGGTGCCTTGGGCCGCAAAGGCGCGGCCGGTCTTGACCTCGGGATCGGCGGTATAGCTGACGACGACGCCCGGTGCCTGGAATCCCTCTGCCGCGACCGAACGGATGCCGCGCGCAGCCAGATCGGCGCGGATGGCGCGACCAAGACGCCACTGCGCCTCGCGCGCTGATTCAAAGCCCATCTGGCGCGTTTCCTCCATCGCGTCGCGCAGGCCCAGCAGCGCGTCGGTCGGCATGGTGGCGTGATAGGCGTGGCCGCCGTCCTCATAGGCCTGCATGATCGCGCGCCATTTCTTCAGGTCCAGCGCAAAGCTGTCGCTGTCGGTGGCGGCCAGCCGTTCGGCCGCGCGATCGGACAGCATGACCAGCCCTGCGGCGGGCGAGGCCGACCAGCCCTTTTGCGGGGCCGAGATCAGCACGTCCACGCCCGTCGCCTGCATGTCCACCCAGATCGCGCCAGAGGCGATGCAGTCCAGCACCATCAGCGCGCCGACGTCATGCGCGGCATCGGCCAGCGCGGTGATATAGTCGTCGGGCAGGATTAGTCCGGCCGAGGTTTCCACATGCGGCGCGAAAACGGCATCGGGGCGAGCCTCGCGGATCTTTGCCACGACCTCGTCCAGGGGCGGGGGTGCATAGGCGGGCTGGGGTTCGTTGCCCTGCGGGCGGGCCATGGCGACCGTCACCTCGCGGGCGAAGCCGCCGGCGTCAAAGATCTGGCTCCAGCGATAGCTGAACCAGCCGTTGCGCACGACCAGCGCGTGGCCGTCGCGGCCGAACTGCCGGGCCACGGCCTCCATCGCATAGCTGCCGCCGCCCGGCACGATCGCGACCTGCGCCGCGCCATAAACCTCGCACAGGGTGGCCGACAGGTCGCGCATCACCTGCTGGAACCGCTGCGACATGTGGTTCAGCGACCGGTCGGTGAAGACGACCGAAAACTCGTCCAGACCCTCGGGGTCGATCTCGGGGCGCTGATGGGGCATGGGGGCGTCCTTTCGCTGCTGTCCGGGGGAATCTAGCGCGGCCCGCGCCTCGGTGCCAGACCGCCAAAGGGGGCAGGCGGGATCACCCCTTGCGGTGCCCCCGTATGCGCGACTACCTTCGGGTCGGCAGCAACATCAAGGTTTTCAATGCGCATCGGCATACTTCAATGCGGCCAGTCCCCAGCCCAGTTGAAGGACAGCCTGGGGGATTACCCGGACATGTTCATCCGCCTGCTGGATGGGCGCGGCTTCGATTTCCGCACCTGGCACGTCGAGGAGATGGAGTTTCCCGACGACGTCACGGCGGCCGAAGGCTGGCTGCTGACCGGGTCGCGTCACGGCGCGTACGAGGATCACGCCTTTATCCCGCCGCTGGAGGATTTCATCCGCCGCGCCCATGACGCGGGCGTGCCTATGGTGGGCATCTGCTTTGGCCACCAGATCATCGCCCAGGCCCTGGGCGGCACGGTCGTCAAGCATCCCGGCGGCTGGTCGGTCGGCACGCAGGATTACGATTTCAACGGCGAGACCGTGACGCTGAACGCCTGGCACCAGGACCAGGTCGTGGCCCTGCCGCCGGGCGCGCAGGTCGCGGGAAAGAACGCCTTTTGCGAAAACGCGGCCCTGATCTATGGTGACCGGGCCTTTACGGTTCAGGCGCATCCCGAATTCAGCGACGACTTCATCCAGGGGCTGATGGACACCCGCGCCAAGGGCGTCGTTCCCCCTGATTTGCTGGCGCAGGCCGCCGCGCGGATGGGCGAGCGCAAGGGCTCGGACCTCTTGGCCGACCGGATCGAGGCATTCTTCAAGCAACCGCGCGCGATGACGCGCCACGACGCCCAAGGTGCCGCATGAGCGATTGGACCGACAAGCTGCCGCAGGCCGCGCGCGACTTCATGGCCGGGCGCCGGCTGGACGAGGTCGAATGCATCGTGGCCGACATCGCGGGCGTGGCCCGGGGCAAGGCAATGCCCGCGTCCAAATTCGCCCGCCAGAACCAGTTCTATCTGCCCAATTCGATCTTCCTGCAGACGATCACCGGGGAATGGGCCGACAACCCGTCCGGCGCCTTCACCGAACCCGACATGGTGATGGTGCCCGACTATTCAACAGCCACCGCTGCGCCCTGGACCGCCGACTGGACGATCCAGGTGATCCATGACGCCACCGACCAGCAGGGCAACCCCATGCCCATCGCGCCGCGCAACGTCCTCAAGCGCGTCGTCCAGATGTACCGCGACAAGGGCTGGAATCCGGTTGTCGCGCCCGAAATGGAGTTCTTCCTGGTTGCGCGCAACGTCGACCCGAACCAGCCGATCATCCCGCCGATGGGGCGGACGGGGCGTCGCGCGGCGGCGAAGCAGGCCTATTCCATGTCGGCCGTGGACGAATACGGCAAGGTCATCGACGACATCTATGATTTCGCCGAGGCGCAGGGATTCGAGATCGACGGCATCCTGCAGGAAGGCGGCGCGGGCCAGGTCGAGATCAACCTGAACCACGGCGACCCGGTCGCGCTGGCCGACGAAATCTTCTATTTCAAGCGCCTGATCCGCGAGGCGGCGCTGCGCCATGACTGCTTTGCCACCTTTATGGCCAAACCGATCGAGGGCGAGCCGGGCAGCGCGATGCATATCCATCATTCGGTGACGGATATTGCCACCGGGCAGAACATCTTTTCGGACGCCAAGGGCCGCGAGACGCCGGCCTTCCTGCATTTCATCGCGGGTATGCAGCGGCACCTGCCGGCGGCGGTCGCGCTGCTGGCGCCCTATGTGAACAGCTATCGCCGCTATGTCCCCGACTTCGCCGCACCCATCAACCTGGAATGGGGCCGCGACAATCGCACCACGGGCCTGCGGGTGCCGATATCGTCGCCCGAGGCGCGGCGGATCGAGAACCGGCTGGCGGGCATGGACTGCAACCCCTATCTGGGCATCGCCGCCAGCCTGGCCTGCGGATACCTGGGCCTTGTGGAGGCCGAGAACCCCCGCGCCGAATGCCTGGGCGACGCCTACATGTCCGAGGACGAGTTGCCCTACAACCTGGGCGACGCGCTGGACCTGATGATCGAGAACGAGGCCATGCGCGGAGTTCTGGGCGAGGAATTCACCGCCGTCTATGAGGCCGTCAAGCGCAACGAATACAAGGAGTTCCTGCAGGTCATCAGCCCGTGGGAACGCGAACACCTGCTGCTGAACGTATGAACCTGCTGCACCTGAACGACCAGCCCGGAGCCTATCCCCCCAGCCTCTATGCCGCGCAGTCCGGAGAGGGGGACAAGCGTTCGCCGCTGGGGGGCGACCGGCGGGCCGACGTGGCGGTGATCGGGGCGGGCTATACCGGCCTGTCGGCCGCACTGCACCTGGCGCGGCAGGGCCTGTCGGTCGTGGTGCTGGAGGCGCATCGCGTTGGCTTTGGCGCCTCGGGGCGCAATGGCGGGCAGATCGGGTCCGGGCAGCGGCAGGAGGTCGACTGGCTGGAACAGCATCTGGGCGCCGAGGCCGCCCGCCGCCTGTGGGACCTGGGCGAGGAGGCCAAGGCCCTGACCCGCGCCCTGGCGGCCGAGGCGGGCGTGTCCGTCCGCGACGGCATCGCCCATGCCTGCCGGACGCCATCCGAGGTGGATCATGCGCGGCACATGGCGGATCACCTGGCGCGGCATTATGGCTATGACCAGGTGACGCCGCTGGACCGTGACCGGCTGGCCGAGGCGCTTGGCAGCAATGTCTATGCAGGCGGCGATCTGGATCGCGGGGCGGGCCATGTGCAGCCGCTGGCGCTGGCCGTGGGGCTGGCGCGCCTGGCCGAGGCCGCCGGTGCCACGATCTGCGAGCGCAGCGAGGTGATCGACATCATCCATGCCGCGCGCGCCGGTCAGGAAAGCCGCATCAGCACCCGCGACGGCAGCCTTCGGGCCGGTCACGTCATCCTGGCCTGCAACGGCTATCTGGGCCGGCTGGACCGGCATGTCGCGGCCCGGGTCATGCCGATCAACAACTATATTGTCGCCACCCGCCCGCTGGGTTCCGACTTCCCCGAGATCCTGCCGCAGCGCAACGCGGTGGCCGATACCAAGTTCGTGGTGAACTACTGGCGGCTGGACGATGAGCGTCGGCTGGTGTTCGGCGGCGGCGAGACCGTGACCTATCGCTTTCCGCGCGACATCCGCGCGGTCGTTCGCCCACACCTGCTGTCGGTCTATCCGCAGCTGAAGGGCGTCGAACTGACCCATGCCTGGGGCGGCACGCTGGCCATCACGATGAACCGCATGCCCTGTTTTGCCCGTCCGGCTCCGAACTGCCTGTCGGCCAGCGGTTATTCGGGCCATGGCGTCGCGCTGGCCACCCTGGCCGGGCGCCTGATGGCCGAGGCAGTGGCGGGGCAGGCGGGGCGCTTTGATGTCATGGCGGCTGTGCCCACCCGCGCCTTTCCGGGTGGCGCGATGCTGCGCCAGCCGCTGCTGGTCGCGGGCATGGCCTGGTTCGGGTTGCGCGACAGGCTGGGGTTCTAGTCGCGGGGCAGGCCCATGCGGTCCATGACCTCTTGGCGGATCTGGGCCGATTCCCGGTCGCTGATGCCCAAAAGGCCCGTCACCAGCCGGATCAGGGTTTCCTCATCCGTGCCCCGATCGGCATCGGCATAGGCCACCTCCCACATGGCGGCCAGAACACCGGCGCGGTCCTCCAGCGCGATGCGGTCCTTGATCTGGCGGGTAAAGCGGACGGTGTCGCTGGCCTCGGCCTCCATCGCCTCGGCGTCGGCGCGGCGGCCGGCCGCTTGCTGCGGCGTTAAACCCCGCCGGCAGGCCAGGATGCGGTCGATGCGCTGGCGTTCGGACTGGTCATAATGGTCATCGGCGCGAGCCACGCGGACCAGCAGCGCCGCGATGGCCAGCTCGGCATCCTCGGCCGCCAGTTTCGTGGGGCCGGTGGCATCGCCGGTCAGCCGGGCAAGAAGGTCCTTGAACATGTCGGCTGCGATCTCTCTCTTGTACGGTTTCCCGGCATTATGGCAGTTGCGACCAGTTCTGCCAACGCGCCGGCGGACGTGCCGTTCCCTGACGCCGGGTCAGGTTAATTCCGAAGCGCCTGCCTGTGGCCGCGGCCGGGCAAGGGCGCTGATCAGGTCGGTGCGGGTCACGATGCCCAGAATACGGCCGCCCACCAGAACCGGCACGGCGTCGACCTGTCCGTCCGCCATCAGCGGCAACAGCGCGCCAAGTGGCGTGGCGGGGGCCGCCTGCGGGATCTGGGTCTGCATGATGGCACGGGCCGCGTAGCCTTGAGCCTGCCCGCCGATCAGGTGGATCTGGAAGATCACGCCCAGATAGCGGTCGCCCGGCCCCACGACCGGGATCGAGGTAAAGCGATGCTGCCGGAACAACGCGGCCACGCGTTCACCCGGCGCATCCGGTGAAACCGTCACCAGGTCGCGGGACATGATGTCGGCGGCTGTCACCGGTCCGACGCGTTGTGCGGCGGCCTGCAGTTCAGCGGCGCCGACCAGCCGGGCCAGATCCTCGGCCCCCAGGTTGAAGCTTTGGCGATAGCGTTCAAGGATGTCGTTCAGCTGCGCCTCGGACAGGCCAAGACGGTGATCGGGGGCGGGGTCGCGGGTCCGGTTGGGGTGGTGTTCATCGAACTGGCGCAGCGGATAGTGGCGCCCGGTCAGCCGGGCATACACGGCCGCCAGCGCCACCAGCAGGATGGTTCCCGCCGCAACAGGTGCCAGTGCAAAGCGGAATCCCAAGTCGGCCACGGCGTCCGGGCTCATGGCGGCGGTCATGGCCACGGCCCCGGCTGGCGGGTGCAGGGCGCGGCAGAGGATCGTGGCCGTGATCGCACAACCCACGGCCAGCGCGATCCGCAGCGCGGGGTCCGCAATCAGCAGGCAGGCCGCGACCCCGATCAGCGCCGCGACGGTGTTGCCCACCACCGCCGCCCAAGGCTGGGCCAAGGGGCTGTTGGGAACCGCGAAAAGCAGCACCGAGCTGGCTCCGAAAGGTGCAATCAGGTAAAGTCCCAGGTCCCGGTCGATCGCGGGGGACATGGCGAAAAGACCCGCCACGGCCAGCCCCGCCACGGCACCAAATCCGGCGCGGACCGCTTCGGCCGGTGGGGTCGAGGCGACGGCGGGACCAAGGGCGCGCAAGATCCTGGACATGTCTAAGGGCACGGGATGAACCTCCGGGCATGAGACTGCCCGTGGTTTCATCGAAATGCCCAAAAGTAAAGCAGCAAGCGGATCAGGCACCAGCGGTCCCGGCTGCCGCTTTGGCCATCGGAACCTTGCGCCTTCGGGCGCGGCCAGCGGCTGGACCTGGTCAGGTTGTCGGGGTGTCAGCGCCGACGGAGGGGGCCATCGCCCGAAGTTCCGCCAGATGCGCGACCAGCCCGGCCTGGTCGGGTGATGATGCGGCACGGGCCTCGGTTTCAAGCCGGTTCAGGCTTTGGCGGATGTCGTCAAAGCCGATCATCGCCACGGATCCCGCCATCCGATGGGCCAGGCGCGCGACGTCGTCGTTCCGGGCCGGGTCCTGGATCATGTCCTGCAGGCGGGTCAGCCCGTCGTCGAGTTCCTTCAGGATGCGGTCCACGACCTGGACGGCGCGCTCGGGTCCGATGCTTTCCGCCAGATGGGCACGCGCGGCCTCTTTCCGGTTGGTAACCGGGCGTGGCTTGGCCCGTGCCTGGGCGGGGGCTTTGGTTGTGCCGGTAAAGCGCTTCAGGATGTCGTCCAGCGCCTTGAACGACAGCGGCTTGGTCAGGGTCGCCAACATTCCGGCCTTTGCGAACTTTGCCTGGTCCGCCGGCAGGGCATGGGCCGTCAGCGCGATGATGGGCGTGGCGGTGTTGGGACCATTGCGCCGGATCGCCTGCGCCGCCGTCACCCCGTCCATGCGGGGCATGCTGATGTCCATCAGGATCAGGTCAAAGCGCCGGCGCCCCGCCTCGGTGACCCCCTCCTGTCCGTCACAGGCCTCGATCACGCGGCAATTGCGCGAAGCCAGCATCTCTCCGACCACCATGCGGTTGATCTGGTTGTCCTCGACCACCAGAACCTGCAGCTGGCTTGGTGCTGCCGGGGCTGCCGGTTCGGGCGCCTGGGGGGCGGGGAGGGCCTCGGGTTCTGCGACCTGCTCGGGCAGGGGCAGCCGCACGGTAAAGCAGGACCCCTCGCCGGGCTGGCTGTCCACCGTCACCCATCCACCCATCAGCCCGGCCAGGCGGCGCACGATGCCAAGGCCAAGGCCCGTTCCCTCGACCTCGCGCTGGAACGAGGGGTCGAGCGTCACGAACTCGTCGAAGATCCGCTGCTGATCCTCGGTCGCGATGCCGATGCCGGTGTCGGTCACGCGGAACTCGACATGGCCCGCCCCCACGCTGCGGTCGATCTCGACCAGAATATGCCCGCCTTCAGTGAACTTGATCGCGTTGCCCACCAGGTTCATCAGGATCTGTGTCAGCCGGCTTTGGTCGCCCATCAGCGGCCGGCGGTTGTCGCCGATCATCGCCAGCGACAGGACGTTCCCGCGCTGCTGCGCCTGCGCCTGCAACCCGTCAAGGATCTGCGAGACCAGCAGCCGGGGATCAAAAGGCCGCCAGGCCAGCTCGATCACCCCGGCATCGGCGCGCGAAATATCGAGAACATTGTTCACGTGTCGCAGCAGCAGGTGTCCCGACTGCGCCATCACCTGCGCATAGCGGCGCTGGCGGTCATCCAGTTGGGTGGTCATCAGCAGGTCCAGCGTGCCCATCAGCCCGTTCAGCGGGGTCCGCATTTCGTGGCTCATGACGGCCAGCATGTCGGCCTTGGCCTTTTCGCCGGCAAGGGCACGATCGCGGGCGCGGATCAGTTCGGCCTCGTTCGCGACCCGGCGCGAAATGTCGCGGACAAAGCAGACCATCACGGGGCCCGTCTCGCTTTCCGCGCGCGCCACCGACACCTCAATGGGAAATATCTCACCCGACTTCCGCATCGCCTTGGCGGGTTCCGGGTTTTCGGGCATTTCTGCCCAGCTGGTGCTGTCGCGCAGCGATGCGACCCTGGCCCGCACATAGTCCCGCAGCTGTTCAGGCACGATCAGCGACACCATGTCCGCGCCAAGCGCCTCCTCCAGCGAATAGCCATAGATGCGGACGGCCACGTCGTTGAAGTCGATGATGCGTCCCTGCGCATCGGCGACGACAATGGCATCGATGGATGTGGCGATCACGGCGCGCAAGCGGCTGTGGGTCAGCGCCATGCTCGTGGCTTGGTTTCGTGCGTTTTGCGCCATAAAGGCCAGCGCCAGGACCACTGCGACCAGCGCCAGGAACAGCATCGCCACCAGCAAGGCCAGATCCTCCAGCGCGGAGGCGACCTGAGCGCGCTGCCGGTCCGAGTGCATCGAGTTGGTGCGGACCCCCTCCAGCGAGATTTCCCTGACCGATGGACGCAGTGCCTTGGCCCGCGCGCGCAATTCGGGCAGCGCCTCGATCAGCTGGGCATCGGGCCCATCGACCAGCGGGATCGCATACGCGAGAAAGTCGCTGATTTCGACCAGCGCGTCCTGGACCCCCTCATGTTGGCGCACGTGATCAAAGACGGTGCCGATGTTCAGGGTCCGGTTGCGGGAATAGAAGATGTCGAATCTCTGACGAAACTGCGCCAGCGCGGCGGCCTGTTCCTCCGGCGCGATCTGCTGGATCTGCCCGAGCAACTCGAGCATGGTCAGCAGCTCGACCTCGGACTGGGCCAGGGCCCATTGCACGCTTTCAAGATTGGCGATGGCCAGCCTGTCGATCTGGCGGCGGGCGTCGGCGCTGATCATCCAGATCGCTCCGGCACAAACCGAAACAACAAGAATGAACCCGGCAAGTGTCAGGCCAAATCGGGGTTGCATTCAGGACCCTTCGGCGCGCGGGAACAGCGCGCCCTGCTGCATTAGGTTACGGGGCCGGCGCGATGCGGTTCAGCTGCCAGATGCTGCGGGAATAGATCACCTCGGCGCGCAGCTTTTCGTCGCTGTCAAAGGGATAGATGATCCACAACGGCCCCTTGTCGCGGATCGACATGGGTTCGCCGTCAAGATGATAGGCGACGACGGGATAATCCTCGGTGATCTCGGCCAGAGGGATCTCCACGGCATAGTCGTTGATCGCGGTGGCCAGAATGCTGCCTTCGGTAACGCCGGCATGCTCCAGCAGTTTCAGCAGCGGAACCCCGGTGTATTCATGCGGCGCATTGGTCCAGATCGTGGTCGTGGTAAAGGTCACCGGCTCCATCGCCTCCAGCCCCGCCAGGTCATAGCTGGTGGTTCCCTGCGGTCCCTCGACCGTCAGGATCGGCTCTTCGCTGGCGGCGGGCATGGCCGTGACGGCCAGCCCTGCAGTGACGGCGGCGAAAGCTGCGATAAGGGCGGGGCGTGTCATGCGCGATCCTGTGCTATCGGGGTGGGGTGGTCCGGAACTGAAATCTCTCATATATGCGGGTAGGCTGCATTATTTCGTTCGTATTCACCTTTACCCGAAAGTATAGTCCAGACATCCTAAGGCCGGCCAAGGTCGGAATTTTTGAACAGGATGGGATGGTCTTTTGCATCTTTTGCAGTATCACGAAATCTTGTGATCGTCATATTCATTTCCTTTGCCCACAGATTACACAAAAGAGGTGCCCCGTGAAAATCCTGATCGCAGATGATCATGACCTGATCCGGGAGACGCTGGTGATGTTTCTCAGCAGCCAGAATGTCGGAGACATCACCGAGGTCGGCGATGTTGCCGAAGCCGAGGCTGCGATTTCCAAGGCCGGGCCGGACGGGTTCGATCTGGTGCTTCTGGATTACGACATGCCCGGCATGGACGGGCTGGCCGGGCTGGCGCGCATCCGCAAGTTGATGGCGGGGAAGCCGGTCGCGATCCTGTCGGGCACCGCCTCGGCCACGGTCGCGCGCGAGGCGATCGAGGCGGGCGCGCGGGGGTTCCTGCCCAAAACGATGGGCGCGCGGTCGCTGGCCTCGGCCATCAGCTTCATCGCGGGCGGCGACGTCTTTGTGCCCTATGGCTTTCTGGACCAGGCTGGTCCCAAGCCTGTGGGCGATCTGACGCTGCGCGAGACGCAGGTCCTGCGCGGCCTGACCGAGGGGCGGTCGAATAAGGACATCGCACGCGAACTGGGCCTGCAGGAGGTGACGATCAAGCTGCACGTCAAGACGCTGTGCCGCAAGCTGGACGCGCGCAACCGCACCCAAGCCGCGATGATCGCACGGGACAGGCGGCTGATCAGCTAAGGGCAAGGCATGGAAAAGGCGCCGTTTCAGGGCGGCGCCCTTTCTTGCCATCGGCGGTTCAGACGATACCGCCGCCGCCGCCCGTTGACTTCGGGCGCCTGGCCGCGACTTGCGCGCGGTAGCCCGAGGCCCGAAAGGCCGCCACCGGATCGATTGCCGCATCTGCGCGCAGCCGCGCCATCTGCAGGATCGGATCGACATCGGTGCGGAAGGCGGCGCGCAGGGTCGCGGCCGCCATCAGCGCATCATTGTTCTGCCGGAACCCTTCCAGCGCGGCACGGTCCATCAGCGACGCCTGCACAAAAGCGCGCTGGATTTCCACCGCCGAGATGATCAGGCTTTCGATCGGGTCGGTGACGTTGTGGCTCTGGTCGATCATGTGCGACAGGTCCAGGTCCGGCGTGTCCTCCAGTTCGACCAGCTCGTTGAAGACCAGGAACAGGCGGAACGGGTCGATCGTGCCGGCGTCCAGGTCGTCGTCGCCATACTTGCTGTCGTTGAAATGGAACCCGCCCAGCTTTCCCGCCCGGATCAGGCGCGCGACGATCATCTCGATATTGACGTTGGGCGCGTGGTGGCCGAGGTCCACCAGGCACTGCGCCTTGGGACCCAATTCCTGCGCGGTCATCAGGCTGGTGCCCCAGTCCTGCACGACGGTCGAATAGAAGGCCGGCTCATAGATCTTGTGTTCGGAAAAGATCCGCCAGTCATCCGGCAGCCCGGCATAGACCTGCTTCATCGCCTCCAGATAGCGGTCGAACTGGCGCGAGAGTGACGTCTGGCCTGGAAAGTTCGACCCGTCCCCGATCCAGACCGTCAGCGCGCGTGACCCGATGGCCTGGCCGATCTCGATGCATTCCAGGTTGTGCTCGACGGCCTGCCGGCGCGTGGCCGCATCCGTGTGGGACAGCGAACCGAACTTGTAGCTGTGGGCCTGGTCCGGCTGGTCCTGGAACGTGTTCGAGTTCATGGCGTCAAAGCCAAGCCCGACCTCCTGGGCCTTTTCGCGCAGCAGGGCGGGGTCGGCTTTATCCCACGGGATGTGCAGGCTGACGCGTGGCGTGGCGGCTGTCAGCTGGTGGATGACACCGCAATCGTCCAGCTTGTCCATGATGCCGCGCGGCTCGCCTGCGCCCGGGAAGCGGGCAAAGCGGGTTCCGCCGGTGCCGGTGCCCCAGCTGGGGATCGCGACGCCAAAGGACATGGCGCGGGCGGTCAGCGCCTCGATATCGACACCACGTCGTGCCAGCCGCGCCCCAAGGGCGTCGTAATCGGCTGTCAGGTCTGTCCGGCGCGTGTCGTTCTGCGCCTTGATGATGCTGTTGTCGATCATGGCTTACCTCGTGAAGGCCTGGACGTTGCCTGCATCCACGTTCAGGATGTTGCCGGTCGACTTGGCCGACAGGTCCGAGGCGAAGAAATACGCACCCTCGGCGATATCCTCGGGCAGGACCGACCGTTTCAGCATCGAGCGCTTGCGATACATCTCCTCCAGCCCGTCCTTGTCGGTGCCATAGGTGCTGGCGCGCTGGTCCAGCCACTCGCCTTCCCAGATCCGCGACCCGCGCAGGACCGCATCGGGGTTCACCACATTGACACGTATGCCCCCTTCGGCCCCTTCCAGCGCCAGGCAGCGGGCCAAGTGGATCTCGGCTGCCTTGGCGGTGCAATAGGCGCTGGCGTTCGGGCTGGCGGCCAGGCCGTTCTTGGAGGCCACGAAGATCACCGAACCGCCGATGTCCTGCGCCCGGAAGGTCTTGAACGCCTCGCGCGAGACCAGGAAATAGCCCGTGGACAGGATGTCCATGTTCTTGTTCCACAGCGCCAGCGAGGTTTCCTCGATGGGCGCGGACGAGGCGATGCCCGCGTTCGACACCAGGATGTCGATGCCGCCGAACTCGACCGCCATCTCGGCATAGGCGCGGGCGACCTGGGTCTCGTCGGTGACGTTCATCTGCACGCTGCGGACCACGTCGCCGCCAAAGCTGTCGGCCAGCCCCTCATGCGCGGTCTGCAGCGCACCCGCGTCGATATCGGCCAGCATGACACAGGCGCCTTCGCGCAGGAAGCGTTCGGCCGTCGCAGCCCCGATGCCGCCCGCGCCGCCGGTGACCAGCGCCACGCGGCCCGCCAGCGATTTGGGTTTGGGCATGCGCTGCAGCTTAGCCTCCTCCAGCAGCCAGTATTCGATGTCGAAGGCTTCCTGCTCGGGCAGGCCCTGATAGGTGCTGACGGCGCTGGCGCCGCGCATCACGTTGATCGCATTCACATAGAACTCGGCCGAGACGCGGGCCGTGGCCTTGTCCAGCGCGAATGTCAGCATGCCGACGCCCGGAACCAGGTAAACAACCGCATTCGGATCGCGCAGGGCCGGGCTGTCTGGCTTTTTACAGCGATCATAATAGGCGGCGTAATCGTCACGATAGGCGGCGACGGCATTGCCCAGCCCGGCAATGGTGGCATCAAGATCGGGGTTCGCCGGGTCGAAGTCGACAACCAGCGGGCGGATCTTGGTACGCAGGAAATGGTCGGGACAGGATGTGCCCATCGGCGCCAGCGTCTCCAGCGCGTTGGAGCCGACGAATTCCAGCACCGCAGGCTGGTCGTCGAAGTGCCCGACCTTGTGGCGGTCCCTGGAGATCAGCCCTCGGATCACCGGCATCAGGCGGGCGGCAATGTCGCGGCGGGCGGCAGGCTCCAGCGCCGGCACCTTGGCGCCGCCAAAGGCGGGCCGGCCCGCCGTCCGTTCCTCAAGCCAGGCAGCGGCCTTGTTGATGATTTCAAGCGTGGTCAGGTAGCAGTCCTTGGCGTCATCGGCCCAGGTGAACAGCCCGTGGCTTTCCAGCACCGCGCCGCGCATGTTTGGGTTCTCGGTCGCCAGCTTTTCCAGCCACAGGCCCAACTCGTATCCCGGCTTTTTCCACGGCAGCCAGCCGATGTCGTTGCCGAAGATCTCGGTCGTGAGGGCGCGGGAATTGACCGATGCGGCGATGGCGATGATCGCGTCGGAATGAACGTGATCAACATGCCTGCGGGGCACATAGGCGTGCAGCGGCGTGTCGATGCTGGCCGCGCGCGGGTTCAGCGCAAAGGTGCAGTGGGGCAGATAGCCCACCATCTCGTCCTCGTGGGCAACGCCGCGATACTTGCCCTTCAGCGCCCGCAGCTTGTCCATGTAGAGGGTCGAAAAGCCGTCCATCTTCATCGACCCGATGTCGCCGCCCGAGCCCTTGACCCACAGCACCTCAACCTGTTCGCCGGTCAACGGGTCGGTCTCCATCACCTTGGCCGAGGTGTTGCCGCCGCCGTAATTGGTGACGCGCTTGTCCGAACCCAGCAGGTTCGAGCGATAGAGCAGCTTTTCGGGTTCGCTCATCGACGCGGCCTGCGCGTCGTTCCACAGGTTTTGCAGCCGTTCGGGGGCAAGAGTGGCGGTCATGGTATCCTCCCATCCTGGCGGCAGGACGCCGCGCCGTCAGGATGCGGATAGCGCGGCATTCGGCTCAAAGTCAATCAGTTTCGATCATAAACGATCATTATGCAGGTGCAGAAACAGTTTCTGCGCGCGAAAATGATTGACACTGCGCGGTTATGATGGAAACTGAGCGAGATACAGGAGGGGACACATGCTGGAGACGGAACGACATCGCATCATCCTGTCCGCCGTGCAGGAACGTCCCGTGGTCAGCGTGTCGGACCTGTGCGCGCTGACCGGCGCCTCCGAGGCGACGGTCAGGCGCGACATCGCCCAGCTGCATGTCGCCAAGAAGCTGCGCCGCATCCGGGGCGGAGCCGAAGCAATCGCGCCCCCGCAGTTCGTGGGCATCAACGCGCGTCCCTTTGCCGTCAACCAGGTGATCAACATCGCGCAAAAGCGTGCCATCGCGCAGGCGGCGGTCGACCTGTGCGAGGATGGCGACGCGATCATCATCAACGGCGGCACCACGACCTTCCAGATGGTGCATCCGCTGACGACAAAGCGGCTGCAGGTTTTCACCAACAGCTTTCCCATCGCAGAACACCTGCTGAAGCAGTCGAAGAACACCGTCCTGGTGCCGGCAGGCGCGATCTATCGCGAACAGAACATCATCCTGTCGCCTTTTGACGAAGATGGCAGCCGGCATTTCCACGCGCGGCGCATGTTCATGGGCTGCCGGGGCCTGGGACCCCTGGGCCTGATGGAGGGCGACCCGCTGCTGGTGCAGGCCGAACAGAAGCTGATCGGCCAGGCGGACCAGCTGATCGTGCTGGCCGACAGTTCCAAGTTCCGCCAGCGGTCCAGTCTGCTGCTGTGCCCGCTGAACCGCATCCATGCCGTCGTCACCGATGACGGGATCGAGGATCGTGCCGCCCAGATGCTGGAAGCGGCCGAAGTCCGGCTGATCGTGGCCCCTGTGGCCGCGGCCGACCGCAAGAGCCGCGCGCAGGAGGAGTGACGCGGCACCGCTCATAGGGAGGATCACATGAGCATTCTGAGAAAGGCACTGACCACCGCCGCCATCGCATCAGTGCTGATGGCAGGCGCGGCCCAGGCCGAGACGACCCGCATTGCGCTGGTGGTCAAGGCCCTGGGGATCGGCTTTTTCGAGGCTGCAAAAAAGGGCGCCGAGGAGGCCGCGGCCGAACTGGGCGATGTCGAGATCATCTATACCGGGCCCACCGACACCACGGCCGAAGGCCAGATCGAGGTGCTGAACAGCCTGATCGCGCAGCGCGTGGACGCAATTGCCGTCAGCGCGAACGACACTGACGCGCTGGCGCCGACGCTGAAGCGCGCAATGGATCGCGGCATCACCGTCATCAGCTGGGACAGCGGCGTGGCCCCCGAGGGGCGCGAGATGCACCTGAACCCGTCCTCGGCCCCGCTGATCGGCAACATGATCATCAAGCTGGCGGCAGACAACCTGCCCGAGGGTGGCGACGTGGCGGTGCTGTCGGCGACCACCACATCGACCAACCAGAACACCTGGATCGAGGAGATGAACAAGGTCGCGGGCGATTATCCGAACGTGAACGTGGTCGCGACGGTTTATGGTGACGACCTGGCGGACAAGTCCTATCGCGAGGCGCAGGGCCTGATGCAGAGCCACCCGGACCTCAAGGCGATCATCGCGCCGACCAGCGTGGGCATTGTCGCGGCCGCGCAGGCGGTGACGGATGCGGGCAAGATCGGAGAGGTCAACGTGACCGGGCTGGGCCTGCCGTCGGAGATGGCCGGCCATGTGAAATCGGGCGCATCGAAAAGCTTTGCGATCTGGAACCCGATCGATCTGGGCTATTCGGCCACGATGATCGCCTATCACCTGGCCAAGGACGAGGCCACGGCCGAGCCGGGCGCCACCATCCCCATCGGCCGCATGGGCGAGATCACGCTGGACGAGAACAACGAGGCCGCGATGGCCGACCCCTTCGTCTATGACAGCAGCAACATCGACGAGTTCAGCTCGATCTTCTGATCGCCGAACCTGCCCCGGCGCGCCATGTGCCGGGGCCTTTCCAGCAGGACATTTCCCATGCAGGCTGATCCCCCGGCCGCGGCCGGCCCCGTGCTGTCGCTTGACGGCATCGTCAAGACGTTCCCCGGCGTGCGCGCCCTGGACGGCGTGCGGCTGCAGCTGCATGCGGGCCAGGTGACCGCGCTGATCGGTGAAAACGGCGCCGGCAAATCCACCATCGTCAAGCTGCTGACCGGCATCTATCAACCCGATGAAGGCCAGATCAGGGTGGACGGCCGCCCCGTCACATTTCCGACCGCACAGGCGGCGGGCCGGGCCGGCGTCACCGCCATCCACCAGGAAACAGTGCTGTTCGACGAGCTGACCGTGGCCGAGAACATCTTCATCGGCCACGCGCCGCGCACGCGGCTTGGCCTGATCGACCGGCGCGCGATGCGTGACCGGGCGGGCGACATCCTGCGCTCGATCGGGGCCGACCTGGACCCGGCCGCGCGGCTGCGCGACCTGGGTATCGCCAGCCGCCACCTGGTCGCCATCGCCCGCGCCCTCTCCATCGACGCGCGCGTGGTCATCATGGACGAACCAACCGCTGCGCTGTCCCACAAGGAGATCGCCGAGCTGTACGACCTGGTCGAGACGCTGAAGGCACAGGGCAAGGCGATCCTGTTCATCAGCCACAAGTTCGACGAGATATTCCGCATCGCCGACCGCTGGACCGTGTTCCGCGACGGGCAGTTCGTGGGCGAGGGGATGATGGCCGACGTCACGGAAGCCGAGCTGGTCAACCTGATGGTCGGGCGTTCGGTGGACCAGATATTTCCCAAGCGCCCAGCCCGGATCGGCGCGCCGCTGCTGACGGTCGCGGGCTATTGCCACCCGACGGAGTTCGAGGACATCACATTTACCCTGCATGCAGGCGAGATCCTGGGTTTTTACGGGCTGGTCGGTGCCGGCCGGTCCGAGGTGATGCAGTCGCTGTTCGGCATCACGCAGCCGTCGAAGGGCGCCTGCCGGATCGAGGGGCAGGTGCGCGTCGTCCGCACCACCGCGCAGGCGGTGGAGGCGGGCATCGTCTATGTCCCCGAGGATCGCGGCCGCCAGGGCGCGGTCAAGGGGCTGCCGATCTTCCAGAACGTCACGCTGCCGTCGCTGGCGCGGACCAGTCGGGCAGGGTTCCTGCGGCTGGCCGAGGAATTTGCGCTGGCCCGCGACTATACGCAGCGGCTGGACCTGCGCGCCGCCAGCCTGGACCAGGACATCGCCCTGCTGTCGGGCGGCAACCAGCAGAAGGTGGTCATCGCCAAGTGGCTGGCCACGAAACCCCGCGTCATCATCCTGGACGAGCCGACGAAGGGCATCGACATCGGGTCCAAGGCCGCCGTTCATGACTTCATGTCGGAACTGGCCGCCGAAGGCCTGGCCGTCATCATGGTCAGCAGCGAGATCCCCGAGGTCCTGGGCATGTCCGACCGCGTCTTCGTCATGCGCGAGGGCCGCCTGGCGGCCGAATTCACCGGCACCGCCATGACGCCCGAAAACCTGGTCCGTGCCGCCGTGGGCCTGGACCGCCAACGCGAAGGAGAGGCCGCATGACCCTGCTGAAATCGCGCGAGGCGATCCTGGCGCTGGCGATCATGGCGCTGCTGGTGCTGATCGCCAGCCGCTTTCCGGCTTTTGTCGCCCCCGCCAATCTGGCGCGGGTGTTCACGGACACCTCGCCCCTGATCCTGCTGGCGCTTGGCCAGATGGCGGTGATCCTGACGAAATGCATCGACCTGTCAGTGGCCGCGAACCTGGCGCTCTGCGGCATGGTCGCCGCGCTGATGAACGGCGCGGGCGTGCCGCTGCCGCTGATCCTGCTGACGGTGATCGCGCTTGGCGCCGCCCTTGGCGCCTTCAACGGGGTGCTGGTCTGGGCGCTTGGCATCCCATCGATCGTGGTGACGCTGGGCACCATGACGATTTATCGCGGCTCGATCTTCCTGATGACGGATGGGGCCTGGGTGAACGCCCACCAGATGAGCGCAGGCTTCAAGGCGTTTCCGCGCCAGGTGATCCTGGGCCTGCCGGTCATGGCTTGGATCGCGGTCCTGGCCGTGGCGCTGGTCGCGCTGCTGATGACGCGCACCCCCCTGGGGCGCGCCTTCCTGGCGGTCGGGGGCAACCCGCATGCGGCGGTTTATACCGGCATCTCGGTCGGGCGGACGCAGTTCGCGGCCTTTGTGCTGTCGGGGGCGCTGGCCGGGCTGACAGGTTACCTGTGGGTCGCGCGCTATGCGGTGGCCTATGTCGACATCGCCAGCGGGTTCGAACTGGACGTGGTCGCCGCCTGCGTGATCGGCGGCATCGCCATCGCCGGCGGATCGGGCAGCGTCGCGGGCGCCGTGCTGGGGGCGCTGTTCCTGGGCATCATCAAGAACGCCCTGCCGGTTGTCGGGATCTCTCCCTTCTGGCAGATGGCGATTTCGGGGGCCGCGATCCTGCTGGCCATCGCCTTCAACGCCATGAGCCGCCGCGAACCCGGCCGGATCATCCTGAAACGCGCCGAGGTGCGGACATGAACACCCCCACCGCCCGCCAGATCCCCGACCGCCTGACGGGCCCCGCCGCCCGCGCCCTGAAAAGCTGGGAGGCGCTGCTGCTGGTCGTGGCCATCGCGATCTTTGTGCTGAACGCGATGGCCTCACCCTATTTCCTCGACCCTTGGAACCTGTCGGACGCCAGTTTCAACTTCACCGAAAAGGCGATGATCGCCTTTGCCATGGCCATGCTGATCGTGGCGGGCGAAATCGACCTGTCCGTGGGTGCGATCATTGCGCTGGCCTCGACCGTGATGGGCGTGGCGATGGCCGCGGGGGCGCCTACGCCCGTGCTGGTGCTGCTGGGCCTGGGCACGGGTCTGGCCTGCGGGGCCTTCAACGGGCTGATGGTGGCGCGCTTTGGCCTGCCGTCGATCGTGGTCACCATCGGCACCATGAGCCTCTTTCGCGGGATCAGCTTTATCGTGCTGGGGGACGGTGCTTTTACCGGCTATCCGGCCAGCTTCGCCTGGTTCGGACAGGGCTATGTCTTCTGGGTGATCACGGTCGAGCTGGTGATCTTTGCCCTGTCGGCGATGATCTTCGGGATACTGCTGCACCGGACCAGCTTTGGCCGCACCGTTTATGCGATTGGCAACAATGCCACCGCCGCGCGGTTTTCGGGCATCCGTGTGGACCGCGTCCGCTTTATCCTGTTCCTGCTGACCGGGGTCATGAGCGGCATCGCCGCGATCTGCCTGACCTCGCGTCTCGGCTCGACCCGGCCCTCCATCGCCTCGGGGTTCGAACTGGAGGTCGTGACCATTGTGGTTCTGGGCGGCGTCAGCATCCTGGGCGGGTCGGGCAGCATCCTGGGCGTCGTTCTGGCGGCGCTGGTCATGGGGCTGGTGACCTTTGGCCTGGGGCTGATGAACGTGCCGGGGATCGTCATGTCGATCGTCGTGGGCGCGCTGCTGATCGCGGTTATCGCGGTCCCGCGCCTGCTGGTCCTGCTGCGGAGGAGATGATGCAGAAATACGCCTTCCGGATGATGCTGAACCCCGGCATGGCCGAGGAATACCGCCGCCGCCATGACCAGATCTGGCCTGAACTTGTCACGCTACTGAAGGATGCGGGGGTTCAGGATTACTCGATCCACCTGGACCCGCAGACGGACGCGCTGTTCGGCGTCCTGTGGCGGCGCGACGATCACGGCATGGACGACCTGCCCGACCACCCGGTGATGCGCCGCTGGTGGGCGCATATGGCCGACATCATGGCGACCCAGCCCGACGGTGCGCCGGTCGCCGTGCCGCTGATCCCGATGTTCCACCTGCCATGACCCACATCGCCGTCATCGACATCGGCAAGACGAACGCCAAGCTGGCCCTGGTGGACGGGAACACGCTGGCCGAGATTGCCGTTCTGACACGCCCGAACCGGCCGCTGCCCGGCCCCCCTTGGCCGCATATGGACCTGGAGGGGCATTGGCAATTCTTCCTGGAGGGGCTGGCGGCGCTTCAGGCCGAACATGGCGTCGATGCGATCTCGGTCACAACGCATGGCGCGGCGGCGGTGCTGCTGGATGCGGAGGGCCAGGTTGCGGTCCCGATGCTGGATTATGAACATCCCGGCCCCGACACGCTGGCGGTGGAATATGACCGGCTGCGCCCGGATTTCGCACAGACCGGCTCTCCCCGGCTGCCGGCGGGCCTGAACCTGGGCGCGCAGCTGCACTGGCTGTTTCACACGCAGCCCGACCTGCACAGGCGGGTGGCGCATGTGGTGACCTATCCGCAATACTGGGGCTGGCGGCTGACCGGCGAACTGGCCAGCGACGTGACTTCGCTTGGCTGCCACACCGACCTGTGGGACCCGTGGCGGCGCCGCTTTTCGGATCTGGTCGATCGGCTGGATCTGGCGGGCAAGATTGCCCCTGCGCGCCGCGCGGACGAGGTGCTGGGCGGGCTTGTGCCCGTGGTCGCGGCGCGGACCGGCATCCCGGCCGGAATTCCGGTGGCGGTCGGCATCCATGACAGCAATGCCTCGCTCTATCCGCATGTGCTGGGCCGCCCCGCGCCCTTTGGGGTCGTCTCGACCGGGACCTGGGTCGTGGCCATGGCTGTCGGCGGCGGGGCGGCGGTGCTGGACCCGGCCCGCGACGTGCTGGTGAACGTGAACGCACTGGGGCAGCCTGTGCCCTCGGCGCGCTTCATGGGCGGGCGGGAATTCGAGATCATCCGCGCAGGTTGCATGATCCAGCCGGGCGCTGCGGACCGCGCAATGGCGCTGGACGAAGGGGTGATGATCCTGCCTGCGGTCGAGCCGGGGTCCGGCCCCTTCCGCAGTCGTCGGATGGAGTGGATCAACAAGCCCCAGGATGACGGCCCGCGCATGGTGGCGCTGTCCTGGTACCTGGCGCTGATGACCGCCACCTGCCTGGACCTGATCGCCGCCCAAGGGCCCACGGTCATCGAAGGTCCATTCGCCCGCAACCCGGATTTCCTGGACATGCTGGCGGCGCTGCGGACAGGGGGCGTGGAAACCGCGACCTCGGCCACCGGGACCTCGGCAGGGGCGGCGCTTTTGTGCCTCCCGCGGCGCAGGGCGCCCGCGACGCAGGCTTGGCCAATGCCGGCACATGCCGAGGCGCTGCGGACCTATGCCGCCGACTGGCGCGCGAGGGTCGGGTGTCAGCTGTAGCCGAGTGCCGCCGAGGCGGCCTGTCCCGCATCCGTCAGCAGGCGCACGTATTCGGATTTGCGCGTCTCATCAAAGCGGACCAGTGGAAAGGCGATGCTGATCGCCGCGACCGACTTGCCCGCATGGTCCAGCACCGGTGCCGCCATGCAGCGCACCCCCGCCTCGCTTTCCTCGATCTCTTCGGAATAGCCGCGCGCGCGGGTCTGCATCAACTCGTCAAACAGCAGGCCGGGGTCGGTGATCGTGCGCGGGGCCAGCTTCTTCAGCTCCATCGCGGCGATCCGCTCGCGGATCTCGTCGTCGTCGCGAAAGGCCAGCAGCGCCTTGCCAAGCGAGGTCGAATGCAGCGGGTTCCGCTTGCCCAGTGTGGACTGCATCGACAGGTTATAGGCGCTGTCGTATTTGTGGATATAGGCCACGCGCTGGTCGAAATCGTCCATGACGCCCAGGTTGATCGATTCCCCCGTAGCGCGCGACAGCTTGCCCATTTCGCGGTCGCAGGCCCGCAGCAGGTCCTGCTGGCCGCGCAGGATGCGCGCGCCTAAGCCGAACAGCTTCAGCGTCAGGCCGTATTTTTCATTGTCGGCTTCCTGTTCGACATAGCCCAGGTCGACCATCGTCTGCAGCAGGCGATGCGCGGTCGTCTTGGAGGTCATCGCCCGCTGCGCGATGTCGGCCAGGCTGGCGCGGCGTTCCTCGGCCAATGATTCAAGCACCGCGAACACCTTCAGCACGGCAGCGGCATTTTCGGTCTTCTGCGGTTTCTGGGTCATGGCGTTGTTCATTATTTTTCGGAACTACATTCTGGAAATTTTACATCCTGCTGTCAAGGACGGCGTAACCTGCAATATATGCTCGAATATTTGCAAAGCAGCTTTTGAATGGGCCAGGTCGGCTAGGGCTTGATTTTCGAAATGGACTGTGGTTCCTTCAATTCCGGAACAGCATTCCGGAATGTATAAGGGGAGATCGTCATGCATCCGCTTTTGCGGCAGAAGGAACGCTTCATCTCGCGCGGCGAAGTGTCGGGGCTGATCGAGCGCCTGGCCGACAACCTCGTCAACATCACCGACGAGACCGGAGAGTTCCTGCTGCGGCTGGACGACGGGCGCGTGATCGACACCAAGGGCTGGGCGGGCTGGGAATGGACCCACGGCATTGGCCTTTACGGGCTGCTGCAATACTGGCAGCTGACCGGCAGCGACAAGGCAATGGGCATCATCCGCGACTGGTTCGACGCCCGCCTGTCCGAAGGGACGCCGACCAAGAACATCAACACCGTCGCGCCCTTCCTGACGCTGGCCCATCTTTACGAACGCGACCGCAACCCGATGTGGCTGCCCTATCTGGACACCTGGGCCGAATGGGTCATGCACGAGATGCCGCGCACCCGCGAAGGCGGGCTGCAGCACATCGTCTACAACAGCGTCAACGACCAGCAGTTGTGGGACGACACGCTGATGATGTCGGTGATGCCCCTGGCCAAGATCGGCTTGGTGCTGGACCGCCCGCATTACGTGGACGAAGCCAAGTACCAGTTCCTGCTGCACGCGCAGTATCTGGCCGACACGCAATCGGGCTTGTGGTTCCACGGCTGGACCTTTGATGGCGACCACAACTTTGCCCGCGCGCTGTGGGCGCGGGGAAACAGCTGGATCACCATCGTGATCCCCGAGTTCATCGAGCTCTTGAACCTGCCCGAAGGCGACCCGACCCGCCGCCACCTGTTGTCGCTGTTCAACCGGCAGGCCGCCGCGCTGCGGGACACGCAGGACGACAGCGGGTTGTGGCACACGCTGCTGGATGACAAGGACAGCTATCTGGAAACCTCGGCCGCGGCGGGTTTCGCGTATGGCCTGCTGAAGGGCGTGCGGCGCCGTTACCTGCCCGCCGACTATGCCCCCGTGGCCGAACGCGCGATCCGCGCCGTGATCGACAACATCAGCCCCGAGGGCGAGTTGCGGAACGTGTCCTTCGGCACCGCGATGGGCGGCGACCTGGATTACTACCGCCAGATCAAGCAGACCTCGATGCCCTACGGGCAGGCGATGGCGATGCTGGCGCTGGCCGAATACCTGCGCGGCTATATCTGACGCGCCATTGTCCTTGGAGGAGGAGACATGATGACCCGCATGACGACGATGACGGCCCTGGCGCTGATCCTGGCCTCGGGCGCAGCCCAGGCCGAGACGCTGCGTTTCGGCTATGCCCAGAACGCGACGCCCACGGTCGAGGCGATGCAGAAATTCGCGGAACTGGTCGAGGAAAAGACCGGCGGCGAAGTGACCGTCCAGTTCTTTCCCGACGGCCAGCTGGGCGGCGAACGCGAGATGGTCGAGATGGTGCAGGGCGGCGCGCTGGACATGACCAAGGTGTCAGGCGGGTTGCTGGAAAGTTTCGCCCCCGTCTATGGCGTTTTTCCGATGCCCTACCTGTTCGACGACCAGGACCATTTCTACCGAGTGATGGACGACGCGGCGATCATGCAGCCGATCTATGATGCGACCCGCGACCTGGGCTTTCTGGGCTTGACCTACTACAATTCGGGTGCGCGGAACTTCTACACCGTGAACAAGCCCGTGGAGACGGTCGAGGACCTGAAGGGCCTCAAGATCCGCGTGCTGCAAAGTCCCACTGCGATCCGCATGACCGAACTGCTGGGCGCCACGCCCGTCGCCATGGGCCAGGCCGAGGTCTATACCTCGCTGCAGCAGGGCGTCCTGGACGGGGCCGAAAACAACGAGTTCGCCCTGACCATCGCCCGCCATGCCGAGGTTGCCAACCATTACAGCGAGGACGGCCACAGCCGCATCCCCGACATCCTGCTGATCGGCACCGCCGCGATGGACCGCCTGACCGACGAGCAGCGCACCGCCGTGACCGAAGCCGCAAAGGAATCGACCGAGTTCCACAAGTCGGTCTGGGACGCGGCCGTCGAGGCGGCGGCCAAGGAATCGGCCGAACAGTTCGGCGTGACCTTCCACCAGGTCGACAACGCGCCCTTCCGCGAGGCCGTCCAGCCGATGTATGACGAACTGCAGGGCGAGACGGCCGATGTCGTCGCGGCCATCCGCGGCGCCGGGGCACAGTGATGGACAGGCTGCGGCGCGGGCTGGACATGGTTCTGGGCGCCCTGTGCTGCAGCCTTCTGCTGGCGCTGGTCGCGGTCCTGGCATGGCAGGTCATCAGCCGCTATGCCCTGAGCGCACCGTCGTCGATGACCGAGGAGATCCTGCGTTACGGCGTGATCTGGATGTCGATGCTGGGGGCGGCCTTTGCCACCGGCCGCGGCAGCCACATGAGCGTGGACATGCTGCGCGACCGCTTGGCCGGCCGCGCGCGGCTGCGGCTTGATGCGCTGATCGCGCTGGCCTTTGTGGTCTTTGCGGGCGTCGTCCTGGTCTGGGGCGGCATGCAGGGCGTCAACATCGCCGCCCGCCAGACCAGCGCGGTCATGCGCATCCCGATGAGCTGGGTCTATCTATCGCTGCCGGTCAGCGGCGGGCTGATGATCCTCTACAGCCTGCTGAACCTGGCCGACCTGATACGCGGGCGCACGCATCACGCCGATCCGGACCGGCAGGCCGAACTGATGGGGGAATGAACCATGGCCGGTCCTGCCAGCCTGATCCTGATCTCGGTCTTCGGCGTCCTGACGGCTTTGGGCATTCCGCTGGCGCTGTCGATCACGGCGGCGGCCATCGCGGCGGTGCTGCTGGTCGTGCCCTTCGACATGGCGCTGTTCACCTCGGCGCAAAAGATGCTGGCCAGCCTGGACAGCTTTTCGCTGCTGGCGGTGCCGTTCTTCATCCTGTCGGGCGTCATCATGAATTCGGGCGGCATCGCGGTGCGGCTGGTGGATTTCGCCAAGCTGGTCGCGGGCCGCATCCCCGGATCGCTGGCCCAGACCAACATCGCGGGCAACATGCTGTTCGGCGCGATTTCGGGCTCGGCCATCGCGGCCTCGACCTCGATCGGCGGCGTGATGGTGCCCATGCAGAAACGCGAGGGCTATGACCCGGGCTTTGCGGCGGCGGTGAACATCGCCAGCGCGCCCACCGGCATGCTGATCCCGCCCTCGACCGCCTTCATCATCTATTCGCTGGTGGCGGGCGGTGCCTCGATCGCGGCACTGTTCATGGCGGGCGCGATGGCGGGGCTGATGTGGGGGCTTGGGATGATGATCCTGACCGGCGTCATCGCCCGCCGATCCGGCTGGCCGGTCGCCGGCCGGATCGGAATGCGGGACGCAATCCGCGTCATCGGCCGCGCGGTGCCCAGCCTGATGCTGATCGTCTTCATCATTGGCGGCATCATGCTGGGCATCGTCACCGCGGTCGAGGCCTCGGGCATCGCGGTCATCTACACGATGCTGCTGGCCTTCGTCATCCACCGCACCGTGCCGCTGCGCGCGCTGCCCGGCTTCCTGATGGAAACCGTGCAGATGACCGGCACGATCATGCTGCTTCTGGCGGCCTCGGCTGCGCTCAGCTTTGCGATGGCCTTTACCGGCATTCCGGCGGCTGTCACGGCGCTGATCCTGGCCATTTCGGAGGACCCGATCCTGGTCATGCTGATCATCAACATCGTGCTGCTGGTGGTGGGCTGCTTCATGGACATGGGTCCGGCGATCCTGATCTTCACCCCGATCCTGCTGCCCATCGCGCAGAAGGTCGGCTATGATCCTGTGCATTTCGGCGTCATCATGATCTTCAACCTGGCGATCGGCACGATCACCCCGCCGGTGGGAACTGGCCTTTTCGTCGGCGCAGGCGTGGCGCGCGTTCGGGTGGAAACGGCGGTGCGGGCGCTTGGGCCGTTCTACCTGCTGCTGCTGGCGGTGCTGCTGCTGGTGACCTATGTTCCCGTGCTGACTATGTGGCTGCCGCGCCAGTTCGGGCTGTAGCCCGACCCGGCTTGAGCCCGGCGCCCCGACGTGAAAACCTGTGGTCGATGCCGCAGGAGGGGACGCGATGATGACTGCACCCACGGGGGCGCTGACGGACGAGGCGCAGGGCTTTCTGGACGCCCATCCGGAGGTCGAGGCGATCGATATCCTGCTGTCGGACCTGCACGGCATCGGGCGCGGTAAGATGATCCGCCGGCATGAACTGACGTCGCTGTTCCGGTCCGGGCGGGGGATGCCGGCCTCGCTCTTCGCGCAGGACGTCGAGGGCAATGACGTGCCCGCCGCCTTAGCCACGCAGACTGATGGCGGCGGCGACAGCCTGTGCTGGCCGGTGCCGGGGACCCTGGGCCGGCAACCCAATGGGCGCGGGCTGGTGCTGCTGCAGATGTTCGACCGGCAGGGCGGGCCTGTACCCCATGACCCGCGCGGTGCGATGATGGCCCAGATCGCGCGCGCCTGCGCTGCCGGCTATCAGCCGATGGGTGCGCTGGAACTTGAATTTTACCTGCTGGACGCAGAGGGCGGCATGGCGCGCGCGCCGCTTGGGCGGCGGCGGCTTTCCGGAACAAACTGCATGTCGGTGGATGAACTGGACGAGATGTCGCCTTTTTTCGATGCCGTCTATGCGGCGGCCCACAGCTTCGGCCTGCCGCTGGAAACGCTGATCTCGGAATACGCGCCGGGCCAGTTCGAACTGACGCTGCGCTATCGCGATCTGGCGCGGGCCGCGGACGACATCGTGCTGGTCCGCCAGATCCTGCGCAGCACGGCCCGTCGCTTTGGCATGCGCACCTGTTTCATGGCCAAGCCCTTTGGCGGCCGGTCGGGGTCGGGGATGCACCTGCACCTGTCCCTGACCGATTTGCGGGGCGGGGCGAACCTTTTTGCCGATGGCCCGAATGGTGACCTGTCGCCCCTGATGCTGTCGGCCATCGGCGGGGTCAGGGCCGCGATGGCCGACAGCATGCTGGTGCTGGGGCCGACGCTGAATTCCTGGCGCCGCCTGTCGGGCGCGATCTATTCGCCGGCCTGCAACAGCTGGGGACTGGACGACCGGAACGTGGCCCTGCGGATCCCCGGTGGCGATGGGGCCGCGCGTCATTTCGAACATCGCGTGGCGGGGGTGGATGCCAATCCCTATCTGGTCGCGGCCTGTGTGCTGGGCAGTGCACTGGACGGGCTGGAGACGCGGGCCGATCCGGGTCCCCCATCCTCGACCGATGGCGCGCCGCCGCTGCCGCGTAACTGGTCGCAGGCGGTCCGGGCCTTCGCGGGTTCTGCCACCATGCGGCGCATTTTCGGCCCCGACCTGCACACCGCCTATGCAGCGGTCAAGCAGCACGAGGTCGCGCGCCTGGCCGATCACGTCACCGATATCGAATGGCAGCTTTACGGCACGCTCTAGCGGCGGTCACGCCTTGGGCATGTCACCGAACTGCCAGCGGCCGTCGCCCAGCAGGGGGCTGGCCCGGTTCAGCGCCAGCGGGCTGCGCGAAAACCGCAGCGGCGTGCGCAGGCCGGCAATGCCCTCTGGTGCGATCACCATCTCGCGCGCGACGATCTGAGGATCGGCCAGTGCCTCGTGCACCCGGTTGATCGGACCACAGGGAACGCCGGCGGCGGTCAGTGTCTCGATCAGCGCGGCGCGGGACCGCTGCCGGGTTGCGTCTTCCATCAGTGCCACCAGTCGCTCGCGATGGGCCACGCGGGCGCCGTTGGTCGCGAAATCCGGCTGCCCTGCCAGATCTGCCAGGTCCAGCGCCCGGCACAGCGCCGCAAACTGCCGGTCGTTGCCGCAGGCGATGACCACATGCCCGTCCGCGGCCGGAAACACCTGATAGGGCACGATGTTCGGATGCGCGTTCCCCAGGCGCGACGGCACCAGCCCGCCCAGCAGGTGGTTGGTGGCCTGGTTGGCCAGCGCCGCCACGCCGCAATCCATCAGCGACAGGTCCAGATGCTGGCCCAGACCGGACCGCGCCCGTTCGGCCAGGGCGGCCTGGATGCCGATCACGCCGTAAAGCCCGGTCAGGATGTCGATCCAGGCGACGCCGATCTTCTGCGGCTGGCCGTCGGGTTCGCCCGTCAGGTCCATGATCCCGCACAGGCCCTGGATCATGAAGTCGTAGCCCGGCTGCTGCGCGCGTGGCCCGTCCTGGCCAAAGCCCGTGACCGAGGCATAGACCAGACCGGGATTGTCCCTGGACAGGCTGGGATAGTCCAACCCAAACCGGGCCAGCCCCCCGACCTTGAAGTTCTCGATCACGACATCGGCCCCGGCGATCAGCGCCTTTAGCCGCGTCAGGTCATCCGCATCGGCAAAGTCGCAGGTGACCGAGGTCTTGCCGCGGTTGGCCGCGTGGAAATAGGCGGCCACGCGTTCCGTCCCGCCATCCGCGCGCGGGCGGTCGATGAAGGGCGGCCCCCAGCTGCGCGTGTCGTCGCCACCTGGCGCCTCGACCTTGATGACCTCGGCCCCCAGGTCGGCCAGGGTCTGGCCGATCCAGGGACCGGCCAGGATCCGCGCCAGTTCGACGACCTTCAGGCCCCTCAGCGGCGCGTCCGACATCAGCCGAACGCTTGCAGGCCGGTCTGGGCGCGGCCCAGGATCAGGGCGTGGACGTCATGCGTGCCCTCGTAGGTGTTCACCGTTTCCAGGTTCTGGGAATGGCGCATGACGTGATACTCGATCTGGATGCCGTTTCCGCCATGCATGTCGCGGGCCATCCGCGCAATGTCCAAAGCCTTGCCGCAATTGTTGCGCTTGATCAGCGATATCATCTCGGGTGCAAAGCGGCCCTCGTCGAACAGGCGGCCGACGCGCAGGCTGGCCTGCAGGCCCAAGGCAATCTCGGTCTGCATGTCGGCCAGCTTCTTCTGGTACAGCTGGGTCGCGGCCAGCGGGCGGTTGAACTGCTTGCGGTCCATGCCATAGCGGTGGGCGCGGAACCAGCAATCTTCGGCCGCCCCCATGACGCCCCAGCTGATGCCATAGCGGGCGCGGTTCAGACAGCCAAAGGGACCGCCCATCCCTTCGATGCCGGGCAACAGCGCCTCTTCGCCGACCTCGACATCCTCCATCACGATCTCGCCGGTGATGGATGCCCGCAGGCTCAGCTTGCCGCCGATCTTGGGGGCGGACAGGCCCTTCATGCCCTTTTCCAGCACAAAGCCGCGCACCTTGCCGCCATGCGCCTCGGACTTGGCCCAGACCACGAAGACATCCGCAATCGGGCTGTTCGAGATCCACATCTTGGCCCCGTTCAGGCGGTATCCGCCGTCGGTCGGGGTGGCGCGGGTCTTCATGCCGCCGGGGTCCGACCCCGCGTCGGGCTCGGTCAGGCCAAAGCAGCCGATCCATTCGCCGCTGGCAAGTTTCGGCAGGTATTTCCGCTTCTGCGCCTCCGAGCCATAGGCATGGATCGGGAACATCACCAGGCTGGACTGCACCGACATCATCGAACGATAGCCGCTGTCCACCCGCTCGACCTCGCGCGCGACCAGGCCATAGGAGACATAGGAGGCGCCGACCCCGCCATATTCCTCGGGGATGGTCACGCCCAGCAGGCCCGACGCGCCCATCTCGCGAAAGATCTCGGGATCGGTTTCCTCGTTCAGATAGGCCTTCTCGATCCGCGGCAGCAGCCGGTCCTTGGCAAAGGCCGCGGCGGTGTCGCGGACCATGCGCTCGTCCTCGGACAGCTGGTCCTCCAGCAGAAAGGGGTCCTGCCAGTTGAAGCTTTCGCCCTTGTGGGAATGTCCTGCCATCGTCCGATCCTCCGCTGCAGCCATCATCATTCGCTTGCGACAGGTTCTAGCGACTTGACGGCAGGATGAAACGGATATGATCGTATGAGTTCATTCGGTTTTGGAATATTCCATGCGTCCCCGCCGCTTCCTGCCCTCGCTGAACCTCCTGCTGGCCTTTGACGCGGTGATCCGGCACGGATCGGTCACGGCGGCGGCCGACGACCTGTCGCTGACCCAAAGTGCCGTCAGCCGCCTGGTGCAGGCGCTGGAGGAGCAATTGGGCTGCACGCTGTTCCTGCGCGAACGCAAGCGGCTGATGCCCACGGCGGCGGCGCTGGCCTATCAGCGCGACATCACGCGGGCGCTGGACCTGATCCGCAACGCATCCATGAACGTGGTGACCAATCCGGAAGGGGGCACCCTGTCGCTGGCGGCGCTGCCCACCTTCGCGACGCGCTGGCTGGGGCCGCGCCTGGCGCAGTTCCTGACCAAGCATCCGGGCATCTCGGTCAACCTCTCCACGCGTATCCAGCGGTTCGATTTCCAGACCGAGATCTTTGACGCGGTGATCTTCTACGGTGCGCCGGACTGGGGCCAAGCCCAGCATCTGGAACTGTTTCCCGAACGCTTGACCGCCTGCGCCGCCCCGGAATTCCTGCACCGCCACCCGATCGCGGCACCGACGGATCTGGACGGCCTGCCGTTGATGCACTTGGAGAGCCGGGTCCAGGCTTGGGACGACTGGTTCCGAGGGCAAGGGGCCGAGCCGCGTCCCGCAGCGGGCATGCGGATGGACACGTTTTCGATGATGGTGCAGGCGTCGATCTCTGGGATCGGTGTGGCGCTGCTGCCCGATTACCTGGCGCAGATCGAGATCGCCGAGGGCCGGCTTTGCCCGATCCTGAAACCCGCCGTGCCCGCCGAGGGCAGCTATTGGCTGGCTTGGCCCGAGACCAAGCACGGCTATGGTCCGATCATCGCCTTCCGGCAGTGGATGGCGCAGGCGGCCCGTCAGGATGCAGACTGATGCGTCGCGCGGTGCGAAAGGCGGCTGGAGTGCTGCCCGACCACTTCAGGAAGGCGCGGTGGAAGGCGCTGGGTTCGGCATAGCCTAGGCGTGCGGCGATCTCGGTCACGGGGGCATCCTCGGTGGTCAGCAGGCGGCGCGCCTCGGCCTGACGCATCTCGTCGCGCAGGGCGGAAAAGCTTTGGCCCTCGGACCGCAGGCGGCGGCGCAGGGTGGCGGGCGACAGCGCCAGGTCATGCGCCAGCCGCTCGAAGTCGGGCCAGTCGCCGGGCGGCAGCGCGCGCAGCCGGGTGCGGATGCGCGTCGACAGGTCCTGGTCGTGGCGATAGCGCAGCAGGATGTTGGCCGGCGCACCGCGCAGGAACCCCTGCAGCGCCGCATTGCTGCGGATCGGCGCCAAGGCGAGGTAGGTGGCCGAGAAGCCCAGGCAGGTCTCGGGCTGGTCAAAGCGGACGGGCGCGCCGAAGAACTGGCCATAGTCGCTGCGGTTGTTCGGGGCAGGGCAGGCGAAATCGACCTGCATCAGCGGGATGCGGCGACCGATCAGCCAGCACATCACCCCCATCAGGATCAGCCAGTAGGTCCGATAGGCGAAGGCCGGGCGCGGGCCGTCGCGGTCGGTCAGCACGATCTGCGCGCGGCCGTCCTGCTGGCGCAGCTGGCCTGCCGGGTCGTCCAGCACGACGGTCAGGAACAACAGCGCCCGGCGCAGCGCGTGATCCAGCGTCCGGGCATGAAGAACGGCCTGGCACAGCAGCTGAAAGCTGCCGGGCCGCATGGGGCGGGCGCCAAGGCTAAAAAATTCGTCCCCCAGGGCGTGGCTGATCGCCAGCCACAGCCGACCATATTGCAGGTTCGTCACGGGGGCGGCGGGATCGGCGATGCCGGCCGCGCGCAGGGCTCCGGCCCGATCCAGGCCCGCAGCGTCCAGCGCGGCCAGCGCATCCTCCACGAACCCGGCCGAGATCTGCCGCTGCATCCTGTCGCCTATGTTGCAAAACCGATCAATGATTTTGGCCGCGAATGTCATTGCATGCAATGCCCGTGCGCGTACCCTGCCGCCGGAAGCCCCTGCGACGCGGGGCGAGGGGGGACGGAAGATGCAGATCCACGACAGGACATTCGTCATCACCGGCGGCGGATCGGGTCTGGGCGCCGCCGTGGCGCGCATGGCCGTGCGTGCCGGCGCACGCGCGTTGCTGCTGGACGTGAACGAGGCCGCCGGCCGCGCCATGGCCGAGGAACTGGGCCCCGACGCCCGCTTTCTGCGCACCGATGTCACCAGCGCCGCCGAAGGCGAAGCCGCGATGGCCGAGGCCGTGCGTGCCTTTGGCCGGGTGGATGTGGCGGTCAACTGCGCCGGGGTCGCACCGGGCGAGAAGATCGTCGGGCGCGAGGGACCCCATGCGCTGGACAGCTTTGCCCGCGCCATCCAGATCAACCTGGTCGGCACCTTCAACATCCTGCGCCTGGCGGCCGACGCGATGTCGCGCAACCCGCCGGGCGACAGCGGAGAGCGCGGCGTGATCGTCAACACCGCCTCGATCGCGGCCTTTGACGGGCAGATCGGGCAGGCGGCCTATGCGGCCTCCAAGGGCGGCGTGGCGGCGCTGACGCTGCCCGCCGCACGCGAACTTGCGCGCCACGGTATCCGCGTCATGACCATCGCGCCGGGCATTTTCGCTACGCCGATGATGGCCGGCCTGCCGCAGGAGGTGCAGGACAGCCTGGGCGGCACCGTGCCCTTCCCCTCGCGCCTTGGGGCGCCCGATGAATATGCGGCCCTTGTCCGCCACATCGTCGAGAACCAGATGCTGAACGGCGAGACCATTCGCCTGGACGGCGCCCTGCGCATGGCGCCGAAGTAAGGAGATCACCCATGACCGAAGATCCCATCGTCATCGTAGGCGCCGCCCGCACGCCCATGGGCGGATTTCAGGGCGACCTGGCGGGCGCGGACGCCGCGACCCTGGGCGCCACCGCCATCGGCGCCGCGCTGGCCGGGTTGGACCCGGCCGAGGTCCAGGAGGTCATCATGGGCTGCGTCCTGCCCGCGGGTCAGGGCCAGGCGCCCGCCCGCCAGGCCGCGCTGAAGGCGGGCCTGCCGCTGTCGGCGGGTGCCACCACCATCAACAAGATGTGCGGATCGGGGATGAAGGCCGCGATGCTGGGACATGACCTGATCCTGGCCGGGTCGGCCGACATCGTCATGGCGGGCGGGATGGAGAGCATGTCGAACGCGCCCTATCTGCTGCCCAAGGCGCGGGGCGGCTATCGGATGGGCCACGGGCAGGTGATGGACCACATGTTCCTGGACGGCCTGGAGGACGCCTATG
The DNA here is from genome assembly GCA_003255745.1 of Paracoccus saliphilus. Lineage (GTDB taxonomy): Bacteria > Pseudomonadota > Alphaproteobacteria > Rhodobacterales > Rhodobacteraceae > Paracoccus > Paracoccus saliphilus_A. The sequence goes on from QKYL01000010.1 coordinate 72,803, forward strand.
ACAAGGGCCGCCTGATGGGTACCTTTGCCGAGGATTGCGCCGGCGCCTATCAGTTCACGCGGCAGGAACAGGACGATTACGCCATCGCCTCGCTGACCCGCGCGCAGAAGGCCATTGCCGCGGGGCTTTTCACAGGAGAGATCGCGCCGGTGACGGTCAAGGGTCGTGGCGGCGACAGCACGGTCGCCCTGGACGAACAGCCGGGCAAGGCGCGGCCCGACAAGATCCCGTCGCTGCGGCCCGCCTTTCGCGAAGGCGGCACGGTGACGGCGGCCAACAGTTCCTCGATCTCGGACGGGGCGGCGGCGCTGCTGATGATGCGCGCCTCCCAGGCCGAGCGGCGGGGGCTGACGCCGCGCGCGCGCATCCTGGGCCATGCGACCCATGCCGACCGGCCCGATCTGTTCCCGACCGCCCCGATCGGCGCGGTGCGCAAGCTGCTGGAACGCACCGGCAGCGCCGTCGAAGACTATGACCTGCTCGAGGTGAACGAAGCGTTTGCCGTTGTTGCCATGGCGGCAATGCGTGACCTGGGCCTGTCGCACGAGGTGGTGAACGTTCATGGCGGCGCCTGCGCGCTTGGCCATCCGATCGGCGCCTCGGGGGCGCGGGTCCTGGTGACGCTGCTGGCGGCGCTGGAAACCCATAACCAGCGCCGGGGCATCGCCACGCTGTGCATCGGCGGGGGAGAGGCCACCGCCATGGCGATCGAGCGGTTGCACTAGGCCGGCAAAATGACATCGGCGGTGCGCGAAAACGCCCCGCCGCCGTCATTTCGGCAAGGTGTCAGGCCGCGCCCAAGGACAGCCCGCCGTCGATCATTTCCCGCGTGCCCAGAAGGGAACGGGGCGACAGCACCATGCCCACGTCGCCTCCCGACAGCAGCGCCACGCCGGTCACGTTGCGCAGACGCGACATCAGCCCACGCAGCGGTCGCAGCAGGACCAGCTGCTGGCCCACCAGATCATCAACCGGAATGGCGATGCTGGTTCCGTCATGGCCCAGGATCACATGGACCTTGGACATGCGCTGCCCGTCCTCGTCCATCTCGGCAGGCGCATTCGCCCCAAGCGAGCGGATGGCGATAACCTCGTCCTTGCTCAGCCGCAGCCAGCGCTGCCCGCCGCCGACCGAAACATCGATCAGCGCCGCCGGATCGGGCTGAAGGATCGTCCGGATCGCCTCGACCGGCAGCACATAGCGGGTGCCGCCCGCACCGACCACCATGCCTTCCAGAACAATCAGGTTCATCGGCAGGTTCAGGTGATGTCGCCGGCCGCCGCCGGGCAGGGGCACCGCCCGCAGGGTTCCGCCCGCACGGGTCAGTTCGGTTTCGGCAGCTTCCATGCGCACGCGATCCGATTGGGCGCCGCCGTCATCCTCCAGCGCGACCAGCAGCTGGTCGTCGCTGCGCCGCACGGTCAGGTGCAGCCGCTTGGGCGCCTGATCGGGCGAGCCGAGCCGCGCCATCACCAGCGGGCGCAGCACCCGCTTCAAGGTATCCAGCAGGGCGATGTCCAAGGCCATGCCTTCGCCCGAAGCCGTCAGATGCGCCTCGTGGCCGTTCATGCGCGATTCCGTTGCAACCATGGCGGCCATGGGACGCAGCAGCGATTCGATGGGGCGCGACCGCAGTTCGGCGGTGGTCTGCTGCAACTCGGCCATCTGGCCCAGCAGCTGCGTCTCCAGCTGCGCCAGGTCGCGCAGGCGGGTCATCATCTCTTCGGCCACGCCGCGCAGGGCGGCTGCGGCCTCGCGCGGGTCGCCCCGGTGGTGGCGCAGGACCGCGTTGATCGTCTCGGGCAGGTCGCTGTCGGCCAGTTCGCTGATGATACCGTGGATCATCGCCTGTCCGGCGGCGATTTCGCCGATCTTTTCCAACGTTCCCGCAGAGAGATCGACGCCAGAGGAAATCTGCGACCACTGTTCGCGTTCTCCTTCGGACTGTTCCACTCCGGCTGCCGGTTCCTCGACCGTCAGATGGCGGATCAGTTCCAGCCGCCGCCCGCTTGGATCCAGCCGGGCCAGCGTTTCCGACAGCGCCAGCTGATCCAGCGCCGTGGCGATCAGGAAATCGAACAGCGTTTCGTGACCCCGGAACAGGGTGACGTTGGTGATGGCCTGGATGGTGCCCGCGCCGATCAGCCCGAACAGTGCCTCGGCCAAGTCGTTGTCGCTGTTCACGTCGGCGCGCAGGATATAGAAATCCAGGCCCGCCTTCAGCGCCTCGGCCGCCGCGCGGGTGCTTTCCGGCGACAGGACGCGGTGGAATTCCGTGGGCAGGCCCAGCTTGCGTTCGATCGCGGCAGCGGTCATCACGCCGGCCCCGCTGAAACCGGCTTCGGAGGCTTCGGCAAACAACTGTTCCAGCCGGTCCGTGTCGGGCTTTTCACCCGCGCGCAATGCGTCGAAAACCAGCTCCAGCGTGTCAATGAAGCCCCGCGCGATCCGCATCAGGATGGCATCGGGCGCCTGGCCGCAGGCATGGCCGCGTTCGAACAGGTCCAGCAGCGACATGGCCAGCTGCGAGGCCGTTTCCAACCGATAGTGGCGGCAGGCGTGGTGCACCAGGCGCACCAGCCTGCCCAGGGCCTGGTGGTCCTCGTCCGTGTCGCGATCGCCTGCTTGGCGCATGCGTTCCAGCGTCGCGTCAAGTTCGTCCAGCGTGTCGAAGACATGGTCGGCAGCCCAGGTCGCCAGCAGGGCCGCAGGGCTGAGTCCCGCGCCCATGCCTTCGTCGCCATAGACCGCCTCGACCAGCGCCAGTTCCTCGAACAGGCGCAGTTCGGCCCGGCGATAGTCGGTGGCCGTCTTGGCGATGACCAGCGGATGCGCGGCGGCCGAAACACGGACAAAGCCCTCGCCATCGGCGGTGCCGGCGACCGCCAGGACAGCCGTCTGCAGCGTTTCGGGGTCAGGGCGTTCACCGGTCGCGAAATCGACGCCCAGCTTGCCGATGACGGCCAGCGGTTCCTTCAGGCGGGCGAAGAACCCTTCCGAGGGTTCGGGGACGACCGAGGCGCGGGCAGGGGCCTGTGACGACGACAGCTGTACCAGGCTGTCGATCAGCTGCCCAAGCGACGTGGCGTCCAGCGCCTTGGAACCCGCACGCAGCACGTCGCACCAGTCCTGCAGCCCCAGGTGATTGGCCGCGTGATCCAGGTTGTCGCACTGCATCCTGGCCGCCGCCATGTCGCCCGAGGCCAGGCAGCCGCGCATCTTCTCGATGGCCTCTGATGCCATCCCGTCGAAGATGCTGCGATAGCCCGGATCGTCCGCCAGGCGCGACCCGGCCGATGCTTCGGGCGCGGGTCCGGCCTTGGCTTCGCCTTGTGCAGGGTCATCGCCCGGCAGTTCATCGGCCGGGGCCTGCAGGTCTTGCGCGTCTTCCTCGGGTTCATCGAAGGTGGCATCGGACAGCTGGGCCATCAGGTCCGTCACGTCCAAGGCGGGCGGGGCCGCGGTCGGCTCGACCGCTGCCGGCGTCTCGGCGGTGTCCGCGTCACCGCCCGGCGCGCAGCGCGCGATCTTGCTCTTCAGACGGCGGACAAGATCCTCGGTGGCTTCGGGATCGACATCGGCGCGGGTCGAGGCAACCATGTCCAGCATGTCGCGCAACCGGTCGCTGGTCTCGATCAACAGGTCCAGGATCTCGTCATCCAGGGGAACGCCGTCGTCGCGGACCAGCCCGATCAGGTCCTCGGCCAAGTGGGCCCGGCTTTCCACGACCCCCAGCCCCAGCACGCGGGAATTGCCCTTGAAGGTGTGCACGCCGCGAAACAGGGCGGCGACATGGCCCGCCACCTGGTCGGCTTCAGCATCCTGAAGCGCAAGCAGGGCGGATTCCATCGCGTCAATAGCCTGGGCGCCGTCATCGGCAAACAGCACCCAGATTTCGTCCATTTCATCGTTCATCGCGCACCTTCATCCTTGCTGCCGTCACGCCCCCGTGTCGCAGCCCGTCAGGCCGCCATCACCGCACGCATCGTATGGGCCAATTCGCCGCCGGTCTTTTCCTCGAGATCGTGGGACACGGTGCCCGAGGGCTTGGCGACCACGCCGTCCGCGCCCAGTTCGCGGGCCTTGGCGGCATGCGGCGACCCGGCCACGGCGACCGAGGACAGCATGCAGATCTTGGCACGGGTCTTCAGCTTGGCGTGGCGCAGGAATTCCAGCCCGTCCATCACCGGCATCTCGATGTCCAGCAGGATCAGGTCGACCTCCGCGCCGCTGGCCAGCTTGTCCAGGGCCTCCTGACCGTTCGCCGCCTGCGCGACAACCTTGAAGTCGGGAAGACCCTTGATGAAGCTGGAGATGTAGAGCCGCATCATCGCGGCATCATCAACGATCATCACTTTATGGGGCATTTGAATTCTCCGTGTGGGAAACCGGCGGCCCTGGCCGCCGGCAGGGGTCTCAGAAGTCTGCAAATCCGCGTTCGTCGCGGTCGGCGTTGCCTTTGGCCGCGCCATTCATGTGGCCATTCATGGCGCGGCGGGGGGCGTCGCCGGCCGTGCTGGCCGCGATCATGTGGCGCAGCTGTGCGATCAGTTCCGGCGGCAGGCCGTCCAGGCTGACGCCGCTGTCGCGGGTTTCCTGCTCTGCCCGCAACGTAAAGCGCTCAAAGTCCTTGCGCATGGCGTCGGATGCCGATTGCATTTCGGCGGCGCTGGCGGCCAGCTCGTCCGCCTGCTGGCTGGTCGCCAGGGCCGATTTCGCGATCTCGCCGATGGAGCCGTTGATCTGGGCCACGCCGCGCGACTGTTCGTCGCTGGAAACGGCGATGTCGCCAACCAGGGTCTGAACCTGGGTGATGTCGCCCGCAATGCGGGTGAAGGCGCCCCGCGCTTCGTCGGCGATGCGCACGCCTGCCTTGACGCGGGTCGAGGCGTCCTCGATCAGATCCGACGTCTCGCGTGCGGCCTTGGCGGAACGTCCGGCCAGGTTGCGGACCTCTTGGGCCACAACCGCAAAGCCGCGACCGTGCTGGCCGGCGCGGGCGGCCTCGACCGCCGCGTTCAGCGCCAGCAGGTTGGTCTGGAAGGCGATCTCGTCGATGACCTTGATGATCTTGGCGATGTCCTGGGACGAGGCGCGGATGCCTTCCATCGCCTGGACCATCTCGGCGATCTTGTTGGTGCCTTCGGCGGCGACGCCCGCGGTGCCCGCGACCAGTTGCGATGCGCTGTCGGCGGCGGCCGCGTTGGCCTTGACCTGGATGTTCGTCTGTTCCGCCGAGGCCGAGACCTCGTCCACCGACGACGACTGGATCTGCGAGTTGGTGGCCAGCGACTGGCTGGACTGCGACATCTGTTCGACTGTGATCGAGACCTGCCTGATTTGCTTGCTGGCCGCCGTGATGGTGGCGTTCAGCGACACCAGTGCACGTTCCATGGTCTCGCCAATCTTGCGATAGTCGCCGGTAAAGTTCGTGGTGTTCACCTGGACCGTCAGGTCGCCCTTTTCCAGGCCGATGCAAAAGCGTCCGACCTCGGCTGCGATGTCGCGCAGGACGGTGCGGACCGCCTCGACGGCGTCGTTGATGAAGAACCGCTCGCCCGAGAAGGTTTCCAGCGGCGCGTCGAAATTGCCTCGGGCGAACTCTGCCACGCAGGCCAGGATCTTGCGCTTCGTCTCGATGTGCTGGTTCACCATGTCATTGGTGGCCTTGGCCACGATGCGCATGTCCTCGTCCAACCCGTCCAGCGGAATATAGTGGCTGATGATGCCGTCCGCGTGCCTTTCCGCCATGAGGCGCGTTTCGGCCATCAGCTTGTCGACCTGGTCCTGCTGGGCCTTGACGTCGGTCCGATCCTCCAGTTCGACCATCATGCAACGCACGCTGCCATCGTCTTCAAAGATCGGGGTCACGGTGATGCCGAGCGTCTTCCCGCCGACCATCAGGTTCGCGTTATGTGGCGATGCCAGCTTGTCCAGGATGCGGCGCTGATGGGCCGGGTTCTTGTGGAACACGTCGATGCAGCTGCCGATCATCGTGCTGACGGCAAAGTTCGGCAGGTCGCGTTGCAGGTCGGCTTCGATGCTCGTGAACATCTTCTGCGCCGCGGTGTTCGCGAACCGGAGGATATAGTCCTTGTCCGCAATGACGACCGCCGTCGCCAGGGCGTTGAGGGCATCCAGCATGCTGGTGTTGTCCCAGTGCTGAGCGTCTTTGGTGGCCATCGCTTTTTTCCTTCCAGTCTGTGGGCGTGTGCCGGTTTGGCTGTTGGCGGTATGTGTCGTGGTGTCAGGGACCGGATCAGAGGCCGCCTTGCTGGCCGGTCCGGATCGGGATGCGTCAGATGAGGCTGCCGCAGGGGCAGGGCTCAGGGCGGCTGCCGGTGGGGGCGTCTGGATCACGGGGTTTTCGAACGGCTGCTCCGTTGCACTGTCCGGGATTTTCGCCTCGGGCATCGCAGGGGTCGCGGCCACAGAGGCGTTCTGGGCGGGCGGTCCGGCCGCGGCTGCGGGGTCGACCCAGTCCAGCGGATCGCGCGCCATCACCTTGCGCGGGGGGCGGCGGGTCGAGGCGGGTTTGTCCTTGTCGGTCATGCTGCGTTCCTTCCGGTGGCCGGCGTGCCTGCCGGGGCCAGGCTTTTCGCCAGGCGTTCATAATCCGTGCAGCCGTTGCTGCCGGGGGCATGGGCAAAGATCGTCCGTCCAAAGCCGGGGGCTTCGGCGATCCGGACCGAACTGCGGACCGTCTGCGCCAGCACCAGATCGGGGCCGAAACGTTCGGTCAGGCGGGCCTGGACATCCTGATGCAGGCCCAAGCGCCCGTTGAAGCGGCAGAGCAGGAACCGGATGCGGCTGCGCGGCACGCCGATGTCATCAAAGCGGGCCAGCAGGCGGCTGGCACCCGACAGGCCCAGGAAGTCCGGCTCCAGCGGGCACAGGACCAGATCCGCCCAGTGGCTGACGGCTTCGACCTGCGGGGACCATCCGGGCGCGCTGTCCAGCAGCGTCCACTGTCCGGGCGCAGTCTCGGCCGGCAAAACCAGCCGTTCAGGCAGCAGGGGCGCGCCGGGGATCAGCGTCAGGCCAGGTTCCTCGGCAACGGGCTGGGCCGCGCCCGCGTGCCCCCCCAACCAGTCCGCGACGTTCCACGCCCCGGCGGGCGTGTCGGCGCCCAGCATCGCGGTCAGGTGCATCTGCGGGTCCAGATCCGCCAGAAGGACCGCGCGCGCCCGCCGGGCCCGCAGCAGCGCGGCACCCAGATTGGCTGCCGTCGTGGTCTTGCCGACCCCGCCTTTCTGGTTGTGGATCAGAAGGCGCATCAGGCGGCTCCGTGATCGCGCAGCACGGCCAGGTCGTCGTCCGACACCAGCACTGGCGGGTCCAGCAGAACCGCCACACGCTCGCCAACGCGGCCGATGCCCATGATGATCGAACGTCCGCCGCCCCGCCCGCTGTGGGCATGGCGGTCGATCTGGTCGGGGGCGATCTCGCGGACCTCGCGGACGCGGTCGACGATCAGGCCGACGGGGGCCTCCTCGACCTCCATCACGATGATGACGGTGCGTTCGTCATGCGGGCGTTCGGGCATGCCAAAGCGCAGCCGCACGTCCATCAGCGGGATCACCTTGCCGCGCAGGTTGATGACACCCTTCAGATAGACCGGCATGTCTGGGATCGGCATGATCCGCTGCATGCCCACGATCTCGGTCACGCCCGCGATGCCGACGCCGTATTCCTCGTCGTCCAGCTCAAATGTCAGGTACATGTTGGCGATGGTGTCGGTTTCCAGATCGTCGACAAGCCGAGGATCTGTGGCGCCGGATGCTGTGGTCTGGGGGATCATCGGACAACTCCTTGATGCGGGATGTGGCGGCTGATGCCGCGATTTGCGGGCCGCGTGGCCGCAAGCAGCGCTTCGCTGATGGCCTCCAGCGGAAGCACGGCGGATGCCGCGCCCAGTTCGACCGCGGCGGCCGGCATGCCCCAGACGACCGAGGTCGCCTCGTCCTGGGCGATGGTCACGCCGCCGGCCTTGCGGATCGCCAGCAGCCCCTGGGCGCCGTCCTTGCCCATCCCGGTCAGCAACGCGGCCACGACCGAACCGCCGACCGCGCGGGCGACCGAGCGGAACATCACGTCAACCGAAGGGCGGGAAAAGCAGACCGGCTCGCCCTCGGCCAGGGACACGTACCAGTTCGGACCCCGGCCGTTGACCGTCAGGTGGCTCTTGCCCCCCGGGGCCAGCAGCGCAAGGCCGCTGGTCACCGCGTCGCCGTCCCGTGCCTCGCGCACGGTGATCGCGCAGGCGTCGTTCAGGCGCCGGGCAAACGCCGAGGTAAAGCCTTCCGGCATGTGCTGCACGATCACGATCCCCGGTGCATCCTTGGGAAAGGATTGCAGGATCTGGGCCAGTGCCTGGACCCCGCCGGTCGAGGCGCCGATGGCGATCATCCGGCTGCCGCCGGTGGCGGGGCAGGGGGCCGTCGGGCGCGACCGGTCGGGGATCGGCGTCGTCGGGCGGGCCTGCGCTGCGGCGCGGACGCGCTGGCACACCTCGGCCATGATGGCGGGCAGCCCCTCGCCGACGCCGATCGATGGCTTGGCGATGACGTCCACCGCCCCCGCTTCCAGCGCCGCCAGCGTGACGGCCGCGCCGCGCTGCGTGGTGCTGGAGATGATGACCGTGGGCAGCGGATGCGTCGGCATCAGTTCGCGCAGGAAGCTGACGCCGTCCAGGCGCGGCATCTCGATGTCCAGGGTCATGACATCGGGGTTCAGCGTGCCGATCATCTCGCGCGCCTGCTCGGCGCTGGCGGCGGCACCGACGACGTGGATCTGCGGGTCCGTGGACAGGCCGATTGTCAGGACCTTGCGGATCACCGCCGAGTCGTCGACGATCAGGACCCGCACCGCCCGATCCGGGTACGGCGGCCGGCTCATCCGCCCGCTCCTGTCCGGCGGTTGATGCCGCTGGTGACATAGGTCCAGCGGGGCGACATGTCGCGCATGGTTTCAGTGACGCTTGTGAACAGGATGCCGTTCGGCTCGGTCACGTCGGCGATGGCCTCGATCACGTCGATCTGGTCCTTCATCGCGAAATAATACAACACGTTGCGGCAGAACACGGCCTGGAACGGTTTGCGAAACGGATAAGGATAGCTTTTCAGGTTCATCCGCCGGAACGTGCAGGCCGCGCGGATCTCGGGGGTGACCTGGAACTGCTCGATCCCCACCGGCCGCAGATATCGGCTGCGGATGTGGTCGGGCGTCTGTTCCAGGTGTCGGGCCGGGAAGATGCCCGCCTCGGCGCGTTCGATCACGGGGCCGCTGATGTCGGTGCCCAGGATCTGGGTGCGCGACAGCGCCTCCATCCCAAGCGTTTCGGCGATCAGGATCGCCAGGGTATAAACCTCGTCCCCGGTTGAGCAGGCGGCGCTCCACAGCCGGATTTCGCGACGGTTCTTCAGGATCGGCAGGACGTTGTTGCGGAAATGTTCCAGAACATCGGTTTCGCGGAAGAAATAGGTGTGGTTGGTCGAGGCGGCATGGATCACCGCCATCTGGATCTCGTGGTTGTTGGCGTCGGTCACCTCGGCTGCCAGCTGCGACAGCGCCGGCAGCTGAAAGGCCCGCTGGACCCGCGACAGGCGCTGGTGCAGCAGGTCGCGCTTGTGTTCGGGATAGTGGATGGCGCAACGCTGCTCCAGCCAGCCGCGGATCGTCTCGTATCCGGCGCGTTCAAGGGACGTCTCGATGTTCATCAGCGCCCGCCCCCTGCGGTAAGCCTTTCGCAGTCCAGAACCATCGCCACCTCGCCCGTGCCCAGGATCGCGCAGCCATAGCTGGCGCGGACCTTGGTCATGCGGCCCGACAGCGGTTTCAGGACGACCTGCTGGCGATCCAGGATCTCGTCCACGGGCACCGCCAGGCGGCCGTTCTGGGTGTTGAAGACGACAACGACCTGGGCCGTGCCGGTATCGCCCTCGTCCTGCGGTACGAAGCTGTCGAAGAAGTTCTCCAGCCGGCAGATCGGGATGCTGTCGCCCCGCAGGCGCAGCAGTTCCGCACCGCCATCGGCCGAGATGCGGGGCATCTCCTCGGGGCGGGGGCGGGTGATCTCGGATACGACGTCGATGGGCACGGCGAACAGCTGCGACCGGCGGCGCAGGATGATGCAATCCAGAAAGGCCAGCGACACGGGGATGTGCAGCGCCACGCGGGTTCCCTGTCCGGCAAAGCTTTCCACGCCGATGCGCCCGCGCAGGGCGGTCATCGTTGTGTTCAGCACATCCATGCCGACGCCGCGCCCCGACAGGTTCGACACGTTCTCGGCGGTGGAAAATCCCGGCTCGAAGATGACCTTCCACAGGGCGCCGGGCTCTGGCTCCTCGTCAGGGCCGAACAGGCCCCGTTCGCGCGCCTTGCGCAGGATGCGGTCGCGATCCAGGCCGCGGCCGTCATCCTCGACGATGATGCGGACCTCGCTGCCTACCTGGGCGGCCGACAGCAGGATGCGGCCCGCATCGGCCTTGCCCGCCTTCTGGCGTTCCTCGACCGGCTCCAGGCCGTGGTCCGCGGCATTGCGCAAGACATGCAGCAGCGGATCGTACAGCCGGTCGGCCACCAGCTTGTCGATCTGCGTCTCGCCGCCCTCGATGACCAAGTCGATCTTCTTGCCGGTCTGGCGCTCGAGTTCGCGGATCATCCGGCGCAGGCGCTTGAAGACCTCGTCGATCTGCAACAGGCGCATGCTGGTGGCCGCGTCCTGCACCTCGCGCACGATCATCATCAGCCGGTGGACGGCGGTCTCGAAATGCGACAGCTCCAACCCTTCCAGGTCGGGCGACCGCACGGTTTCGGCCACTGACAAGGACAGTTCCGCCACCAGATCCATCAGCTTGCCGATGCGCTCCGAGGGAACGCGCATCAGTCCACCGTCCTGCGCCGCGTCTGGTGCCGCGACGCTCATGCTGCGCCTCTTGTCCGGGATGGGTGATGGCAATGGGTCATGGTGACTGCTTCTTTTGGCGAGGAACTGGGCTGTGCCGGCTGCCTGCGGGGTCCGGGAAGGAGTGGGCCGCGATCAGGCAGCTTCCTCCGAACTGTCGTAGGTGAAGATGCAGACGCCATCGAAGCCGTTGGACCTGAAAAGAAATGTCTTCTTCATGGTGTCCAGGAAGCTGCCGTGCTTCTTCTCGAAGGTCTTGAGATCGTTGATGTTGGGAAAGAACAGGTTGATGGAGACGTCGCCCTCCTTGGAGATGACGACGTTCAAGGCGCTCAAATTGCAGGTCGGAATGGCATTTCCCAGTGTCTCAACCACGAAGGGTGCTGCAATCTGCGCCGCATCGAGGGTCGGAAATTTCAGGTGATATGTCTTGGAGAGCATGCTGCGGCCCTGATTTGATCTGATCAGGCCCTTGAACGGCTGCCCTTACCCGAATGTGATACGGCCCTTCGGCAGCGGCCCTATCCTTTAGGTTTGCCGGTTCCAACATGGGGTTTTGGGCGTACAGACCGGATTACCTTCGGGGGTTCTTTCCCCGTCGAATGGACGGGTCCCTTGCCCGATGGTGCGTCGGGTTTCCGTCGCCTTTATGCCCGCCGGGTTGTCCTGGCGGGTTTTCCGACAGGGTGACGGCTTCCGTTCAGGGCATTTTAGCCGCGATATGGTCGAAAAGCCGACAGAAGCAGGATTTCTCCTCCTCTGCCGCCCGGCTGGCATGCTTCCTGCCTTTATGTCTGCAAGTGACGTAAAGCGAGGGCAACATGACCAGCATTCACATCCTGCACGACGGCTTCGCCGCCGCAGAGCGGCTTGCCGACCTGTTCGCGCGTCGCCGGCTTCTGGTGACGCGGGGCGACGTGGCCCAGGCCCGGGGGGCGTCGGTTCTGGTGGCCCCCGCGGCCTGTGCGGCGGACGAACGGCGGGTGCTGGACTGCGCGCGTGCGGCCTCCATCCGCATGGTGGTGACGGTGCAGGAAGGAGCGGCGGGCTTCATTGTCGGGACCGAGATGGGCGGCCGGATGCTGCGCGTGGCGCTGCCGGCGCATTTCGACCACGATGCCCCGGATTGCGGCCTTCTGATGCTGGCCGACCTGATCGCGGCACCGCTGCGCCCGATGGTGGCCTGCGACCCGGCCACCGGCAACCTGCTGGACTTGGCGACGCGGGTGGCGCGGACCGACGTGACCGTGTTCATCAACGGCCCGACCGGCAGCGGCAAGGAGGTTCTGGCCCGCGCCGTTCATGCCGCAAGTCCGCGTGCGGACAATCCCTTCATCGCCATCAACTGCGCCGCCATCCCGGAAAACATGCTGGAGGCGATCCTGTTCGGCCACGAAAAGGGTGCCTTCACCGGCGCCGCCACCGCCAACCGCGGCCTGATCCGCGCGGCCGAGGGCGGAACGCTGATGCTGGACGAAGTGTCCGAGATGCCCCTGGGCCTGCAGGCCAAGCTGCTGCGCGTCATCCAGGAACGCAAGGTCACGCCCCTTGGCGCATCAGCCGAACTGGATGTCGACATCCGCATCATTGCCACCTCGAACCGCGAAATGGCGGCCGAGGTCGATGCGCGCCGGTTCCGCGAGGATCTGTACTATCGCCTGAACGTCTTTCCGCTGATGACCCGGCCGCTGGCCTCGCGCCCCGAGGATATCCCGGCCCTGGCCCTGTCCCTGCTGCGCCGCCACTGGCCCTTGGGCACGATCCCGCTGTTCGATGCCGGCGCGGTCGCGGCGCTCTGCCGCCATCCCTGGCCCGGCAATGTCCGGGAACTGGAGAACGTTGTGCAGCGCGCGATGGTTCTGTGCGACGGCACCCGCATCGCGGTTGAAGACATCGTCTTCGACACCGGGCGCGATCTGAACCTGCCGGCGATGCGGATGGCGCACGATGCGCCCGTCACGCTGGTGCGGGCAGGCTGAGGCAACGACCATGACGATCGGACCCATTGGAACCGGCTTCAACTTTGTTCCGCTTCAGCCCGCGCCGCCGGCGCGGCCCGCCAACAACGACGGACCTGATTTCGGTGATCGGATCAGAACGGCGGTGGACCAGGTAAATACCTCTCAGCAGCAGGCGGGCCAATCCGCCAAGGCTTGGGAAATGGGCATGGAAAACGACCTGGCCGCCGTGATGGTGGATCAGCAGGTCGCCTCGCTTGGATTCCAGCTGACGCTCAACGTTCGCAACAAGGCGCTTGGCGCCTATCGCGACATCATGAACATGCCGCTGTAAGGCGGCCCTGTCCAAGGCGATTACCTGATGGCGCTGTCTCCTGCACCGCGTTCCACCACGACACCCGCGCCCGCTTCGGCCCTTGGCCGGCTGCGCGGCGTTTCCGATACCTTGCGGGATTTTACCCAGCAACCTGCGGTGCGCCGGGCGCTGCCCTCGATCGTGCTGGTCGCGGTGTCGGCAATGGCGCTGCTGGTGTGGCTGTCGCTGCGCGAGCCGCAGCGATCCACCCTGTACCCCGGCATGGCCGAGGCCGAAAAGGCCCGCGTCATCGAAAGCCTGACAGCAGGCGGTATCGACGCCCGCATCGACCGCACCACCGGAGAAATCACCGTCGCCTCGGACGACTATCACCGTGCGCGGCTGGCCTTGGCCGCGCAGGGGCTGCCGCAGTCGGTGCCGGACGGCGACCGCATCCTGACCGACCTGCCGATGGGCGCCAGCCGCGCGCTGGAGGTTGCGCGCCTGCGCCAGGCGCAGGAGCTGGACCTGGCCCGATCCATCACCGAAATCGCCAGCATCCAGGGCGCGCGCGTCCATCTGGCCCTGCCCGAACGGTCCGCCTTCCTGCGCGACACGCATCCGCCCCGCGCTTCGGTCTTTCTGACGCTGGCCGCTGGCCGGGTGCTGGACGCAGGCCAGGTCGAGGCGATCGTGCATCTGGTATCCTCGTCGATCCCCGGCATGGCGCGGGACGAGGTCACTGTGGTCGACCAGGCCGGCCGCCTGCTGTCGCGCGGCGACGAGGATGCGGCCGACCGCCTGAGCGAGCGCCAGCTGCGCCACCGCGTGGAGGTCGAGACCCTGCTGCGCCGCCGGATCGAGGCCGTGCTGACACCCATCGTCGGCGTCGGGAACCTGTCGGTCGAGGTCACCGCCGCGATGGATTTCACGCAGCGCGAGATCATGGAAGAGCGCGTCGATCCCGAGGGCAACGCCCTGCGCAGCGAACAGCTGTCCGAAACCGAGAACCGCGACGCCCCGGCGGGCGGCATTCCCGGCGCGGTGGCCAACACGCCCCCGGTCGAGGCCGACCTGGCCGATGCCCCGGCAGAGGAGGGCGCGCCGGGGGCCGTGCGCAGCCGGTCAACCGGAACAACGCGCAACTTCGAGGTCAGCCGCAGCGTCGCCAACACCAAGGCCGAGACCGGCCAGATCCAGCGCATCTCGGCCGCCGTCGTGATCCGGGCGCCCGCGCCGGCCCCCGTGGCGGAAATTCCCGAAGATCAGGCCCCCGCCGATCCGTCTGCGCCGCTTCTGCCCGCCGCGCTGATGGAGGATCTGCAGCGCCTGGCGGAAACCGCCATCGGCATGGATGCCGAACGCGGCGATCGCGTGACCATCCTGGCCCAGCCCTTCGCGGAACCCGTCGATGCCATGGCCGGAGAGGTCGCCAATTATGACTGGGTTCCCGATGCGATGCGCCAGCTGGGCCTGATCGCGCTGCTGGCCATCGTGGGGCTTGGCGTCGTGCGCCCGCTGCTGATGCGCCAGACCCAGGCGGGCCCTGCCGATGGCATGCCTGTCCTGACCGCCACCACCAAGGTCGAGGTCGCCGAAGGAGAGACCCTGGACACCATCGAGCAGCGGCTGGACCGCAACCAGCGCGACCTGCTGGCCAGTGTCGTGGGCAGCAACGCCAGCCGCGCGCAAAAGCAGATGGTCCTGCGCCAGCTGGGCGCCGAAGACCCGGTCCGCATCGCGCTGGTGATGCACCGGATGATGCTGCCCGAACGCGACATCACCTAGGAGATCTGACAGATGCCTGCAGCCGTCACCCCTGGTCCCGCCACCTCTGACGCCGCCGTGCTGATGCTGATGCTGGGCGAACGCATCGCCGCCGAGGTGATGCGCCACCTGAGCCCGGCCGAGGTCCAGCACCTGGGCGCGGCCATGTATGCCGTCGAGCATGTCCCCGAGGACGAGATGGACCGCATCGTTGATGGCTTCCTGAAGCAGCTGGCCGCCGAGACGGGCCTGGGCCACGGCACCCATGCCTATGTCCGCAGCGTGATGAACGAGGCGCTTGGCCCCGACCGCGCCCAGTCCGTCATCAGCCGCATCAGCCCCAACAGCAGCGACCGCCCGATCGAGCTGCTGGACTGGATGGATGCGCGCGGCATTTCGGAACTGATTGCGGACGAGCACCCCCAGATCATGGCGCTGGTCATCGCCTGCCTGGAATATGGACAGGCCGCGCAGGTCCTGGGATCGCTGCCCGAAGACCTGCAGCCCGATGTGATCCGCCGCATCGCCCAGCTGAATTCCGTCACGCCCGAGGCGCTGCGCGATCTGGAGCAGGTGCTGCAGCGCAAGTTCAAGGCGACCTCGACCTCGGCCGCCTCGCAGATCGGGGGGGTGCGGGCCGCGGCGCGGATCATGAACTTTACCCGATCGGGAACCGAGGCGCGGATCCTGCGCGACATCCGCAAGGACGACAAGGACCTGATGGTGGCCATCCAGGACAACATGTTCGTCTTTGACAGCCTGGGCCGGTCGGACGACCGCAGCCTGCAGACCCTGCTGCGCGGCATCGAACCCGAGCGTCTGGTCCTGGCGCTGAAGGGCGCGGACGAGGTCCTGCGCGACCGGCTTCTGTCCTGCATGTCGGTCCGCGCCGCCGCAGGCATCCGCGACGAGATGGAAGCCCTGGGCCCCGTCCGCCTGACCGAGGTGCAGGAGGCGCAGAAGCAGATCGTCGCGGTGGCCCGCCAGATGGCCGATGCCGGCACCATCGTGCTGGCCGGCCGTGGCGGCGAGGAGATGGTGTGACAATGACGGCGCGACTGACCGGCAGGAGGACTGATGGGCTTTCAACCTGATCTGCCCGAGGCGAGCCTGACCGTGGGCTTTGTCCCAACGCCGGGCCTGCGTGTCGCCTCCGAAATATCCGGCTTCGTGCTGCGCGACCCGATGACCCGTCGCCTGCACGTCCCCGTCGCCCCGCCCGAGGTGTCTTTGGCCGAGGACGATCCCGAGCCTGCCGATCCGGCGCCCCTTGTGATCGAGGCGCCCGCGCCGCCGCGCAGCGCCCCTGCCACCTATGGAGCTGATCAGCTGGCCGCAGCGCGGGCCGAGGCCCATCGCGAGGGCGAGGCATTGGGCCGCACCCGCGCCCAAGCCGAATTCGCCGCCGAGCGCCAGGGCCTTGCCCTGGCCGCGCAGTCGCTGGCCGCGGCCCTGGCCGCGCTGGCCCAGCCCACCCCGCCGCAACTGCAGGGGCTGACGCTGGCGTTGAACCGGGCCGTCCTGTCGCTGGCGGCCGCGCGGGCGGGGCAGGCCATCGACAGCATGCCCGCCCCCTTTGCCCGCCGCGTGGCGGCGCTGGTGGAGCGTTTGGGGCATGGATTGCAGGAGGTTACGGTTCACCTGCACCCGGACGACCTGGCTGCGGTCATCCCGCTGCTGGCCGATCCCGTGCCGCCCGACCTAGCACGTCTGGCCGCGTCCCGACTGCTGCCCGACCCGGCTTTGGCGCGCGGAGATGCGGACCTGCGGGCACCGGGTGTGCGTCTTGTGGACCTGCTGCAGGACCTTTCCGATGGTCCTGTCCTGGGCGGCGAGGCAGCGTGATGCAGCCGCAACCGGTATCCGAGGGGTTCCTCGACGGCCTGATCGCGCAATTGGGAATGATGCCGGGGTCGCGGCCACGCATCTCTGGGCGGGTGCTGCGTTATGACGGGCTGACGGTCGAGACGACAGGCTTTCCCGCAAGCCCCGGCGCATTGGTCAGCATCGTGACCCTGGACGGCACGCCGACCCTGGCCGAGGTCGTGGGCTTTCGCGACAACCGCAACCTGCTGTTCCTGACCGAGCCGCAGGCCGTGATCGAGGCCGGGGCCGAAGCCTGGCTGGTCGCGGGTGGTCAGGATGTGGGCGTGGGTCCCGAACTGCTGGGCAGGGTGATCGACGCGCGCGGCGCCGCGCTGGACGGCCGCCCCGATCCCTGCACGACCGAAACATGGCCGCTGCACGGGCGCCAACTGAACCCGCTGATGCGGGCTGCCGTGGACCATCCGCTGGACGTGGGCGTGCGGTCCATCAACGCGGCCCTGACCCTGGGCGAGGGGCAGCGCATCGGCGTCGTCGCGGGCTCGGGCGTGGGCAAGTCGGTCCTGATCGAGATGATGGCCCGCAAGGCCGCTGCCGACGTGGTGGTGATCGCCCTGATCGGCGAACGCGCACGCGAGGTCGGCCATTTCGCCCGCCGGCTGATGCAGGGCGAGGCCGCAGCCCGCAGCTGTCTGCTGGCGGTGCCGGCGGACCGGTCGCCGTTGCTGCGGCTGCGCGGAGTGCGCCGGGCCATGGCCATCGCCGAATGGTTTCGCGCCCAGGGACAGCGCGTGCTGCTGATCGTGGACAGCCTGACCCGCGTTGCCCATGCGCAGCGCGAGATCGGCCTGGCCCTGGGCGAACAGCCGACCGCCAAGGGTTATCCGCCCTCGGTCGTGGCGATGATCCCGTCGCTGCTGGAACGTGCGGGGCCGGGGCTGGCGGGGCAGGGGACGATCACCGCGATCTGCACCGTGCTGGCCGACGGCGACGACACGACGAACGACCCGGTGGTGGACACCGCGCGCGGCATCCTGGACGGGCACCTGGTCCTGTCGCGGCGGCAGGCGCAGATGGGGCTTTATCCCGCCGTGGACATTCCGCAATCCGTCAGCCGGGTGATGACCGACATCGTCGATCCCCAGCACCTGTCTGCCGCGCTGCGGCTGCGGCGGCTGATCGCCTCCTATCTGGACAACCGCGACCTGGTGATGATGGGCGGCTATGCCCCCGGCCAGGACCCGGTCCTGGACGAGGCGCTGCGGCTTTGGCCGCAGATCTGTGGCCTGATCACGCAGGGCCAGGACGAGGGCACCAGCCTGGCCGACAGCCGCGAGGCGCTGGTCGCCCTGATGACGCGGGACGCCCTTCAAAGCGGGGGCGCCGCATGACGCGGGCGCGGCTGTTCGAGCTGATTTCCCGGCGCGAGGCCGCGCGTCTGGCCGGCCTGTCACGCGACCGCGCGGCGGTTCTGGGCCAGGCCCAGCAGGCCGAGGTGCTGAGCCAGCGCCTGAGCCGCATGATGGATGAGCTGGCCCCGCGCCAGGGCGTCACAGCGGCCGCGACCCTGCGCGATGCGGGCCTGCTGGCCGCGAGCCTGGCCGCCGAGGCCGACCGCCAGCAGGGCCGGATCGAACAAGCCCGCCAAGAGGCCGAGCGCCTGCGCTTGTTGATCGGCCAGCACGACCACCGCCGGCGGCTGAGCGCGGATGCCGCCAGCGCCGCCCGTGTCGATGCCGCGGCCGAGGCCGAGACGCGCGCCGCAACCTTGGCCCCCGCGCGCAGAAATACCTGAAGCGCGGCAGGATTGGCATTCAAATTGCAGGTGTCCGGGCAGGCAACTGAAACCAGAATACGAGCAGATGAACGAGATGATCCTGTCCACGGACATGTCCCCGGTCGGAACAGAGCTTCGGGTGCCCGGTCTGGCGTCCTCCTTGGTGCAAAGCAAGGGCGGCGGTGACAGGTCCGCCCTTTTTGCGGCAACGCTGGAGGCGGCGGGGTTGGCTCAGGTCGCGGGGGAGGGGGCGGTCGCCGCCCTGCGCCCGGTGGATGTCACGGAGGCGGCCGGGACCGGGAATCCTGCCGAGGCTGCCGGAACCGTGCCGCAACAGGACCTTCCGCCGGGCTGGCTCCATGTTCTTCCTGCCCCTCTGGTTTCGACCGCCGAGCGGGTTGTGCAGGGGGAGGGGGCAGAGGCCGTCAAAGTGGCGCAGCCGGAAACGGTGATCACTGAACCACCCCTCCCCGATGCGAAACCGGGCAGCGAGAAGGGCGAGGGTGCAGCACATCCGCAAGACATGGGCCGGCTTGCAGGTCTGCCGGAAAAGGGTGACGCAGAAGCGCCCGTCCGACAGGAACAGGCCAACCCGACGGTCGGCGAGCCGGAGGAGGGCGCAGCCTTCGAAGACGCTCCGGCGACAGGTGCCGAACCCCTGCCCTTGGCCCCGGGGGAGCCGCCCCGCCCTGACGTTTCGCAGGCGGTTCCCCTGCCGGTCCAGCCCGGCCCGGACCCCCGCATCCCCGATGCACGGCCAGAGGCCCCACAGGCGACAGCCGGGGTCAAACCCGCGCGACCGCCATCCACGCCCCATGCCGCCGCCGTCATGGCCATGCCGGTTCCCATGCCCGTTGCCGGTGCCGCGGCCGTTCCGGCGCGGGGTCCGGTGCATTCGGGGACAAGCGCGGCGCGGACGCCGGCCGCAGCGCCCGTGGCCGCAGATCCGGCAATGGCAGCCCCGCCCGAAGGTGCCCCCACGATCACGACCCCTGTTGCGCAGATCACCCCGGTCATGCCCGACAATCCACGCGCGCACCCTGCCGATGTGGCGGCTGATCTTGCTGCCGGGCCTGGCCCGGACGCCGCGATGCAGGCAGGGGCGGCGCCCTTGCCCGGGGCGCCCGCCACAACGGCTGCACCGGCCATGGCGCCCCCGCTGCCGGGCCTTTCGCAGCCGCTGGACATGTTGCGCCCCGACTGGACGGGCAGCATTGCCATGACCTTGGCGGAACTGGGCACCGAAGGCGGCACCATGATCGTCGACCTGGCACCGGAGGAGTTGGGACCCTTGCGCATCACCCTGACCGTCGAGGGCGAGCGGACCACCGTCCAGTTCCAGACCGAAACACCCGAAGCCGCGCGGCTGCTGTCGCAGGGCGAACGGCAGCTGGCGCTGGATCTGGCCCGTGGCGGCATGAACCTTGCAGGACACGAGGCGAACCCGGGCGGCGGCTGGGGCGGGCGCAATGGCCGGCCGCAGACCGGCGGGGCAGGCCTTGATGCCGGCTTGCCTTCTGCCCCGGTCCTGGCGCCGCACCATCGCGGCATCGTCAACCTGATTGCATGAGGTCCCCGAAGTGCCCCCTCCAGCCAAAGCCGCAGAACCCGAAGCAGACGCCCCCGCACCCAAGCGCGGCAAGGGCATCAAGGGCATCCTGAAAAGCGTTCTGGGCGCGCTGGTCTGCATCGGCCTTGGCCTTGGGGCGGGCTGGTACCAGTTCGGGCGCAAGGAAAGCGCGATGGACGAGGCGTTGCGCCTGATCGAACGCCCAAGCGAGACCTCCGAAGAGGAAACGATCGAGGGCGAGGGCGGCATGCAGAAGGTCGCCAAGCCGCTGCCGGAAACGAACCCCTTCGTCACCAGTTATTATGAGTTCGAAGAACCGCTGACGACCAACCCGGCCGGCTCGCGGCGCTTCCTGCAGCTGGGCGTTTCGCTGTCGACCCAGTACGACGCCAGCGTCATGGCGAATGTCGAACTTCACAAGGCCGCGCTGCGGTCGGACATGCTGGCCGCGATCGGCAGCCTGAGCGAAGAGGACATCGCCGGATTGGAAGGCCGCGAACTGCTGGCCCAGGTGCTGCGCGACGCAATCAACACGCGGCTGGAAGAGCTGGAAGGCTTTGGCGGCGTCGAGGGCGTCTATTTCCCGTCCTTCATCCTGCAATAATCCGATGGCCAAGCCGACCAAACTTTCCTCGACCGAAGTCGCAGCCCTTGTTGGCGGCCTGATCGACAGCGACTTAGCGCAGGACGACAACGACACGCTGAACGGCCAGCCGATCCGCCCCTATGCCTTCGGGTCGAACGACCTGTCGGGCTTTGGCGATTATCACGGCCTGAAGATGATCAACGAACGGTTCTGCCGCATCGCGCGGTCGGCGTTCCTGCCCATGCTGCGCTTTCAGCCGCGAATTTCGTGCTTTCCGCCGGAATTGCGGACCTTCGAAGATTACCGCGACAGCCAGGACAACTTTCTGTCGCTGACCATCAGCGCCAGCGAGGAACTGCGCGGCAGCCTGCTGACGGTCATGGCGCCCTCGTTCATCTCGCAGCTGACCAATGCCTATTACGGCGGCGGGATCAGCGCCCCGCCCCCCACCCGGACCGAATTCACCGCGACCGAGCATCGGGTCATCGAACTGGTGACCGACCGCCTGAGCGCGGCGCTGCAACTGGCCTGGCGCGATCTGGTGCCGCTTGGCCTCAGCGTCAGCAGCCGCGAGGAGAACATGCAGTTCATCGCCTTTGCCGACAGCGACGAGATGGTCGTGAACTGTTCCTTCATGGTGCAGCTGCCGGGGCTGGAACCTGCGAATTTCGACATCCTCTATCCGCTGCAGATCCTCAAGCCGATCGCCAGCCTGCTGCGGTCGCGCATGCAGTCCGACCAGCTGACCGAGGATCGCAGCTGGCGCGAAAAGCTGGAACAGGCGGTGATGCGGGTGCCGCTTGGCGTGTCGGTGCGGCTGTGCCAGCCGCAAGTGCCGCTGTCGCGGCTGATGACGCTGACCGATGGCGAGGTGCTGCCGGTCAGCCTGAACGGCTCGGTCGAGGTGCTGGTCGAGGGCCAGTCGATGTTCGATGCCCAGCCCGGAGAGCAGGGCGGCCATGCCGCCGTTTCCGTCACCCGCCGACGCCTGGCCTGACCCGAACCCAAGGAGACCCAGATGACTTCAAGTGACCCCGCCGCCCGCCCCGGAACCGACCACATGCGGCTTCTGGAGAACATCGGCGTTGCGCTGACGGTCGAGGTTGGCCGGGCCGAGCTGACCATCCGCGACCTGCTGCGCCTGTCCGAGGGTTCGGTGATCGAATTGAACCGCATGGCGGGCGACCCGCTGGACGTGCTGGTGAACGGCACGCCCATCGCCAAGGGCGAGGTGGTGATGGTTGGCGAACGCTTTGGAATCCGCTTCGGCCAGATCATCACGCCCGAAGAACGCGCCGACGCTGTCTGATCAGGGGCCGGGTGGCATGAGGCTTGCAGCGTCAGGTTGCAGCAAGCCACTAACGGAATGACCCAATGGACCTTCTACGTCCCGACCAGATCCTGACTGCCGCGGCCTTTCTTGGCGGGCTTGGCCTGCTGTGGTGGCTGGTCATCCGCAACCGGGGTGTCCTGACCGACCGCATCGCCCAGGACCGCCGCCTGAGGGTGCTGGAGCGGCTGGCCTTGGGACCGGGGGACCATGCACTGATCCTCAGGGTCGATGCGCGCGATTTCCTGCTGGTGCGTGTCAAGGGCGCGCCCGCATTGCTGCACCCGCTTGCTGGTGACCCTGTGGCCGACCGGGCAGAGGCCGCGCAATGAGAACCGCAGCGGCGCTGGCCATGCTTCTGTTCCCGGCGCTGGCCGAGGCGCAGGGCGTTCCCGCATTGACCCTGAACCAGACCGACACCGGCCAAAGCTGGTCGCTGTCGCTGCAGATCCTGGTGCTGATGACGGCGCTGACGGTGCTGCCGTCGCTGCTGCTGGGGATGACCGCCTTTACCCGCATCATCATTGTGCTGTCGATTTTGCGCCAGGCGCTTGGCACCCAGCAGACGCCCCCGAACCAGGTGCTGATCGCGCTGGCGATGTTCCTGACCTTCTTCATCATGCAGCCGGTCTTTCTGCAGGTCCATGACCGGGCGCTGGCCCCGGTGCTGGACGAAAGCATGCCCCAGCAGGAGGGGCTGGTCATCGCCGGCGACATCATGAAGGGATTCATGATCGAGAACACCCGCCAGAACGACCTGGCGATGTTCGCAGAACTGGCGGGCGACCAGCCCTATGCCTCGACCGAGGCGGTGCCGATGCGGGTGCTGCTGCCGGCCTACATGACGTCGGAACTCAAGACCGCGTTCCAGATCGGCTTTCTGCTGTTCCTGCCCTTTCTGGTGATCGACATCGTGATCGCGTCAATCCTGATGGCCCTGGGGATGATGATGGTGTCGCCCGTGCTGGTTGCGCTGCCCTTCAAACTGCTGCTCTTCGTGCTGGTGGACGGGTGGGCGCTGACCGTGGGATCGCTGGCGGCCGGATACGGGCTTGCGGCCGGGGGGGCAGGCTGATGGAATTCGGTGCGGGCGTCGACCAGCTGCAGATGGCCTATTGGCTGATTTTGAAGATCGCCGGCCCGGTCCTGGGCGTGGCCCTGGCCGCGGGCCTGGTGATCGGCGTCCTTCAGGCCGCCACCTCGATCAGCGAAAGCACGCTGAGCTTTGTGCCAAAGCTGGTTGTGGTGTTCCTGACCATGGCGCTGGCCTCGGGCTATATGCTGTCGGGTCTGGGGGATTACTTCACCTTCATCTTCGACACGATCAGCACGATCCGCTAGGCGATGGAGGGCGCGGTCTTTACCCTTCCCGGCCTTGATATGGCGCGGCTGGCAGACCCGGCAGCGGGCTTTTTCTTCGCCATGCTGCGGATCGGCGCCTTTCTGATCGCCTCGCCGGCCTTCGGCGGACGCTATTGCCCCATCCCGGTGCGGATCGTCGCGGCGATCTGCCTGACGCTGCCCATACTGGACCAGGCCGACCTGCCGGGCGCCGATGCGCTGGCGCGTCTGTCGGTGGTGCCCGTCGTGATGGCGGAACTGGCCTTGGGACTGACCGCCGGGCTGGTGCTGACGATCCTGTTCGGTGCGGCCGCCATGGCCGGGGACCGGATCGCCAATGCCGCCGGCCTGGGCTTTGCCATGCAGGTCGATCCTTCGATCGGCGGGCAAAGCCCTGTCGTGGCGCAAATTTTCAGCCTGGCGATGATCATGGTCTTTATCACCACTGACAGCCACCTGGTTGCCCTGCGGATCGTCCTGGACAGCTATCAGGCCATCCCCCCCGGCAAGGTCCCCGACATCGGCACGCTGGCTGCGGCAGGATTAAAGGCCGGGACCGCGATGTTCGCCATGTCGGCCACGCTGATGCTGCCGGTGGTGGCAGGGCTTCTGGTGCTGAACCTGGGCGTTGGCATCATCACCCGATCGGCGCCGCAGCTGAACCTGTTTTCGGTGGGCTTTCCGCTGGCCATCATCGCGGCGCTGGTCCTTTTGTGGCTGACGGTCCCGCAGGTTACCACCGGCATGTCGGGCATAGCCCAGGTCGGCACCGAGGCGCTGAACGGCATCTTCACCCCCGGGGACGAGGCACGCTGAAATGGCCGAATCCAACGACGGCGCCGAACGCAGCCAGGAACCGACGCAAAAGCGGCGCGAACAGGCGCAGCGTGATGGCCAGATCCTGACCTCGAAAGAGATGATGGTCTTTGCCACGATGGGTGCGGGCACGCTGGCGCTGCTGATCCTGCAATCCTTCGGCCCCCAGGCCGCGCTGCGCTGGTCGGCGCAGCTGATGCTGGGCGACAGCGCGACGCTGGACGCGGTCCTGCTGCCCTCGGTCGTATCGGCGGGGTGGCAGGTGCTTGCCGCGTCGCTGATCGTGGCGGGGCCGGTCATGGTGGCGGCCATCGCCGCGCAGGCGGCCATGGGCGGCATCGCCTGGACGCCCAAGGGATATGCCTTCAAGCCCAACAAGATGGACCCGCTGAAGGGGCTCAAACGGATGGTGTCGATGACGGCGCTGGTCGAACTGGGCAAGGCTGTCGCCAAGGTCGTGCTGCTGGCCGCCGTGGCGCTGGCGGTGACGGCGGGTGCCATGCCGCAGATCATGGGCCTGGGCTGGATGACGACCGGGGACGCGATGGAGATCATGGCCGGCCTGATCCTGCGCTTTTTCTTTGCCATGACGCTGATGCTGGGGGTGATCGGCGCCGTTGATCTGTACTGGCAGGCCCATAGCCGCAACAAGCAGCTGCGCATGACCTTGGCCGAGGTCAAGCGCGAGCACCGCGAGGACAACGGCTCGCCCGAGCAGAAGGGCAAGCTGCGCCGTATGCAGATGGACGCCAGCCGCAGGGGCGCCCGCGAACGCGCGGCCCTGCCCGAGGTGCAGACTGCCAGCGTCGTCGTGACCAACCCGCGCCATTTCGCCGTGGCCCTGCGTTATCGACCGGGAGAGGACGAGGCGCCGCAGGTCGTGGCCAGCGGCCGCGATGGGATGGCCCTTCAGGTGCGCGACCTGGCGCGCAAGGCGGGGGTGCCGCTGCTGGAGCTGCCGCCGCTGGCGCGGGCACTGTATTTCACCGGAGAGATCGGCACCCAGATCGACCCGCGTCTGTATGGAACCGTTGCCACCGTTCTGGCCCATGTCTGGCGCATCGACCGCGGCATGGCCGAGGATCTGCCCCCCGTCGATCTGCCGCCCGACATGCGGTTCGATGCGAACGGCCGGCGCGCGTCCGGATGATGGCACGCGATTTGCAACATTGCCCCGACGGACGGGCAGATGATGGAGGACCAAAGATGCCGACCCGCTATACCAACCCGCGCGACTGCCGCGTCTGCACCATGGGCCAGCGCCTGTCCACGCTTGGCTTCGCGATCTTTGCCGTTGCGCTGATGGTTGCGCGGCTGGACCCGACGCTTGGCCCGCTGCAGCGGACGGGACTTGCCGTCTGCGCGCTGCTGTGCGCGGTTGCGGTGTTTCGCAATCCGATTTCCTGGCTGGCGGGCCGCGTGATGCCCAGCCATGCCCCCACCCGCAAGAGCAGAACATGAGCGAGGTGACCGTGGCCGAGGCGCCGGTCGACGTGGCGGTCAAGTCGGCGCTGGCCGCGGCCGAAGCCGCAACCGATGCCGCCCACGAGGCCGAAGCCGTTTTGGCCGCCCGGTCCGAGGCGGCCGAGGCCGTGGCGCGGACCGGGCGCCGCATGGGTATCCTGACCGGCGTCAGCGCGGGCGGCGCGCTTCTGGTGCTGGTGCTTGCAGGGTCCAGCCTGTGGTCTACCACCTCGTCGCTGAACGATGCCGCCAGCGTCCAGGCGGCCGCGACCGCCGCCTTTGTCGAGCGGCTGAGCGAGATGAACCTTGCGCTGGAGCGGATGGAGAAGGCCGTGGCCGAAACCGAGCGGCTTGCCACCGCCCAGCAGAGCAGAATGGATGCCGCGGCCGAAGCCTCGCGCACTTCGGTCCCGGCTGCCGCAGCCGCTTCGGAGGCTTTGTCGCCTGCACTGGCGCAGCGGCTGGACAGCTTGCGGGCGGACCTTCTTGCGGCCATTGCCGGGGTCGAACTGGACGTAGGCACACGGCTGTCGAAATTCGTGCCCCCCGCAGCCACCGCCGCCCCAGCCACCGCCGCCCCAGCCGCCGCTGCGTCATCTGCCGCTGCGTCGCCTGCCCCTGCGGCGCGCCCCGCCGCGGTGGAACGCAGTCGGGTGGCGCCGGCAGCACGATCGCGGCCCTCCGCCCCGCGTGCAGCGCCGGCCCCCGCCGCGCAGGCGCCGAACCCTTTCCGCTATCCCTGATCCTCGCAAGACCGGACCCCACATGAGCGATCCTGCCGACGAGCCCCGCACCCTGCGCCTGTCCCGCTGCGGCGCACGCGATCACGGCAGCATGCTTGGCCTGCGCACGGGCGATGTGCTGACGGGTGTCGACGGGACCCGCTGGCAGGGTCCTGCCGCGGCGCTGTCTGCCCGTCTGGCCGAGGCGCCCGGCCCGCTGGCCCTGACCTTCCTGCGGGACGGGGCGCTGCTGACCGTTCTGACAAGGCGGGGCGACCTGGGTGCATGGGACGAGGTGCCCGCACCCGAGGCCGATATCCCGGCCGGTCCGGCCACCGCAGGTTTGTGCAACTGGGAGATCATGCGCCGCCCCGACGGCACGCATGATCTGTTTGCGCGTCGGCCATCGCTTCTGGCACTGGTGGCGCCGGCGCTGTGGCTGGCGCAGGTGCGGCTGTGGACATGGTTCTTTACGCTGGTGACAGCCCTTGTCCTGGCGCTGCCCGGCGGCGCGCCCCTGATGTTCGCGGTGTGGATGGCGGCGGGCCTGCACCTGTGGCGCAGCGGCGACGCCCACCTGCGCACCGCCCGCCTGGTCGAAGGCTTTTATACCGCCGGCATCCTCGCCGCCCGTACCGAGATCGAGGCTTGCAATGCCTGGGCCACGCTGCATCCCGGCGCGCACTTCCGCTTTGACCACCGGTCGGGGATGATCCCCGACCCGGCGCTGCAGAACGGCTGATGTGCCTTTCAGGAACCCGGCGCGCCTTGGGCCGCAGTGACCACCGCGCAATTCGGCGGCGCCGCGTCGCCCCGGTCGGCGCACCAGTCGATGAAGGCAAGCCGCGCCTGGTCCTGCGCCGCAGGTCGTTCGGCGGCAGGGATCATCGTCAGGCTGGCATCCCGGGCGGGAACGGCGCCAGGCACGTCCAGCGCCGCCGCGATCGATTGCCAGGCATGGGCGGCGGCGGGGTCGGGCTCCGACCTGACCGAGGCCAAGATCGCCGCCAGTGCCAGCATGGCCGCGCCATCCCCTGCGCGGGCCGCGGGGGTCAGTTCGGCCTCCATCCGGGCGGCAATGCTGTCCCCCGTGTCCTGCGGCAGTCCATCCATCAGCTTGCGCCGCAGGCCGCCGGCGCCGGTCAGGCCGGTCAGTTCCGCCTTCAGCGCCCAGAACGCAGCCTCGGTGCTGTTCTGCGGCACGCCGCGCCCGGTCGCGTAAAGCACCGCCAGGTTATAGGCCGCCTCGCCGTCGCCTGCCTGCGCCAAAGGGAAGAACCCCGCCGCCGCCGCGCCGTAACGCCCTGCGCCTGCATCATCCAGGGCGGCCTGGAACGGGTCCGCCCCTGCAGCCGTCAGGGTGCAGCACAGGACCAGGGGCAGCAGCAGCGTCCCGCGCCGCAACCGTCTCATCGTCCGGCAACCATCACCAGCTGCAGATACAGCAGCCTGCGGGCCGGCGCATGGCCGTTCCCAATGTCCGAAACGATCACCATGGGCCGGGTCTGGCCTTCGTTCACGACCTCGATCCGGATCGAGGCGGGCAGCACGATGCGGTTGTCGGCCAGGGTCTTCAACGGGTGGGTTGTGAAGGCCTGGCGAAAGTCGCTGTCGATCCAGGCCAAGGCCAGCGCCCGCCCCAGGATGTCAGGCAGCATGCGCTCCACGTCCTTGCGGTCCTGGAAGATCACCGGTCCCGACGACAGGCGGTAGTCGGTCTGCCGGGCGGTCCGCTCCAGGGGTTCGGTTGTTCCGCTGGACCGGCCCGGTCCGATGCGCGCGGGCAGTCGGATGCGGGCCGGCACCAGGGCCAGGTCTTGTCGCTGCGACATCTTCCTCTCCGGTTGCGGCAGTGGGGGCCTCGAAAGGATGAGACGACAGAAAAAGCCGCGAGTTTAGCCCCATCCGAAAGGATTGGCGGCCTATCCTCAATGGCAGATGCGCGATGTCCGTCAGTCACGCCTATGCCGGAGGTCCGGTTGTCGGAAATCCGACAGTGCCGGACAGTGGGCGCAATCTTCTATGGGAAAGGGACAGTTCAATGACCACCCGGTTTGCGCCGCTTTCCTTGGCATCCGTGCAGGGTGCCGCTGGCCCCGCGGCGACGGACGCGCCCTTCACCCTGGCCGACCGGCTGATCCCCGGCGCGTCGGCGCCGATGCGGCAGGTCAAGCGGCTGGTGACGATGCTGGCCCCGGCGGACGGACCGGTGCTGGTCACGGGTCCAAGCGGGTCGGGCAAGGAACTTGTGGCGCAGGCGCTGCACCGGTTGTCGGGCCGCAAGGGCCAGATGGTCGCCGTCAACTGCGCCGCACTGCCCGCCGAGCTGCTGGAGGGCGAGCTGTTTGGTTCCGAACGCGGTGCCTATACCGGCGCCGACCGTGCCCGGCCGGGCCTGATCGAGCAGGCCGAGGGCGGCACCCTGTTCCTGGACGAGATCGGCGACATGCCGCTTGGGTTGCAGGCCAAGCTGCTGCGCGTGCTGGAAACGCGAATGGTGCGCCGCCTTGGGGGTACGGCCCCGGTGCGGATGGATTTCCGCGTGGTCGCCGCAACCCATCGTGACCTGGAACGGATGGTCGCCGAGGGGACTTTTCGCCAGGACCTGTTGTATCGGCTGTCGGTCTTTCCCGTGCAGATGCCGTCGCTGGCGCAGCACATCTCGGACCTGCCGGAAATCCTGGGCTGCCTGCTGGACGATCTTGCGGTCGGCGCACCGGGGCAGCCGATGCCCGAATTCGACGACAGCGCGATGCGCAGCCTGATGGCCCATGACTGGCCCGGCAACGTGCGCGAGCTGCGCACCGTCGCGCAGCGCGCCTGCCTGCTGTTCGCCGGCCGCCGCGTCACCGCGCGCGAGGTCAAGGACAACCTGTTCAGCTTTGCCGTGGCCGATGTTGGCGATGCCGGCCGCGCCTGGCCGCAGGTGCCGTTTTCCGCGCAAACGGGGCTGCCCACCGCCGACCACCTGCGCGAAAGCCTGGGGGCCGGACTGCCGGATCTGGATTTGCGCTGCTATCTGCGCGACATCGAGGTGGCGCTGATCAGCGCCGCGCTGGACCGCCACGAGGGCTGCGTCAGCCGCGCGGCGCAATCCCTGCGCCTGCGCCGCACCACCCTGATTGAAAAGATGCGCAAATACGGCCTCGGGCGCGGTGCCTGAGGTCCGTGACGCGTGGCGGTCGGCGCGGGTCACCCGTCGCGCGCCCACATCTTTTGCAGGTTCTGAATATAGTCGCCGGTGCTTTTCATCTGCGTGACCGCCTGTTCCATGGCCGCGAAGCGCGTCAGATAGCGTTTTTCCACCACAGCAGCCCGCGCCTCCAGCGCCTCCATCCGCTCGGTTGCCGTCCGGCTGGACCTGCCGAGGTCGTTTTCACGCCGGCCGATGATGCCCGTCCCTTCTTCGGCGCGGGCCAGCAGCGCGCCCAGGCTGCCCACCAGGCTGCGGCCAAAGCGGACGCGCCCCTCGGTAACGCCCGGCTCGGCAAGGACGCTCAGGCCCTGGACGGGGCCTGCCAGCGCGATAAAGGCGCGCTGCCCGTCGCCCAGGCTCAGCCCCACCATCGCATAGCCCCCCAGTTGCCCGTTGCCGCCCGCATCGACCGAAAACGGCAGATCGCCCGAAGGCAGTTCCGGCGACACCTGGCCCCGTACCGACAGTCCGGTTGTCAGGCTGCGCAGTTGATCCCCGAACAGCGCGTCGAAATCGCCGGCCCGGTCCCGGAAGGTCCGGTCGAAAGCCGGGGGGTCGAAACGGAACAGGCCGTTTCTTTCAGTCGCGATCCCCAGGTCCGCCAGGTGGATCGGGCGGTCCGAAAATCCGGAAAGCGGCGTGGCGATCAGCCGCCGCAGGTCCTGCTGCAGTGTCTCGATGCTGCGGTCACCGGCCAGGTCACCCGGAGGAGTTCCTGCAACCCCGCGCGATGTCAGCGACTGAAGCAGGCTCATCACGCCATTCAGGCCCTCGACCAGCTTCTCGACGTTGCTGCGCGCTGCCTGTTCGTCCCGCTCGATGCTCAGCGTGCCGGCGCCTGTGGCCGACAGCGTGACTTCGACCCCCGGCATGATGTCGCGGATGACGTTGGTGGGGCGCGACACGGCAATGCCGTCCACCATAACGCTGGCATTCGCCGCGGCCTGGACCTGCCGCTGCGCGTTGCTGACGGTGGTGTCGAACATCGACAGGTCGATGCCGCCGCTGCTCGTGCCGGGGGTTGCGGTAAAGCGCAGCGCGTTGTTGGCGCCCGTCTCGCTGACGATGCCCAGGGACACGGTGCCGTCGCCCTTGTCCAGAACCCGCGCGGTGATGCCGGGAACGGCGCTGAGGATGCCGGCAAGCCCGTCCAGCGTGGTTCCGGGCGGGATGGTCAGGGACTGCCCCGGACGGGCGGCATCGGCGGTAAAGCTTGTGCCGTCGGTGGTCGACCAGCTGCCGAATTCCACCCCAAGCGTGCCCACATCGACCGGGGCCGCACCCGAGGCGAAGCCGCCGAATTCCAGCACCTGCCGCGCCGCCAGCGACTGCACCTGCAGGGGCACGCTGTCTGGACGCAGCAGATTGCGATCCGTCACCTTGGGCATCATCGTCGGGGTGGTGGTCGACACGATCAGGACCGGGTTCGTGGCTGTCTGCGCCAGCGCGCCGTTCAGGGCCTGGAACTGGACCCGGATCTGGCCCAGGGCTGACAGCTTGACGTTGTCATTCTGGATCTGCGACTTGAGAACGTCGAGGCGCGGCGCGGTTTCGGCGGTGCTCAGGGTCCGTGCCAGCTCTCGCAGGTTCAGGCCCGAGCCGTTCTTGTTGAGTGCCGACAGAAGATCGCTGCTCATGTCATCCTCCCTCTCACCGGGACTGAACGGACGGGTGCGGGGAATTTTTAGCGGGCAGGGTCGTCACGGCGCGAAATCAAAGACGATTTCGATGCGGCGGTTCGCGCTGCGCCCTTCTTCGCTGCCGTTGTCGGCGACGGGTTCGGCATCGCCCTTGCTGATCGCGGAAAGGCGCGCCGGGTCCACCTGCGATCCCATTTCCCGCACCACGGCCGAGGCGCGGGCGGCCGCCAGACCCCAGTTGTCCACGAAGGGACCCCCCGTCAGGGGCACGCTGTCGGTATGGCCCGTGACGATGATCTGTCCCGCATCGCCGGCGGATGCCAGGGCGATGCGGGACATGATCTCGCGCGCCTCGTCGGTCAGGTTGGCCGATCCCGACTGAAAGGCGCCGCCGGCACCAACGGTCACGATGACCTTGTCGTTTTTCTGCTGCACATCGACCAGCCCCTGGCCTTCGATTTCCTGCAAGGCCACCTTCAGGCGTGCCTCCGCGATGGCGGCCTTTTGTTCGCTGCTGCTGCCAGCCTCGCCCGTGGCAGGCTGATCGCCGCCGGTTCCGCCGGTCGGACCCTCGGCCGCGCCTCCGCCCGATCCGGTCTGCTGCGCATCGGCGATATCGCGGGCCGCCGCGGCCATGGCCTGCGCCAGGTCCTGGGCGCCGGCACCTTCGGGCAGACGCATGGTCACCGTGCCGCCTGCACCGCTGACTGTTACCTCGCCATCCGTCATGGCCTGCTCCAGCGCCTCGGTCAGCTTCTCCATCGCCTCGTCCGCGGGTGGCTGCGGCGGGTTCTGGGCCGCGCCGTCCTGCGGTTCGGGCACATCCTCGTTCGAAGGGGGCGTGGCCGGGGGCGAAGTCATCTCGATGATGGTCGTGGCTTCGGGATTTGGAAAGATGTCGACCATCCTGACGCCGAAATGCTCGCGCAGGGCCCCTGTCATCTTCTTGAACGACACCTCGTCGAAATTGGCAAAGGACAGGATCAGCACAAAGAAGGCCATCAGCAGCGTCGCCATGTCGGCGAAAGTCGCCATCCAGGCCGGTGCGCCGACCGGCGGGCAGGCCGGGCAGTCGTGTTCGTCCTCGTCATCATCGGGCAACGGGGCGGGCTGCAGCGGCAGCGCCTTGATCTTGGCCATTGTCGTTCCCCGTCAGGCTGCCGCGCGCATCTTTTCCTGGACCGGCGGGTCCAGCGCCGCCAGCAGCTGATCCTCGATCAGGCGGGGGCTTTCGCCGCGCGCGATGCCGCGCAGCCCTTCCATGACCAAGGCCCGATATTCCAGTTCGGCCGAGGTGCGCCCCTGCATCTTGGTCAGGATCGGCCCGAACATCACGTTGGCGATCATCGCGCCGTAAAGCGTGGTCAGCAGGGCCACCGCCATGGCCGGGCCGATGGCCTTCACGTCCGACATGTTGCCCAGCATCAGCACCAGCCCGATCAGCGTTCCGATCATGCCCATGGCGGGGCCGATATCGACCCAGGCCTTGATCACGCCCTGAACGGCCTCGTGGCGCGATTTCATGGCCTTTATTTCCTGCTTCAACTGCTTGGTCAGCTTGGCCTCGTCGGCGCCGTCGACCAGCATCTGCAGTCCCTTTTCAAAGAACTTGTCGGGAACGGCCTGGCCTTCCAGCGCCATCATGCCGTCTTTGCGGGCAACGGCCGACAGCTCCACGATGCGCTGAACCAGCGCGTCCGTCTTCAGCGTCGAGCCTTTGAACATGCGCCCCATCGCCTTGAAGCTGGCCAGGTAGGGGCCCATCGCGGTTGTTGACAGCACCGCAAATGCCGTACCGCCAAAGACGATCAGGATCGAGGGGATATCAAGGAAGGGGCCCAGGCCGCCTGCAAAGATCATCGCCCCGAAGATCATGCCCATGGCACCCAGGAAGCCGATCAGACCTGCAACATCCATCACCGCACTCCTTGCTGCTGCACGGGGCTTGCAGCAAGCTCCGTGCCAGAATCTGAAGGTCGGGCTAAACTTTCGCCGGAAACGCCGTTCATCTTGTCAGGCGCCGCGAGGCGCGTCGCTTGACCAAGGAGATGAACATGACCAGCATCAACACGAATATCGGCGCGTTGTCCGCACAGGCGAACATGACCCGCGTCAACAACCAGCTGAACAACGCCATGACGCGCCTGTCCACCGGCCTGCGCATCAATGCGGCCAAGGACGATGCGGCGGGCATGGCCATCGGCGAAAAGATGACCTCGCAGATCATGGGCCTGAACCAGGCCGTGCGCAACGCCACCGACGGCAAGAACCTGATCGACACCACGGAATCGGCGCATGTCGAGGTGTCGAACATGATGCAGCGCCTGCGCGAACTTGCCGTGCAGTCGGCCAACGACACCAACACCTCGTCCGACCGCGGCAACATCGTGGGTGAATCGCGGCAGCTGATCGCGGAAATCAACCGCGTGTCGGAAACCACGACCTTCAACGGCATGAAGGTGATGGACGGCACGTTCAGCGGCAAGCAGTTCCAGATCGGCGCCGACGCGAACACCGCCGTCGCGATCAACGTCGAAAGCACCCGCGCCACCGAGATCGGTGCCTTCACGATGCGTTCGAACGTGAACGTCGTGCAGGCCGGCGCATCGAGCATCGCCGCCGGCACCACGCTGGTCATCTCGGGCCACGCAGGTTCGGCCGAGGTGGCGCAGACTGCAGGCATGTCCGCCAAGGATCTGGCCGCCGCGGTCAATGCCGAAACCTCCAAGACCGGCGTGTCGGCGAACGCGGGCACCGTGGCCAAGCTGTCGGGCCTGGCCGAAGGCCAGCTGACCTTCAGCCTGAATGGCTCGGCCATCGGGCCGGTCTCGATTTCGCAAGATGCCAGCGGCGCGCTGGACCTGCGCTCGCTGCGCGACGCGATCAATGCCAAGACCACCGAAAGCGGCGTCACGGCCAAGATGGGCGACAACAACTCCGAAATCATCCTGACCGACTCGACCGGCGCCAACCTGAACATCTCGAACTTCGATTCGGATGATGGCGCGGGCGCCGACCTGACCCTGAACGTCGATGTTCTGAGCTCCGACGGGTCCGCCGCCGCCAACGCCACCTTCACCAGCGCCACCACCGTCACCGATGGTCAGGATGCCACCGTCACCGGGCAGGTGACGATGTCCTCGACCAAGGTCTTCTCGGTGCATTCCTCGGACATCACCGCCGACGCGGCTTTCTTTGAAGGCTCGAACAACGCCAGCACGCTGGAAAAGCTGGCCGAGATCGACCTCTCCACGGCCGAAGGTGCCGGCAAGGCGATCAACGTCATCGACGCGGCGCTGTCCAAGATCAGCCAGTCGCGCTCCGACCTGGGTGCCATCTCGAACCGTCTGGACTCGACCATCTCGAACCTGACCAACATCTCGACCTCGACCCAGGCCGCCAAGTCGCAGATCATGGATGCGGATTTCGCGGCGGAATCGACCAACCTGGCGCGCGGTCAGATCCTCAGCCAGGCGGCCACCGCGATGCTGGCGCAGGCCAACGCCTCCAAGCAGAACGTGATGAGTCTGCTGCGCGGCTGATGGTTTCCTGACACATCCATCTGGAACCCTTGGCGCCTTTCGCGCCAAGGGTCTTTTTGTGCAACGGTTTTTTGCCGCCCCAAGGGGTGTCGTTCGTCGGGTTTCCGACATTTTAGCTCTGTCAAACGAAAATTTTGGAATCATCGCGCAGGGATGCTGAAACTGGCCTGGTCAAGGAGCCACGCCATGCAACTCAGC
The DNA here is from genome assembly GCA_003255745.1 of Paracoccus saliphilus. Lineage (GTDB taxonomy): Bacteria > Pseudomonadota > Alphaproteobacteria > Rhodobacterales > Rhodobacteraceae > Paracoccus > Paracoccus saliphilus_A. The sequence continues at coordinate 107,735 of QKYL01000010.1, forward strand.
CATTCCCATTCGCTTGGACATCGCCAATCGCTTGTGGTCAGCCAGCAGCTGCGCCAGGCGATCGTCCTGCTTCAGATGAGCAATCCCGAACTGCAGACCTTCATCGAGAGCCAGGCCGAGGAAAACCCCTTTGTCGAGTTCGCCACCCGTCCCGCCACCCTCAAGCCGGCGCCGATCCCGCAGGGCGTGGCCGGCGGTCAGAACGAGGACTGGGACCGCGTGGGCGCCCTGGCCGACGCGCGCTCGGTGTCGCTTTATACGCATGTCGCCAGCCAGATCGGCGCCTTGGGCATGACCGAAGCCCAGATCGCGCTGGCCACCGTGTTTGTCGATGCGCTGGAACCGTCGGGCTGGCTGGGCGCCACGCTGGAGGACGTGGCGCTGCGGGGCAGGGTGTCGCTGCCCGAGGCGCAACAGATGCTGACCCGCCTGCAGACGCTGGAGCCGACGGGCATCTTCGCCCGCAGCCTGGCTGAATGCCTGCGCCTTCAGGCGACGGAACAAGGACTGATGTCACCGCTGTTCGCACGGGTGCTGGATCACCTGCCGATGCTGGCGTCGGCAGACCTGAACGGTCTGGCGCGGATCTGCCAATGCACGATCCCCGACCTGCACGCCATCCTGCGTGACCTGCGCAGCCTGGACCCCAAGCCCGGCGCGCGCTTTGACAACACCCCCGAACCCGTCCGCGCGCCCGACCTGATCGTCAGCGCGGCCCCCGAAGGCGGCTGGCAGATCGAGCTGAACCGCTCCACCCTGCCGCGCGTGGTTATCCGCGAAACCGACGCCCGCCAGCTGGCCCCGGCCGAGGGTGCCGCCGCGCAGGTCTGCAACGAGGCCCGGTCCTATGTTTCCGAGCGCCTGTCGGTGGCCCGCTGGCTGGCCCGTGCGGTCGAGCACCGCAACAAGACCGTTCTGCGCATCGGCGAGGAGATCCTGCGCCGCCAGGCCGGTTTCCTGGAACAGGGCCCCGAACACCTGCATCCGATGACGCTGAAGGAAATCGCCGCCGCGGCCGATGTGCATGAAAGCACCGTCAGCCGCGTCACAACCGGCATCCTGATGCTGACGCCGCACGGGGTGCTGCCGCTGAAGCAGTTCTTCACCGCAGCCCTGCCGACGCAGCACGAAACCGGCGGGTCGGCAGGGGCCGTGCGGCACCGCATCGGCCGACTGATCCGCACCGAAAGCCCTGCCCGGCCGCTGAGCGACGACCAGCTGGCACGGCTGATGGCGGACGAGGGCATCACCGTTGCCCGCCGGACTGTTGCCAAATACCGCGAGCAGCTGAACATCCCCACCGCCTCGATCCGGCGGCGGCAGGCGATCCTGTCGGGCCGCAACTGACGCCACCCTGACCCGGTCCCCGACGCCCGGCGCAGACCCGCGCCGGGCGTCTGCGTGTCAGCCCGACCCGTCAGTGTCGTCATCGCCCATCATGAACAGCGCGTTCATGGCTGCGGCGGCATCTGCGGCGTCCATCGGGGCCGGCGCGGTCCCGGCCTTCTTGCGCTTGCGCGGTTTCTTGACCTCGACGGCCGGCGCGGCCTCCTCCTCGGCCAGGGCGTCCTGGGCCAGGGCCGGCAGCTGCTGCGGATCGGGCAGGGGAGTATCGGCTGCGGGCTCGGGCACGGGGGCGGCATCCGGCCAGGGCGCGTCGAAATCGGAACTCCAGAAATCCGCGCCGGCCACAAAGGTCGAGGCGGGATCGGGCGGAACAGCCGCTTCCGTTTCGGTGGGGAATTCGGGCTTGGGCGCGGCCTTGAACGGGACGGGTTCAGGTTCGGCGGCGGCCGCCAGCAATTGTGCCGCATCCTCCAGCCTGATCGCGGTGATCAGCGTCTTGGGCGGCCGCTTGGGCGCGGGGGGAGGCGCAACGATCACCTCGGGTTCAGGCTCGGGTATGGCGACCGGTTCGGGCGGAGCAGGGGGTGGCACCACGACCGGACGCGCGCCCTGCGACTGGCGCAACAGCGCAATCCGCATCGCCAAAAGGACGCGTCGCCGCGCCGGGGCATCGGCCGGCACCTGCGCCGGCAGCAGATCCAGCAGGTTGGCCGCATCCTCGGCTGACCGGTCCTTCAGACCCCGCGCCACCAGGGCCACCAGTTTTTCGGGTGTTTTTTCCGCCATCGCCGCCGTCCTCCGCAATCTGGCATCGCGCTTGCAAGCATCGGGCCAAGGACCCGCACTTTCGGAGGCAAAGAAATGACGATCGACCTTCGCGATCATATCGGTTTTCACGCAACCGCGCTGACCATCGGCGAACGGCGGGCCGGACTGCTGGCCTCGAACATCGCCCAGGCCTCGACGCCCGGCTACAAGGCGCGCGACATCGACTTCGCGGCGGAACTGGCCCGGCAGGTCGGCGGCGTGGGCATCCCGGCCACCACCCATGCAGGCCATATCAGCAGCCCCGCCACCCCCGACAACGGGCCGGGATGGCGCGTGCCTGTCAGCGCATCGCTGGACGGCAACACCGTCGAACCGGCGGTCGAACAGGTGCAGTTCGCGGAAAACGCGCTGCGCCAGCAGGCCAGCCTGACCTTTCTCAACCGTCGCATATCCGGGCTGATGACAGCCATCCGGGGGGAATGAATGAGCCAGATCAACAGCGTCTTCGACATCGGCACGCGCGCCCTGACGGCGCAGATGCAGCGGCTGAACACCACCGCGTCGAACCTGGCCAACGCCGGCACCGTCGCAAGCAGCGCAGACAAGGCGTTCCGGCCGCTGCGACCGGTCTTCGTCGTGGACGAAGCGGTGCCGGGCAGCGGCCTGTCCGCGCCGCGCGCCGAGCGGATCGTGGCGCTGGACCGCGAGCCCGCGCGCATGTTCCGTCCCGACCACCCCCAGGCCGATGCCGAAGGCTTTGTCTATGAATCGCCCGTCCAGGTCGAGGAGGAGATGGTCGAGATGCTGGAGGCCAGCCGCCATTACCAGAACACGCTCGAGGCGCTGTCGACTTTGCGCACGATGATGTCCCGCACGCTTGGCATGGGCCAGTGACGGCGGAGGAGGAGATGCAGATGACCCAGATCACCCCGCTGTCGGCCACGCCCGCACCCCAGACCAGCGCCCCGCCGCCGCGGACCGAAAACCTGGGGCAGCAGGATTTCCTGCGCCTTCTGACCGCCCAGTTGAAGAACCAGGACCCGCTGAAGCCGCTTGAGAACACCGAATTCCTGGGCCAGATGGCGCAGTTTTCGACAGTGGCCGGGATCGACCGCATCAACGACACGCTGGCTTCGCAGAGTTCGGGGTCGCGCGACATGCGCATCTCGATGGCGGCGAACATGCTGGGACATTCGGTTCTGGTCCCCGGTGCGGTCGCCCGCCCCGATGGCGACGGCGCGATCCGGGGCGCGGTCGAACTGACCGAGCCGGTCGAGGCGCTGGCCATCACCTATGCCGACGCCCGCAGCGGAGAGATCCTGCATACCCAGAACCTTGGCGCCCAGGGCGCGGGGCTGGTGGGCTTTGAATGGGCCCAGTTGTCGGGCGACCAGATCGCGGGCCGCATTCCCGTCCGGGTGTCGCTGAACGCCTCGCAGGCCGGCGTGGTGCGCAACCTCGATCCGCAGGTCTATGCCCGCGTCCTGTCCGCCCGCGCCTCTGGCGGAGGCGAGGATGTCACCCTGGAAGTCGAGGATTTCGGTGCGCTGAACACGCTCGAGATCCTGTCCTTCCGCTAACCCGTCCAGATTGCTGCAAGGAGCTTTTCCATGTCCATGAACACGGCCCTGTCCGGGCTTTCGGCGGCGCAGACCGACATTGCTGCCACCTCGCACAACATCGCGAACGTCGCGACCATCGGCTTTCGCGGCAGCCGCGCGGAATTCGCCGACATCTTCAACCAGTCACCCTATACCGTCTCGCGCACGACGACCGGCACGGGCACGCAGGTGACACGCATCGCCCAGGACTTTGGCCAGGGCAGCATCGTGGGCACCGGGAACCGGCTGGACCTGGCGATCGAAGGGCCGGGCTTCTTTGCGCTGCAGCCCATGGCCAACCCGCGTGGCGGCGCGCCCGAAACGCTGTATTCCCGTGCCGGCGCCTTCAGCATGTCGGCGGACGGCCGGATTGTGAATGCTTCGGGGCAGCAGCTGCTGGGTTGGCCCGTGGCAAGCGACGGGGCCGGGCTGTCGCAGACGGTGAACATGGCCGGGCCGCTGCAGATCCCGCTGCTGATGGGCGAACCGCGCGCGACCTCGGCTGTTGCGCTGGAGGTTCGGCTGCCCTCCGACCCGCAGATGGGCGGTGCGCAGGCCGCCGTTCCCCCGGCTGCCGCCTTTGATCCCGACGATGCGACAACCTGGGCGCACCGGACGCCGGTCCCCCTGTCGGATGCCGAAGGCCGCGCCATCGCGGGCGAAGCCTATTTCGTGCGCATGAGCAACCCGACTGCCGACGTTCCCGAAACCAGCTACCAGATGCATCTGGTGGTGGAAGGCATGGAACTTGCGCCCGACGGCAACGACGCGACCGTGACCTTTGACGCCGAAGGCCAGCTGGTGGCCGGCACGCTGCCATTCGGGTTTGCCGCCGAAGCGGGGCCGATCACGCTGGACCTGAACCGGTCGCGCCTGACGGATGCCCCCTTCGAGGTGCGGTCGGTCAGCCATGACGGGCAGGCGCGCACGCAGCTGACCACGCTGGACATCGACAACGAGGGCACGATCTTTGCCAGCTATGGCAGCGACAACCGCATCGCCCAGGGCAAGCTGGCGCTGGTCAACTTCGCCAATCCCGGCGGGTTGCGGGTCAAGGGCGGGGCGGCCTTCGCGGCGACCGCGGATTCGGGCGCGCCCCTGGCCGGATCGCCGGGGGATGCGGGGTTCGGGTCATTGCGTTCGGGCGCGCTGGAAAAGGCCAATGTCGATCTGACCGAGGAGTTGGTGAACCTGATCACGGCGCAGCGCAACTATCAGGCCAGCGCCAAGGCGATGGAGACATCCTCGGGGATGATGCAGACCATCCTGAACCTGCGGACCTGAGGCCGTCATGGACCGGCTTGTCCACACCGCGCTGAATTCGCTGGCCAATCTGCGGGACACGCGGACCATCTCGGCGCAGAACCTGGCCAACCAGGCCGTGCCGGGGTTCCGGCGCGACCTGCAGAACGAAGGTTCGGCGCATTTCCTGCAGATGCTTCAAACCGAAAGCGGGCGCGCCTTCCAGCTGGAACGCGGTCCGCACGGATTTTCGCGCGCGCCGGGTCCGATGGACCAAACCGGCGATCCGATGGACCTTGCCATCGCGGACCGGGGGTTTTTCTACGTCCTGCCCCCCGGCGGCGGCGAACCGGCACTGACCCGGCGGGGCGATCTGCAGATGGGTCCCGGCGGCACGCTGGTCAACGGCGCCGGAGAGGCCATGCTGGGCGCCAACCTGCAGCCGATCGTGGTCCCCCCCTTTACCGAGATCGTGGTGGACGACCTGGGGCAGGTGGTCGTCACGCCACAGGGCGGGGCGCCGGGCGAACGGGTTCAGGTGGGGGTGCTGGCGACGGTCGATCCCGATGACGCGGTGGAACTGCGCAAGTCGCTGGACGGCCGCATCCGCATGGCCGACGGCAGCGACCTTCCGCCGCCCGACCAGCGCCCCCGCGTGCTTCAGGGCATCCGCGAGGGAAGCAACGTGAACGCGACAGCCGAACTGATCGATTCCATCGAGCTGCAGCGTACCTTCGAGCTGAACCTGCGCATGATACAGACCGCGCGCGAGGTCGACGAGGCCGGATCGGCGTTGCTGCGCCTGCCCGGCTGACGGGCAGGGCCAAGCTGGCACGGGCCTTGCATCATCCCTGTCTGAACAACGCCATCCTTTCCGATCCCGGCCACACGAGGTGCCCCCATGTCGACCAACGCGATGCATGTCGCCCGCACCGGGCTTGATGCGCAGCAGACCCGGATGCAGGTCATTGCCAACAACCTGGCCAACGTGAACACCACCGGGTTCAAGCGCGACCGCGCGAATTTCGAAACGCTGCTGTATCAGACCCACCGGCCCGGCGGGGCGCAGACCTCGGAAAACACCGCGCTGACGGGACCCCTGGCCGTGGGCACCGGGGTGCGGGTGGTGGCGACCGAAAAGGTCCATACCCAGGGCGGGCTGACGACGACCGGCAACGCGTTCGACGTGGCCATCGACGGGCAGGGTTTCCTGCAGATCCTGATGCCGGACGGGCGGATCGGTTATACGCGCGACGGCAGCCTGTCCCGAAATGCCGACGGCCTGCTGACCAACGATAGCGGCTATGTCCTGCAGCCCGAAATCGTGGTGCCCGAAGGCACGCAGTCGCTGGTCGTTTCCAGCGACGGGATCGTGACGGCGAACCTTCCCGGCGAGGTCGAGGCGCAGGAGATCGGCCAGATCACCCTGGCCCTGTTTCCCAACCCCCGAGGCCTGAGCCCGGTGGGCGAGAACCTTCTGGTCGAAACCCCGGCATCGGGCGCGCCCGCGGTCGGCGCGCCGCTGGCCGATGGGGCCGGCAAGCTGGTGCAGGGCGCGCTGGAGGCGTCGAACGTCAACGTGGTGCAGGAGCTGGTCGACATGATCGAGACGCAGCGCGCCTATGAAATCAGCTCGCGCTCGATCTCGGCCTCGGACGAGATGCTGCGCTATCTCACCAACAAGTTGTGATGACCATGAAACGCCTTGCCCTGACCCTTGTTTTGCCGCTGTGCGCCTGCGCCACCTATGTCGAGGAACGTGCCAGCGCCAATTACGAACCCGTCTATGTCGAGGCGCCGGAGCCTTCCGCCGTGCCGACCGGGTCGATCTATTATCAAGGCACGCGGGGGCTGTTCGCCAGCGACCGCCGCGCCTCCGGCATAGGTGACGTGCTGACCGTCCAGTTCATCGAGCGGTTCCAGGCCAGCAAGTCGCAATCCGCCAATGCCGGCCGTTCCGCCTCGATGGAGATGGAGCTGCCGTCGCTGCTGGTGGGCGACTTCGACAGCGGCAGGCTGGGCGGCTCGACCGCCGAAAGCTTTTCGGGGCGCGGGGGCGCGGCCCAGTCCAACTCCTTCACCGGTCGCCTTTCGGTTTCCGTGGTGCGCGTCATGGCCAACGGACATCTGGAGATCATGGGCCAGAAGCGCCTGAGCCTGAACAACGGCAACGAATATGTCCGCCTGACCGGCGTTGTCCGCCCCGAGGATATCAGCGCCGACAACGTCGTCATGTCCGACCGCATCGCCCATGCAGATATCCGCTATCTTGGAGCCGGCGACACCGCTGACACCGCGCGGCGCGGCTGGCTTGGCCGGGCCGTGACCACGGTGAACCCGCTGTGATCGTCCGGGTCCTTCTTGCCCTGGCCCTGGCGTTCGGGCCGACTGTTGCCCAGGCCGACCGCCTGAAGGACCTGGCGTCGGTCGCCGGCGTGCGCGCCAACCAGCTGGTCGGATACGGCATCGTCGTGGGCCTCGCGGGCACCGGCGACGGCAATTCCGGCCTGACGCTGCAATCGCTGGAGTCCATGATCTCGCGCCTTGGGCTGCAGGTCAGCGCGCGCGACCTGAACGCCCGCAACACGGCGGCCGTCATGGTCACCGCCGAACTGGGTCCCTTCCTGAAGGAGGGGCAGACGCTGGACGTTACCGTTTCCACTGTCGGACAGTCAAAATCGCTGAAGGGCGGGACCCTGATGATGACGCCGCTGATGGGCGCCGATGGCGAGATCTATGCCATCGCGCAAGGCAACCTGGTGGTCGGCGGCCTGGGGGTCGAGGGCGCGGACGGGTCGTCTCTGACGGTCAACATCCCGACCGTCGGCCGTATTCCCGGCGGCGCCACCGTCGAGAGGATGGTGGAAAGCCCCTTCCTGAACACCGACTATCTGGTCCTGAACCTGCACCGGCCTGATTTCTCGACCGCGGCGGCGGTGGCAAAGGCCATCGACGACACCTTCGGCGCGGGCACGGCGATCGCGGTGGACGGTGCCTCGATCAGCGTCTATGCGCCCGCCGATCCCGGCCAGCGGGTTGCCTTCGCCGGCATGCTGGAAAACATCGATGTGACGCCCGACGCGCCCAAGGCACGCGTGGCGGTGAATTCCCGCACCGGCACCGTGGTCATCGGCGGCAATGTCCGTGTCTCGCCCGCGGCCGTCACGCATGGGTCGCTGACCGTGCGGGTGACCGAGGACATCAATGTCAGCCGCGGCACGACCGTTGTCACCGGAGAGGACGGCGCCGTTGCCGTGCCGGGCGAGCCCGTTGTCACACCCGACAGCACCATATCCGCCGACCAGGAACCCGCCCGCGCCTTTGTCTTCGATCCCGGCGTGTCACTTTCCAGCCTGGTCGACGCCATCAATGCGGTCGGCGTCAGCCCGGCGGATCTGGTCGCCATCCTGGACGCCCTGCGCGAAGCCGGCGCCCTGCGCGCCGAATTGGTCATCATCTGAGGTCGACATGCAGATCCTGCCTGCCACACCGCTTCCCGTCGGCCCCCAAGCCGAAATGTCGCGTCCCGGCGCCGCGGAAATCGCCAAGGCGGCGACGGGCTTCGAGGCGCTGTTTCTGGACACGCTGCTGAAGGGCGCGCGGGCGGGCATGCCGGGCGACAACCTGACGGGCGGTTCGGCCGTCAGTTCCGCCCAGCAGATGCTGGACACGCAGCTGTCGCAAAGCGCCGCGTCCGCCGCAGGTTTCGGCATCGCCGAGGCCGTCGCCCGCCAGTTTGATCAGGGTGGCATCGGCGAATGAGCAACATCCTGGACATCGGCCGCAGCGGCATCCTGGCTTACCGCACGGCACTGGCCACCACCGCCGAGAACATCGCCAACGTCCATACCGAAGGCTACCGGCGCCGCGACGTGTCCACCGTCAGCGCAACAGGGGCACAAAGCACGCCCACGACGCTGCCCACGGGCGGGCAGGGGGTCACCGCCGCCGACGTGCGTCGTGCCTTTGATGCGCTGGTGGCGGACCGCGCGCGGCGCGCCAGCGGCGGGCAGGCCGCCGCCGAGGCGCACCTGTCCGGCGCACAGGCGATCGAAACGCTGATGATCCCCGGCGACGACGGCATCGACGGGACGCTGCGGAACTTCTTTGATTCCCTGTCCCGCCTGGCCGCCAGCCCCACCGACGCGACGACCCGAACGCTGGCGCTGCAACAGGGGCAGGCGCTCAGCACCTCCGTTTCGGGCCTCGCGCGCGAGATGGAGGTCCTGCGCCGCGACATCCTGGGCGAAAGTACCGAACAGGTCCGCAATGCGCAGCGCATGCTGGAAGGACTGGCGCAGCTGTCGCGCCCCCTGTCCGAGATGCCGCAGGGCGACAGCGGCGGACATTCCCTGGCCGACCGCCGCGATGCGCTTCTGGACCAGCTGGCGCGCATCCTGCCCATTTCGGTCACGCTGAACGGATCGGGGCAGGCGCAGGTGCGTCTGGGTGGCGAAAACGGCCCGCTGCTGTTGGACCGGGACAGAACGGCTGCGCTGTCGGTTTCGGCGCCCGACATGCTGACGCTGCACGTGGATGCCGCCGACGGCACCGCGCATCAGACGCGCCTGCTGCCATCGGGCAGCCTGGGCGGCATGTCGCGTGCGATGGGTGCGCTGGACATGGCGCGGTCCGAACTGGATGCCTTTGCGCGCGAAACGGCCAGCGCCATGAACCGCGTCCACCGGGGCGGCGTCGATCTGCGGGGGGTGCCGGGAGGCGATCTTTTCTCTCTCGACGGCTGGCGCGCACAGCCTGCCGCGTCGAATGCCGGGCGGGTGCAGGTCACGCTGACCAACCTGTCGTCTGCGGCGGCGCGGCTGCCGATCGAGCTGGTCTTTGACGGGGCAGATGGGCTGTGGCGCGCGCAGGACGCGGCCGGGACAGAACTGGGCAGCGGGCGTGATCAGCTGCTGCTTGACGGGGTTCTGGTCGATCTGGCGGGTTCGGCCCGTGACGGGGACCGCATCTTGCTGACGCCGGTGACGGGGCGGGCTGCCGATCTGCGCCTGGCACTGACCGATCCGGCCGCCCTCGCTGCCGCATCCGCCTTTGCCAGCGCGGCCGCGCCTTCGAACCTCGGGTCGGCCAGCCTGACTGCGGCCTTCGCACCGGCGCCCGCGGCGCAGATCCCCGCCCTGGGCCCGCTTCTGGACCCGGCCGGGATAGATCTGCTGGGGGGCGTGGTGGGCCTGGTTCCCGCAGGCAGCCAGGTCTTGCGGCTGGCAAGCCTGGGTCAGCCTGCCTCGTCGTCGGTCGGGCCTGTCGCCGGGGCCCAGATGTTGGCGGTGGATGGCGCGGACTTCGACCTGACCGGCCTTGCGGATCTGGACGCGATCACTGGCGCATTGCGCGACGGGCGTCTGCGGGCGGGCGACGGGCGGACGCTGTCGCAGATGGGGCTGGTGGCTTCGGCTGCGGGCGACCGGCTGGTCCTGGCGCGACCCGGCGACAGCCAGCCGCCGCAGGTCCGCCTGAGCGGCCCGGCGGGCAGCATCGACGGCATACCGACGCAAGGCGCGGCGCCGGGCGGGACGGTCCAGGTCATCACCCGCAACGGCCGCCATATTGCAGGCAGCCCCCTGACGCCGGCCGAGGCGGCGGCGCTGCTGACGGCGCGCAACGGTTTTCTTCCGGATGCGGTCTATGATCCCGCGCCGCTGACCTCGACTGGCCCCAAAGGGTATCGCGGCGTCGATCTGGGCAGCGTGGGCGTCGCGGCGCAGCATGGCGCGGTGCTGGACGGAGCGGGAACCCGCTTCGGCCCGGAACTGCCGCTGCCGCCCGTCCCGGCGCGCAACCTGACCCTGATCGATGCGGCGGGGGCGGCGGCGGATCTGGCCCTGCCGGAAGGGGCCAGCGCGGCGCAGGTCGCGGGACGGATGCAGGCGCTGATCCCCGGACTGTCAGCGCAGGCCTCGACCGCGCTGGAACTGTCGGGTTTTCAGGCAGGTCCCCTCAGCTTTGAGCTGGCGGGTCTCAACGGCACGCCGCTGCGGGTGTCGGCCACGCTGGCGGGACCCGACGCCGCGCCCTTGGCGCAGGCCATCAACGGTCTGGGCATCGCGACCAGCATCCGGGCCGAACTGTCGCCCGACGGCACCCGCCTTCTGCTGGTCCAGGACGAGGGCCATGACATCGGCCTTTCGGCCCTGACGGGCAACGCGCTGTCCGTGGCGGGCGCAACGCCTGCGGGCGACCGGCTGTCGGCACCTGCGGACTGGGCTGCGGGAACCGCCCTGCGCCAGTCCGGCCAGGTCAGCCTGACCCATCTGGCAGGATTTCAGTTGACCGAAGGCGCCGGCATCCTGTCGGCCCGCCCCGCCCCGGGCGGCCTGGTGATTGTCAGCACCAGTTCGGCGGGCGCCGCCGCGCGGCTGGCCTTTGCCGATGTTCCGGCGCTGGCCCAGGGCGGTGTCCTGCATCGCGTCAGCCTGAATGGCATCGAGGCACAGGCTGCCTTCGCGCCCGATACGCCTGCGCAGGACGTAGCCATGGGTCTTGCGCGGTTGCTGCGGGTGGATGCGCCCGAGGCGGAGGTGACCGGACGCGCCTTGGCCAGCCTGCCGCCCGACGGGGCGACGCTGGCGCTGCGCGTGGATGGCGGCGACTACACCCTGCGGATGGAGCAGGGCGTTCCGGTTATCTCGGGTCCCGAACCGGACCGGCTGATCGCGCAGTTTGATGCCCAGAACAGGCTGGTGCTGCGCGCGGCAGGGGCCAGCGGCGGCAGCGGCATCAGCACCTCTGCCTCGCCCGCCTTCGGGTCGGGTCCGGGCGAAGGACGGCTGGCGCTGACAGGCCTGCCCACTGACGCCGCGCTGCTGCCGACCGATCTGCCGGTAACGGTGGGCGGTGCCACGCATGTGCTGCGCCTGCTGGCAGATGGTTCGGTTCAGACGCCCGCCGATTTCCCCGGAGTTGCCGCGCGCGACGCCGCGACCGGTGCGCTGACGCTGGAATTTGTGGCCCCCGCCAGCGACCTTCAGATCGCCACAGTTCCGGCGGCGGGTTTTGGCGGACCGGGCGCGGCCGTGCGGGCCGAGGCTGGCCGCCTGATCCTGACCGGATCTGGCGCGGCGCTGGATCTGGCGATCGAGACGCGGGGCAGCCTGGCCCGGCAGATCGACCTGCGCGACCTGCCGCCCGAGGATTTGGTTGTGGCCATGACAGGTCAGGGCACGCTGCGTTTGGCGGGCGACTTGACGGCGGGCACCGCGCCCGCCCATCCTGGCGCGCTGGAGGTGATGGTCGCCGATGCCGCGACCGGCCGTCTGGTGTTGCGCGACAGCCTGTCCCGGCATGTCGTGGCCGAAGGTCGCATGGACGCGGCAGGGCGCGGCCAGTTCGGCGGGCTGACCGTGCAGTTCGGCGGCCAGCCCCAAAGCGGCGACCGCTTTTCCATCCTGCCTGCGGGCGCGGGATCGGGCAATGGCAACACGGCGCGGGCCATGGCGCGGTTGCAGATCGGCGACGCGGCCAGCGGCACGCCCGGCCTGGGCGACCGCCTGTCGCGGCTGCAGGCCGATACCGGCCTGCGGGTCGCGGCCGCACAGCGCAGCCTTGCCACCGCCGATGCCTCGGCCGAGGCGGCGGACCGGGCGCAGGCGGCGATCGGCGCCGTGAATCTGGATGCCGAGGCCGCACGCCTGGTGGAATTGCAGCAGGCCTATCAGGCATCGGCTCAGGCGGTCACGATCGCCCGGGACCTGTTCGACACCATCCTGCGCATGTTCTGAGCGGAGACAGCATGACCATCGGAGACGCCCTTTTCGCCCGCCTTGCCATTCGCGGCTTTGGCAAGCTGACCGCCGAGATCGGGGCGACGCAGTCGCGCATCGCGTCAGGGGTCAACGACCCGCGCCCTTCGGCCGACCCGGCGCGCGCGGTTGAACTGTCGGCGCTGCGCGACGTGCGCGCGCGGCTGGAAACACGATCGGCCGTCGCCCGCGACAGCGCCGACCGGCTGGCGCTGACCGACCAGGCGCTGGCGGGTCTGTCGGATGATGTCCGCGGCCTGAAGCAGATCGCCCTGCGCGCGGCCAACGACGCCTTGTCCCCCGAAGCCTATGGCGCGCTGCGGACCGAGGCTGTGACCCTGCGCGCCACCCTGCTGGCCACGGCCAACAGCGTCGATTCCGCCGGGCGGCCGCTGTTTGCGGGTACCGCGCCGGGTCCGGCCTTTGAACAGACCGCGTCGGGCGTCGTTTATCGCGGCGACGCCGCCAGCAGCGTCGCCGCGCTTGGGGACGGGTTGATCCTGCCGACCGGCATTTCGGGGGCGCAGGTCTTTGGTGAGGGGGATCAGAACCTGTTCAAACTGGTGGACGACCTGATCCTGGGCCTGACCGAGCCGATGCTGTCGGCCCGGGCCGAGGTGACCTCCAAGGGCCAGGGCCGGCTGGACATCGTGCGCGGCCGGGCCGACACGGCGGTCGAGGTCACGCTGACCGGACCCCGCGGTTCGGCGCGCGTCACCCTGGACCTGCGGCTGGAGGCGCCGGAGGCGCCGGTTGATGCGATCAATGCACAAACGGCCCGCACCGGCGTGTCCGCCGTGCTGGATGCCGATGGCCGATCGGTCCGGCTGTCGGCCGATGCGCCCTTCAGCCTGTCGCAGCTGGGGGGCGGCCCGCCGGATTATCCCGTCCTGGGGCTGGGGAATGTCGGTGAGGCCGGCGTACCCGCGGGGCCGGTGGTGCGGCTTCGGCCGTCGCGGCTGACCACGGATGCGGTGATCGGGGCGGCGGACCGGATGGTTGATCGCATGAGCAATTCCCGCGCCGCCGTTGGCAGCCTGGGCGCGGCGGTGGACCGGCAAAAGGACGCGCTGACCCAGCAGCGGCTGGTGGTGGATCAAGCGGTGTCGGGGCTGGGGGATCTGGACGTGGCCTCCACGCTGACCCGGCTTCAGGCGCTGCTGCTGAGCGAACAGGCCGCCCAGCAGACCTATGTGAAGATCTCGTCGCAGTCGCTGTTCAATTACTTGCGGTAACCTGGCTGCCCCCGGACAACGGGGGCAGGCCAAAGCCCGTGCTGCGGGCCTGGCGCAGATCGCCGCCGCCGCCCCCGATGATCAGCGGCGTGCCTGAACGGATCAGCAGGCCCTGGGCCAGAAAGGTCGCCTGCGCCTCGGGGGCCGGTGCCGGTGGTATGGGAAGGGCCGACAGCGGTTGCGGTTCGGTGACCCATTCCCCCTGCAGGCTTGCCACGACCGGACCGGTCTGTTCGGGGATCGCGCGTCCCATGATCCCTTCCACCCGACCGACATAGGTGCTGCCCCCTGACGGGTCACCCGCATGATAAGCCGCGACCGCCGTGGTCCAGTTGCCATGGCGCTGGTAGAGATCGGCCAGGAAGCGCGCTGCATAGCGGGTGTTCAACACCGGGTCCATCATGGCGCCGATGTCCGGAAAGGCATCGTGATGCCAGTGCCAGTTGATCTGCATGCAGCCGATATCGACATTCTGCGCACCTGCGGCCAAGACCTGTGAAAGCTGTTGCAATGCCTCGTCCTTGGTCGCGTGATAGGACCCGCGTCCGCCTTGGTTCAGCGTCCAGGGCCAGGCAAGGACGCGTCCCTGATGCGTCATGCCGGATTCAACCCGCGCCACGGCGGGCAACAGCCCCTCGGGCAGGCCCATCTCCGCGCCCGCCTGCGCGGCCAGTGCTTCGCAGTCGGGCAGGGTGCTGGCGCGGACGCCGCCTGACGTGACCAGCACGATCGTGGCGATGACTGCGACGTGAGAAAGGGTCTGACGCTTCATGCCAATGAAAATGCAAGGCCCGTGCCTGGCGGGCCTAGTCTTTGGGCTATCCCACGAACGAAGGGGGGTGCGAACTTCCGTTCGCACGTTGGCCTGATCCTCCGCCGGATGCCATCATGCGGACACGCCTTGTCTGCCCAGTCCCAGCCCGCAACCCCCGGAGGATACCATGACAGCCGGAGCTTCCAGCCTGCCCGCTCTTGTTGCAGAAAACCTGCGCGACACGATCCTTGCCGCCGCAGCGCTTGTCGGCGCCCAGGGGACGCGCCTGCAACTGGTGCCCGAGCTGGAGGTGCTGCGCCAGAAGCTGGACGCGGCCGAGATCCGTACCGAGGTCGAACCCGCCTTGGCCGCCGCAGACCCGGACCAGTCCAGCTTTCACGTCATGGCGCCCCGTGCAGGCATGGCCACGGACCTTCTGGACGTTGGGGTGCGTCTGTCGGACGGTGCGCGTGGCACGGTTGGCCTGCTGATCCTATGCGGGGTGCCCGCGGCCTGGCAGGCGCAGTCCCGCCTGCGCGCACTCGAAGCGCTGACCCGTGTGATGGAGCGCCAGATCGGCGCGCTGCGTCTTGGCCCGGCGGTGATCGCGGATCCGATGCTGCGCCTGCTGGAGGAACTGCACGACCTGGACAGCAGCATCGTTTCGCAGGGGTTGATGGGCTTCGTCCGGACCTTGGCAGGCAAGCGGCCCAGCCAGGTCGAGTGCACCGCCATGCGCATCGTGGGGCTGGCCGATGTTCCCGTCGAGTTCTTCCAGTCGCGCGAGATCCGGCTGAGCGTGGTGGCGCAGGATTTGCTGGACGCGATCGGCTATGGCGCTTTTCTGAAGATGGGTCAGGCGATGGAGGCCCCCGAGGTGGTCCGTCCCGCCCCGCGGGTCGAGACCCGCAACGACCTGGAGCCCTTTGCCCGCCTGCGGCTGATCGAACGTGACTTTCTGGTGGCCGAGGATGCCGACTGCGGGGCCTTCTGGTTCCGGGAGGCCGGCCAAGGCCCCGCCTGGAAGCGTCTTTCCAAGGCAGGCCCGGATGGATGGGCGGTGGTAGCCGCCGAGATCCTCGAGCTGAGCAGCGACGTGGTGGCGGCCTTTGCGGGCATGCATCTGCTGCGGCGCCCCGATCTTGCCTCCGAAGACATGGCCGAGGCATTTGAGTTGCACGGCATTGTCTTCTGGCTGGCCCATTCCGAGGGCGTGACCCAAGCCCGGAGGGATTGCGGCGACTGGGTCACCTGCGACATTCCCGCCGATGTCGTCGGACGGCCGCGCGCATTGGCGGCGCTGACCCAGCTATGCCCAAGCCTGGCCAGCGATCTTGCCGGTCCGGCCCGCGACTGGTTGCACCGGATGTCCCAGACCGTGCAGGTGATGCCCTACATGGCGACGGCCGCCGAATAGGCAAAACATCCTCCGGCCCCGCCGGAACCACGATCCGGGCCCGGCTGTCGCCGGCGCCCGGATCTTCCTTTGCGGGAGCGGGGCCGCGCCACATCAGTCCGCTTCGGCAATGCTGCGACGCAGGCGCTCGATCGCGGCCTTCTTGATCTGCGACACACGCCCGGTCGTCACCTTCAGCACCTCGCCGATCTCGTAGACGTTCAGCTCCTCGACATAGTAAAGCT
This sequence comes from Paracoccus saliphilus, assembly GCA_003255745.1. Taxonomy (GTDB): domain Bacteria; phylum Pseudomonadota; class Alphaproteobacteria; order Rhodobacterales; family Rhodobacteraceae; genus Paracoccus; species Paracoccus saliphilus_A. Next base: position 124,083 of record QKYL01000010.1, read on the forward strand.
GCAGGACCAGGGCCTCGCGTTCGGGCAGCGCCGCGATGGCGTCGCGCAGCTGGGTCTTCAGGTTTTCCTGCGACAGCATGTCCTCGGCCGTCAGGGCCTTGTCGCGAAACACCATGGAATGATCCGAATATAGTTCGTCCAGCGACCGGGTCTGGCCTGCGTCGATTTCTCTGCGCCACTTGTTCAGCTCGCCCGGCGTGACGCCAAGCGCCTGCGCCAGTTCGGCCTCGTCAGGGTGGCGCATCAGCGTCTGTTCCAGCTGATGCTCGGTGGTGCGGATGCGGGACAGCATCTGAAGCGTGGCCCGCGCGTAATGCGCCTGTTCGCGCAGGTGATCCATCAGCGCGCCCCGGATGCGGATGCCCGCATAGGCAGCAAAGGGGGTACCCGGCTGCGCGACATAACGCTGCGCGGCATCCATCAGCCCCAGATAGGCGACCTGAAGAAGGTCGTCGATCTCGATCCGGGCGCCGACGCGTCCATGGACATGCCATGCGATCCGTCGCGCCAGGTTCATGTGGCTGGCGACCAGCTTTTCGGGATTGGGGGATTGTTCAGGATAGCTGCGCGGAAGCATCGGCCTGCTCCTCTGGTTTGCCCGCATCGGAGGCATGTGTCGGAACGACCGCATCTGCGGCTTCAGGCATGGCTGGACGCGACAGCGCGTCCAAGAGGCCCCGGCCTTGGGCGATCAGCGCCACCGGCAGACCGAACCGCGCGTCCAGATTCAGGTCGTCGGCGGTGGGCGGGCACAGATCCGCACGGGTCAGTGCGATCAGAGTGGCCCCATCTGCCCAATCCCGGCACAGCCGGTCCTGATAGTCGCGATGAAGGCCCGTCGGCAGAACCAGCCAGATCGCGGCATCGGGATGCGCGGCCAGCGGCGCCAGCATACCGGCGTCCTGGGGGGGCAGGTCTGACAGGTCCAGGATTTGCGTCTGGTCCGGGGCAGGGGCGGGCAATGCCCCGATGGACCCCCTGGGCCAGACCGGGCGGTGCGGCACCAGCCCCAGGATGCGCGCCCAGCCCGCCAAGGCACCCGGCGGGCACAGAAGGTCGGGACGAGGCGCGATCAGCGTCGGTCGCCGGGCATCCGGGACGCGCAGCGCCTCGGCGGCCAGCCGGGCGGCCAGCATGCTGCGGCCCGCCCCCGGTGGACCGACCAGCACCACCCGCCCCGGCAGATGGGGGGGCAGCACCGTATCGGGCCGGTGCCTTCGCGTCAGTTCGCGCAGCAGTTCGGCCGCGAACCGGGGGCTTGGGTCCGGCGGCGCCTTGTCGGGCGCGCGTGGCGCGATGACGTCCAGGGGCGTGTCCCCTGACATGGCCTCGATCTCGACCTGGCCGCGATGCTGGCGGGTGGACAGGATCAGCGCCTCGGGTCCAAGGCAGCGCATCAGTTCTTCCATGGCCTGGGCAGAATCTGCGGCGCGTATGGTCATTCGGGTCATGACGGATCACCCTGCAAATTGCGGCGCGGGGCCGGGAAGCGGCATCTGCGGCAGGCCGATGCTGCGGATCACCTCGATGCGGCGGGTTTCGGGCAGGTCGGTCAGCGACAGGACCAGCGCGTCGCCCAGATGCGGGCGCATGAAGGCGGCCAGCGACCGGCGCAGCGGCGGTGAGACGGCGAGCAGCAGGTGCTGCGACCGCGCCTGCATCTCCTCCTCGGCCGAGGCGAGATCACGCAGCAGGGTTGCCGCGAAACCGGGATCCAGCGTCAGCCCGTCCTCGGCCGGCCGGCGGGCGCGGATCAGGATCTGTTCCAGGTCAGGGGCCAGCGTGACAAAGCCAAGCGTCGCCCCCACCGGCGCGATCTGCTGCAGCAGCAGCGGGATCAGCGCGGGGCGCAGCGCCTCGGCCTGGGCGGCAATCGTCGCTGGCGTGGCGCTCAGCTGTGCCAAGCCTTCCAGGATGCGCCGCAGGTCCGACACCGGAACGCGGTCCTGCAGCAGCTGGCGCATCACTGCCGTCAGCACATGCAGCGGCACCAGCTTGGGCACCACGGTCTGGACCAGCGTCGGCGCCGCCTGCGACAGCGCATCCAGCAGCGCCTGGACGTCGTCGGGACCCAAAAGGTCGCCCGCATGGCGTTGCAGCACCTGGCCCAGATGGGTGGCGATCACCGCCTCGGGGTCGACGACCGTATAGTCGTCCGCCTCGGCCTCGGCCTGCTGGTGGGCCTGGATCCAGACCGCGTCGAGACCAAAGGACGGGTCGCGCACCTCGATCCCCGCCAGCTTGCGGGTCGAGTTGTGGCCGGGGATCGCCAGCTTGCGATCGGCATGGGCCACGTCCTCGGCCACGATGGTCTGTCCGATGCGCAGCCGGTAAGCGTTCGGGGGCAGGGACAGGTCGTCGCGGATGCGGACCCCCGGCACGACGATGCCCAAGGCGCGCGACAGTTCCCGCCGGATCGCCGTGATGCGGCTGACCAGGGTGCCGCCTTCGTTGCCGCTGGCCAAGGGGATCAGGCCATAGCCGATCTGCAATGTCAGGGGCGCAAGGTCTGTCACTTCTTCGGGGGTGATCGGGGTGGCGGCGGAGTCGGCCCGATCCTCGGCCCGGTCTGCCGGTCCAAGGGCTGCCATCGGCATGCCCGGCGCGGGCGGGGCGACGGCTGCGGCCCTGTGTGTTTCGGACTTGCTGGCGGCGACCGCCGCGGCGGCGGCCCCCGCCGCCGCCAGCAGGAAGATCAGGTTCGGCATACCCGGCACCAGGCCCAGGATCAGCAGCACCGCCGCCGCCGGGGTCCAGGCGCGCGAGACGTTCACCTGCCGCCCGATCAGCCCGCCCATGTCCGAGGACGAGGACGACCGCGTGACGATGATCGCCGCGGCCAGCGACAGCAGCAGGCCGGGCACTTGCGCCACCAGACCGTCCCCGACCGAGAGGCGCACATAGGTGTCGGCGGCCTCGCCCAAGCTCAGCCCGTGCTGGGCGGTGCCGACAACGATGCCGCCGAAAAGGTTGATGGCAAGGATCACTAGGCCCGCAACCGCGTCGCCCTTGACGAATTTCGACGCCCCGTCCATTGCGCCATAGAAATCGGCCTCGGCCGCAACCTCGCCCCGGCGGATCTTGGCCTCTTCCGGGGTCAGGATGCCGGCGTTCAGGTCGGCGTCGATGGCCATCTGCTTGCCCGGCATGGCGTCCAGCGTGAAGCGGGCCGACACTTCGGACACGCGACCCGCACCCTTGGCAATCACCACCATGTTGATGATGACCAGGATCGCGAACACCAGCAGGCCCACGACGAAGTTTCCGCCGACAACGAATTCTGCAAACGCCTCGATCACCTTCCCGGCCGAGGCGGTGCCTTCGTGGCCTTCGGACAGCACGATCCGGGTCGAAGCCACGTTCAGCGCCAGCCGCAGGGTTGTCGCGATCAGCAGCAGCGACGGAAAGCTGGAAAAGTCCAGCGGCCGTTCGGAATGGACCGCGACCATCAGCACCAGCAGCGACAGCAGGATGTTGCCCACGAAGAAGATGTCCAGCAGCGAGGCGGGCAGGGGCACGATCATCATGGCCATGATGACCAGGATGCCAAGCGGCATGGCAAAGGCGCCCGCCCCGCCCACGAAGCGTCCCGAACGTGCCAGCACGCTCATGCCGATGCCTTTGCGAAGGGGAAGGAAGTCATCTGGGGCCTCGGCTTGTCATGCGCGGTGTCGAGGCAAGGACTGCAAGGCCCGTGCCAGCCGGAAGGGACGGCAGGTTCCGGCACGGACGCGCGGCTGGCACGGGCCTTGCAGCCGAAACCGGCAACAGCCCCAGCATCGGAGCCCGACCGGCATGCTTGCCCCCGTCTTTTCGCCCCCGCCCGTTCCCGCCACCCCTACCCGGCCGTTGATGTTGGCCGGGATCTGCCTTGCTGCGGCCCTGCTGTCCGGCTGCGCCGGAACCACCGGTGCCGGCGTCTCGTCCGCCGCGGGCGAGGCTCCCATCCCGATCGCCGCCGCAATGGAGGGAGCGCCCGCACCCGCGCCCGTCCCGATGGCCAGCGGGCCCGTCATGCCCAAGCTGTCGGGACGCGGCTTTGCCCAAGTGGCGGGCCAGCCGGGCCAAACCCTGAACGAACGCCGGCTGCTGGCCATGCGGGCGGCGCGGCTGGATGCGCTGCGCGACCTGACCGAACAGGTGCATGGCATCCAGATCAGTTCGGACAGCTACCTGCGGGACGCGGTGCTGCGCAACGACACGGTGGCCGCGCATGTCCAGGGCAGCCTGCGCGCGGCGCGCACGGTGTCGATCGAGCCGCGCGGCGAGGACGGCTATGCCGTCCTGCTGGAGCTGGACGAGGCGACGCTGTCACAAGTCCTGCGCGCGGCCCTGTGATCGCGATGAGCGGCCTGTCGCGGCGACATCTGATGTTTGGATCGCTGGCCGTCCTGGGCCTGGCGCCCGGTCGCGTGCTTGCGGGCGACAACTGGATCGAGGTCGTGGGCGCCGCCGTTGTTTCCAGCCCTGCCGATCGTCCGGCCGCCCGACGGCGTGCATTGGCGGATGCCCTGCTGTCGGCGGCGCTGGCGGGTGGTGCGGACCTGCAAGGCCATTCGGTGTTGTCGAACACGCGCATGACCTCGGATCTGCTGGTGGTGCGGCCGACGGGACGGGTCCTGGCCTATCGCGTCACGTCCGAAACCTTTGACGGGCAGTTGCTGCGCATCGGCATCATGGCCCAGGTCGGTCCGCCCCAAACCGGCGCCTGCACCGAACGGCGGCGGCTGGTGGTTGTGGCCTATCCGGTGCAGGTCCATGTCTCTCAGGAAAGCCCTGCCTGGACCGAGGCATTTGGACAGCACGTGGCGGCGGAACTTCTGCGGCGGGTGGCCGGGCATCCGGCCGTCGCGCAAGTAACCCTTGCCGACCGGCTGCCCCCCGCCCGGCGCGAGGCCACCGATTATCGCACCCTGACCCAAGGCAGCGTCGCGGTTCCGCCGGGGGGCCATGCCCTGCACATGGACCTGCGGATCGTTCCCGAAGACCGCCAGCTGCGCCTTTCGCTGGAAATGCGGCTGGTGGGTGCGGCCGATGCCCTGGCCGCCACCCATGATCAGGCGGTCAGGCTGCCCCACGCTTCGGTCCTGGGCCGGGCCGCGCCGCTGATCGAGACGGATCGCCACCGCCTGGCCAGCCGCTTGGGCGCGGGGGCGGCGCCCGCGCTGACGGCGCTGTTGGACCGGGCAGGCTGCCAGCCGGTCGCGACGCAGCTGCTGCTGGCCGGCGGTCGTCTGTCCGCACCGGTTGGACGCGCCCAGGGCGTGCTGAGAACCAGCATCGCCTATACTGTCGACCGCGATGCCTCGACCGAGATGCTGGAGGTGACGGCTGTCGGGAACCGGACGGTCGACCTGGCGCCCCTGGACCCGTCCCGGCCGCTGTCGGCATTCGCCGGGCGACCGGTCCGCTTTATCACCACAACACCGGGTCTGCCATGAAAGCGGCCCTGGCAATGCTGGTTCCGGTGATGGCGCTTTTTTCGCCGGCTGCCGCGGCGCCGCTGACAGGGCAAGAGGTCCTTCGCCTGATCACGCAGGCGATGACCCATGCCGGCCAGCCCGCGCCGGACATGCCCGCGCCTTTGCGCGCGCTTCCTGACTGCGCGCATCCGCCGAAGGTGGCGCCGGTCGCCGGCAACTGGCGCACCGTGTCGCTGGATTGCGATGCGCCTGTTGCCTGGCGGCGGATGTTCCGGACGGGAGCAGATGTGGCATGGGCATCCCCTGCCGCGGGTGACGAGGAGGGCGGCGCGCGACCGCCCGCGCTGACCGTCCCGGCGCTGCTGGCCGTCCGGCCGCTGCAGCGGGGCGGCCGGATCACGCCGGGCGACCTGCGCCAGGCGCAGTTGCCGGCGGCGGGTCACGGAGGCCAGACGTTGAGCGATCCCGCCGATGCCGAGGGTCGGCGCCTGCGCGTGCCCCTGCGCGCGGGGCAGCCCCTGCTGGAGCGGCATCTGGAGCCGGCGCTGGACATAGAGCCCGGGCAGGAGGTGTCCATCAACCTGCAGGGGGCAGGCATCGAGATATCGGCGGCGGGCACGGCCCTGGGCGGGGGGGTCATCGGCGACCTGATCCGTGTCCGGCAAGGTGGGCGCGACGGGCGCGATGTCGAGGCGCTGATCGTCGCCCGGGGGATCGTGAGGGTCCGCCCTAACATGCGCCGCAGAAGCGTCGTTAGGCAGGGCATACGGAGGCTGCAATGGTCAACCCAATCACATCGAATGTAACCCGCCTGCGCCCTACGCTTGACGTGGAGACGCATCGTGCCTCGCAACAGGCAGCGGGATCGAAACTTTCCGGCGTCGGCCCGGCTCCAAGCGACAGCCTCAGCCTTTCCGCCACTGCGGGCGCGCTGCCCGAGGCGCTGACGCAGGGGCCGCCGGTGGATCGCGCGCTTGTGGATCGGCTGGTGACGGCGATCTCGGAAGGCGCCTATCCAATCGATCCGGAACGCATCGCGGACGTGTTGTTCCGCGATGGCCTAGATTTCTCGCGTTGAAGGAAACGCCATGTCGTTCTCGATTTCCATGCCGGCCCTCATTATCTTGATGGCGTTGGCGCTGTGCCTGGTCATGGTGGCCATGGGCGCCGTCCTTGGGCGGCGCAACCGGTCAAAGGCAACTGTCGCGGCGACGACAGCCCTTGTTCCCCAAATTACGCCCGAGCCCGCCCCCGGCTTCAGCATGTCCGAAATCGTCGATGCGATCGGAACCCTGCTGGCCGCGCAGGAACAGCGTCGTCAGGACGACCAGTCCGCCCTGCGGTCCGATCTTGCCGCGCTGCGCGGGGATGTCGAATGGCTGGCCTCGGAACGGATGATCGAGCAGGCAATCGAGATGTGCCGCGAAGGGGCGCCGACGCAGGACATCAGCGACAGCCTGGGCCTGTCCAGCGACGCCATTCGCACCATCCGGCTGCTGCGCGCCCACTGACGGCTGAATGCTGCACCGGCGCTGACCACCTTGCCGGTCCGGACATATCCGGGCCGGTTTTACCACGTTCGCAGAGCCGTTCACGCCAAAGGCCACTGGTCAGGTGCAGCGATTCAAAACACCCCCCCCAGTTGCCTTCGCAGGGCCGGCGGTGCCGGGCAGGGGCCTTGCCCCGGAGTGATCCTGGCAGTTGGTCATTGCCGGGGCGCGGAGGGGGGGCGTGATGCCAAGGCGCAGGAAAAAGGCGCCGACCGTTCGCAGAAGGCTGACCGGCGCCAATCCACTACCACCCCTTCTGGGGCCTCCGGAACACCTATGGTCATTCTGCGGCAGTGCGGTCCTTGATCTCGCTCCAGGCAGATCGGAGGGAGGCGATGAACGAGATTGCCTTCTCCAAGCCCTTTGGGTCCTCCGCCTCGCGCGTGAAGGCCCCCACGACCTGCACGCGGCAGTATTCATAGACACGGAAAAGGGCTGGGGCAATTTCGCCCCCGTGTTCGAAATCCAGGCTGTTCTGCAGCAGGTAAAGCGCCGCCAGGGCTCGCGTCATCGGACCCGATGGCATGGACGCCCCGTTGGCGGCCGCGACCCGCAGCGCCTCCATCGAGGATTGCAGCTCGGTCAGGGTCAGGCCAATGATGGCATGGGGATCCTCGGGCGCAACCACGCCCGCCTGCGCGGCGCGGCTGTAGGATTGGCGGGCTAGATCAAGCGTCATCGGTGCCTCGGGATGTCTGTCTGTTGGACCTGGCAAAGTTTACGGCCGTTTGGGCCGTAATGTTATCTAGACCAGCCCCATGTCGCGCGCGATGACCACCGCCTGCGTCCGGTTCTGCACGTTGAACTTGCGATAGATCGAGGTGACGTGCATCTTGACCGTCGGCTCGGCCAGTTGCAGTTCCTTGGCGATTTCCTTGTTGGGTTTACCTTCAGCCAGAAACACCAGGACCTCCATCTCCTTGTCGCTCAGCTGGCCGTTCTTGACGACGCGGCTCGGCTCGGCTCGGCGCTGATGCGCATCAGCTCCATTGGCAGATAGCGTTCGCCGCAATGGATGAAGCGGATGGCATTGGCCAGGCTGCGGGCCGGGGTCGTCTTCAGCACAATACCGGCAGCGCCGGTCTTCATGATCTCTTCCTGCATGCGCGGGGTGGGGGTGCCGGTGATGATCGCCACGGGCTTGGTGTCGTTCAGGCGGATGGCGCGCCGCAGGCCCGCGACACCGTTCATGCCGGGCATGTTCAGGTCCAGCAGGACAACGTCAAAGGGGCCCTCCTGCTGGATCAGGTCGGCGGCTTCGTCAAAGCTTTCCGCGGTGGTGACATTCATGCCCCCAAGCTCCGACAGGAACATCGAGAACATCTCGAGGATCATCCGGTGGTCATCCGCCAAAAGAACGCTGATCTGTGGCTGGGGAGCAGTATTTTGCACGTTCATTTTAACCATCCGTTCTGTGTTTTGGAGCTTCCGGCTGCCCCGAGGCGCTGCAAGTCCGTTATGACCTCAGCAATTCGATTTTTCCGGCCCTCAGTCAATCAAGCCGAGGCTTAGGGACATGGCGATTCTCCGATTACCTTGCCGGTCGACCATTTGAGATGATCGAATATACCTACGGAGATATAAGATATGTTTAATAGGTGCCAAAGGGCGCGGGGCGGTGGCCTGCAATGTCATTCATTTGCCTCAACCAGCCCCCCCCGCGGGAAACTTTTTGCCGCACAGATCGAGGCGCTGAAGCCCCCGGACCAGCCGCGTCAGGCTGCTTCGGCAGGTCCGCCCGGTCCAATGATGGGGTGACACGTGCCGGGCCATGAGAGGGCCCACCTGCCAATAAAACCAGATGAACCAGCGGCCTGCGGTATAGCGCCGCAGGTGCAGGTCACGGAAGGCGCGCAGGGACACCACATCGGGATGCAGCCGGTCGCCGAAGGCGGCGGTTGCCACGAAGCAGGACGAACTGGCCGGGTCGCTGTCGTCGTCGCGATCATCGGGGTTGTTGGTCCTGTCGTCCCGGTTCGGCTCGCCGGTATCTGGAGCGGGACCAGGATTGACGATATTATCTTTGGGAATAGGAGTTTCCGCCTGAAGATCGGAAATGTAGCTGGAAAATGGTTTCCAATAGGAGTTTTCGTGGTCCTGATCGGCAGTGTCGCGAAAGAAATCATAGGTCGCGACAAGCTGATCCTGATTCAGGGGCGACAGAAAATCATCCGCTATATAGGCAGCCTCCTGTTTGGGAAGAAAATCGAATGTCATTTTGGAAAGCTGGGCTTTCAGCCCCGCCCCTTCGATGATCGAGACCGATCCGCGACCATTCATGTCGATGATCAGGTCACCCTCCTCCTCCCGCGTGGCGGCCTCCAGTTCGGCCGCGTCCTTGAAGGCGCCGCCAAAGCCCAGATGGTCCCCGGCCTTCAGGTCGGTGATGACAACATCCCGCGCGCCATTTGTCAGAACAAAGCTGGGTCCAAGGCCCGCATCCACCAAGACTGGATTGTCCGAGGGGTCACCACCGATCAGCATCAGGTTCATGCCGCCGCCGCCTTCGATGGTGTCGCTGCCGCGATCCGAGACGAAGATGTCGGAACTGCCGCCCCCGATCAGCAGGTCGTCGCCCGCGCCCGCGATCAGCACGTTGTGTCCCGCCAGTCCCATCAACGTGTCATTGCCGACATGGCCCACCAGCAGGTCGTCGCCCCGGCCGCCCCTGATCTGGTCGTCCACCATGCCTGTCCGTTCGTCCGTGACGTTGTGCGCCCCTTCGATGAACAGGTCCTGGCCCCGGTCGCTGATGGTGATGACAGCTATTTCGTTGGACTTGACCCCAAAGGTGTCGCGCAGGTCTGCGCCGCTGATCACCTTCATGTCGCCCCGTGCATCCACGATCTGGTCCGTGGAATGGAGGTGCATGGTGGATTCGTCGTACCACGATGAATGCGGGGAATCCGCAGCGACCAGGTGACGGATCGTGACATGCTTGCCGGGGGCGATGTCGTCCAGGCGGATGGCGCCGGCCTTGTCGCTCATGTTGCCCATGAAGATCACGCGCTGCGTGTCCGACTGGAACCCCGTCACGGAAAACTGACCCTTGATCCCCAATCCCTGGACCGCAGCCCGGTCATCGATGATCCGCATGCCAGCCAGCCCCGTGGATGCGATGTCATAGATCTGGCCCAAGGGGGTCGCCTTCGCGGCGATGGCTCCACCGTCGCTTTCGGCCGGGGGGAACTTGGCATCGTACATCTTGGTGGTCAGCCACTTGTAGGCGCCGCCCCAGTGGTCGATCTGGTCAACACCGGCCGTGACATGGCGCGACAGTTCCTCGATCCAGATCGTCGCATGGTTGACGCCGTAGAGGGGCTGGTCGCCGGCATGGATGCCGATGTTGAATTCCGACAGCGAGACGTCCAGATCCGGGCGAAAGCCAGGCATCTGCTGCATCGCCTTGACCGGTTTCAGCGCGCCCTCCATCTGCAGGTCGAAGGCTTTGTAGGGATCGGGATAGGTGTGCTGATAGATGATGTCGACCTGGTCCCTGTTCTCCATCGAGATCTGTTCGGCAATCTCCTGGCTTTCACGTGCGCCGCTTGGCCGCCAGGCCGCACCGGCCTGAATTCCGATATCCGGCTTTTTCCAATCATCGCCCAAGTGGTCTTGAATGCGGTCGCTTAGAGCGGAAAGCCAGGGGATCTGGAAATTCGCGATGCGTCCATAATCGGAAGCGCTGATTTCGGCCCAGTATTCGTTGCCGATTTCAAAAGCAGAGATTGTGACGCCGGGGTTTTCTATTATGGCCTTTTCGGTTTGAGATAGATATCTGTTGAACCCCGCGCTATCGAATGTTTTCAGCGCAGGATTGTAGAACTGGAATGTGGGGATGACGATTGACAGCGACGCGCCATTTTCCGCCGCGACATGCAGGGCTTCCCGCAGGGTCATCGCATAATTCTCGCTGCCCGGCTCCATCGGGGCGCCGAAGATGCGCGCTAGGCCCCCGTTTTGCCAGGTTTGTTCCTCGGTCACGCCTCCGCCCGGATAGCGAAAGTTCGAGAACCTGACCTCGGAGGCCTGGGCGCTGAAGGGGCTGTCCGGCTTGGCAGAATCATTCGTCAAAACGATATTTATGCCAAAATGTTCAGAAGTTATCACGCCCATTGTCTCATGCCTTAGCTTGTGGGCGTGAAAGGCGAATTTCCATAAAGCGCCTGCGCAGGATGCTGCTTGTTTTAGCCCAACGGTTACTGCCGATATTCATCTGCAAGTTGTCAGAATGGGGCTTAAATTCCAGCGGGCGTCCGCCTAGTTTAACCACGTCCACATTCCCATTATAGGCATCCCTAAGGATGTACATAATCCGGGAGGGTTAATGTGATCCTTACATTCCGGTTATGGGGGTAAGCCAAAGCGAAGGATTTTAAGTTTTTGTCTGCGAGCAGCCCGGGGAACGGTGGCCGAGTCGCAGGGCGTCGTGCCGGCGGCATCTGGGCCAGCCGGGGCTGCAGGTCGCATCTGCGGGGATTTTTCCCGGAACAGACGGCGGATTGGCCGGTTCACCCATGATCAGTCACGCAAAGGACACGCCATGCAGCATCCAACAGCCATGCCCGGGCCACCCCGGGCCATCTCCTTCATGACCCGTCCGTCCCCTGCCGGGCGAAGGGGGGGCGCATGACCGAACCGATGCTGTTCGACAGCTGGGCGGGTTTGTTCCGTGTTCTGGTGGTCGGCGTGGCGGCCTATGCGGCCCTGATCTTCATGCTGCGCGCCTCTGGCAAGCGGACGCTGAGCAAGATGAACGCCTTTGACCTGATCGTCACAGTGGCCCTGGGTTCGACCCTGGCGACGGTGCTGCTGAGTGCGACGGTGCCGCTGGCTGAGGGATTGTTGGGCCTGGCGCTGCTGGTCTACCTGCAATACGCCATCACCTGGCTGTCGGTGCGGTCCGCCCGCTTTCGCGACCTGATCAAGGGAGAGCCGTCGCTGCTGGTCCATGACGGGCAGTATTTGGACGGGGCGATGCGCCGGCAGCGGGTGACGCGCGAAGAGGTGGGCGCGGCGCTGCGCGAAAGCGGCCGGCAGGATCTGAGCGGCGTTGCCTCGGTCGTGCTGGAAACCGACGGCTCGATGACGGTAATCGGGCGCTGAGCTTCAGTGGAAGTCGCGGCTTGGAAACAGCCGCCCGGCCTGGTCGCGAGGATGGCGTGCGCCGCCCCGGATGCTGCCGCCGGCCGGGCGGCGGGTTTCGTCGGCGCGGCCGTCATTGGCTTCGATCATCAGGGGGCGGCCCAAGGTCGTCAGCAAAGGTGACAGGTCCTCGATGCTTTCCGCGATCAGGTGGATCACCTGGCCGTCGCGCTGGATGCGGCCAGTGACGCGCAGCAGGCGGCCCGTTACCACGGCCTTGCGGAAGGTTTCGTAGATCGCCTTCCAGACCACCACATTGGCCACGCCGGTTTCATCCTCCAGCGTCAGGAAGATCACGCCGGAGGCGGTGCCGGGCCGCTGCCGGGTGATGACCAGGCCGGTGATCGTGCGACGGCCCAGAACGCCGGGCAGGCGGTCGTTGGGCAGGCTTTCGGGCAGGTCGGGCCGCAGCAATTCGACCGGATGCGCGCGCAACGACAGGCGCAGCGACAGGTAATCCTCGACCACCTCCTGGCTGAGGGTCATGCGGGGCAGGGTCACAGGGGGTTCGACGATCCCCTCGCCCTCGGGGCCAAACAAGGGCAGGGGTTTCGGCTGGAGCAGCGCGCGCGCGGCCCACAGCGCGTCGCGCCGCGTCAGGCCAAGCGCGGCAAAGGCATCGCCCTCGGCCAGCCGTTCCAGCGTGGCCGGGGGTACGCCCGCCCGGCGCCACAGGCTTTCGACATCGGGATAGCCGTTCCCGCGCGCCGCCACGATCCAGGTGGCATCCTCGGCCCTCAGGCCCTTGATCTGCCGCAGTCCAAGGCGGATCGCCAGTTCGCCGTCGCTGCGGGGTTCCAGCGTGCAGTCCCATTCGGAATGGTTGACCGAAACGGCCCGGATTTCGACCCCGTGGTCGCGCGCGTCGCGGACCAGTTGCGCGGGGGCGTAAAAGCCCATCGGCTGGCTGTTCAGCAGCGCGCAGGTGAAGATCGCCGGGTGGTGGCATTTCAGCCAGGCCGACACATAAACCAGCCGCGCAAAGCTGGCCGCGTGGCTTTCCGGAAAGCCGTAGCTGCCAAAGCCCTCGATCTGGGCAAAGCAGCGTTCGGCGAAATCCGCGTCATACCCGCGCGCCAGCATTCCCGACACGAAGCGTTCGCGAAACGTGCCGATGGTGCCCATGCGCTTGAAGGTCGACAGCGACCGCCGCAGCCGGTCGGCTTCGGCCGGGGTAAAGCCTGCGGCCACGACCGCGATCTGCATGGCCTGTTCCTGGAACAGCGGCACGCCATAGGTGCGGTCCAGCACCTCCATCAGCGCAGGCCCCAGGTCCTGAATGGGTTCACGCCCCTGGCGGCGGTTGATGAAGGGATGGACCATGCCCCCCTGGATCGGGCCGGGACGGACGATGGCGACCTCGCAGACCAGGTCATAGAACTTGCGCGGCCGCATCCGGGGCAGAAAGTTCAGCTGCGCCCGGCTTTCGACCTGGAACACCCCCACCGCATCGGCGCGGCACAGCATGTCATAGACCACCGGGTCCTCGGGCGGGACATTGGCCAGGGTCAGGCGCTGGCCGCGATGGTCGGCCAGCATCGCGAAACCCTTGCGGATCGCGGTCAGCATGCCAAGCGCCAGGATATCGACCTTGAGCAGGCCGAGTGCGTCGATGTCGTCCTTGTCCCATTCAATGACGGTGCGATCCTCCATCGCGGCGTTCTCTATCGGGCACAGCTCGTCCAGGCGGCCGTCGGTGATGACGAAGCCGCCGACATGCTGGGACAGGTGGCGCGGAAAGCCGATGATCTGGCCGATCAGCCAGGCGGTCATGTGCAGCCGCTGGTCGCGCGGGTCCAGACCCGCTTCGCGCATCCGATCCTCGTCCGGCGCGGTCGAGGAAAAGCCCCAGATCTGGCCCGTCAGGCGTGCGATCACATCCTGCGAGAGGCCCATGACCTTGCCCACCTCGCGGATGGCGGCGCGGGTGCGGAAATGGATCACCGTCGCGGTCAGCCCGGCGCGGTGGCGGCCATAGCGGTCATAGATCCACTGGATCACCTCCTCGCGCCGTTCATGTTCGAAATCGACGTCGATGTCGGGTGGCTCTCCGCGTTCCTTGCTGATGAAGCGTTCAAAGATCAGGGTGATGGATTCGGGCGGTACCTCGGTGATGCCCAGAAGGTAGCAGACGACGGAATTCGCCGCCGAGCCGCGCCCCTGGCAGAGGATCGCCTGGCTGCGGGCAAAGGCCACGATGTCGTGGACGGTCAGGAAATAGGGCGCATAACCCAAGTCGCCGATCAGCCGCAGTTCCTTGTCGATGCCGCCTTGCACCTTTTGCGGTGCCCCGCGCGGATAGCGGCGGGCCAGCCCTTCGCGGGTCAGCCGTTCCAGCCGCTGTTGCGCGGTTTCGGTGGGGCTGTCCTCGGACGGATAGCGATAGCGCAGGTCGTCCAGCTGAAAGGCGCAGCGACCGGCAATCTCGACACTGCGGCGCAGGGCGGCGGGATAGCGGTGGAACATCCGCGCCATGTCGCGCGCGGGCTTCAGGCGGCGTTCCGCATTGGGCAGGCGGTGGCGGCCGATGTCGTCGATGCGCAAACCAAGGCGCAGGCAGGTCATCACATCGGCCACAGGGCGGCGAAAGGCGCGGTGCATCAGCACATCCCCCACCGCCACCAGCGGTAGCCCCGTCACCTGAGAGATCTGCGCCAGCCGGTCCAGACGCCCCTGGTCCCGCCCGTCATAGCGCGGCGCTGCGCCCAGGAAAGTCCGGCCGGGGCACAGTCGCGACAGCCGCAGCAGGTGGTCGCGCGCGCGGGCCATGTCGGGGGCGGGTCCGGCGGGGTCAGGCAGCGGGTCGGGGGGCAGGGCGATCAGGATCATCCCCTCGGCCCAGGCCTCAAGGTCTTCCAGGGTCAGGTGGCATTCGCCCTTGGGCGCCCGCGTCTTGCCCAAGGACAGAAGCCGCGTCAGCCGCGACCAGGCCGGCAGGTCGGTGGGCAGGGCCAGCCATTCGACCGGGCTGTCAGTCAGGACCAGCCGGCTGCCGGCGATCAGGCGGGGCAGGGGGGCGTCCTGCGGGGCCGGGGCGGCGGTGCGCGTGCCGCGCGTCAGCCGGCTGGAATGGTCCGTCACCTGCTGCGAGCGGATCAGGGGACCGTCCTGCGCGGCCTGCCGGTCGGCCAGGGCCTCGGCCCGCAGGCGGGTCAGTTCCTTCAGCGCCGAAAAGGCCCGCACCACCCCCGCGACCGAGTTTCGGTCGGTGATGGCGATGGCCTCCAGGCCCAGTTCGGCGGCGCGGGTGACCATCTCTTCGGGATGCGAGGCGCCGGTCAGGAAGGTGAAGTTGGTGGTGACGCACAGCTCGGCATAGCGTTCAGTCGCGGGGGCAGAGGACGCGGCCCCCGGACCCCGCAGATCGTTCCCCGGAATTGCCCCGCCAAGGTGAAGGGGGCGGTCGGGGGCGCTCATGCATATTCCCCGGCGATGTGCCAGGCGGGCGCCTGCGGGGTGTGAAACAGCCACAGGCGCGGGCCCTGCCGCGTCTCGACCTGCCAGTAATCGCGTATGCCGCTGCGCCAGCCTGGATCGTCCAGCCACCATTCGGGCGCGATCCGTTCGGGTCCGACCGCGCGCAGCGTGGTCAGCACGCGTCCCGACCACCCAAAGCTGCCGGGGGGGGTGCCGCTGCGGGACTGGGCCTGCAAGGGTTCAGGTCCGCCCAGCAGCAGCGGGCGCAGCGAGGGGGCGGGCCATTTGCCCGGCTGGCTGAAGGCCGCGGGCGCCAGCAGGAAGCTGCGTTCCGGCACCAGGCTGTCGGCCGGCAGCGGGCGCAGGATCGCGTCAAAGCCCAATCGGTTGCCAAGCCGCGACAGAAGGTCGGCCAGTGCATCCTGGTGCCGTTCCTGGGCGGTCAGGGCGATCTGGGCAGGGGCCTGCGCCTCGGTCAGGGGCGCGGTCAGGCGCAGCGCGTCGATGCCGAAGCCCGCATCGATCTGCGACAGAGCCGGGGCGAACAGGGGGGCGATGCGGGCGGGGTCGCGCATGGGGCGGGCCAGGCCGATCTCGGCCGTGGCGGTGGCGCGATCGACGCGGCGCAGTTCCAGGCGCAGGCGGCGGGCACCGCGATGATGGGCGGCCAACCGCGCGCACAACCGTTCCAGCAGCCGCTGCAGCGCGGCCGCGACATCCGACTGCAGGCCGATCGGTTCGGGCAAGGTGATGCGGGTGCCGAAGGACGGGGTTTCGGTTTCGGGGTCCAGCGGTTCGGGCTGATGACCCAAAAACTGGTCCAGCCGCATCAGCAGCCCTTGGCCAAAGCGCCGCGCCAGGGGCGCGCGGGGCTGGGCGATCAGGTCACCAATGCGGCAGAGCCCCGCGCGGTCCAGCGCCTCGGCCGTGCCGTGGTCGATCCGCAGGGCCGCGACCGGCAGGGCCGTCAGGCGGGCCGAGACCTGACCTGGGGGCAGGATGCCGCCCCCGTGGCGGGCCATCGCATGCGCCGCGCCGCGCGTGTCGGCAATGGCGCTGATCCCGTCCAGCCGCGCGCGCAGCAGGCGGTCCTGCAGATCCTGGCACAGCGCCTCTTCGCCGCCGAACAGATGCGCCACCCCGGTGATATCGGCCGCCAGCCCCGCGCTGCCGTCCCGCGCCACCAGCGGGGAATAGCGCATCGCCCATCGGCGCAAGCCGGACAGGGCCTGCATTTCGGCCATCAGGTCGGCGGGGCGGGTGGTCAGGTCGGGGCAGATCGCCCGCGCATCGGCCAGCGCCATGCCCCGCGACAGGCCCTGCGCCTCGGCCAGCGGGTCAAGGCAGTGCAGGTGATCGGAATTGCCCCTGCGCAAGGTCAGCGCGAAGGGACCCTGGGCCGGACTTTGCCGCAGGCTGGCTTGGCTCGCCAGCCTTGGAAACCAGATGCAAAGCAACCGCCGCGCCATTCCAATCGTTCTGCCATCCTGATGTTCATGTTATGTTCTTATTTCTGATTTGAGGGATCAAGTCGAGTCCGCAACGGCCGTCCATCCGAATGTCCGGACTGCCAAGCCGTTCGTGGATGGGACCGGAAGGGACGCGCCGGCCACCGGCTGGACCTTGACCGGAGCCGACGGCAAGCACAGGCTGACGCCGATGAGGCGCCCATGACCCGCATGCCGATGATGATAACGTTCAGCCGTGCCTTTGGGCAGCCGACCGGGTTTTAGGATAACAGACCTGAAAGGCGTTTCCCCCTCAGCAGGCGAAGCGGCATTTTTGTCCCGTGCCACAGCGGCAGGGCCGGGCCGACCCGCCGCCCCCGAACCCAAATCGCTAAAGCACGCCCCAGTGTCGCGCGGGGCGATGTCCCTACGACACCGCCGTTATCGGGCCCAATCCGTCGCGTTTATGAACGGGCAGCATGGCGCGGCTGGCCTGCGGTCCCAGGGCGCAGTCGAAGACGATGTCGGAACCCAGGCCGAAGAACCGGGTTTCCGGGCGCAGCGCGTCCGACAGGTGCTGGACGGGCGCGCGGCTGGTCAGGCCTTGCGGACCCGCGCCGATGATCAGCGGCGCCACTGAAACCTGCAGCCGGTCCAGCAGCCCTGCCTCCAGAAACCCACCGATTGTCAGGCCGCCGCCTTCGATCAGCAGCGATCCCAGCCCCATGTCGCGCAGTCCCGTCAGGATCTGTGCAGGGTCCATCCGCCGGTCGCGCAGCGGCAGGTGCAGGATCTCGACCCCAAGGGGACGGGGACGGTCGACGCCCTGAACGACGATGCGTCTTGCGCCGCCGGCGGCCAGAACGGTGGCCTCGTCCGGCAAGCGGCCGCAGGGGTCGATGACGATCCGGGCCGGGTTGGGCCCGCTGCACAGGCGGACGGTCAGGCGGGGATGGTCATGCAACGCGGTCCGCACGCCGATTACCACGCCATCCACCAGCGCACGCAGACGGTGCAGATGCGCCAGCCCGTCCGGCCCCGAGACATCGCGCGCATCGCCCGAGGCCGTGGCCACCCGCCCGTCCAGCGACTGGCCGATCTGCGCCACCGTCACCGGCCCCAAGTCGCGTCGCGCGACAGGGCCGTACAGCTCCAACGCCGCCCGTTCCGCCGCCGTGAAGCGGCCGCAGCAGGCGCAGGCCTGACCGCTGCGGACCGACAGGATGCGGTCCCAGACCCGCGGTGTGACATCGACGCCGTGCATGGTTGGTCCTTTCCTTGTTCAGGTCGCGGCGGGCGGCAGTGCCAGCAGGTCCAGATGGCCGATCCGGCAGCGGTCCCCGGCGGCGGTCGTGGCGCGGGCGCGGCCCCAATCTGGGGCCACCTGCGCGCCGGCCTCGCCCGCGGCTTGGGCGATGCCCGCGATCAGTGCGCGGTGCAGATCGGCATCGCCCGGACCGATGCGCCAGGGGCTGTCGGCCAGACTGACCGAAAAGCCCGCCTTGCCAAGCGCCTCTGCCGCCTGTTGCGCGGCATCGGGGCCAAGCGCCGGTCCCAGGCCCTTGTCGCTGCGCTGATGGGCGTTGAAGGCGCGGGTGATGTCATCGTCCTGGGGCAGGGCCGGGTCCCATGCCATCATCCCGTCATAGGACAGCGCGGCGTAGAAAGGCAGGCCGGCACGGCCAAGGCGGTCCGCAAGCCCCGCGATCCAGGCGGCTGGCATCAGGTCCAGAAGCGCCGAGGCCGTCACCAGCGTCACCCCGTCCAGCGGCAGCGCGTCCAGGTCACGCAGGTCCAGGACATGAGCGGTGACACGGCCCGGCGCCTCGGTTCGGGCAATGTCCAGCAGCGCGGGATCGTTGTCGACCAGTCGCCACCGCGCATGATCCGGCAGATGTGGCGCAAGCGCCCGCAGTGTCGATCCGGTGCCGCAGCCCAGGTCCAGGACCACCGGGTCCGGCCCGGCTGCCCGTGTCGCCTGTTCCAGCAGCGCGCCATCGCGCGCCGCGCGGTCGGCGGGTTCGCGCAAGGCCAGCCAGTCGGCCGAAAATCCCATGCCTAGAGGTCCCCTTCGAACCAGGCGCGGGCCATGTGGCTTTCATGCAGGGTGATCCGCAGCTTTTTCACCCGGCCGCCATCCTTCAACCCGCCCGCGCGCACCGTCGCGGCCATCTGGTCGAAGATATGCTTGCACAGGAATTCAGTCGTGGTGAACTTGCCCGCGAATTCCGGGATCTCGTCCAGGTTTTTATAGCGCAGCGGCGCAAGCGTCGCGGCCAGCGCCTCGGTCGCAAGCCCGATATCGACCACCAGGCTTTCATCAT
This sequence comes from Paracoccus saliphilus, assembly GCA_003255745.1. Classification (GTDB taxonomy): domain Bacteria; phylum Pseudomonadota; class Alphaproteobacteria; order Rhodobacterales; family Rhodobacteraceae; genus Paracoccus; species Paracoccus saliphilus_A. The sequence continues at coordinate 143,390 of QKYL01000010.1, forward strand.
CCATGACCGGGGCAAAAAAGGCCGCGTCAACGGTGAAGGTCGCGCCGTGCATCCCCTGCGCGGGCCCGAAGGTCGGCGAGGGGAAAGAATGGGCGATCATGATGTGGTCTCGGACTTCGACGGCGAACATTGGGGCTCCTTGAGGTGGGCTTTCGATCAGTATCGGATGCGGTGGCACAGGGTGCCAGGGTCCGCCAGGATGCGGGGATAGGCGTCCGGAAGTTCGGCAAAGGCGGTTTCCCCCGAGATCAGCACATCAAGCCCCGGATCGGCCAAGAGGTCCAGTGCCTTGGTCAGTCGGCGTCGATAGGTCCAGCGCGCGGTCCGTTCAGCCGGCAGCGCCCCCACCTGCGAACTGACGATGCGCAGCCGGCGACTGTGGAAGGCGCCGCCCAGGGGCAGGGCGACGGAGGAGGTGCCGTGCCAGCTGGCCTCGGTCACGGTGGCCTGGGGCCCTGCGATCTGCAGCGCCAGGACCAGTCCGTCCTGGGTCGCGCTGGCGTGGATGACCGCGTCCTGATCGTCGGGTGCCGCGTCGGGCGCGCAAAATCCGCAGCCGAGCGCCTGCGCCTGCGCGCGGCGCCCCGGCTGCGGGTCCACCACCGTCACCTCTGCCCCCGGCAGGCGCGCGGCCAGGGAGGCGACCAGCAGGCCAACCAGCCCGCCGCCCACCACCGCAATGCGGTCACCCGCCCCCGCGCCGCTGTCCCACAGGATGTTCAGCGCGGTTTCCATGTTGGCTGCCAGCACCGCCCGTTCGGGGGGCAGTTCCGGGGGCAGCGGGATCAGCGCCTCGGCCGGCAGGCAGAATTCGGTCTGGTGGGGATGAAGCGCGAAGACCACGCGTCCGGCCAGTTCCCCCTCCTGCACCTCACCAACGGCTGCGTAGCCATACTTGACCGGAAAAGGAAAATCCCCCTCCTGAAAGGGCGCGCGCATCCGCTGGTGTTCGCTCTCGGGCACCCGGCCCGTCAGGACCAGCCGCTCGGTCCCCCTGCTGATGCCGCTGAACAGGGTGCGCACGCGCAGGCCGTCGCCCCTGCGGCCGGGACGGATACGCACCTCGCCCGGGGCCACGCACCAGAGGGCGGGTGCGCTCATGCGGGCGTGCGTCCGGACCGGGCGGGGCATCCGGCATCAGGGCCTGTGCCGTGGCCGCTCATCTCGCCGAAGATCCACGAACCCTGCGGGTCAAGGGGCAGGGCGGAAAAGGAAAAGACGCGCATGGATCACCTTCTGACGTCCTGATGAAGCATCAGCCTGACCACGCGGCAGGGGCGTGGCAAGGTCCCAGCTGAAGGTCCGACGTGGCGGATTGTCGCGGATCGTCGCGGGGTTCGTCAACAGCGAGGCCGTGCGGCAACATGGACGTCGGGGCATGGGCCGTCATAGGGTAAGCGGGTGACAGCGTTGGAGGGACCATGCGGGCACGCGCATTTCTGGGACTGATCCGGTCGCTGGCGATCTATTACAACCCGCGGCGCAGCCGGCAGCTGCGCCAGTTCTATCGCGGACTTCTGCAGCCCGGTGCGCTGGCCTTCGACATTGGCGCGCATGTCGGCAATCGCGCCCGCGCAATGCGGGCGGCCGGTGCGCGCGTGGTGGCCTGCGAGCCGCAGGAGCCCTTTGCCACCTTCCTGCGCCGCAGCCTGCCGCGCGACATCGTGCTGGTCGAACAGGCCGTGGGTCCGACCGAGATGATGGCGCAGATGGACGTGTCCTCGTTGCACCCCACGGTTTCTTCGCTCAGCCGCGATTTTGCGGCCCAGGCTGCGCAGGCGCCGGGGTTCGGCCATGTGCGGTGGGACCGGCGGCAACAGGTGCGGATGACCACGCTGGACCGGCTGATCGCGCAGCACGGCCTTCCCGACTTCGTCAAGATCGATGTCGAGGGTTTTGAACGGGATGTGCTGGCGGGCCTCAGCCAGCCGCTGCCCCTTCTGTCGGTGGAATACCTGCCCGCCTTTCGCGACCGGACCCTTGCAGTGCTGGACCTTCTGGAGGCGCTTGGCGACTATCGCTTCAACGCGGTCGCGGGCGAGGCGGCAGAGTTTCTGTGGCCTGACTGGCGCGACGCCGGGGCCGTGCGCGGCTGGCTGGCCGGGCTGTCGGCGGATGGGGGATCGGGGGACCTTTACGCGCGGCTGAACTGACCCGTCTGCCGCAGCCGGGCGGCAAAGGCGTCGAACAGGGCGGGCGGGGCGGCCAGAACGGTGCCGCTGTCCTCGGGGCGTTCGTCAGGGGTCCAGCCCTCGACCCGGCAACCGGCCTCGCGCAGCAGCACAAGGCCCGCCGCGATGTCCCAAGGGCGCAGGCGGCGTTCCCAGAAGCCATCCAGCCGCCCTGCGGCGACATAGGCCAGGTCCAGCGCCGCCGCCCCCATCCGCCGCACCCCGGCCGAACCGGGCAGGACGCGCGTCAGGTCCGCGGCATGGTCGGGGATATGGGGCATGTCGCCAAAGGGCAGCCCGGTCCCGAACAGCGCGGCATCGAAACCCGGTGGCGGGGCGGGATGGACCGGGCGGCCGTTCAACCGCAGCCCCAGCCCTTGCGCCGCGGCAAAGGTTTCGTCCTTCAGCGGATCATGGACGACCCCCAGGACCAGCCGGCCATCGACCTCCAGCGCGACCGAGACCGCCCAGTGCGCGATGCCGCGCAGGAAGTTCGTCGTGCCGTCCAGCGGGTCCACGATCCAGCGCCGGCTGCCCTGTCGCGGGGCGGTTTCCTCGCCCAGCCAGCCATCTCCGGCAGCCAGCAGGTGGCGGCGCAGCAGGGCCTCGGCCTCGTGATCGGCCTGGGACACGAAATCCCCCGCGGCCTTGGCATCGATCACCAGCCGGTCCCGCGCCCGCCAGTGATCGCGCAGCAGCGCCCCCGCGGCATGGGCGGCCTGGATGGCCAGGTCCAGGTCGGGATGCAGGTCATCGGTCATGGGCGAGCTCCTGTTCGGCATGGCGGGTCAGCATAACAAGCACCACCCCAAGCGAGGCCGCCATATGCGCCCGCATCAGCGCCGCGGCCTGCGCGCCGTCCTGGGCCAGGACGGCGCGCACGATGGCGCGATGTTCGGCGCGGGAACTGTTCATGCGGTCCGGCTGCGCCTCGAACTGGGCGCTGCGCCAGGGCATGCTGCGGCGGTTCAGGTCGTCCAGCATTTCCGACAGCACAGCGTTCTGGCCGCCAAGCCGCAGGGCGTCATGAAAGCGGCAGTTGACGGCGGCGTAATCCGTGCCCGGACGTTCGCCCTCCGCCAGGATCGCCTCCAGCGCCGCGCGCTCGATCGGGGTCATGCGGTGGGCGGCCAAACTGGCGCACAGCGCCTCCAGCTCGCCCAATGCCTCGAAAAGGTCGCGCAGGACGTCAGGGCTCATCCGGCGGACCAGAAAGGCCCGGCGGGGGCCGCGTTCCACCAGCCCCTCGCTCGCCAGGCGGTGCAGCGCCTCGCGCGTGGGGGTGCGGGACACGCCAAAGCGCGCCGCCAGCGTGGTTTCGGCCAAAGGGTCGCCGGGGCGCAGCTGGCCTGCTACGATTTGCCGCGACAGCGCCGCATGGATCTGGTCGGCAGAGCGGGTGGCAGTCATCCGGCACTCCCATGATTGTATTCTGATGCCACAGATATGTATACAACACAGGGCGCAGGCGTCACGTGATTCCGCAGCGAAAGGCAGGCGATGTCGCATTTCGATTTCCTCTCGGGCCGCCGGCCGCCGACCTATGCGGCCCAAGCGATGGTCGCGACCTCGCATCCACTGGCCACGGCCGTGGGCCTTGCGGTCCTGTCTGAGGGCGGCAACGCCGTCGATGCCGCCATCGCGGCCAGCGCGGTGCAGGCGGTGGTCGATCCGCTGATGACCGGGATCGGCGGCGACTGCTTTGCGCTTTACGCGCCGGCGGGCGGTCCGGTCCGGGCGCTGAACGGGTCGGGCCGTGCCCCGGCCGCCGCCACCATCCAAGCGCTGCAGGCGGCGGGCCTGACCGATCACATCCCGCAGACCAGCCCCCACGCCGTGACCATCCCCGGCGCCATCGCGGCCTGGTGCCGCCTGCATGCGGATCTGGGCTGCCTGCCGCTGGCGCGTCTTTTCGCGCCGGCCATCACCTATGCGCGGAACGGCTATCCGGTGACGCCACGCGTGGCGCAGGACTGGGCCGAGGCGGCCGCGCTGATTGCGGGCGATCCGCATGCGGCGGCGCTGTTCCTGCCCGGCGGTCAGCCGCCCGCCGCCGGTGCGCGGCACGCGCAGCCCCTGCTGGCCGACCGTCTTGAGGAGGTCGCGGCCCAAGGGCCGGCGGCGTTCTATCAGGGCCAAACCGCCGCCCGTATGGTCGCGCATCTGCGCGCATTGGGCGGACTGCACAGCGAAGAGGATTTCGCCGAAGCGACCGACGGCGCCGAATGGGTGACGCCGATCAGCGCGACCTATCGCGGTTTTGAGGTTCACGAATGCCCGCCGAATGGGCAGGGGCTGGCGGCGCTGCTGATCCTGAAGATCCTGGAAGGGTTCGACATGGCCGGGCTGTCCCAAGCCGACCGCGTGCATGTGGAGGCCGAGGCGACCAAGCTGGCCTATCACCACCGTGACGCGCTGCTGGGCGATCCCGACCACTGTCCGGGCCTGGCCGAGGCGCTGCTTTCGGATGCTGCCATCGCCGCCCTGCGCGCGCGCATCGACATGACCCGCGCCCTGCCGCCGGCGCTGTGGGACGAGCCGCCGCACCGGGACACGATCTATCTGTGCGTGGTGGACGGGCAGGGGAACGCGATCTCGTTCATCAACTCGATCTTTCACGGCTTCGGATCGGGGCGGCTGGACCCTGCGACGGGCGTGCTGTTCCAAAGCCGCGGTGCGGCTTTCCGTCTGATCCCTGGCCACCCGAACGCCATCGGCCCGCGCAAACGTCCGATGCACACGATCATCCCCGGCATGGTCACGCAGGGCGGCCGCGTGGTGATGCCCTTTGGCGTCATGGGCGGGCAGTATCAGGCCACGGGCCACGCGGCCTTCCTGTCGGCGGTGATCGATCGTGGCCTGACCCTTCAGCAGGCGATGGACGAGCCGCGCAGCTTTGCCACCGACGGCGTGCTGCAGGTCGAGCCGACCATGCCCGCCGATGTCTGCGCCGAACTGGAACGGCGCGGCCATGTCCTTAAACATCTGGAGGGCCCGACGGGTGGCGCGCAGGCGATCCGCATCGACACCATGACCGGCCTGCTGGAAGGCGGGTCGGACAGCCGCAAGGACGGCATGGCCCTGGGCTGGTAAAGGAGCCGCAAGATGAGCGCATTTCTGAAACGCATCGGGATCGACAGCTATATGCTGATGCTGCTGATCACGGTGATGCTGGGCCTTGTGCTGCCCGCGCGCGGGATCGCGGCCGAGGGGCTGGGATACGTCACCTATTGGGCGGTGGCGCTGCTGTTCTTCCTGTACGGGGCCAAGCTGGACCCGGCCTCGGTCAAGGCGGGGATGCTGAACTGGCGGCTGCAGGGGCTGACCTTTGCCGCGACCTATGGAATGTTTCCGCTGCTGGGCTTGGGCTTCGCCGCCGTCTTTGGCGGGCTTCTGGGGCCGCAGGTGACGCTGGGGCTGCTGTTCCTTTCGGTGCTGCCCTCGACCGTGCAAAGCTCGATCGCCTTTGTGTCGATCGCGGGCGGCAACGTGCCGGCGGCGATTTGCGCGGCTTCGATGTCGAATCTTATCGGGGTGGTGCTGACCCCGGCGCTGGTCGCCCTGCTGCTGCATGCGGGCGACGGGCAGATCAGCATGGACGCGGTCCTGCGCATCGGCACGCAGATCCTGCTGCCCTTCGTGCTGGGCCAGGTGCTGCGGCCCTGGATCGGCGCCTTTGTGCGCAACCGCCGCACGCTGACGCTGGTCGTGGACCGCGGCGCGATCCTGCTGATCGTCTATTCCGCCTTCAGCGCGGGCACGGTGTCGGGCCTGTGGGCGGCGATCCCGGGGGCCAGCCTGATCGCCCTGATCGCGGTGATGCTGGTGATGCTGGCGATGGTTTTTGGCCTGATCGCAGGGGCGGGTCGGCTGTTCCGGTTGCCGGGCCAGGACCGGTCGGTTCTGTTCTTCTGCGGCTCGACGAAAAGCCTGGCCTCGGGCCTGCCCATCGCGGCGGCGCTGTTCCCGGCCGAGACGGTGGGCGCAACCGTCCTGCCGGTTCTGGTCTATCACATGGCGCAGCTGCTGATCTGCGCGATGATCGCCCAGCAGGGCGCGCGCAGGAACCAGACGGCGCTGGTGTCCTGACCGGGAACGGCCCGCACCGGGAATGGCCTGCGGATAGTGATCTTCTGGGGAACCAGCGGCCGGCCATCACGTTGCCCTTGAACCCAGCACAGGTGGTTCAAGGAGCCCTTCATGGCGCAAAGCCCCGCAGCCAGGTTGTCCGTCAATGGTCAATCTCAAGAGTATTCCGGAGATCCGCGGCGCAGCCTGCTGGATTTCCTGCGCCTCGATCTGGGGCTGACCGGAACAAAGAAGGGCTGCGACCACGGCCAGTGCGGGGCCTGCACTGTCATCGTGAACGGCAAGCGCATCAATTCCTGCCTCAGCCTGGCCGTCATGCATGACGGCGACGAGGTGACCACGATCGAGGGGATCGGCACGTCCGAGGCCCTTTCGGCGCTGCAACGCGCCTTTGTTGCCCATGACGGGTTCCAGTGCGGCTATTGCACTCCCGGCCAGATCTGTTCCGCCACCGCCATGTTGGAGGAGTTGCGCGCCGGCTGGCCCAGTGTCGTCACCGACGAGCTGGCAGGGTTGCCCCGGCTGGAGAACGACGAGATCCGCGAAAGGATGAGCGGCAACATCTGCCGCTGCGGAGCCTACGCCAACATCGTCGCGGCCATTCGCGAAGTGCTCGAAACCGGAGCCGCGCGATGAGGGCGTTTTCCTATGAACGCGCGCAAGGCCTGACGGATGCAGTTGGCACCTCGGCCTGCCTGATCGCGGGCGGCACCAACCTTCTTGACCTGATGAAGCTGGAGGTCGAGACGCCCGAGGCGCTGCTGGACGTGACCCGGATCGGGCTGGACCGCATCGAGGTGCAGGACAACGGGCTGCGCATCGGCGCACTGGTCAGCAATTCCGACTGCGCCGCCGACGACCGGGTCCGGCAGGGCTGGTCTGTGCTGTCGCGGGCGATCCTGTCGGGGGCGAGCCCACAGTTGCGCAACAAGGCCACCACCGGCGGCAACCTTTGCCAACGCACCCGCTGCCCGTATTTCATGGACAACCATTCCCCCTGCAACAAGCGCCAACCCGGTTCCGGATGTGCGGCCATCGATGGGGTGAACCGCAACCAAGCGATCCTTGGCGCCTCGGACGCCTGCATCGCGACCTATCCTGGCGACATGGCCGTGGCGTTGGCCGCGCTGGAGGCGCAGGTCGAGATCACGGGACCGCAGGGCAGCCGCCAGGTGTCCGCGCGCGACTTTCACCGCCTGCCAGGGGATGACCCTTCGCGCGACAATGTCCTGGAGCCGGGAGAGGTCATCACCGGCGTTACCCTGCCGGCCCCCGTCAAGGGGCGCCACATCTATCGCAAGGTCCGCGAACGGTCGTCCTATGCGTTTGCGCTGGTGTCGGTCGCGGCGGTGGTTCGAATGGAACAGGGCCGCATCGCCCATGCGCAATTGGCCTTTGGCAGCCTGGCCCACAAGCCTTGGACCGACCCCCGGATCGAGGCGCTGCTGGTCGGAGAGCAGCCTGGCCCCGCCCTTTTCGCCAAGGCGGCCGAGATGCTGCTGGAGGACGCCCAAGGCCGGGGCGGCAATGATTTCAAGATCCCGCTGGCGCGCCGCACCCTGGCCGCCGTGCTGGCCGAAGCGACCGGAGACTGACCGCATGTCCCTGACCTATGACCGCCCCGACCAGCGCAATTTCCTGGATCAGACCCGCCAGGGGGTGATCGGCCAGCCGCTGGACCGCCCTGAAGGACCGCTGAAGGTTGCGGGCCAGGCAACCTATGCCGCCGAATACCGCCGCCCCGGCTGCGCCGAAGGTGTTCTGATCGGTGCAAGGATCAGCAAGGGTATGGTGACTGCGATCCACCGGGATGAGGTTCTGGCGATGCCCGGTGTTCTGGGTGTTTATTCAACCCGCGACATGCTGCGTCGAGCGGCACAGGGTGGTGCGGGCGAAGCGCCGATGCAGGATGTCCACCATATCGACTTTCCCGATCAGCCCGTCGCGCTGGTGGTGGCCGAAAGCTTCGAGCAGGCGACCGCTGCCGCCAAGGCGCTGCGCATCGACTATGACGACCAATCGGACACGGCGCGGCTGCTGCCGTCCGCAGACGCCGCCGAACCTGCCAAGGAGCCGATCGAGGCCGGTGACCTGGAGGCGGCATTGAAGGATGCAGCCCATGTGGTCGATGTCACCTATACCACGCCCGGCCATGCCAGCGCCGCGATGGAACCCCATGCCGCCATCGCGGAATGGGATGCCGGCAAGCTGACCTTGCACGGCAGCCTGCAGATGGTCGCCTTCAACGTGAAGGAGCTGGCCGACAGCGTTGGAATCGAACCAGAAAACGTTCGCATCATCTCTCCCTACGTTGGCGGGGGGTTTGGCTCCAAGCTGGGGATCTCGCATGAGGCCGTGGCTGCGTCGATCGCGGCGCGGGACCTGGGGCGCCCGGTGCGCGTCGTGATGAGCCGCCAGCAGGTATTCGAGGCCATCATGCGGCGGTCCGAGACCGAGCAACGCGTCCGGCTTGGCTGCGACGATCAGGGCCGCCTGATCGCGCTGGCCCATGAAGCGCTGATCTCGAACCTTCCCGAGGAGGAGTTCGCCGAACCGGTCACGCAGGCGACCGAGTTCCTTTATCGCGGCGACAACCGCCGCCTGGCCATTCAGATTTCCAGGATCAACCGGCTGACGGCGGGTTCGGTGCGCGCGCCCGGCGAGGCGGTGGGAATGCAGGTGCTGGAAGCCGCGATGGACGAACTGGCCGTCAAGCTGCACCTGGACCCGGTAGAATTGCGCAAGCGCAACCTGCCCGATGTGGTGCCGGGGCAGGGCACGCCCTATTCCTCGCGCCGGCTGATCGAGGCGCTGGATGCGGGGGCGCGTTCCTTTGGCTGGAACCAGCGCCTGCCGCTGCCCTGCCAGCGCCGCGAAGGGGAATGGTGGATCGGCATGGGCATGGCTTCGGCCGCGCGCGTGAACATCCTCAAGCAGGCCGAGGCGCGGGTGACGCTGCGCACCGATGGCTCGCTGCTGGTCGAAAGCGACCAGACCGACATCGGCACTGGCAGCTATGCCATCCTGGGACAGATTGCAGCCGAGATGCTGGGCCAATCGATCGCGCGGACCGAGGTGAGGCTGGGCGACAGCCGTTTCCCCTCCGGCGCCGGGTCGGGCGGCAGCTGGGGCGCAAGTTCGACCGGGTCGGCGGTCTTCCGCGCCTGCGAGGCGATCCGCGCGGTGCTGGCGCGCAAGATGAATTGTGGCCCGGACGATCTTGTAATGCGCGACGGCAATATCTGGTCCGAAGGCGCTGATCCCCGTCCCGTGACCGATCTGCTGGAAGGTGATCTGGTCCAGGTCGGTCGCATAGAACCCGGCGAGACATCGGAAAAGGTCAAGCAGGCCACCTATGGCGCGTTCTTCTGCGAGGTTGCGGTCAACGCCTTTACCGGGGAAACGCGCCTGCGCCGGATGACCGGGGCCTTCGGCTTTGGCCGTGTGCTGAACGCCAAGACCGCCCGGTCACAATGCCTGGGCGGCATGGTCTGGGGAATAGGCAGCGCCCTGATGGAGGAGCTGCACTTTGATCACCGCGACGGCCACCTCGTGAATCACGACCTGGCCGAATATCATGTGCCCGTCCATCGCGACATCCCCGAGATGGAGGTGATCCTGTTGGAGGAGCGTGACGCCGATGCATCGCCCATCCAGGCCAAGGGCGTGGGCGAGCTGGGCATCTGCGGCGCGGCGGGTGCGATTTCGAACGCGATCTACAATGCCTGCGGCGTCCGGCTGCGCGACTTTCCCATGACCCCCGACAAGCTGCTGGCGGAACTGCCCGACCCCTTCGCCCGCGTGACCTGACACTTCTGCCGGGCCGCCGGCCCGGCCTGAACGACCGAAAGGCGATCCGATGTCCGAAGACCAGAACCCCGAGACCATCCGCGAAATCGAAGGATATGACGGCCCGGTGGGGGGATGGGGATCGGCCAAGGGCATCGCCGCCGTGGGCCGCACCGCCCGCAGCACCCCCGGTGCGCTGGAAACGCTGCGCCGTCAGAACAAGCCCGGCGGGATGATGTGTGTTTCTTGTGCCTGGGCCAAGCCGCCCAACCCGCATCCGGCCGAATTCTGCGAGAACGGTGCCAAGGCGACGCTGTGGGACCTGACTGTGTCCCGATGCGGGCCTGACTTTTTTCGCGACCACGCGGTCAGCGAACTGGCCACTTGGACGGAGTTCGAACTGGAGCGCGAGGGGCGCCTGACCCATCCCCTGCGCTATGACGCGGGCAGCGACCGTTATGTCGAGGCGACATGGGAAGAGGCGTTCGACACGATCGGCGCCGAACTGCGAAAGCTGGATCCCAAGAAGGTGACCTTCTACGCCTCGGGCAAGGCGGCGCTGGAGCCGTCTTTCCTTTACGGGGTTTTCGCCCGGGCCTATGGGCACACCAACCTGCCTGACAGTTCAAACATGTGCCACGAAACCACATCGGTCGGGCTGAAGAAGGTGATCGGCTCGCCCGTTGGCACCTGCGTGCTGGATGATTTCGACCATTGCGACATGATCATCCATGTCGGCCAGAACCCCGGTACCAACAGCCCGCGCATCCTGCATCCGCTGCAAAAGGCGGTTGAACGGGGCTGCTGCATCGTGGCGATCAACCCGCTGCGGGAAAAAGGTCTGCTGGAATTCGCAAATCCGCAAAGCCCCTGGCAGATGACGGTGGGCGCACCGACCGAGATTGCCGATTGCTACCTGCAGGTCCGGGTCGGCGGCGACATCGCAGCCCTGACCGGCATTGCCAAGCATGTCTTGGCGTTGGAGGAGACGCAGGGCGGCGTGCTGGACCATGATTTCCTGCAGACCCATTGCGCCGGGCTGCAGGACTGGATGGATTGGGTCAGCGCCACGCCCTGGGACCGGCTGGAGCAGGTCAGCGGCCTGACCCGCGCCGAGATGGAGCGCATCGGCGCACATTACGCCAAGGCCAAGGCCGTCATGGGCATCTATGGCATGGGGGTCACGCAGCATGTCTACGGCTCGGATTCCATCGGGGCCTTGGTCAACCTTCTGCTGCTGCGCGGCAATATCGGCCGCAAGGGGGCGGGCTGCTCTCCGGTGCGCGGTCATTCGAACGTGCAGGGCCAGCGCACTGTCGGCATCACCGAAAAGCCCAAGCTGGTCCCCAATGACACGCTGCGCGACCTGTTCGGGATCAAGCCGCCCACCGAGGAAGGCTGGAACACGACCACCTTTGTCGAGGCGCTGCTTGAAGGCGAAGCACAGGGCTTTATCGGTCTGGGCGGCAACCTTGCCCGCGCCGTGCCGGACCAGGATCGCGTGGCCGAGGCCTGGGGCCAGATGCCGCTGACGGTGCATGTCGCCACCCGTCTGAACCGCACGCACCTGATGCCGGGAAAGTCGTCCTGGATCCTGCCCTGCCTGGTGCGGGCCGAGGAGGACTTGAAGAACCGCGAGAACCAGCAGGTGACGATCGAGGACAGCTTCAGCCATATCTATGGCTCGATCGGCAAGCGGACCCCGGCGGCGCGAACATTGAAGTCCGAAGTGGACATCGTTTGCGGCCTTGCCGCCGCGACGCTGCCCCCGAATCCCAAGCTGGCCTGGGACGAATGGGCCCGCGACTACAGCCGCATCCGCGCGCTGATCGAGACGGTGTATCCCGACGACTTTCGCGACTTCGAGGCGCGGATGAACCAGCCGGGAGGTTTCTATCGGGGCAACCCGGCACGCGAACGCGAATGGAAGACCGAAACCGGCAAGGCACAATTCACCGTTCCTGCCGATCTGGACGCCACTGGCCTGGGCGAAACGCCGGGCATCTATCGTCTGGTGACGCTGCGGTCGAATGATCAGTTCAACACCACCGTCTATGGCATGTCGGATCGGCTGCGCGGGATCGAAGGGGACCGGATGCTGATCATGATGTCGCCCCAGGACATGGAGGCCGAGGGGCTGAAGCCCGAACAGCGCATCGCGCTGCAGGGTGCGGCCGATGATGGAATCGCCCGTCAGGTCGAGGGGCTGCGGGTGCTGCCCTATGACCTGCCGCGCGGCTGCATTGCGGGATATTTCCCCGAACTGAACCCCTTGTCGCCATTGTCGCGTCGCGACAAGCTGTCGGACACCCCTGCCGCCAAGGGCATTCCGGTCAGGCTGGCTGTCTAGCCACGCCCTTTCTGCTGGGCCGCACCAGATGCGGCCCAAGGGTGGCCTTCCCGATCAGTGTCAGAAAGAACTGTGGCTCGGGCCGGAAATCTTGTCCTGATATAGGCGGATGTTTCCACAAAGGTCGTGCGGGACCTTGCTCGCAGCGGCGATAACATCTGCACGGTATGCGCATCTTTGCGACTACACCATCAGCGCGCGGCCAGTCCTTGTTCCCGGCTGACGCGCATCGCCAGGCGGAAGATTCGGCGCAATTCGGCATTGCGGATTTCATCCATCTGGATCTAACTTGCGCCGAACGGACGTTTCGTCCCGTGCTGGCCCGGTGGCACCGGGGAACAGCGACCCGATCATGACCCAGAAGGCCTGACCCCATGCCGCAGCAGCTGGCTTTGCCATGTCCGGCGTCGATCCCGTGGATCGGCAACCTCCTGTTGAACCAAGGGCGCGCGTGCCGGGCAAGGCAACACGGCGAACGGCCGGATGGGCGGAGCTGCCCCAGAGCGGCGACATGAGCGGCTATGCCGATGTCCGCCGCGTCAGGGGGCTGATCGAGGGTCTGGACAGGTATACCGCCACGCCGGGACGGGGAACGACCCGCCTGACCTATAGCCCGGAATTTCGGGCGGCCCGCAATTTCGTCGCGGCCGAGATGACCGCCGCCGGGCTGGCCGTGCGCGAGGATGCGGTCGGCAACATCTTTGGCCGGATCGAGGGCAGGGACCCCGACCTGGCGCCGATCCTGGTCGGCTCGCACCTGGATTCAGTGCCCCATGGCGGACGGTTCGATGGTCCGGCTGGCGTGGTCGCGGGAATCGAGTCCGCCTTTTTGTTTCGGGACCTTTGCCTGCGCCCAGAACGCCCGATTGAGGTCGTCGCCCTGATCGAGGAAGAGGGAAGCCGCTTTGGCGGCGGCCTGCTGGGCTCTCGGCTGCTGGCGGGGCAGCTGGACCCGGCCCGGCTGGCCGATCTGCGGGACGCGGCCGGTGTTTCGGCGGCCCAGGCGATTGCAGCCTATGGCCTGGACCCTGCCGAGGCCAGGCGCGCCGTGCTGGCGCCTGGATCGGTGCACGCCTTTCTGGAACTTCATATCGAACAGGGTCCTGTGCTGGAGGCCGAGGGGCGCGACATCGCCATTGTCGAACGCATTGTCGGGCTGGCGCAGCTGATGGTCACCGTGCGGGGCCGGGCGGGCCATGCCGGAACCACGCCGATGCACGCGCGCCGCGATGCCTTGGTGGGCGCCGTCCTGATCCTGGCGCAGCTGCCCGATCTGGCCCGCGCTGTCGGGTCTGATGCGGTTCTGACCGTTGGCAAGATGGAGGTCCTGCCCGGCGGTGCCAACGTGATCCCCGAGATGGTGAGCTTCACGGTAGACCTGCGCGCCCCGTCCGAGGCCCAGTTGACGCGCCTGATCGCGATGACCTGCGAGGTGGTGGGGGCCAGTTCGTGCAATGGGCTGGAATGCCGGATCGAGCACCAGCTTTACGTGCCCCCCACGCCCCTGTCGGGCCGGATTTGCGCCATCCTTACCGCCGAGGCCGAGGCCTTGGGGTTATCGCACCGTATCATGGTCAGCGGTGCCGGGCACGATGCGATGATCCTTGCGGGCCTGGCGCCCACCGGCTTGGTCTTCGTGCCAAGCCGGGGCGGCATTTCGCATGCGCCCGAGGAATGGACGGACTACATCCAGCTGGCGCGCGGCATCGACGTGATCTTTGCCACCCTGAGGCGAATGGCGGGCGCTACCGTTCCAGAACCAGCAGGTCGCCTTCAAAGCTGACGCGGGCAAAGCGGCGCAGATAGGACATGCCCAGCAGCGAATCGCGCAATTCGCTGTTGATGACGACGGCGCGCACGTCGCGGTCCACCGCATCGCCGATGGCGAATTCGTTGATGGTGACCGAGGCCGTCCCGACCCGCCCGTTGGCCGTCACGGCCTGGCCGTCAAAGCGCAGCCGGGCCGGGTCCAGGCCGATGCGGATGGCATCATCCCGGCTGAGCGCCACGCTTGTGGCGCCGGTATCGACAATGAAGTGGACCGGCGTGCCGTTCAGCAGCGCCTCAAGGTGAAAGTGGCCGCCGCGCCCGACCGGGATCTCGATCCGGCTGCCGCCTTCCAGAACCTGCTGCCGCGGCGCGTTGGCGGTCATCCACCAGTCAGCCGCCAAGGCCGTCCCGGCAAAGATCACCGCCCACAGCAGCAGCTGGCGCAGGGTGCGTCCCCCGCGGCCCGACAGTTCGAACAGCATGGCGCCGCCGATCACCACCAGCAGCAGAATGTAATAGGCCAGGCGCGGCCACTCCGTTTCGGTCATCCGAACAACCCCGATCCACGCAAGCCGTCGATGACGAACTGAACCGACAGCGCCGCCAGCAGCATACCCAAAAGCCGCGTGACCACCATCGTGCCGGTCCGGCCTAGCGCGCGGGCCAAAGGCGTGGCCAGGACGAAAAGCAGCATTGCGATGACCAGCACCCCCAGCATCATCAGATGGACCATCAGGATATGGGCCGCGCCCTGATCCTGACCCACAAGCAGAATCATCGTGGCCAGCGCCCCCGGCCCGGCCAGCAGCGGCATGGCCAACGGAAAGACGGACGGATCTTGGCTGGGTGCCTCGCCCTCGGCCTGACCCTCGCGCCGCTCGGTCCGCCGCTCGAACAGCATGTCCAGCGCGGTCAGGAACAACAGCAGCCCGCCCGCGATGCGGAAGGCCGAGATCGAGATGCCGATGCCGGACAGGATCGCCTCGCCCGCCAGGCCGAACAGCGTCAGCAGGATGGCCGCGATGACCAGCGACCGCAGGCCAAGGCGCCGACGCTCTGCACCCGTCATGTCCGGCGTCAGGGCAATGAAGATCGGCGCCAGGCCGATCGGGTCGATGACCACGAAAAGCGTGACAAAGGCGGTGATGTAGGTGGACATGTCCATCCGCCCTTATCGCCCGCCCGGGCGGCGCTGCCAAGCGGCCCCGGCGCCGCATCGCCATGATGCCGGCTTGTCGAATGTCCCCCAGAAGGGCTTTGCATTCCCAAGCAAGGGGGCCTAAATATCCCCTGCGGGCGGTGGACCGCCTGGCAAGGGAGTCTCTCATGCTGAACAATATCGGCCTTCCGGGCCTTCTTCTGATCGCGGTCGTCGTGCTGGTCCTGTTCGGACGCGGCAAGATCTCGTCCCTGATGGGCGAGGTCGGCAAGGGCATCACCGCCTTCAAGAGAGGCGTCAAGGACGGCAGCGAAGAAATCGAGAACGCCGCCGCCGAGCCGCGCGACACGCCCCGTGACTCGTTGGGCCGTGACACGCTGGGCCGCGACCTTCCAGGGGAACGTGCCCGCGACGTGACGCCGACGGCCGCGCCCGGCAGCACGCCTTCCCCGGCCCCGCAGACGACCGACCGCGGCTGAGCCCGGAAAGGCACGTCCCATGCTGGACATCGGCTGGACCGAACTGCTGTTGATCGGCATCGTGGCGCTGATCGTGGTCGGTCCCAAGGACCTGCCCCATCTGTTCCATTCACTTGGCCGGATCATGGCGCGCGTGCGCGGCATGGCGCGGGAATTCAGCTCGGCCATGGAGGACGCGGCCAAGGGGTCGGGTCTGGACGATGCCGCGGGCTCGATCCGCGACATGAAGAACCTGACCTCTAAAAAGGCCCTGGGCCTGGACGCGCTGGATCGCGCGGCGGACCGGCTGGAGAAATGGGACCCCAAGCGCCCAACGCCCCGCCGGGAGGTGCAGCCCGATCCGGCTTCGCCGCCGGCCCCGGCGCAGGGTCCTGTGGCCCCGCCCGTGGTGGCTGCCGCAACCCCCGCGCCTGCGGTGGCCCCGATCGCCGCGACCAGTCCAGAGCCGCAGCGCCGGCTGCACGGGGTGCGCCGCTCTGACATGAAAGACGAGTGAATTGGCCTCCAATACGCAGAACGACGAAGACCTGGATGACAGCTCGGCCCCGCTGATCGAGCATCTGGCCGAACTTCGCACCCGCATTATCTGGTCGCTGGTCGCCTTCATCACGGCGATGGTTCTGTGCTACACCGTCTGGAACCCGATCTATAACGTGCTGACGCAGCCCATCTGCCATGCGCTGGAGGAACGGGGTCAGGAATGCGGGCTTATCCTGCTGAAACTTCAGGAAGGTTTTTTCGTCGCGGTTCGCATCTCGCTGCTGGGCGGGTTTGTGCTGGCCTTTCCGATCATCGCCTACCAGATGTGGCGCTTTGTGGCGCCGGGGCTTTATCGCAATGAGAAGGCGGCATTCCTGCCGTTCCTGATCGCATCGCCAATCATGTTCTTCATTGGCGCGGCCTTTGCGTTCTACGTCATCCTGCCGATGGCTTACGAGTTCTTCCTAGGCTTCCAGCAGGGACCGCTGCAACTGCCCGACGATGCCACCGTGCCGGTTCCGACCACACCGCTGGCGGCCATTGTTTTCCAAGGCTCTGTGGACGAATACCTGTCGCTGACGACCAAGTTCATCCTGGCCTTCGGTCTTAGCTTCCAGTTGCCGGTGCTGCTGACACTGATGGGTCGGGCGGGGCTGGTTTCGGCGGCGGGGCTTGCGGCGGTTCGGCGCTATGCCGTGCTGGCGATCCTAGTCTTGGCGGCGATTGCCACGCCGCCGGACGTGATCTCTCAGATCGTGCTGTTCACGGTGGTCTATGGCCTTTACGAGGTATCGATCCAGCTGGTGAAGCGCATTGAGAAAAAGCGCGAGGCGGCACTCCGTGCCCAGGGGCTGTGGGTCGAGGACGACGAGTGAGCCCGAGGGCCCTTGACCGCATCGCCGCCGCGCTGGAGCGTCTGGCCCCGCCGCCGGTTCCCACGCCCGATTTCGGCCATGCCAGTGCCTATGTGTGGCATCCCGATCCCGACCGGCTGGAGCCGGTGCCTGCGGTGGACCGGGTCGATCTGGTGCAGCTGATCGGCATTGATCGTGCCAAGCAGACCCTGCTGGCCAACACCCTGCAATTCGCGCGGGGGCATGGTGCCAACAATGCCCTTTTGTGGGGCGCACGGGGCATGGGCAAATCATCCTTGGTCAAGGCGGTGCATGCCGAGGCCGTGGCGCATGGCCTGCCGCTGGTCCTGGTCGAGATCGCGCGCGACGACCTGTCCTCGGTCAGCCGCCTGCTGGCAATCCTGGGCGCCGCGGCGGGTCACCGGTTCCTGCTGTTCGCCGACGACCTGTCCTTCAGCCACGACGATGCGCAGTACAAGTCGCTTAAGGCCGTCCTGGACGGCGGCATCAGCGGCCGGCCCGGCAATGTGATCCTTTATGCCACCTCGAACCGGCGTCACCTGATGCCGCGCGACATGATCGAGAACGAACGGGCGACGGCAATTCATCCCGGCGAGGCGGTCGAGGAAAAGGTTTCGCTTTCTGACCGCTTTGGCCTGTGGCTGGGGTTCCACCCGTGCGACCAGGACCAGTTCCTGGCGATGATCGACGGCTATTGCGCGGCCTTTGGACTGTTGGTCGATCCGGCCGTCCTTCGGGCCGAGGCCATCGAATGGCAGGCCACGCGGGGCGGCCGGTCCGGCCGGGTCGCCTGGCAGTTTTTCACGGACCTGGCGGGGCGCCATGGTATCGCCGTCTGAGGGCAGGGCACGGCTGCCCCAGGCCCGCATCCGGCAGCGCGGCGCGTCATGAACGAACGTGGCGGCCCCCATGTCCTGACCGGGACCCGCATCCGCGAACGCAGGCTGGCCTTGTCGCGCCGCCAGGCCGACGTGGCGCGTTCGGTGGGCATTTCGCCCGCCTATCTGAACCTGATCGAACACAACCGCCGGCCCGTCGGGCAGGACCTGATCACGCGCCTGGCCGAAGAGCTGGATGTCCCCCCGGACGAGCTGTCCGAGGGCCGCGAAGAGGTCCGCATCGCCGCCCTTCGCGAGGCTGCCGTCCATCCTGTCGGCAGCAATGCCGCGGCTGAACTGGAACAGGTGTCCGAATTTCTGGCCCGCTTTCCGGGCTGGGCTGCGCTGCTGATCGCCCATGCCCGGCGCGGCGGCGGGTTGGAACGCCAGCTGGTCGATCTGTCGGATCGCATGACGCAGGATCCTTATCTGCTGACGACCCTGCACGAGGTCCTGTCGGCCGTAACCTCGGTCCGCTCGACCGCCGCCATCCTGGTTGAGGAAGGCGAGATTTCGGCCGACTGGCGGCAGCGATTTCACGCAAACCTGCACCAGGACAGCCGGCGCCTGTCGCTGACGGCGCAGGCCCTGGTGACCTATCTGGACAGCTTCGAGGCCGAGGGCACCGCCGCCACCCCCCAGGAAGAGGTCGAGGCATGGCTGACCAGCGATGAGGGTCGCGCAGGCGACGTCGGCGCGCTGGCCTCGGATGTGGCGCGTGCCATGGCGACCGACCTCCAGCGTGGGCTGACCGATGACCGGAGCGCACTGCCGGACGATGTGCTGGGCGATGCGCTGCTGCATCCGCAGGCAGGCGACCCGGTTCAGCTTGCCGCGCGTCTGGGGCGGCCGCTGGACCTGGTGCTGCGGCGTCTGGCGGACCTGCGCCCTGCAGGGTTCGAGGGCGCGGGCCTGCTGATCTGCGACGGATCGGGTGTTCTGACGCTGCGCCGTGCGGCGGCGGGCTTTCCGCTGCCGCGCCCGGGGGACAGCTGTGCGCTGTGGCCGCTATATCACGCGCTGGCCGTGCCGCAGGTGGCGCTGGAGCGGATGGTCGTCACGCCCGAAGGGCGGCTGTTCCGGACGCTCAGCTTTGCCACCCGCAGCCAGCCTGATGGGCTTGCGGGTCCCCTGCTGACGCGCGCCGTGATGCTGCTGCTGCCGGCCGAGGGACCCGTCCCCCCGGACGCGCTGCCCATCGGTCCCGCCTGCCGCATCTGTCCGCGTGCGGCCTGTCCCGCGCGACGCGAACCTTCAATCCTGGTGTCGCAGGCGGCGGAAGGCCCGCGTGGCCAGAACCCACGACCAACGGCCCTTTGACACGGACCCGTGATCTGTCCCATTATCGGCCGGCCTGACGGGGAGAGGGGCGCAGCCTGATGCAACTGGACATCCTGATGATCGAGGATGAACCCAACATCGCCGAGGCGGTGCGCTTTATCCTGTCGCGCGAAGGATGGCAGGTCGATCTGCATCCCGACGGCGCAGGCGGCATCGAGGCGATCCAGAAGCGGCGTCCCCGGCTGGTGATCCTGGACCTGATGCTGCCCAACCGCTCGGGGGCCGAGATCCTTTGCGACCTGCGGGCGGCGAACGATGCGGACCTTGCGGCGACGCCTGTCCTGATGCTGACGGCGCGCGGCGAGGCAGCCCAGGCCGGGGCGCAGGCCGACGCCGTCCTGACCAAGCCCTTCGACAACGAGGATCTGCGCGCGATGGTGCGCCGGATGCTGGCATGACCGGCCGCGGAGCCGCCTGATGCCCGACCGGCCGCTGTTCCTGGAGCGGGCCTCGTTCCACCGCCGCCGGTTGGGCGACGCGGCCCGCGTTCTGCCGGTCCTGGCCATGCTGCTGATCCTCGTCCCGGTGTGGTGGGTGCCCTCCAGCGTCAGCTTTGCGGCCGGGGCGGTTTGGATCTTTACCCTCTGGGGGCTTCTGGTGATCGCGGTCTGGGCGCTGCACCGGGCGCTGTTGCGGGCCGAGGCCGCCACCATGCGGGCCAGCGAAGCGGTTCCCGAGGCCGATGACGCAGCCTCGGCCCCTGTCGGCGGCGGTCCCGATGCCCTTTGAATCGCTGGTCGCCACCTGCCTGGCCTATGTGGTCCTGATGTTCGGCGTGGCCTATGCGGCGGACCGCGCCGCGGCGCGCGGGCATGTGCGCTGGCTGGACCATCCGTTGGTCTACACGCTGTCCCTGTCGGTCTATTGCTCGGCCTGGACCTTTTACGGGGCGGTCGGCTATGCCTCGCGCTCGGGGCTGGAATTCCTGACGATCTACCTTGGCCCGACCATCGTCTTTACCGGCGCCTGGTGGGGGCTGCGGCGGCTGGTGCGCGTGGCGCGGATGCACCATGTCACCTCGGTCGCCGACCTGATCTCGGCGCGGTTCGGCAAGTCGAACCAGCTGGCGGGGCTGGTGACGCTGATCGCGGTCATCGCCTCGACCCCCTATATCGCGCTGCAGCTGCAATCGGTGCGCCTGTCCTTTGAAGCCTTCGCCACCGATGCCCCCAACGGCGCGGCGACGGACGGCAACGCTTTCGGGGGCACCGGCCTCTGGGTCGCGGCGGGACTGGCACTGTTCACGATCCTGTTCGGCACGCGCAACCTGGCGGCGGATGAACGCCACCACGGCGTCGTCACCGCCATCGCGTTGGAGGCCATCGTCAAGCTGTTGGCCTTTATCGCGCTTGGCGTCTTCGTGGTGTGGGGCCTTGCGGATGGTCCCCTGGACATGCTGGACCGCATCGCCCGTGCCAGCGCCGACCCGCAAGTCGCGCAGGGTTGGATGCTGCAGCCCGACCGCTGGACCGCACTGATCCTGGTCTCGGCCGCGGCCATCCTGACGCTGCCGCGCATGTTCCAGGTGATGGTGGTCGAAGCCGCCGACGAGGAGCGCCTGCATGTCGCGGGCTGGGCCTTCCCGGCCTATCTGTTCGCGATGTCGCTATTCGTGCTGCCCATCGCGGTCATGGGGCGCGAGATGCTGCCCGCCAGCGCCAATCCCGACCTGTACGTCCTGACGCTGCCGGCGGCGGCGGGACAGGACCTGCTGGCGCTCTTGGTCTTTCTGGGGGGGTTTTCGGCTGCGACATCGATGGTTGTCGTCTGCGCGATCGCGGTGGCCACCATGGTGTCGAACCATTGGCTGGTTCCCGTCTGGCTGGCGCTGCGCCGCATCCCGGCGGGGGACGAAACCGACGACCTGCGCGGCTTTGTCCTGAACGCGCGGCGACTGGCGATCCTGGCGGTCATGGCGGCGGGCTGGGTCTATCACGAAGCCTCGGGGGGAACGGCGGCCTTGGCGGCGATGGGCCTTGTCGCTTTCACGGGCATGGCGCAGGTGCTGCCCGCGATGGTCGGGGGCCTTCTGTGGCGCGGCGCGAACCGCAAGGGCGCTTATGCGGGGATCGGCACGGGCTTCGTTCTTTGGATGGCGCTGCTGTTTTTGCCCTCGGTCGGGATCGGCGGCGCGCTTCCGGTGCCCGCGGGGACGGACCCCTGGACCGCGGCGGTGATGCTGGCGCTGGTCCTGAACACGCTGGCCTTTATCGGGGTTTCGATCTTTGGCTTTCCCGACCCGGTCGAGCGGCTGCAGGGCCTGTCCTTTGTGTCGGCGGTCGAACCCATCCGCCATAGCCGGATGATGCGCGGCAATGACCGGGCCGAGCCGCTGCTGGCCATGGCGCGCCGGGTTTGGGGCGCGGACGCGGCGCTGCGCTATTTCCAGGCCGAGGCGCGGGCGCAGGGCAAATCGGGCTATCTGCCCGACCTGACCCCGCGCTTTCTGACCCGGCTGGAGCGGCGGCTGGCGGGATCGATCGGGTCGGCCACGGCCCATGCCATGATCGACCGCGTGGCGGGGGGCGTGGCGCTGACCGTATCCGACCTGCTGCAGGTGGCGGACGAGGCACAGCGCGCCAAGGAGGAGACCCAGCGCCTGGAGGCCGCACGCGCCGAACTGGTCCGCACCGCAGGCCAGCTGCGCGAGGCCAATGACAAGCTGACCGCGCTTTCGGTGCAGAAGGACGCCTTTCTGGGCCAGATCAGCCACGAGCTGCGCACCCCCATGACCTCGGTCCGCGCCTTTTCCGAAATCCTCAAGGACCCCTCGCTGACCGAGGCCGAACGCACCCGTTTCGCGGGCATCATCCATGACGAAGCGGGGCGCCTGACCCGCCTGCTGGACGACCTGCTGGACCTGTCGGTGCTGGAAAGCCGTCGGGCGCAGTTGACAATCGGGGTTGCCAATCTGCACGACCTGATCAGCCGCGCGCTGTCGGCCGCCTCGGCCACCCGGCCCGAACGGGGGTTCCTGATCGACCGGGACCTGCCGTCGGAACATCTGGCGGTGATCACCGATGTGGACCGGCTGCTGCAGGTGCTGATCAATGTCATCAGCAATGCCCGCAAGTATTGCGACGCGGTTCACCCGGTGCTGATCATCCGCGTGCGCCGCCCCGAGGGCGGGGGGGCGGTCATCGACATCGTCGACAACGGCAGCGGCATCGACAGCGGCCGCCAATCCCTGATCTTCGAGAAGTTCGCCCGGCTGAACGATCCCGCGCGGGCCGGAGGGGCCGGCCTGGGCCTGGCCATCTGCCGCGAGATCATGCTGAACCTGGGGGGCGAGATCAGCTATCTGCCGGGGCAGGGGGGCGCGGCGTTCCGCATTGTCCTGCCGGCGCGTCCGCCCGCCGCGGCCGAGGAGGCCCGGCAGGCTTAACCCTTTCTCAACCACCCGCGGTCCAGAGTGTTCAAGGAGCAGCCTGATTCGGACGCAAGATGACGCAAGCAGACCCAAGTGACGGCGCCGCGCGGCCGCTTCCCGACAAGGCTGTGCTGCGCCGCATGCTGAAGGCGCGGGCGCAGGCCAAGCTGGGGCAAGGGGGCGCGCCGCAACTGCCCCAGCCCCCGGCACCCACACCCGCACGTGCAGCGGGCACGGCCGTGGGGCGGGCGGGGGATCGGCTTTACGGTCTGGCCGTGCAGCCCATCGCGGTGCATCCGGGTGCCCTGACCCTGGCCGAACTGCCGGAACTGTTGCCCGACCTGCCGCTGGTGGCGGTGCTGCAGGGGCCGGGCGATCACCTGGGGGCCATTGCGCTTTGTCCCCAGGCTGTTGCCGCGCTGATCGAGATCCAGGCCCTTGGACGGGTCACCAGCCGCCCCGTTGAACGGCGCCGTCCCACCCGCAGCGATGCGATGCTTTGCACCGATTTCATCAACGCACTGTTGACCGAACTGCCGATCGAGATGGAAGGGGTCGAAGGCTTTGACGCCATCGGCGGCTATCGGTTCCTGACCCATCTGGACGATGCCCGCCCCCTGGCCCTGATGCTGGAGGACCGGCCCTTTCGCAGCCTCAGCTTCCGGCTGCGCATGGGCACCCCCGACAGCCGCGAGGGGCGCGTGCTGTTGGCCCTGCCGCAATCCGCCCTGCCGCGAACCCGGCCAGAGCCGGCCCTGCCGGTTCCGGTGCCGGTGGCACAGGCGCCGGGGGCACCCGCGCCGGAAAAGCCCCGTCCCACGCTGCAGGCCGCTATGGGCGATGCGCCGGTCGAGGTGCGGGCCGTTCTCTGCCGCCGACAGGTCTCGCTGGCCGAACTGCGCGCCTTGACGCAAGGGCGGCTGTTGCACCTGCCGCGCAGTTGCCTGGCCCAGGCCACGATCGAGACCGCCGCCGGGCAGGTTCTGGCGCAGGGCAAGTTCGGTGAAGCCGAAGGACGCCACGCGATTCGCCTGCGCGACCCCGCCGTGCCACTGGCCGCCGACGCCGGCCCGTCGCGACCAGCCGTTCCCGAGGTTGCCCTGGGGGCGGCGCACCTGCCGGGTGATCTGTCGCAACCCGATCCTTTCCGCCCGCAGAATGCCTCCGGCGGCGCCGGTGTCGCGGGTCCGTTGGTGGCCCCCGGTCGCCGCCGGGACTGAAATGGCGCTTTTTCCTTGAAATCCGCGCGCTCTGGTCGCATCTAACAGCGGTCCCGAATCTTGCGGGATGATTACGATGGAGTGACCATGGCCAAGGAAGAAATGCTCGAATTCCCCGGCGTCGTGAAGGAACTCCTGCCCAATGCGACATTCCGGGTCGAGCTAGAAAACGGCCATGAGATCATCGCACATATGGCAGGAAAGATGCGCAAGAACCGCATCCGCGTTCTGGCCGGCGACAAGGTGCAGGTGGAAATGAACACCTATGACCTGACCAAGGGGCGGATCAATTACCGCTTCAAGTAAGATGTCGGACGCGACAGCCACTGCCGTCGGAGGCCGCGTCATGACCAAGACCACCCCGCCACGGCTGATCCTGGGATCAGCCAGCCCCCGCAGGCTGGAATTGCTGGGCCAGATCGGCATAAGGCCCGACGCCCTGCGCCCCGCAGACATCGACGAGACGCCGCGGCGGGGGGAACCCCCCCGAGATTATGTGCGGCGGATGGCCGCTGAAAAGGCCGCCGCGCTGACCCTCCATGCAGATGAGGCCGCGTTGACGGCTGACACGACCGTGGCCGTGGGTCGGCGCATCCTGGGCAAGCCTGCGGATCGGGACGAGGCCGCGGCCTTCATGCGCCTGATGTCGGGGCGGCGTCATGTTGTGCTGACGGCGATGGCCCTGCGCCACGGATCGCGCACCGCCCTGCGCCTGGTCGAGACCAAGGTCCGCATGCGCACGATCGACGAGCCGTCGCTGCAACGTTATCTGAACGCTGGTGACTGGCAGGGCAAGGCCGGCGCCTATGCAATCCAGGGCGCCGCCGCTGCCTTCATCCCTTGGATCGAAGGTTCCTTTTCGGCCGTGGTTGGCCTTCCGTTGTCCGAAACCGCAGCCATGCTGGCCGCCATTGGCATTCACCCCGTTCCCGCAGGAGTATCCCCATGAAGGGTCGCCAGGTCGTTCTGGGCCATCTGTTCGGCCAGGAGGCCGCCGCCCTGATGGAGGATGGGCAGCTGATCGACCTGCTGGTCGGCACATCGGCCGTAACCCCCCTGGCGCCCGGCGCGATTTGCCGCGCATCCGCCGACCGGCTGATGAAGGGGCAGGGCGGCATCTTCCTGCGGCTGCCCGCCGGGCAGACCGGCTATCTGCGCGACCGCAAGGGGGTTTCCGAGGGCAAGCCGCTGCTGGTCCAGATCGCGGGCGTCGCTGAAGAGGGCAAGGCCCTGCCAGTGGTCACGCGGCTTTTGTTCCGCGGCCGCCATGGCCTGGTCACCCCCGGTGCCCCGGGGGTGAACGTGTCCCGCCGAATCCGTGACGAAGATCGGTGCGCGGATCTGGAAACCTTGGGCCGCGACCTGCTGGGCGACCGCCCGCATGGCCTGATCCTGCGCAGCGCGGCCGAAACCGCCGACGATGACGAGGTCGCCGAGGAACTGACCGAACTGCTGGACCTGACCGACCGTATCCTTGCTGAGGCGTCGGGCGAGCCGGAACTGCTTCTGGATGCCCCGACGCCGTGGGAGCAGGCGTGGATGGACTGGGCCGATCCGGCCCCCGACGCGGTCGAGGAGGGCGAGGACAGCTTCGAGCGTTGTGGCGTCTTGGACGCCGTTGATGCGCTTTTGTCGCCGCACGTTCCCTTGCCGGGCGCGGGCGATGCCACGATCGAATCGACGCGCGCGCTGGTCGCGGTTGATGTGAACACCGGCAACGACACCTCTCCGGCTGCTGGCTTGAAAGCCAACATCGCGTTGGCACGCGAATTGCCGCGACAGCTGGCATTGCGGGGGCTGGGCGGCCAGATTGTCGTTGATTTCGCGCCAATGCCCAAGCGCGACCGTGCTACGCTGGATCAGGTGCTGCAGGCCGCCTTCCGCCAGGCAGGTACGGAGACGACCTTGGTTGGCTGGACAACGATGGGCCTTTTTGAGCTGAACCGCAAACGGGACCGGGTGCCGCTGGCACGGCTGGCCGCCGCAGGAGGAGAGGGCTGATGGCCTGCCCGATCTGCGGCAAGGACAGCGTGCCCAGCTATCGCCCCTTCTGCTCGAAACGCTGCGCGGATGTCGATCTGGCCAAGTGGTTGCGGGGCGCTTATGTGATCCCCGGTGCGCCTTTGGAAGAGGTTCCCTCGGACGAAAACCCGCGCGATTGACCGGGACATAAAATCTTTAGATTGGCTCTGGACAGCGCCCGAACTGCCCCTTAAACACCCCTCACCAGCGCCGGGAACGGCGCATCCGGGGCCCGGATAGCTCAGTTGGTAGAGCAGCGGATTGAAAATCCGCGTGTCGGCGGTTCAAATCCGTCTCCGGGCACCATCTTCCCCCCCCGCCATTCTCCAATTTTGACAGACGACCACGTCTCACGCGGTTTGAGACATCAAGGCGTCGCGCCCGGCGGCCAGTAGTGATGTTCTGGGAGTGCTGTAATGCGCGCGATCCACATCGCGCTGGCGGGGAAAGTGGTAGGCCCGGCAGGACTACCACAATATACCTAAGTGGTTGATTGACATAGACTGCGGTGTCCCACGTTCGCAACTTTTCTGACGTTAAAGAACAATAGCTTAGGGTATAGGGTGTCCCACGCTCACCAGTCCATTCCCGACAGTCTCTGCATGGCAGCGTCCGCCAGGCGGTCCCGATCTGCGCCTGCGGTATAGACTTCGCTGGTCTTGGCGTTCGAGTGGCCGTGGACGCTCATAACTTCGTATTGGCTGGCGCCGTGCATGGCCAGCAGCTCGCCGGCCGCCTTCCTGATCCCGTGAGCTGACAGGTCGGTCAATCCAGCTTGGCGCACCCAGTCTGCGAACTTGTTACCGAAGGCGTTCTTGCTGGCAAAGGGCTTGCCATGCTCTGTGAGCAGGTAGGCCGGGCCGACGACGGTTTGCGCCCTGATCGAAGCCAGCAGGGGTGGCAGGATCGGGATGCGGACCCGCGTGCTGCCCTTCTTCTCAGGCTGCCAGTCGAGCCAGACGACGCCGCCGCGCTGGACCTCGTTCGCGCGTCCGAGGCGGTAAACATCCCCAAGGCGGCAGGCGGTGAACATGAACAGGGACAGGGCGAGGTGCGCCATGGTCCCTTGCGGATGCCGCTTGCGATACTTCTGCAGGTCATCCAGCGCCCAGGCCGTCGCGCCTTTGCCGCGGTTGATCTTGCCGACGCCCGTGGCCGGGTTGGCCTTTACATGCCCCCGCTCCATCGCCCAAGCGTACATCGCCCGTGTCGCCTTGATGAAGTTGTCAGCGGCGCCGGGGGTGGCAGCCTTCTTGTCGCGCAGCTGGATGAGCTGGCCCTGCGGCATGGCTGCGCTGTACTCGCCAACCTCTGACGCCAGCCAGAGCAGGAACTGTCCGCGCTGGTGGACCGTCGCCTTGTGCAGCAGCCCGTTTGCCAGCATGGCGGCCATTGCAGCCCGATACTCGTCGACCAGCCAGCCGACAGAGCCGCGAACGGCTTTGGCAGCTTCCGGCTCGGGCGGCAGCTGGATACCGGCGCGGGCGGCGTAGTAGTGCTCGCCAAAGCGGGGATGATCCGGCCCGACGTGCAGCAGAATGCGCTTCGTCTTGTCGCCATCTTTCCGCACTCGCCACCGAACTGCGCCGGAGGGCAGCGATTCGCGCAACAAGCCCGGAAATTGCAGGCGCATCTCATCACTCACTCGGCCATTCCTTCGGGGCCAGAGTGTCCAGCGTGGCAGCTTCATCGGCAAGCGCTTTCGGGAGTATCCTGACCCGGCCCGGCTCGACGATGATCTCTCCGACCATAATCCCGGCCCGCGTCAGGCACTCCAGCGTGCGGGCCATGTCGGCTGCCGACACTGCACGAGGTCTACCCATCGCGATCCTCCTTCTGCGCGTCGCCGAATAGCGGCAGATCGTTGGTCACAGCCTTCGCCCGCTCAGCCGTCGCTTTCGTGCGCGGCCGGTAGCCATATCTCACCAGGTAATCCCGCCGCGCGGCCTGCCACGCCTTGCGCGGCCAGCTGCAGCCGCCCCAGTGGGGCCGGGCCGCATCGACTGTGCGCTGCCGATCGTACAACGGCGCGTCATCAGGCAGATCCCGGACGGCATGTGCGATGATGGCTGCTGCTTCCTCGCGCCAGGTCATGCCTGCGCCTCCAGAGCTTCCACCCGCAGGTGCCCGCAGTTAGCCGCGATAAGCGCTTCGGCCAGCGGCGGACACACGCTGTTGCCGCAGCAGCTGACCTGCACGTCCTTCGGAAAGGCGCGCCAGGTCGGGCTGTCGGTGTCGACGCCTTCCCACACGCCATCGATCACATAGTCAGCCGGGAAGCCCTGCGCATTGAACAGCTCGCGCGGGGTCAGCATCCGCATGCCGATATCGATCACGACGTATCGGGTGCTACCAATGGTCAGGGTGACGAACTCGCCACCATCCCAGGCATCATGCGCGCGCAGGAAGTGGGCTACTTGGCGGGCCCGGGCCTCATGCTCGGTGGTGAAGGGCGGGACGGCCAGTTGCGCGATCTCAACGTCGAAGCGGTCTTTGGTGGTAACGGTGTGTAGAGGCTCGCCCAAGCGTGGGTCCTGGTCAGTGCCGTACCACTTCGCCATCCATGCCGCGACCGGCGTCTGATGACTCCCAGAGGCGGCGACCGTCGAGAGCGGATCCCGAGCATCATGGCCAGAGTGGCAGCCCATCCGCGGCCCACCGTTCTGCTGTGCGAGGAAGGCGGCGATGGGCGCGTGCTTGGCCCCCCCAGCGACCACAGTGCCAAGAGGCGCGGCCACGTCCAGCGAACGCGGCTGCTGGCCTGTCCGCTCGCCGTAGCCGGTCTGCACCATCGTCGCCGCGATCAGGCTGTTCTGGTCCTTGCGGCTGGCGCAGATCGTGTGGTGCGGGTCCTCGGCCGAGCGGTTGCCGCCGCCCTGCTGGGCATAGGTCAGCACTGGGGCGACGAGGGCGTGCCGGTTCTCCACCGTCACTGTACGCAGCGGCTCGGTCATATCGGCCGCCCGCTTTCCGCGCTGCTCGCCGTGGCCGTAGAAGGTGGCCAGATATGGCGCAACAACTGCACTGTGTCCGCCGCCAGCTAGCACCGTCGGGTGCGGCGCATCCACAGACCTGTCGCGGCGCTCCATGCCCTTCAGGTTCACCAGGAACGGCCGTTCGGCCTCCAGCACATACCGCTTCATGCCGCGCGCCACCCGGGCCAGCGTATTGTTGGCCAGCGGTCGCACCGCGCGCAGCCCGTGCTTCGCCATGATCTCAGCGCCGGTGTCGAAGATCGACGGGCACGGCAGCGACCAGTCGATGCACTCCGCCGCGGTGCGCCACGGCAGCAGCTTGCCCTTGCGGACCTCGAGCGATGTCGGGTTGCCGTGAGTGGCCTTCGGCCAGATGATCGGGCGGCCGTCACGGCGGGCCACCAGAAACCAGCGCTTGCGGATCGTCGGCGCTCCATAGTCGCAGGCCCGCAGCTCACGCCACTGGACCTTGTAACCTGCCTTGCGCAGGCGGCGGATGAAGAGGTCGAAGGTCTGGCCTGCGAACTCCTTGATCGGTTGGCCGTCGTTGTCGACCGGACCCCAAGTTACGAACTCCTCGACATTCTCCATGCAGATCACGTCGGGCTTGGCTTCCTCGGCCCACTTGACCACGATCCACGCAAGGTCGCGGATGTTGCGGTCGCGCGGCGCGCCGCCCTTGGCCTTGCTGAAGTGCTTGCAGTCCGGGCTGGCCCACAGGAGGCCGACGCGGCGGCCCTTGCAGACTTCAACCGGGTCCACGTCCCAGATGTTGCTGTCCAGGTGCAGCGTCTCAGGATGATTTGCCGCATGCAGCGCCAGCGCCTTTTCGCTATGGTTGATCGCCACGTCGGGTGAGCGGCCGAGGGCTTGCTCGATCCCGGTGGACGCGCCGCCACCTCCGGCGAAGCTGTCGATGATCATGGGCAGGTGGGGGCGCTGCATCATGCTGCTCTCCTCTGTTCGTTCATCCGCATCACGGCGCCGGTCAGGGCGTCCGCTTCGCCCGCCAGGATCCACCTCGACACCGTCCCGAGGGGCACGCCGAGGGCGCGGTCCAGCGCATATCGAGACGGCCACGTCTGTGGGCCGACGCGGACAGGCTTGCCCCGGCTGTTGTTTGGCCCGCCGGGCTTCGCGCCAAGCCGGTCAAGGCTCCCGTGCCGGTTCAGATGATAGGTGATGGCGCTCTTCGACTTGCCCAGGGCGCGGGCCGCCTCCAGCTGGCTGCCAAACGACCTGTCGCCGATCTGGCAAGGATTCCCGGGCGCCAAGGTGCCGCGGCGGCGGCGCTCAGCCCTGCAGGTGTCTCGGTTGGCCACACGGCAGTCGGCGCAGCGGCAGCCGCGGATCTTGTAGGCGTAGATGGTGCCGTGCTTGATGGGTTGAGGGCGGGGGCTCATGCTGCACCTGCTAGAACTCGGCGGTCGTGGTCAGCCTGAGTCCGGCCGTCCTTCACGAGGTCATACTGCTTGATGCCCCAGACGATCGCGTAGAGGTTCCATTTGAAGGGCCAGGACCACTCGTTGCAGCAGGGGTAGAAGTCCTGGAACTGGTGCCCTTCGCTCGACTCGAACTCGTGGATCAGGCGCATGGCTTCGTCCTGGCTCTCAGGGGAGCGCAGCACCTGATCCTCGACTTCCTCGATGATCTTCCCAGCGGCGCCGACCGTGGTTTCCCAGAGATCGACCTCCTGGCGCACAGCTTCCTCGAAATTCTGGGCCGAGAAGGTCTGCGCGGGGCTGCGCTTGCACTCGGACTCCATCTTCCCGTGCCAGTAGGAAGGGTTGATGCGGTTAACCATCCGGTCGTCGCGGAAGAACTCGAACATATCCCGCAGCCGCTCGAAGCTGTAGGTGCCGCAGTCTCCGGTGATCAGCAGCCCGCCAGGATAGGTGACGAGGCGGAAGTGGTAGGCGCTCGATCCGGGCTTGCCGAAGAAGATCGAGCGATGCACGCCCTGATCCATCTCGAT
This sequence comes from Paracoccus saliphilus, assembly GCA_003255745.1. Classification (GTDB taxonomy): domain Bacteria; phylum Pseudomonadota; class Alphaproteobacteria; order Rhodobacterales; family Rhodobacteraceae; genus Paracoccus; species Paracoccus saliphilus_A. The sequence continues at coordinate 174,333 of QKYL01000010.1, forward strand.
CGTCATCCGGTGCTCGCGGATATACCGCTGGAACTCGGCGAAGGTTTTCATGCTGCCACCTCGGCCATCTCCCAGCCCCGGCAGAAGGCCGCGACGTCGCCCAGGTGATAGCTCGCGCCACAGCGCTCGGCGTCACTGCCCTCGCAGTAGAAGTAATCCGCGATCCGCATCGCCTTCACCGGCTCCCGGTGGATCAGGTTCGCGTCGGCGGGGTGCAGGATGATCTCGGCATCCTCGGGGATGTTCTGGAAATCGTGGCGCATGTGCGGGTCCTCGTGGTGATGGAAAAAAGGCGGGCCGGTCAGGGAGGAGGAGAAGCGGCCCGCCAGGTGCCGGCGCGGGACAGTGGTCGCGCCAGGGGAGGGGGTCAGGCGCGCTTGGCGGCGATGGCTTCGTATTCCTCGATCATGGCCGCGTGCTCGTCGGCATCCTCGGCCTTGATGCCCTCAAGCTGCGCCTCGAACATCTCCAGCACCTCATCGAGCGGCGCGCCCTCGGCCAGCATTTCCTTGATGCTCTGGTCCACCATCTTGATGCGCTCGGACAGCGACGGGGCGAGGTCCAGGCCGCTCTGCTGCTTCGCTGTGCTGCTGCGGCTTTGGCGCTGATCCTGGGGCTTGGGGTCGGTATGATCCGCTGCTTTGCCGGTAGCGCGAGACTGGCGCGCGGCCGGCGCCGCTTCCTTTTCCGGATCAACCTGAACCTGACCGGCGCGCTGATCCTCGACCTGCGTCACTTCGCCTGTCTCGGGGTCGATGTTCTCGGCGTCGCCCTCGATCATGTGGCCTTCATCGGGGTTCTGCGCGAACTGCGAGAAGTCGACCTGTTGTTCGTCCACGGCCAGAGCGTCGCCCAGCTTGCCGCCATCCATCTCGATGCTGATGGGAAGGTACTTGAACAGCGCGCGCACGGCTGTCTTGGCGGCCATCTCGTGCTGGTGCGCGATCCACGGGCTGTCCTTCTTGCCGTACTGGATCGCGGTCTTGTAGCCCTGTGAGGCGTCGCGGATGGCGATCACCTCATCCCAAGGCAGCACCACGAAGGCTTCACCGTCAGTCAGCTTGGCATGGCAATAGGCATAGAGCGGGTTGGCGCGCTTGCCCTTGGGCCGGTGCTTGAGGTGCTGCTCGCTGCCATACTCGAAGCTAAAGTCGTCGCCTTCGTAGACGACATCCCCGTGAATGTTGACGATGTGGCCAGAGCGGCGGGCAAGGTCGATCATGCCCTTGTAGCCAAGGATCAGCTGAACCTCGGTGATCCCCTTCCGTTTGTTCTTGAAGGGGATCAGGTATGCGTGGCCTAGGGGTGTGTTGGGTTCCACACCCAGGCTGGCGCAGGTCATCATCGAGCCAAGCAGGGACAGCGGATCGCACTCCCCGAGCTGGGGCGTGGTGCGCATGGCGTTGGCCATCAGGCGCAGCATGCGCTCGGGACGCATATGGCCGGCCGCGACGGCAGCCAGCTGCTGCTTGGCCTGATCGTTCACCAGAAGCTCGCGGACACTTGCGACCTGGCGGAGGGGTTTGGCAGCCACGCTGTCGGGGCGCTGGCTGGTGCGGGCGATCTGGTTCATGCGACGCTCCTGATTTCCTGAAAGGTGATGCCGGGGATTTCCTTGGCCCCGTCACGGCTCCGGCGCTCGGCCTCGGCTAGCTGCTCGAACAGCGCGCGGATCTTCGGGCCATGCTCGGCATGGTCGCGGAAGAAGCTGAAAGCGCGGTTCATGTTCTCGACCTCGGCCTTGTAGGTCGTGCGCGTGGCCATGGTGCGGCCGCCGCCCGTGGCGCTGGCGATCTGGGCGCGTGCGGGCTTTGCCGCAGCCTTGGCTTCCTTCTCGGCAGCCTTGGCGGCTTCCTCTGCCGCGGCCTGGGCAATGACATCATTGCGGGCTTCTGCCTCGCGGCGCAGGCGGTCAGCCTCCTCCTGCTTGCGGCGGGCTTCCTCCTGCTGGCGGCGGCGCTCCTCGTCCAACTGGCGCTGCTTTTCAGCGGCGAAGGCGGTCAGGATCGACTTGAGCGACAGGCCCAGTTTTTCCAGCGGCGCGGCCAGCGTCTTGAACTTGACGTCGACGGCCTTGGCCGCGTCGTCATGGGGCTTCTTGGCCTCCTTGCGGGCGGCCTCGATGTCCCTGGCGCAGGTGCGGGCCTGCGTCAGGAAGTCGTTCAGCTTGCCCGCCTGTTCATCGTCCTCGACCTTGCCCTTATCGAGCCAGGCGCCGCCGGCATCGGCCAGTTCGTGAACTCGGCCCTCCAGCTTGGCTGCGGCCTCAGCGTCGTAGGGCAGGGGGTTGTTGTGGCCGATGCCGGCCACGGCTTGGTCGTCCATGTCGTTCTCCTTCAGGGGCGGATTGCGGCCATCTGGCCAAGGTCGACGGCCACATGCGTGGCGGCCATGTCAGGGATGCTTGCGTGCGCCCCGGTCAGCCCGTCGTATTCGCTGGCGCTGATGGGGCGGCAGTGGGTCCAGATCGACATCGGGTCGCGCAGGATGCCGTTGCAGATCGCGACCAGCCTCTCGTCGGCCGCCAGTTCGCCCGTCTCGGGATCGATCTCCTGCTCCAGCCAGATCTCGACCGGCACGAAGGGGCCGCCACGCACCATTCTGCGCTTGTAGAAGCCGGGCTGCGGGTCTTCCTCAAAGCGGGGGACACGTTCGCCGGCCAGGCTGCGGCGCCAGAAGTCATATTGCTGGCTAGCCGGGGTGGGCTGACGCATCGCCATCACTCCGCTGCCAGCTTCAGCGCCGGGTTGTCTTCGAGCCGACGCACGGTCGGCCAATCGAGCCCGCGGGCGATGCAGACCTCCTGCAGCTCGCGCTCGAAGCTGTCGGTCACGTCGGCGATCCCGGCCGGGAGACCGCCGCAGACGGCGATCTGCCAGACCGCGACGGGGTCGCCGTCGTCGGTCGCCGTGGCGAAGTCGTCATAGGCCGCGTCCCGGCAGCTGGTCGGGTCGCTGCAGCCGATGCCAAGGGCGCCGTGGTCGCGGACGACGATGAACAGCAGCGGGGGCATGGGGGTGCGGGTCATAGCGGGCTCCATGCGTTGATAAGGACGTCGGAGAGGAGGACGCCAAGCGGCCACCCGATGGCAGTTCCTGCAACGGCTGCGGCGAGGGAGATAAGGACGGTGGTGCTCATGCGGCACCGCCTTCTTCGCGCATCGCCTCGGCGTGGCGCAGGTTGCCGATCGCGTTCGTGGCGGCGGGGTCGGCGCGGAGTTCGGCGCGGGCACGTTTGCCGTAATCGTCGGCGGGCTGCGTGTCACGGAGGGCGGCGATGCAAGCGTCAACCGCCTCGTTATGCGTGACCTGCTCATAGGCGATCAGAGGCTCCCGATGCTTGATGGCTTCCAGCACCGCCCGCAGATCGACGGCGGCAGGGGCGGCGGTGCTGTCCAGCGGGACCAGCTTCATGCCGAGGAGGTCGGCCAACTCTGCGGCCTGCTGGGTGATGGCGCGGCGCTGGTGGTCGGCATTTACGAAGTTCTCCCCCAGCCAGTAGGCGGCCGAGGCCGCGCCCGAGATGTCGTTCGCGATACAGCGGACGGTCACGAAGTCGGTGCCCTTCAGGGTGCGGCTCATTTCTTCACCTGTGCGGTTTGGGATTGCGCGGCCATCTCCAGATGCTCACGGATCAGGCGGCCGAGGACGTGGGGAGGGACGGGGAGCGGGCCGATGAGGGTCACGGCCGCACCTCCGCGACACAGGCCGCGACCTCGGCGGCGCGGTAGCCCTCGCATCCGGCGGGGCGAACCTTCGCTGCGTTCAGCAGCGCCGGCACGGCAAGCCAGGCGATTGCCACCCAGAAGGCAATGCCAAGGATGGCGCCCGGCACGATCCACCAGCCGGACGGCAGAGAGCGCTGTTGATCGGTCTCGAAGCGGTAGGGGGCGCTCATGCTGCACCGCCTTTCCGGGCGGACAGAACCGTGAACCGGTCCTGGTCGCAGGCGGCCTTAACGAAGGCGATCATCTCGGGGATGGCGTCGGCCCGGCGCAGGGTCTCGATGGCGATGATGCAGCCGACCGCGCAGGCCATCGTGGCGTTCGGAATGTTGTTAGGGGTGACGGGGTAGATGGTCATTTCCGTTTCCTCCATCTCGCGGGCCAGAGGTGACCCGGTTGAGGTGAAGGTGGCATGGACAATTGTCCGCGTCAACAGAAAAAGAGGACAAATGTCCGCAGCTTTCTAGGCGGCTTGATTCGGGCGTGCTATACTGTCCCCGCCGGCGTCAGGCTGTGGCGCATGAAAAAGCCCGCCGGAGCGGGCGGGTGGGATGCGATGATGACGGACAAGGAGCGGCGTTCTACTATTCGGAAGGCCTTGGCGTGTGCTTACATATCTTTCGCGCTTTCACTAGCGAGTGTGGCGCTGGCACTGCACGCAGCCTTTGAGGGGGGTTAGTCCTTCTTCCCGTCGCTCCACAACCAGTGAAACACAAGATCTCCCCGGCCATTAACGCCCTTCGTCAGAAGCCAAGTATGCTCTACGGCAGAAGGGGTAATGCCATCCGGATGCCGCGGCGTACCAGCTGGGGCAACGCGCATTCCCATCAACACCTCGCGACGTTCCGGGATAACCTCCAGTCGCTTATGCTCTATCCACGGATTCCGGCTGTTGCCCTCGTAAGTATCGCTGGTCCTGATGATGAATTGATTTCTTCGCTTGGTGCTGATTGCGGTCAGATCAAAGCTGACGGTCTCAAGGTTGCGAGCTGTCACCAGAAGCGACGTCCACCCATCAGGGACATCTGACGATGTGGACATCTCGATTTCGAAGATCGGCTCCTTTCTTTTCATCCTGGCGGTATCGTTCTTCGCGAGCCGGCGAGTGTAGACGAGGGTCAATCCCGTGAAGCTGGCGCTCGCTAGCGAGATCAAGATGGCGGCCCTCGCTTCCGTCAGCCAATCCGGCCAGTTCACCGCCGGTTCCTCGCTTCGGTTCGCCGCGGTCTCACCAGCCACCACATCTTGTTAACCTTTGATTCGTCCACAAGAAAAACCCGTCAACCTGTCTTTCCGGAAGTTGCGGCATGTGAAGAGTTCCGCCTACGTTCTCATGTATAAGCAAGAAGGTCGGGGGACGTGGAATGAAGGACGACATGGCAGGCTTCGTTGAAGCGTTGCGCAGGATCACGACTGAGCCGTGTCCATGTCGACGTGCCGGCCTCGTGCAGCAGCTCGCAAAATCTCCCGCTCTTCTGAGGTCAGTGACCGCCATAGATCAGCGGCTTCTGATCGAAGCTCGGCGGTCCGGTCTTCCAGCATCTCATCCAGGGTCAGGCCCAGTGCATTCGCCAACCTGACTGCGTCGTCGACGTTGGTCGATGCCGGCTGGCCCTTGCCAGCTCGCTGCATGAACTTTGTGATCTGGTCCGTCGAAACGTCAGCCTCCTTGCAGAGGCGCGCGATGGACCAGCCAGAGCTGTCGAGGGCATCCTTCAAGGCATCATAGAAGCGTCTAGGCATGTAGATATCTAGGCAAATAGGCACCTGCTGTGCTACAGGACAAAAGTCCATTGACAGCTACAGGACAAAAGTCCACATTGCTGGCATGGACCGTCAGCAAATCATTCAGCAAATCGCGGATCACGCAGAGAAGACAGGCCTGTCTCCGTCGACCATCACCGGTCGAGCGGTAAACAACAGCCGGCTTTACTCGCGGCTGATCAACGGGGGTGATTGCACCACCCAGATCGCGGCCAAGCTCGTCGCCTACATGGCCGAGAACCCGCCCGCCGAAACATCGGAAGGGGCGGCCGCATGACCGCCCCCTCTTTCTCCACCGCTGAACACATTCACTCGTCACAGGTGAACATCAGCACAGGAGCATTCAGCATGTCGTCCGGAAAGATTTCCGACCGCCGATCCGTCATGACCTACCGCCAGCACTTCGCAGTCGTCTGGCAGCGGTTCGTCACCGAGAACTTCGACAGCCCCGCCCACGCCGCCCACGTGTTCCAGGTCGACGCTTCGACTGCGGACAAGTGGTTTCGCGGGCTGAACGCGCCTTCGGGCTGGGTTGTCGGGAAAGCCATCTCGGACCCGCACACGCGCGAGGCAGCGCTACAACTCCTCACGGGGAATGCATGAGAAGAATTCTCGTTACCTTCTACCGCGTCCAGATCATGGCCGCGATCCACCTCGGCACTTTCGGGGAATGGTGGGCTGCTCGCGCAGCTCATCGGCTCGGAAAACTTTCCGGAGATATTTCCGAGGCCGGCGACCAATGACCCCGCAGGAACAAGCCATCGCCTTCGTCCGCGTCGCCCGCACCGGCAAGCTGTCGCTGCGCGAGATCGCGGAACGTGCCGGGCTGTCGCTGGACCAGGCGCGGGAGGTGCTGTTCCGCGGCTCACAGGCCGGTCGCCTCAAGGTCAACGACGAGAACCGGCAGAGCATTTTCATCGAAGTTGTCGACCCCGCCTGACGCGAGGCCGAACCCACGCGGCCGCGGCGCTCAGCGGCTTCTTGCACCGGAACCCACACCCATGAACGCACGTGCTGAAATCCACCATGACATGGAAGTGTTGATTTCCACCCAGAACTGAGCCGGACAGGCGCGTAATTTCCACTGAGATTTGAGCCATGTGAACCTTTCCCCAAAGCGATGAGCGGCGGGGGTAACGGGAGTGATCCACATGGGACTTTTGAACATCATTCGACGCATGCATTTGCGGCAGAAGCTGTCGGTCCGCGAGATCGCGCGGCGCACCGGCCTGTCGCGCAACACGATCACCAAACATCTGGCGGAGGGCACGATCGAGCCGAAGT
>QKYL01000011.1 GCA_003255745.1 Paracoccus saliphilus
TCGGGTTCATCAGCATGCCCCTGCGCTCCAGAAGCAGACCAATCCGCCGGTAGCCGAACCGGCGGCGCACAGCCGCGATCTCCTGCATGGCCTTGCGGATCTCCGGGTTGTCAGGCGGGCGCTCGCGCCGCACCGTCTTCGGATCGACACCGATCAGAACGCAGGCCCTGCGTTGCGAGATACCGTGATCCCGCATCGCCCTAAGCACTGCCTCCCGCCGCACCTTCGGTGTCGTCAGGGCTTTCCCAGAAGATCCTTCAGCACGATGTTGTCGAGCATTGCATCCGCCAGCAGACGCTTGAGCTTGCCGTTCTCGTCCTCCAGCGCCTTCAGCCTTTGCGTGTCAGACACATCCATGCCGCCATACTTGGCTTTCAGCTTGTAGAACGTCGCCGGGCTGAGCCCATGACGGCGACAGACCTCCGCCGTCGCCATTCCGGCCTCCTGTTCTTTGATCATTCCAATGATCTGCGCCTCGGTGAAGCGGCTTTTCCTCATGTCGTCTGCTCCTTCAAGGTGAAGCAAACTCTACATCAGAGCGAGGGACTTTTCGGGGGGCAGGTCAGTGGCGCGGCTTGCCGGGAAACAAGTGGCCTGATGGAAATGCCAGCCTCAACGAGCAGAGGGAGGTGACTAATGAACCGCCACTGCTCTTTGCCAGACCAGAGGATAGATCTGAGGCGGCCGGAACAACCGAGGTCACTTGTTTATACCGATCCGCCGGGAGCAGCCAATCCAGAGATTTCTCCAGCCGATCGCTGCCGTCGGTCTCGAACCAGGCACCGTGCGCGAAGATGACACGTTCAGGCTGCAGGGCCTTCAGACGCAAGGCGGCTTCCCGTGCAGGCTTGCCTTTCAACATCACAACTGCACGCAGATACCGCGGCGCGCGGCCCCCCGGCGCATCGTTTCCCGCCAGCTTGAGAAGTGGTCTCAGCAGCTGAGGCATCTTCCGCGGCTCAAGGTTCTGGATCAGGTCGGTCAGGATCAGTGTTCTGCTTGGATTGTGAAACAGGCAGATTTCGTGAAAGCCGCCGATGCCGGGAACGTCGATCTGCTCCAGCTCGTCCGGCCAACCTGTGGTGGTCTCTCCTTCCAGATCGCGGTCCAGCCTGACCGCAGAGCGTTTGACCCCCGACCGCTTTCGCAGCCCCGGGGCAGCCCAAGTCATGACATCCGCAACATTTTGCTGCCAATCCTTCACCATCGTCCAATGCGCGCTGTTTGGCGCAACCAGGTGCCGAACTGGACCCTGTTTGGAAAGCTGCCGATGCAGTTCAGTGGTATAGCGGGTCGGAGAATGCAGAAGCAGCGTACCGTCTTGAAGCCGGATGACCGTCATGCGCACAGGCAGGGGGATGCCCATTGCCCGTAGTGGACCACTATCGACAACCCACAGATCGGTCGCGACTGGCTTGAGCGTATCAAGAGGCGGGTATGTGACATGTGCCATGGGATCTTCCTTTCCTGAACCTCATACCGGAGCCCATTGCTCTCTGTCGTGGTGTCGCATCCCCATTGTGACCGGATGTTCCTCAGGTTCTGCGAGAATCCGTTGCCGAAAAGCTGAGCGTATAGTTGTCCAGCGTGCCGGGCAGCCGGTCAGGAGTCAGACGCTGGTCTTCGTTTAAAACAAGCCGGACCCGCGACAGCAGGCTGCGCATCGCCAGCGTTGCAATGATCGGTACGAACCGGAACGCCGGGCAGATGACTGGACCGTGGCTGAAGGGCAGCAGGCCCAGGTCCGGTCGCTCATTCCCTCGCCGCCACAGTTCCGGATCAAAGCGATGTGCCTGAGGCAACCTCATCTCATCGCGATGCAGGAACGGGGTGATGATCAGAGTTTGCGTGGCTTTCTTCAGCTGTCCCCCGCGCCAGGCGATCGTCTGAGTGGTTTCGCGAAGAATAACGGGTGTGGTGGGCCAGAGACGCAGCACATCCAGAAAGCATGCGCGCAAGAGTTCCAGTTGGGGCGCAGTCTCGGCGGCGGCCTCCCGAATTTCTTGCCGCACGTCGTCTCTGATGTGCGGATGCGCCGAGAGCATCGCAAGAGTGCGGAAGCTGGCCATTCCTGCCGGGTCAAAAGCAAATAGATATTGCGGAAGCTGATGATGCGGCTGTTGCCTGGGATCGGTGCAGGCCTGCCCCATTCGTCCGGCTAGACTGCGCGGGTCAGCCAGGTCGACATAGCTGCGGACCCGGCCCAGAAACTCTTCGCGCGCCCTGCGGTCCTTCGGGCGCAGAAACGCGTAGTTTGATCGATATCGAAGGTTTTCCTGCAGATCCGTGAGGTCGCTGTCATCGCGCGCCGCATCACCCAGCACGATGCGGCGGACCATCCGATACCAGCCGATGAAGAAGCTGCCCCAGTCCAAGGTCCTACTGGCAAGGGCCGTGCGGCTGATCTCGGCCATTTCTTCGTCGGCGACGGTGGCGAAATGCTCGGACATTGTGTGGACGGGGCAGCCGGTCTCCAGCGTCTGTTCGTTCAATGCCCGCCTGATGGCCCGGCCCCGGCCCTGCGAAGACAGCACACCGTCGGGTTGGAAGTGCCCCAGGGCCGAACGCTTCTCCCGTGTCGCGGCCGTAAAAGGCTCGGGCGAGCCTTCCAGGATCATGCGGGCATCATCGGGTGAAAGGATCACTGCTTGATGGCGAAACGGGATCCGCAAAAGCAGGGGACCTGACCCGTACTTCTCGCGAAGCGATTGCATGCGCGCCACTACCCTGTCGTCCAGTCCCTGAAGTTCAGCCAGCCCCACGACCTTTCGGCGCCGGATCAGCGGCCCCTTGCCATAATCGGTACAACCACGTCCTTGAGAAAAGCGACGGTATCAAGAACGCTGGCATGCGAGACGGCATGCGGTGATACAGAAGGAACAGACGTCTGGGGGCCTCTTTGGTCTTTCCCGGAAACCGTCTTGTTGCGGCATGCCACGATGAGCGTGCTGGCGAGATCGAAGGCGGACAGAATGCTCGGACAGGTGGTGTTCACATTCATGGAAGCGAAGCTGCTATCCTTCGCGCTAAGCTCCTGGGCAATGATCAATGAAAGCGTCGGAATGGTCTGGAAGGAGACGGCGCAGGCCGAGATGACCAGATCGATGTCCGAGATGTGCATGCGGGCCGCATCCAGGGCGCGGCGCGCAGCCGACGTTGCCATCTCGAGCTGGCTTTCGAGGATGGCATAGGGGCGGGATCTGATGCCGGGTGCTGCGAGCAGCTTAATAGCATCAAGGCCGTAAAGGACCGCCTGGGCGAGAGTTGAGAAGGAAGTCTCCGGAAGACAATGTCCCGCGCCGGGATCTCGAACATGCAGTTTTTCCTTGTGCGTTACACAAGGACAGTTGAGTGCTGGCGCCGACTACGGAAGAAAATGTTCGGGAGTGCAAGTGACGGAAGAGCGCAATCCGCGCTGCACAATCATTCTGTTGCGAGAAGCCTTGGGCCGTGCAATTATTCCACTGACGTCGGTCCTTTCCCTATCCATTTGTTCGATTCGCTTCACGGTACTGCTTCAAACTGCTTCGGACAGTTGGGGGTTGTGATGGTGCGGAATGCTTCACAGGATCAAAACGGCGAGCGTTGTTCTCAAGACAGGCGAAACAACCCCTGCCGCCCGGCGCCGAAGGCGCCGGAAACCAAGGATTGCGAGTGCCCGCCGATCGCCGGCGTGCCGAGCCAGCCTCGAAAGCCTCCTGAGAGGCCGCGGCCGCGTCCGGAAAACTGTTGCGACGAAATCCTTCGCATACTGCGCGACAGAGAGGATCTTCCACCGCCGCACAAGCCGAAGGCTCCGCCGGGACGAAAGGCCGGGCGCCTTTGCGAGACGCTTGGTATCAAGGACCGCATCCTTCCGGTTCTTGAAATGCTCTGGGAGCGCCAAAATCAGGGCCAGCCAGGGCGGAACGATTTCGAACAGAAGGCGATGGCCGTCTTTGCGCAACTCGATCAAGAGCAACGTGAGGCGCTTCAAGCCGGCTTCGACGGATACCGCCAGATCCGCCGGCGCGGCCGCAACGACTGCCTTTTCGACGACTGTCTCGTTGACGCTGCAAACTCGGACGGCAAAGGCGTAGAAGGCAGCTGGTTCCTAGAGGAGTTTCTAGGCGAAGGACTTGTCCTGGCCGCGAAGAAGATGTTTCCGAATTCCGAAGGAAAGATGGGTCCGGGCCAGATCCGGCTCTGGGACAACATCTCGGTCAAGGGACCTAACGGCAGCTCCGCAACCGTCTATGTCGGACCATGGCCTTGGCTCACGTCGGTCGTGACGAACGAGCCGGACCAGGAGTTCGGAAGCGCTCGGAGCTTTCGACCGGTGCCGGGGCAAACGCACCAATGGCTGAACGAGCAATATGACGTCGAGTGTGCCTTCGTGCCATCGACGGGTGGAGCCATAAATGCCAGCTGCTCCCGGAAGACGCCGCCGCCTCCGCCGCCGCCTGCTCCGGGCGAATTTGGCGGGTTCAATCCGAAGAGCTGCAAGGGCGGTCTTGACTACATCGTAGGCGGTGAGTGCCTGAAGATCCCGATGCTGATGCCGGGCGCGTCGTTCAGGCTGAGGGGTTTCAACTGGATCACGGAGACGGTGAAGGCGCATTTCAGCTCTGTTGACGATCCTGGCCTCAAATTTGTCGTCGAGGCCAATGTCTGGGGCGATGTCCTCACGCCTGCCAAGGACGCGGATGGTCACTCGATCGTCGACGAGCGGGTTTTTGACGGCATCGACGTCAGCCTGCCGGACCGTGATCCGCGCAACGTGACGAACAAGTTGCCGCCGGGCCTCTACAGCGTCCGGATCGAGGTCGCCAACATCACCAATGCCATCTTCGACGGAAACACGGCGGCATCGCTCTTCAGCAACGAGCTGCTGATCGAACTAGGACCTGATCCCAACCGCAAATACCAGTTCTGGTCGACCGGCGGGCGCTGCAACCGCGAGACGCCCGGCTGGGGCGATGATGAAATCTGGTGGGATGCTTTCACCGGGCACATTGTAGTCACTGATGTGGCCGTGGGCCTTGGCGAACCTACTCCTGTCGAGCTGCGCCCGCTTGAGCGTCGGAGCTTCCCGCGGGGTCCATGGGAGGATATGGACAGCGGCGATGTCGTGAACTCCAGGTTCGACATCTTCGGGCCCAAGGCGTTCGAGCGCGGCGGAGTTGTGGCCATTGCCCTCGTCGGGTTCGAGGTGGATTCCGAGTCGGCGGCGCGAAAGCAGCTCAAGACATTCGGCGAGGCGTATTGGCAAGCGCTTAAGGACATTCTGGGCATCGCCCTAGCAGGTGAAGGGCTGGTGGGGGCATTGGCCAACCTTGCAAAGGTCACCTTGTCTCAAGCGCTAGTAGCCATGGCGATCGTCGCGGCAATCGTTCTGATCGCTCTTGTCTTCTGGTCGATGTGGGCGCCGGCCGACATGATCGCGCTCGACCTGATTGCGCTCGATACGGCATCATCATGGGCCAAGACCGATGCGAAACTGCCCATTCCGGGACCGAGTGTCCGGACCTATCAAGGCGATCACGAGGTGCTCGTCACGGTCACCGAGATCCCGACCCAGTCTCCCAACGTCAAGGCGGGCGACCAAGCCAAGCCCTGGACACAGACAAACCGTTATGACACGCCCGAAGACGGTGAAGACTCGAGCTACGAGCTCTACTTTACGCTGGCGCGGACCTGACCGTGCAAGGCGGGGTCTTCACATGGACCGGCTTGAACAGGCCGGCGCGCATCATCTGCGCAATGCCCAGTGCATCGCTGCGGTCGGTTTTGTTGATCCGGGCCAATAGCTCGGCGTTCATGTGACGGGTCTCGACAAGGACCGCCGGGAGACCACCATCGACCAGCCCCGCGTAGAGCCAGGACGAGAGGGGCCCGGCCTCGAGGCCGACCCTCCCATAGGTAAGGCCGAGGTCGAGCAGGTGCTCTCGGATAACGACAGGGTCGCTTTCGACAGAGGCACGATGAACGACTTTGCCCTGCTGGTCGACGATACAGATGGCGGTCTCCTTGACGGAGATATCAAGGCCGGCGAAGTGCTGTTGCGACATGACTTTGCTCCAGGTTGCAGATAGAGCCCCCATCATGCCGCGGATCGGTCGGCGTAAGGCGACCCGAATACCCCATCTGAGCCCCGCCTGCCGCCGTGCCTGCGTCGATCATGTGCGCGGTGAGTTGGGCGTTTCCGAAGGTCGGGCCTGCCAGGTGCTGCGCCAGCATCGCTCCACGCAGCGCAAGTTGCCGCAAGGACGAGCCGATGAAGATCGCCTGGTCGCCGACATGATCGAGCTGGCCCGGCAATACGGCCGCTATGGCTATCGTTCATTGGCCGCGCCAGATCGCTTGGGTTCAGCCTGGAAGAATGCCAAGACCTGATGTCTCTCTACGAGGACCGCGAAAGTGCGGCTGCCGAAGCAAAGCAGATTGCCCGGCACCACATGTGCCGCGTGGAGCAGAAGATAGCCGAGCTTCAGAGCCTGGCCGCAACGCTTCAGCACCTCGTTGCCCTTTGCGTCCAAGGCGATCGCCCGGAATGCCCGATCCTGCATGACCTTGCGCAAATGGCACAAGATCAGGATACTTCCTCCTCACGTCATTTCGAACAGTTGACAGTGGATATTCCGGAAGCGAAGGCATAATATCGTCTCATGCATCTGTTCAGCCGCATGATCCTCGTTCTCCTGCTTGCCGTCTTTGCGGCAGGTTCAGTCGTGCATACGGCTGCAGCGACCACGATGGCTGTTGATATGGCCATGGTCGAGATGACGGACATGGATGCTGCCAGCATGGGTTCGGCCGAGTGCGAGGTCTGCGTTGACGAAATTGGCGCGGGTAGCACAATCTGCGATCTTGTCTGTTCGTCAGGAGGCTTCGCAGCCGTTGCTGCATCCGACCCGCTTGAGCTCAAGCCGACGCTGTACGACCTGCGGCAGCATTTCAGCGACGTGAAGCTCAGCGGTGTCGGCAATCTGCCGCTCCGGGACCCTCCGCGACCCTTCCTCTGATCTGACCGCCTTCGGCGCGTGATGCGCCAAAGGCAGGTTTCGTGGAGGCTTCAGCCTCCAGCTTGGTCTTGTCCCGCCTTGAAGCGTGACGACCGGCAGCCGACCCGGATCATGAGGCATTCCATGTCCCTCACATCACCATCGGCGCTTTCGCGTCGCCTGTTTCTCATCTCTGTCGCAAGTGCGGCAGGCGCTCTGGCGCTTCCCTTCCCGAGCAGCGCATCCGTCCCAAGCCCCGGAACAGTGGCCTTCGACGCCGACAGTATCCTCCTCGCAACCGACCGTCTTTTCCGCAGCGATGATGCCGGTCGCTCCTGGACGGCGCTTGCCGCGCCACGGCCCGTCGTTGCGCTGGCGACCCACCCCGAACGTCCCGGCCGCATCCTCGCCGCCCTCGATCAAGGCATCGCCCTGTCGGACGACGGCGGACAGACTTGGCAGGTCCGCAGCGACGGCTTGCCGGACGCCAAGGTGTTGTCAGTCACCATGGCTGCCCGTGCATCCGATACCTTCTACGCCACGCTGGAGGGCGACGGGCTGTGGATCACGGAGGATGCCGGCCAATCGTGGAGCTTGGCGATGGACCGCCCCTGGCTTGGCGACGCGGAACGCGATCCGCTGACCTTGACCTCGGTCGATCTGGAAAGCGGCATGGGCGGGATCTGGATCTATGCGGGCACCGAGACTGGCCTGACCCGGGTTCCTGACTGCTTCTGCCGGTGGCAGGATGTTCAGCCCGGCGACGCGATGGATGCGCTCGTTTCACAAGATGCCCCGCCACCCGCAGCCCCTCTGCCCGAGGGCGAGGCGGTCCTGGCACTGGTCAGCGCGCCCTCGTCGCCCGCCACTCTCTATGCGGCGCTCCCCTCCGGGGTCTGGTCCTCGGAGGACGGCGGCGTGGTCTGGGCGCGGGTGACGCCGCAGCCTGCCACCGCTCTGGCCGTCCACCCGCAGGACGAGACATATCTGGCCGCCGTCGTCGGCGGCAGCCTGCACCTCAGCCGCGATGGCGGCACAAGCTGGACCGCAATCGCGGCTGCATGAAGGAGATGACCATGAACAAGATGATTGCCGCCGCCACGCTGGCCGCCCTCGGAGCCGGTGGCGCCTTTGCCTTCACCACCCTGGCGCCGGCAGCGGACCAGCTTGCCCCGGTGCCGGTCGTGGCGTCGGCCGACGCCGCCCACCAGGTCACGATCTGGCGCGACCCGGGCTGCGGATGCTGCGACACTTATGCCGATTATCTTGAAGCGCATGGCTATGTCGTGACGCTGGTGGACGACCGCAACTTCGACCGCCGCTCGGTGGATGTGGGCGTGCCGGAACAAGGCCTCGGCTGCCATTTGGCAGAGGTGGACGGCTACTACGTCAGCGGTCTCGTGCCGGTCGAGATCATCGAGAGGCTGGTGACCGAGCGCCCGGACACCGAGGGCATCACGTTACCCGGCATTCCCCCGAACGCGCCAGGCATGGCGGAGGTCAAGACCGGGACCCTCAAGACCTATTCCTTCGGCGAGGACGGCGTGGCCGTCTATTCCGATGAGTGAGTGCATGGCGATGATGAGTGGCCCGATGATGGGCATGATGATGCTGGGCGGCGGGCTGTTCATGCTGCTCGTGGTGGCGGTGCTGGTGCTGGCCCTTGTTGCGCTGGTGAAACATCTGCGGGGGCCGGCATGAAGCGGCTCGGCCTGATCCTGTCGGGCGCGGCGGCCGCAGGGGCCGTCGCAGTGGCCGCGTGGGCAATTCAGTCTGAGCCTGCCGCCGAGGGCGTGACCTTTATGGGCGAACCTGTAACGGCAGCTGACATCGCCCTCGGGCAGGAGATCTATGCCGTCAACTGCGCCTCCTGCCATGGCAGGGACCTCGAAGGGCAGCCCGATTGGAAGCGCAGGCTGGAGAACGGCCGCATGCCAGCCCCGCCACATGACGAAACCGGTCACACCTGGCACCACGCCGACAGCCAGCTGTTCACCATCACCAAGCTGGGCGTCGGGGCAGTGGTGGAAGGGTACGAAAGCGACATGCCGGCCTTCGAGGGCATCCTGACGGATGCCGAGATCCGGTCCGTGCTCGGCTACATCAAGAGCACCTGGCCCGAGCGGGAGCGCGGCTTCCAAGCCGAGGTGACCGGCGACGAAAAGGCTGCACCGTGAGCGTCAAGGCGAAGGCCGGACCGCGCTTCTGGTTCGCCCTGCTGCCGGCCGCTGTCTTTGCAGGGCTGGCGGCAGCATTCTTCTGGGGCCTCTTCAACAAGGACGACCACCTGCCATCCGCGCTCGTCGGCCGCCAGGTTCCCGAGTTCGCCCTGCCAGCCATTGAAGGCATGGCGGAGGGCTTCTCCAATGCCGACCTGCGCGGGAAGGTATCCATCGTCAATGTCTGGGCTTCGTGGTGCGTGCCGTGCCGGGTCGAGATGCCGCTGCTGGTCGAGCTGGCCGAAACCGGTTCCGTCCCGATCTTCGGGATCAACTATAAGGACGCGCCGGAGGCGGCGCTGGCGTTCCTCGAGGAGTTGGGAAACCCTTACACGCAGATCGGCGCCGATCGGAATGGCCGCGTCGCCATCGACTGGGGCGTTTATGGCCTGCCCGAGACCTTCGTCATCGATGCCGAAGGGCGGATCGCACACAAGCATGTCGGCCCCTTTGATCGCCGCGCGCTCGAGGAAGAGATCCTGCCGATCGTGCGGCGCTTCCAGGCAGAGGCAGGGGCATGATGCGCTTCGCGGTTCTGACGGGAACCTTGGCACTCGCGGCGGCGCCAGCCTTCGCCCGTGTGCCCCTCAGGCTGCATGACGTCCCGCAAGAGATGCTGTCGACCGGCTTCGTCGACAGGCAGGGACGAAGGCTGGCGCTGGCCGATTTCCGCGGACGGGTCCTTTTGCTGAACATCTGGGCGACGTGGTGCCCGCCCTGCATTGACGAGATGCCGGCGCTCGACAGGCTCCAGGCCCGTCTCGGCGGCAGCGATTTTCATGTTCTTGCGCTTTCGATCGACGAAAGCATGGAGGACGTGCGCCGGTTTTACGACAACCTCGGCATCCGACACCTCGAACCGTATCTGGCCCAAAGATCGCGCGTCATGGCGGACATCGCTGCGGTCGGCTTGCCAACGACAATCCTCATCGACCGGGGCGGCCGCGAACGTGGTCGCCTCGTCGGTCCCGCCGAATGGGACGGCCGTGCCGCCATTCGCCTGATCCAGTCCCTCAATGAAGAAAGGAACCTCAGCCAATGACCCAGATAGACGCGGGGGCGCATCAGCAGCCAGTCCGCCCCCGCCTCGGCGTCCGCGTTAAAGCGTTTCTTCAAAACCCGGAATCAT
>QKYL01000012.1 GCA_003255745.1 Paracoccus saliphilus
TACAATGCACGCTTCCCCAATGAATGGAGCGCGGTCAGCTGGGAGTATGCCTCGATCCTTGACCTGTGGCACGGGGCCGTCGAGCTGGCGGATACGACCGAGCCGGTCTCGGTTCTGGCTGCGATGAAACGCGCCCAGCAGGTGCCGCACACCTTCGGCCCGGCCCGGTGGACCGGCCGCGACCTGTTTGGGACCGACAACGCCCTGATCGGCGACTGGCCGGTTGTCACGATCCGGGAGGGCCGGGCACGCATTCAGGAATTCGGCTCGGTGCTGGACTGGCTGGACCGCCACGGAAAAGCGCTGGCACGGCACCTGGATGAACTGGGACAGTCTTGGCACCAGCGCCTCGGCCGCCCTCTCAACCCTCCTGAAGCAGCAGCTTCTGATCCTCGATCAGCGCCAGCTTCATGAATTCGCAGGCCTGTTCGATGTCGCGGGCGGCGATGGCATTGAACAGCGAATTGTAGCTGCGCTGATAATCCGCGATCCGGTCGGGCGTAAGATGGCGGCGGTACATGGCAGCGCGAAAGGACTGCCGCCGCGTATCCAGCACAAGGCCATAGCAGGCGATCAGCAGCGGATTGTTCGTCCCGACCGCGATCTGGCGGTGAAACTCCTCCTCCAGCCGGACAAAGGCCATCGCGTCCACCTGCACCGCCTCCATCTGCGACAGGGTTTCGCCCAAGGCCTCGATCTGCCGGGGCGACATGCTGATGACGGCCAGACGGATCATTTCGGGCTCCATGATCCCGCGGACGACCTGCAACTGCAACGGACCGGTTTCCGCGGCGACCGTCGAGACCGACTCCTTGGTGACCTCCGGGTCAAAGATCACGAAGGACCCTGAACCGGCTCGCCTGCGGATCAGGCCAGCGGCCTCGATCTGGTCCAGCGCTTCGCGGACGGTGTTTCGCGCGACGCCAAGATCCTGCGCAAGCTGGCGCTCCGATGGCAGGCGTTCCTCAAGCCCATATTCCTGCCCCACAATCCGCATGGTCAATGTATCGACGACATATCGCACGGTTTCCCCCATCAAAGCGCCGCTTCGGCGCGCTGCGGAGGCTGCAGGACTGGAGGGCATCGGCTGAAGCTCCCGGAAGGGTGTGGCAGGAAGGTCGTCTGCGGTAGTTACGCAGTTCCAGCCCAATATTCCATATCCCGGCGATACCTGTCGCTCGCTTGATTGCGAAGGCCTTTTGGCTCGTCCCCGCGAACCCGTCCGACGCTGCGGCGGCTGCCTGACCTGGAATTGCCAAGACATGGCGGACGATGATGAACAACTCATTCTAGCCGACTAACATGCAGATGTAGCGGCGGATCCATTGCACCGTAGGCGGCAGGGACGCCATGCTGCATACAGCTGCCGGTCTCAAAAATCCGTACTTGCGGTTCTTGCTCCGTGCCAGTCACATCAGCAGCCAGACGGAGGCCGTTGCCGCGGCCAAGACTAGCAACTGTATCTCTCAGGCCGTCGCGGCGGTCCATTTCTGGCGGCTCTTGCACAAGGCTTTCGCGATGGTGACGAGCTTTCTGTCAACGGCGGTGATGATGACCTTGTGCGGTTTTCCGGCCTTGCGGAGGCGATCTGCGAAGGATTTCGGGCTTGGGTTATGATGTGCCGCGACCAGTGCCGCCTGAAACATTACGTGCCGCAGGGCGGCGACCTCCAGCGATGGCCCGTTTCCCGCGAAGGGTTCCGCTGTCATGCGCGACCGGAGCCAATCCCGTGAGTGCTGCAGCCTCTTCGCCGCTGATGGTGCCGATCTCGGGCATTTCGGCGATCAGCATCGCGCTGGCAACCGGGCCGATCCCGGGGATGGAGCGAAGGACGATGGCGGTCTCCGAAAGGCGATCGTCACTGGCGATGGCCCGGGTGATCCGGTCCTCCAGTTCCTTGATCAGGCTGTCGATCCGTTGCTTCAGCGCGGTGTCGATGTGCTCGGACATCGCGGCGGTGCGCGCATTTCAACCAGCTGCGCTCTTTTGGACGTCAAGGGCTCTGAGAAGGCGTATTTTCTGTACAGGAAGACTGCGGCCTGCTTCGGGTCGAAATGTGAAGAAGCGGGCGATGAGTTCCGCATCGATCCGGTCGGTCTTGGCGCGCGGACCCCGGCTTTGCGCAAAGGCTTTCGCCTGAGCAGGGGCACCTGGCGAGCCGCAACACCTTCTGCCTCCCAAAGCGCCCAGAACTGCCATTCCTGACCGCCAGTCGACTCAAAACAAACGACGGCATCTCTGCCCCGGGCAAGATCCGCCACAGCAGCATGACCTGCCGGATCGTTTGGCACTCTGCGCCGATGCCCGTCGGGCAGGCAATGAAGGTCCAGCCAGTCGCGGCTGACATCTATGCCGATAACGCGGCCATGTGATAGATTGTCCATGCTCTCTTCCTTCTGGTGCGCGGTCCTTCGAAGACCGCAATCAACTGTCCGAGACGATGAAGAGAGGCGGTGCCGAAAGGCTAAGAGGCGTGGTCATGCCACAAGGGTCACACGTCGCGCACCACCCCGCCATCGGCCCTGGCCGGGGCCGGTGACGGGGCCAGTTTAGCAGAACGGAGATACAGAAGGGTCAGGATGCATACCCAGTAGAGGACGGCTGCGGCGAGGGCGATGGCTGAGAAAAAGACCTTTGGGCATCTGTCGTAGCGGGTGGCGACGCGCCGCCAGTCCCTGAGCCTGCCGAACATGATCTCGATGCGGTTGCGGCGCTTGTAGCGTCGCTTGTCATGCTTGATTGGGTTTCCGCGCGACTTTCTGCCGGGGATGCAGGGCTTTATCCCCGTGTCCTTCAACGCTTCCCTGAACCAGTCAGCATCATAACCACGGTCGGCCAGCAGACAGTCCGCCCCTTGTCGCTCCACCGTTACCATCGGTTGTATAGGGTCTTCGCAGGGCCATATTCCTTGGGCGCATTGCGCCAGCGCAAGCCATTGCGATTGATGAAGATAATGCCGCTTAACACCCGCCGGTCATCAACGCGGGGTTTGCCATGGCTCTTGGGAAAGAAGGGTTCCAGACGCGCCATCTGCGCGTCCGTCAGCCAGAAAAGATTGCTCATCGGTCAGTCTTCTTGCGGAGGCTGAACCATGCCGCAAAAACAAGATCAATGGGTTCTGACCCTAATGCCGCATGACATCGATACGCCAATGGAATGGACCCATCACGGCTGCCTCATGTTGACCGCCTTCGAGCCGAGCACGGGCTGAGGCTTGCACCTCAAGAATCTCGACCAAAGGCAGCAGCAGCGGGACTTTTAATACCGGCCAAACCTGATGCTTGGGTCTGGCAACCGGCGGCGCATCCGCAGATTGTTCGCCAAAGACAACCATGCTGACGAAGAAGGGCCGCAGTGGCCTTCTACTTTCAGTCGCGGTTGACCAGCATGAAAGCGGCGCGATGCAAGGCGGGTCTGGCACGCTCGACGGGACCAGCCGAAAGACCGGCAACCACGATCGCCTAATCCATAAGATCCACCCAGCTCTGCGTGTCCTCATGACGGATCAGCAGGTGGGCGTGCAATTCGTGCAGGTTCATGTGACCGTGACGCTCGGCGAAACGCCGGGGCCCGCCCAAAAATCTCGACACGAAACCGAACTGCTCGTCGCGCACATGGGCTATGCCATGCCCGCGCAAGTGTTGCCCAAGAATGACGGCCCCGCGCGGATCAGTTTCGATCAGGTCATGGAACCGCCGGACCAGTTCGCGCAGGGGCGCTTCGCCTCCGATGTCGGCATAGACGGAGGTCATCGGAGCTCTCCATTCAGACGTCCAGCGTGTGCTCCCGCTCCCATCGTGAGAAGTGAGACACGAAGCTGTCCCATTCGCGGTGCTTCATCTTCACATAGGCTTGCGAGAAACCTGGCCCCATCATATCGCATAGAACCGTGTCGGCTTCGTAAGCCCGCAGCGCATCCAGCAGATTCAGGGGCAGCTTGGGCGCGTCGGTGATGGTGTGGCCCTGTGTGTACATGTCCAGATCGCACCGCGGGCCAGGGTCCAGCTTACGCCGCACGCCGTCCAGACCCGCCGCCAGGATGACCGCGTTCAGCAGATAGGGGTTTGCAGCCCCGTCGGGCAGGCGCAGCTCGAACCGGCCCGGCCCGGGCACCCGAACCATGTGCGTGCGGTTGTTGCCAGTCCAGGTCATCGAATTCGGTGCCCAGGTCGCGCCAGAGGCAGTACGCGGGGCGTTGATCCGCTTGTAGCTGTTGACGGTCGGGTTGGTGATTGCCGCCAGCGCGCGTGCGTGGGCCATGATCCCGCCCAGGAAGTGCCGGCCCTGTTCCGAAAGACCCAGTTCGCGCGACGGATCGGCAAAGGCGTTGTCGCTGCCGTCCAGGTTCCAGACCGAGATGTGGGCATGCATCCCCGACCCGGTGAGGCCCTTGAACGGTTTGGGCATGAAGGTCGCGCGCAACCCGTGCTTTTCGGCCACCGACTTCAGCATGAACTTGAAGAAGGACAGCTTGTCCGAGGTCGGCAGCACGTCGTCATATTTCCAGTTCATCTCGAACTGACCAATGGCGTCCTCGTGGTCGGCCTGGTACGGCTCCCAGCCCAGCTGCATCATGTATTCGCTGACTTCGGCGATCACGTCATAGTTGCGCATGATTGCCTGCTGGTCATAGCAGGGCTTTTCCGCGGTATCATAGATGTCGGCCACCTGGTCCCCAGCCGGGGTCAGCAGGAAGAACTCCGGTTCGACCCCGGTCTTCACGCGCAGGCCGTCCCGTGCCGCCTCTTCGATCAGGCGACGCAGCACGTTGCGGGGCGCCTGCTCAAGGGGCTTGCCCTCCATCACGCAGTTCGCCGGAACCCAGGCAACCTCCGGCTTCCACGGAAGCTGGATGACGGCATCGGGATCGGGCACCCCCATCATGTCGGGATGCGCGGCGGTCAGGTCCAGCCATGTGGCGAAGCCGGCAAATCCGGCTCCGTCTTCGATCATGTCGTTGATCGCCTCGGCCGGCACCAGCTTGGCACGCTGGCTGCCATAGAGGTCGGTAAAGGAAATCATGAAGTACTTGACGCCATGCGCCTTGGCAAAGGCAGCTAAACTCTCGGTCTTGGTCATAACCTCGTCTTTCGCCATTTGCGTTAACCTCCTTGTTGTCGCTTTTTATGTGGCGTCGGTCTTTAGTAGCCGTTCTTCCCAGGGATCCATGTGGTGCCAGCGAGGGGAACGCCCGCCATCGCGGCCGCCTCGATCGACAGGGCGCACAGGTCTTCAGGCTCGAGGTTGTGCAGATGATTTTTGCCGCAGGCGCGGGCGATGGTCTGTGCCTCCAGCGTCATCACCTTGAGATAATTCGTCAATCGGCGTCCCCCCAGGATCGGATCGAAGCGGTTGAACAGCTCGGGGTCCTGGGTGGTGATGCCAGCAGGGTCGCGGCCCTCGTGCCAGTCGTCATAGGCGCCGGCGGTCGTGCCCAGCTTGCGGTATTCGTCCTCAAGCGCGGGGTCATTATCCCCGAGCGCGATCAGCGCCGCAGTCCCGATTGCCACCGCGTCGGCCCCAAGCGCCATGGCCTTGGCCACGTCGGCGCCGTTGCGGATGCCGCCGGATACGATCAGCTGCACCTCGCGGTGCATTCCCAGATCCTGCAGCGCCTTCACCGCCTGCGGAATGCAGGCAAGGATCGGCATGCCCACATGCTCGATGAACACGTCCTGCGTGGCCGCGGTCCCGCCCTGCATGCCGTCCAGAACCACCACGTCCGCCCCGGCCTTGACCGCCAGCGCGGTGTCGTAATAGGGACGGGCGCCGCCGATCTTGACATAGATCGGCTTTTCCCAATCGGTGATTTCGCGCAGTTCGAGGATCTTGATCTCCAGGTCATCCGGGCCGGTCCAGTCCGGGTGACGGCAGGCGGACCGCTGGTCGATCCCCTTGGGCAGGTTGCGCATCGCAGCCACCCGGTCCGAGATCTTCTGGCCCAGCAGCATGCCGCCGCCGCCAGGCTTGGCGCCCTGCCCCACGACCACCTCGATGGCGTCGGCGCGGCGCAAGTCGTCGGGGTTCATGCCATAGCGCGAGGGCAGGTACTGATACACTAGCGTCTTGGAATGGCCACGCTCTTCCTCGGTCATGCCACCGTCCCCGGTGGTGGTCGAGGTTCCGGCGGCCGTGGCGCCACGACCCAAAGCTTCCTTGGCGGGCCCGGACAAGGCTCCAAAGCTCATCCCGGCGATGGTCACCGGAATGTCCAGGTGGATGGGCTTCTTGGCGTGCCGGGTGCCAAGCCAAACGTCGGTTGCGCACCGTTCGCGATAGCCTTCCAACGGATAGCGGCTGATCGAGGCGCCAAGGAACAGCAGGTCGTCGAAATGCGGCAGCCGCCGCTTGGATCCGCCGCCACGGATGTCATAGATGCCCGATGCAGCAGCGCGCCGGATATCGGCATTCACCTCGGGCGAAAAGGTCCACGAGTACTTCGGCGGTGTGTGGGGAAGCTCATTCATGACCTGTCCTTCAATAGGCGGATGCGTTGTCGATGTTGAAATTGTAGAGCTTGCGGGCAGAGCCATAGCGGCGGAACTGCTCGGGTCGCGCCTTGGCGTCAGCCTCTCCGCGCCGAAGCAGGTCCTCCAGCGCCTCCAGGTGTTCGGCCCGCATCTCCTTTTCGATGCAGTCGGCGCCCAGGCTCTTGACGGTGCCGCGCACGAACAACCGCGCCTCGTAGAGTGAATCGCCCAAGGCTTCGCCGGCATCGCCCAGCACCACCAGATTACCCGACTGTGCCATGAAGGCGGACATGTGGCCGATGTTGCCGTGGACCACGATGTCGATGCCCTTCATCGAGATGCCGCAGCGGGACGAGGCGTTGCCCTTGATGACCAGCAGACCGCCGCGGCCGGTCGCTCCGGCATACTGGCTGGCATCGCCATCGACGATCACCGTGCCCGACATCATGTTCTCCGCCACGCCCGGGCCGACCGAGCCGAGGACGCGGACGGTGGCCAGCTTGTTCATCCCGGCGCAGTAATAGCCTGTCGACCCGCGCACCGTGATGTCCACGGGCGCGCTGACGCCCACAGCGATGGCGTGGCTGCCCTTGGGGTTCACGATCTCCCAGCTGGTTTCGTTTGTATCGTGGGGCAAGGCGTGCAGCCGACTGTTCAGCGTGCGCAGCCCCTGCGCCTCAAGGTCGAAGGCTTGCCTTCCGTCGCTGCTGTCTTGCGGGGGGACGGCCAGGGCAGCGCCCCGCGAGCGGATGTCGATATTTGCGTTCTGCATTCTTCAGCGCTCCCAGAAATAGGCGGTGGCGGGCTCCGGTTCCCAGACCCGGGCGCTCTCGATGCCAGGCAGGTTGACGAGCGCGCGATATTCGGACCCGAAGGCGACATACTGGTCGGTCTCGGCCATCACGGCGGGCTTGCAAGCGATCGGGTCGCGGATCACGCCGAACCCGTTCTGGGTCCCCACGACGAAGGTGAAGAAGCCGTCCAGATCGGTCAGCGTCGCCTCCATCGCCTGTTCCAGCGACGCGCCGTCCTGCATCTTGTGGGTCAGGAAGGCGGCGGCCACTTCGGTGTCGTTCTCGGTCTGGAAACTCATTCCGGCAGCCTTCAGCCGGCGGCGGACCGAATTGTGGTTCGACAGCGATCCGTTGTGGACCAGGCATTGATCGACGCCGGTCGAGAACGGGTGC
>KZ836025.1 GCA_003255745.1 Paracoccus saliphilus
TAGGTCGCGTCGATCATCACGGTCTTCCTTTCGCGGTGTTCAGCCGCCAGGCCCGTCATTGTCAGTGCGAAGACGCCTTTCTCGCTCCACCGCTTCCAGCTGGCTGTAGAGCGTCTTGTGCGGGCCTTAGGCCGCAGGAGTGTCTCGCCAGCGCAAGCCATTGCGGTCGATGAAGATAATCCAGCTCAGCACGCGCTTGTCATCAACCCGGGGCTNNNCAGGAAATTATATTTCGCACTCAGTACCCGGCATCCCCCGTATCTTTGCTGGAGCATCTTGCCATGAGCTTTTTCCCCATCGAACAAGCGCCTGCCCGCCTGAACCGCAGCGAACTTGCCGTGCCTGGCAGTCAGCCGCAAATGTTTGAAAAAGCTGCCGCATCCGATGCGGATGTGATCTTTCTGGATCTTGAGGACGCGGTCGCGCCCGACGAAAAGGCGCAGGCCCGCAAGAACATCATCAAGGCCCTGAACGACATCGACTGGGGCCGCAAAACCATGTCGCTGCGAATCAACGGGCTGGACACGCATTACATGTATCGCGATGTCGTGGACGTCGTCGAGCAGGCGGGAGAGCGGCTGGACCTCATCATGATACCCAAGGTCGGCACGGCCGCCGATGTCTATGCGGTGGACATGATGGTCACGCAGATCGAGGACGCCAAGGGCTACAAGAAGCGGATCGGTTTCGAGCACATTATCGAAACGGCCTTGGGCATGCAGAACATCACCGAGATCGCGGCAGCCTCCAAGCGCAACGAAAGCCTGCATTTCGGCGTCGCCGACTATGCGGCCAGCACGCGGGCCCGCACCACCATCATCGGCGGCGTGAACGAGAAATATTCCGTGCTGACCGACAAGGATGCGGACGGCGATCGTCAGGTTCACTGGGGTGACATGTGGCACTATGCCCTGTCGCGGATGGTGGTTGCCGCGCGCGCCAACGGCCTGCGCCCGATCGACGGGCCTTTCGGCGACTTTTCCGATGCCGAGGGCTACAAGGCGGCGGCTTACCGCGCGGCGGTGCTGGGTTGCGAGGGGAAATGGGCGATCCACCCCAGCCAGATCGCGCTGGCCAACGAGGTCATGAGCCCTTCAGCCGCCGAGGTCGAGCGTGCCCAGAAGATCCTGGACGCCATGGCCAAGGCCGAGGCCGAGGGCAAGGGCGCCGTTTCGCTGGACGGGCGGCTGATCGACTATGCCTCGATCCGCCAGGCCGAGGTTCTGGTCCAGAAGGCCCGGCAGATCGCCGCATGACCCCCACAATTGCCGACATGCGCGCCCTGGCACGAACGCTTTATGACGCGGCTGTTCGTGCGGCCGATCCTGCCCTGGCCGTGCGCCGGCATTTCGACAAGCACCCTTCCGCGGCGCTGCCGGCGGGGGGGCGGAACATCATGATTGCCATCGGCAAGGCCGCGCCCGCCATGCTGGCCGAAGCGATGCGGCATGTTCCTGGCCCGACGGTTGCGCTTGCGGTGACCCATTACGGCAACGATCAGGCCGTGCCCGGCGCCACCGTGCTGACGGCAGGTCATCCCGAACCGGATGACGCCGGGCTGCGCGCAGGCCGGCGCATCATCCAGATGCTGGAGGGGGCAGGCGCGAGGGATCATGTCTATGCGCTGATCTCGGGCGGCGGCTCGGCCTTGGTGCCCGCGCCGCGCCCGCCCCTGACGCTGGCGGACAAGCAGCATGTGAACCGCCTGCTGCTGGCCAGCGGGCTGGAGATCAGGCAGGTCAACCTGATCCGCCAGCAGTTGTCAGATCTGAAGGGCGGCGGCTTCCTGCGCCATGCCGCTCCGGCCCCGGTGACGGGCCTGATCCTGTCCGATGTCATCGGCAACGACCTGGGCGCCATCGCCAGCGGTCCCACGGTTGCCCCCTTGGGAACTGCACGGGACGCGCTGGACCTGCTGACGCAGCATAACCTGCTGGAACAACTGCCCCCCGCGGCCTTGGGCCTGCTGACCCAGAACCACCCGGTTCCGCCCAGCCCTGCGGCTGACAACCACCTTGTCGGCAGCAATGAAAGCGCGGTTCTTGCGATGCGCGACGCGGTGCCCCCGGACTGGAGGCCGCATATCGTCAGCAAGAGCCTTGTGGGGGATGTCTCCGAGGCGGCCTTATGCATCGCCAAGGCGGCCGCACACGCCTCGTCCGATGGGCCGCAGGCCCTGATCTTCGGTGGGGAAACCACCGTCACCCTGCGCGGCACGGGGCGGGGCGGACGCAATCAGGAACTGGCGCTGCGCGTCGCGATTGCGGGTCACGACTGGCAGCGGCCGTGGGCGTTTCTCAGCGGTGGCACGGATGGCCGGGATGGTCCCACCGACGCCGCCGGTGGATTGGTCGACGGCGGCACCCTGCGCCGGATAAGGGACGCAGGCGCCGACTGCGCCCTGCTGCTGGCCAACAACGACAGCCATGCCGCGCTGTCTGCGGCCGGCGACCTGCTTGTCACCGGCGCCACAGGGACCAATGTGGCGGATGTGCAGGTTCTGCTGATGTGTTGATCGCCTCGCCGCTGCTGTTAAGGCCGCCATGTGCCGTGGCAACGTGATCATCGGGTTCAAGCTGTGATCCGGGTCCATGGGACCCAAATCTTGCATTGTGCCGCTTTGCGCCTGCTTCTAGTTTCGCCGGATGAGCGAACCTGTTTCCCCTACCCGGCCTTTTCCTGATACCGGCGGCGAATGCGCGGCCATCCTCGACGCCATGGAGTGGTCGGACCATCCGTTGGGAGATCCGCTGTTCTGGCCCGCCGAACTCAAAACCGCCGTGCGGATCTGCTTGACGTCGAAGTTCGCCACGATGGTGCATTGGGGACCCAGGCACTATACCTTCTACAACGACACTTATGCCGCTCGGCTTGGCCGGAAGCATCCTGGTCATCTGGGGCAACCGGCCTATGACTGGTGGTCCGAGATGTGGGACCAGGTTGAGCCGTTCTTTCAGAAGGTCCTGGCAGGGGACAGCTATTACACGGAAAATGCACGCTACACGCCCGACCGCGACGGGGCATCCAAGGATGCCTTCTTCACGCACAGCCATAGCCCCATCTGGGACGATGCCGGGGTGGTGCGCGGGATCTTCCTGACGGTGGTCGAAACCACGGCCGAGCTTGAGGCAGAGGCCCGCAGCGAATTGCTGATGGGTGAACTCAAGCATCGCATGAAGAACATGCTGGCGGTCGTACAGGCCATCGTGAACCAGTCGGTGCGCCGGGCAGACCGGAAAGAGGATGTCGCGACGATCGTCCATGCACAGATCGCAGCCCTGGGCCGCGCGCATGATCTTTTGACGCAATCCAGCACCGCCGACGCCCCGCTGGCCGCTCTGATCAAGGGGGGCATGGACATGGATGGTCCCTATCGGGGGCGTATCACGGCGGATGGACCGGAAATCGCGATCAATTCCCAGGCGGCCATAGCCCTGACCATGATCCTGCACGAACTGAACACGAACGCGATGAAGTATGGTGCCCTTTCGAACGAACTGGGTCGGATAAGCATCCATTGGCGCGAGATCGGCAACATTCTGGAACTGAACTGGCAGGAAGCCGGAGGCCCGGCAGTAAGTCCTCCGGCACGCCAAGGCTATGGATCGCGCCTGATATTGGCGTTGGCGGGCGATCTGGGGGATGACCCTCAGATCGATTACCTGCCCGGTGGCATCAGGTTCACGCTTCGGGCAGACCTGTCCAAGGTGAGGGCAAGCGCGGGTGAAATTCGTCTTTGAACCTGTCTTGGACGGTGCGCAACTGATGGCGGTATCTGGTTCGGGATGCACCAGAGCCGCCGGAGTCAGCCTGACGGGCTTGTTCGACGCCTGGATTGTCAGCCCGTTCACCGGCTTATACAAGAACCCGCCCAGATCACGCGCAGATGATCGTGGACGGCTTTGCCTCATGCATGCTGGTGAATCGCCCTGCATTGCTGCACCGGTCCTTATAACAGGCACCTAAACAGCGGGCAGGCTGATGATCATCAGGCAGCCTCCCAGCTGCAAGCTGGCAGTAGCTGCTTTCGTGCCTTGCCAAAAGCTGCGGTAAATCTGCGCCTGGCATGCAAAACAGCCAGCGACAGCAAGAACACGAAGTTCTGGGCACGCGTCCGGCTCTCCGGACAACGACTGCTGCACCACTGCACAAGCTGGCAGTTTTCGCCAGGGCAGCAGGCCAGTGGAAAGTCCATATTTCGTGGAAAGAATTGCCCACTGCCCCCGCAGGCCGTCAAAAAATTGATGAATCTCATCGGGGAGCCTGCCGATGGTTTCCCTGGCACTTGGTCAAGAACCTGGGCGATCCAGAAATATTCTGGAACACCCGCAGCTTCGACGTGTTTGGGGAAAGTCCTGAACGGGGCATTCAGGCGCGCGGTCGGACGGTTTTGGGCCTTATTGATGGAGGCCAGATGACGAAACGGCTCGGACCCTGTGTCTGATCGACAATGGCGCGCCTGTGGACCGGGTACCATCACCCTCTGACCGGCAAAGGGGCAAGGGGCAGGCAAGGGTTATCTGGCCAAGTGGCCGATCCTGTGCGGGTGACGAACCGGGATGCTGCCGACCTGCCACGGACGCAAACTGAGGAGAAGAGTCGTCATGTCCTATATCCGCTTTGGCCTGATGATCGTCACCTCGACCATTGTGATGTTCATCCTGATGTACCTGAACACCTATGCATGGGAGCATGTTTTTTTCTCGGAGACGCGAACCTACATGGCGATCATGATGGGGGCCACGATGGCGATCATCATGCTGGCATTCATGTTGGGGATGTATTCCAACAAGATGCTCAACATCGCGATCTTTGCGGGTGCGGCCGTCGTCTTCGCACTGACGCTCTGGCTTGTTCGAAGCCAGGTGACGGTGTCGGGTCCAAGCTACATGAGGGCGATGATCCCGCATCACTCGATCGCGATCATGACTTCGGAACGGGCGCAGATCCGGGACCCGCGAGTGGCCCAGCTGGCACATGACATCGTCTTGGCACAAAGGCGCGAAATCGCCGAGATGCGCTACCTCATCGCCGAGGTTTCCGCAGGCAATACCGTCGAGTCGATATATCAGGACCCGCCGGCCCAAGAGGGGACAATTGCCGATGCGATGAACAATACCCTGATCGCCCAGCTTGATCCGGCCCCCATGTCCGAGGCCGAAGCCGATCAAATTCTTGAAGCGGGTCCCCGTTGCGTCTTCAACCGCACGCCCGAAAGCGACCCGATCCTGTGGGCCGCGCAGGATGCAGGGCCGGGAACCCTGAAGCTCAACGGCGTCCTTGTGCCATTGGAGGCGGTCGGTGACAGCGATGAAGGTATCGTTTTTGCGGCGCCGGGTGTCACCATGACCATCCGTCCGCTTGGAGACGAGGCCGACTGGCGCTCGGATGCTGAACTGGTGTTCCGGCTCGACCAAGGTTTGACGGTCGGCTATCGCGGCTTCTACAAATGCGAGGCGGCGTGATCCGGCAGGTCTGCCTTGCGAAAACTTCATGACCGGTCGGCGCAAAAAGCAAAGCGGAGGACCGAGCTCTGTCCGAAGAAGGGCCAACGGGCAGCACCACGGCGGCAGCATGATAAAGCTGGTCAGGCGTTCATGCCGGCGGTTGTCACGTCAGGGGCTTTAACCTCGGCGCCGGTCC
Organism: Paracoccus saliphilus; assembly: GCA_003255745.1. Classification (GTDB taxonomy): domain Bacteria; phylum Pseudomonadota; class Alphaproteobacteria; order Rhodobacterales; family Rhodobacteraceae; genus Paracoccus; species Paracoccus saliphilus_A. The sequence continues at coordinate 5,644 of KZ836025.1, forward strand.
CGAAGGCGCACCGTGCGTCAAAGGCTCAAGCGCCTGATAGTGCGACAGGACGACACTTTCGTGAGGTGATGCAGGAAGTCGTTTCGTTACAGGCGATCCATGACACGGCCCCCTGACCCCTGACCCCTGACAAGTGCAGGCAAAGACCCGCGTCCGCAGGTCGATGCATACCCATTTCCAGGCTTTCCAATGCGCTTGCGTCAGTGCTGTTGACGGCTGCGCAATTGAGTACGACATGGCAACCGGGGGCGGTCCGCGACCTGCCGCTGGATGATGTTCTTTATGGCGCGGGCATTCGCAAAGAACAGGCTTTCATCAATGCGAAGGCCGAGCATATCCGACCTGCAGATCAACTGGTGACGCAGCACGATGGAAGTGCTGCGTGCCCGGCATTTGGCCGATGACCGCAACATCCGGGTGCGATGTGGCCAAAGATGCAGCAGGCCCGAAACGACAACTCCTGCAATGATCCCGGTTTCGACGCTGCCGCCCAAGGTGACCAGAAGCATGGTGCCCAGGACCGCGAAACCCGAACATTTCTAGGCTTGCGCCAACGCGTCGAAACTTGCCAGGCTCAGTATAACCACGATAAAGGTGGCCGTCAGAACCGCAATGGGCTGGTGAAGCAGCAGCGGCGTCAGGAACAGCCAAGCCAGAGCAATGCCGATCGCGATGAAGGCGCCCGCTGCCGGGGGCCGGGCTCTGGCATCAAAGTTGATGACCGAACGTGCAAAGCCGCCGGTGGAGGCAGATCCACGAACATGGCACAGTCCAACGACCAGGGGATCAGCATGATTGTGACGATCAGTGCTGCCATTCCCTCGCCCAGGCAGGGGTGCCGGTCATAGGCGCGGACCTACTCTGGAATGGTAAGGTGGCGTTTGTTTTTCCGG
>QKYL01000015.1 GCA_003255745.1 Paracoccus saliphilus
GCCGAACATGATGCCGAAAGTCTTCAGCAGCTCCCTGATCTCGTTCTCCAGCGTGACGCGCATGCCGACAAGAGCCTCCCGCGCGGTCAGCATCGCCCGGTTGACACAGGCCTCGTGGCTCTTGACCTGCGCGGCCTTGGACCAACCGGTGCGCACGATCTGCGCCCGGCCGCGGGCATCATGACGATCGGTCTTGTTCGGCATCATCTTCAGAACGCCGTTCGCGTGGCGGGCATCGATGCAGATGATCGGCACCTGCCGCTCCGTCAACGCATTCCAAAGCCAGACGGCCAGCGGGCCGGTCTCCATGCCGACCCGCTCAAGGCCTTCGGTTCGTTCGGCCAACCAGGTTGCAATTGCGTGCGGGCAGGTCGGCACCTTCGCTTCAGCCACCTGCGTCCCATCCTCACGCACCACACAAATCGCCGTCTCTTCTTGCAACACGTCCAAGGCTGCAAACATTCCCATCGCATCCTCCCTGTTCACGCCCCGGCAGACGGCCAGAACAACAGAACCCATCATGCATCATGCAAGGCTGCGGATGGGGCATGGCGATCACGCCAAGTGGTATAGCTGGAGGCGGGCATTGCGCTCACTGGCGGGCCGAACTGGTCAGCTGGTCTGTGCAGCAGGCAGGCAGGCGACGTTGAAATCATTGCAGACCGGCTTGATGTGCGCGTCCAGTGGCGCGCTGTAGTGCAAGCCTTTTATCGCAAACCCGCAACCGGCATGCGCCTGCGTGAACGCCAGGAACTGCTTGCACGACAGCTTCTTGCGGAACACGACCTCTCCCTTGGCCGTTGCGCCGTGGAGCGAAAGCTAAGTCCATGCCGATGATCGAGAACTTCCGTCACAGTTCAATCCTCCTGATCCTGTCTGGACCATGGTGACACAAGTGTCCTCAGGAGGGGCTGCTCAACCTGTCAGCAAGGCTCATCCGGCGGGCCCCACAGGCGGAGATGGTGAACTCAAAGTGATGCAAATTTATGGCAGGTCGTCGTATCCATCTGATCGACTTCATGCTTTATTGGCACTCCGATACAAAACGGGGCAGATGGTGCTTCAAGGCACAGCAGCGAAGGTAGGGCCTTGATGGCGACAAACCTGTGGGATGGCGTGCCGATCTCGGACGGCAGCCAATTCGATGCAATCGTTGTGGGTGCCGGGGCAGCCGGTGGGGTCGCGGCTGCCCGTCTGTGCGAGGCAGGGCTTAAGGTGGCAGTTTTTGAGGCGGGCCTTGCCCGGCCCCGGTCCGTCAATTCCGTCACCCGATCATTGACGGCAGTGGCGCGTTTTCTTGATCGGGTCGAAGCAGAGAGCAAGCTTCCTCCTCGCTTGGCCAGATTTGGCGAACGCGCGTTCCGACTGCTGGGCCGACTGCGGCAACCAGTCCAGTCACGCTGCTTTGCCTGGGCCATGGCACCCGATCTTCTGGTCGATGACCGCGACTGCCCATATGAAACCGAGCAAGACAGCCGGTTCTTGTGGTTTCGGTCCCGCCAGCCCGGGGGCCGCATGTTCGTTCCGGGACATGGCAGGCAGTATTACAGGCTTATCGGAATGGCACCGGCGGATGCGGGGGACGATCAGGTCGGTTGGCCCTTCCGCCTGGAAGAACTCGATGAATGGTATGGTTGGGTCGAGGACAAGTTGCGCCTGAGAGGCAGCGCTTCGCCCGCCCCTGGTCCGCAGACCAGCCGACTGGCCGAGATTTTGGTGCCTACGAACTCCGAAAAGGCGATCATGGACGTGATCCGGGCGCGATGGCCTCAGGCGCAACCCCTTTTGGGCAGCTTCGCACCGCCTTTGTCTTGGCTGGATCTTGCGGCCGCGCAGAATGGCCGCCTGTCATGCCAGGCAGGTGCCGTGGTGCGGCGCGTTCTGAAGAACGACGATGGGGCGGCTGGGGGTGTCGAATGGATCGACAGCCGCACCGGCGACCTTCGCACCGCCCATGCGCCAAATGTTTTCCTCTGCGCATCCGCGATTGAAAGTACGCGCATTCTTCTGTCCTCACGCTCCCACACGGCAAGCTGTGGCACGGGAACGGGCTCCCCTGCCCTTGGCTCCCATCTGATGGATCACGCGGTGATGAGCGGCACGGGCTTTCGGGCCAGACTGGACGATGTCCTGCCCGCACAATCAGAGCCCGGACGCTGCATTCACATCCCGCCGCACCCATCGCTGGACGAATCCCTAAGCTTGCAGATTCACGTTCATGCCAGACCCGGCGGCGGGGCGCGGGTGGACATCGTCTGCTTTGCCGAGATGCTGCCGGACGCGTGGAACCGGGTGACGCTGTCTTCGTCCCAATGCGACCGGCACGGCATGCCCGTACCGGTCATCCGCTTCCGACATTCTGAAGAACAGCACGCAACAGCTCGCCGTCAGGCAGAGATCATCCAGCAGTTGGCTACAGATCTGGGCCTGACCGATGTAACCGTGAACAGCCGTCTGTCACCCGGCGGGACAAGCGTCCATGAATGCGGAACAGCCAGAATGGGCACGGATCCGACCACCTCGGTCGTGAACGCCGATAATGAATGCTGGGATGTGCCGGGTCTTTATGTGACCGATGGTGCGTGCTTCCCCAGGCAACATGTCCATAATCCGACCCTGACGATCATGGCGCTGACGGCGCGCGCCGCCGCGCATGCAGCGGCGCGCCAGTCACGATCTGCGGGCGGTGATCAGCCAACTCCGGCCAGTTTCCGGGCGATCAACGCCATCAATGGAGTTGGATAACGCAACCCAAGCGTCACAATGCATGTCCTGTCCAGAATATCCAATGTTCGGGCGCACATGTCGGGCGTGTAGACGATGTCGCGCTTGGCCCAGGCCCAAGGGTTCATCTTTGGGTGGAACGTGCGCTTTTGCAGGATAGGCTCCCAGTTTGTATAAAGATGCTTGGAGCTGTCGCGCAGGCGATTGTGAACGCCGCGCCGCCCTGTCAGTTCGATCGCCTTCTCGCGCGTGGGGGCCAGGATCGACAGGCTGATGGCTGACGCGGGATCGTTGTGCGGCGTCACCCTGAACTCTTGGCTCTGATCCAGGATATCAGCCAGGACGGCGCGCCGTTTCTGCATGCGGCGCAGCATTGGAATGACCTTCCGCAACTGGACACTCAGCATGGCGCCGTCAATTTCGGTGACCTTCATGTTCATTCCGACGAATTCCGGCTCGTTCAGCCGGTCGCCGTGCTGACGGACCAGGGACCCCAGATCGTGATAGCTTCGCGCGCGAATGAAGTAGCGCTCGTCGTTTGTCAGAACGGCTCCACCCTCGCCAATGTTCATGTTCTTCATCTTGTTGAAGCTGAACGCCCCCAGGTCACCGATCGCCCCGCAATGCCGGTCCTTGTAGCGGACCCCAACGGCTTGGCAGGAATCCTCGATGACGATCAGGCCATGCTCTTTCGCGATCGCCATGATTGCATCCATATCGCAAGGAGCGTTGACCATGTGGACGGGAATGATAGCCCGGGTATAGGGCGTTATCTTTGCCCTGATGTCGTCAGGATCGATGGTCAGGGTTTCGTTGATGTCCACGAGGACAGGCACCGCACCCACCTGCACCGGCGCGGCCGCGGTCGCCATCCAGGTATAGGCCGGCACCAAGACCTCGTCCCCCGGACCGATCCCTGCAGCCGCCAGCGCGGCGACCAGCGCACTGGTTCCAGAGTTCACGGCCAGCACGTGCTTGGCGCCGGTGGTCGTGCCCAGTTCCCGTTCGAAACGGGATGCCAGGTCCGCGCCACGATCATATCGCAGCAGATGACCGTTCGCGATGGCGCGCCCGACTGCAAACCATTCTCTTAGACCCACGTCTGGCACTGATTCCTCCTCGTACGAACTGTTCAGGAACGCGTGCTTCGTCCGGTGGTTCAAATTCGCGTCCCAGGGGTCATAACAGCAAGGTACCCTAGGGAAAATCACCGTAGAACTACTTGCGAACGGTCGTCAATTGGACCCGCTAGCGGCCACGATCTTCGCTCTGGCCACGCGGGCCGAGCTTGTGAATTTTTTGCCGCCGGAACATGGCTGCGTCGTAGCAAATCCTGCGAGGCGCATCCTGTGGTAGCTGAAGTGACGGCAGGCTGAGGTCGAACCGGAGATTTTTCTAAGCCGGTGCCCAACTGCCGGAAATCAGTCGAAATTCGGCTCATGCCGCCGCCGTCGACAACGTGTGAAGAAACATCCCGGTCGCTTCGAACGACATGGTACGCGTCTGGCGAACCTTAGAAGTGGTCCGGGATTTTCGACCGGTTTGCCACCCCGCCAAGCTCTGGAATGGGTTTCATGTCAGGCGGCGGCTTTCAGGTTCTGGTTGGCGGAAAAGATCCCGCTCCACCACCAGCTGGCCGATCTTGGCATGCAGCTTCTCGACCTTACCTGCAGAAACCCGAGACGCGGCAGGCGAGGTGCTGCTAAATGCCAAGGTCATGTTCAGGGTCGCGGTCCTTTTCCAGCCCGTGATCATGGTGGGATGGATGTCATACTTCTTGGCCAGTTCGGCCGTTGTCAGTTCCTCGCGGATGGCTTCCAGAGCCACCTTCGCCTTGAACGCGGCCACATAGCGCCTCCTTCTCGTCATGCGGATCAGTCCTTCGACAAGCGCAAAGCTTTGGCAACTGGTCCGAGTTCCCGCGGCCACCTCATTCCAGGAACATTCGCTTTGTTCTTTCGGTTCGGAGCGTAATTGGACGGCGCTGAAGAGGGCCACCGTCCAAAAAAGGGGGAAGTGTCTGATGGGCCAAATGGTCAGCGACTGCTTGGATAGGCAGCCGGAAGCTTGGGATGCCGGCCATGTTTCCGGTCATGCCGGCAACGGGATCGACAGATTTTTGAAGGCGCTACAGCAGTGCGGTTGCGACATCGCGTTTGCTCAGGTTCGCCATGAGGAAATTTTGCCTAAGTGGCATCAACCCGCGCCACGCACAGGAGCGATTGGGCCTCTTGTCCGGCGACCTTGGGTTCTTGCGCACCGCCCCTCGTGACCGCCTTCTTTTGTGACCGGCTGGAACAAGCCAGTTCTCGCAACCGGCAGCCCAGGGTAGGCCACTGCTGATCTTCCCAGTGCTAAAGGCATGCGCTCGACTTGCTTGATCGCACGGGATCTGAACCGAAGGGAGAGGAGGCTACGCCCACGTCTTACTGCGAACACCCAAAGCCCTTGCGTCAGAGGCTCCGACGTCTGAACCGCATCTTCCCGTTTTTGATCACACGATCGCCTTCCTGAGGGAGGGATATACTTTCGTCTCATCCCGCTGCGACACGCTGAAAACAGATCAGTTCCGGACCCGCATCATGCTGAGACCAGTCACCTGCATGCGCAGCCAGGCCGCAGCCGCCATGTTCTACGGCAGCGGATGCTTCATCTGCCAGGGGGCGATGCCGCAGACGGTTCTTCGCCTGCTGCAGGACAAGGGCAGTGTACAGCTGCTGGACTGCGCGGCACATCGCCACCGGAAAGCGATGTTCGTCAACCGGCTGATGGGAGAGGAGGCAGAGCGTGGCTTTCTCGATCTTTTCAGGCAGGAGTGGCAGGTAGCAATAGCGCGCTGGTCCGCACAGCAGTCGATCGTTCTGCTTGATTGTGTCAATCTTGTGCTGACGCGTGCTGTCTGCTGGTGGGCGGGCGTGCCCCTGCACGGCAGTCGCGACATCCGGCTGTGCCGCAATCCGGGCGCGATGGTAGAATACACGGGCGATATTGGGCCGCGGATGCTGGTCGCGCTGGCGCGGCGTCGGTCTACGGAACGTTTTGTCCTGAACCTGGTACAAAAGCTGCGTGCGGAGGACGAGCGGGCGACCCCGGCCGGTCGCATCGCGCATTTCCGCATCCGCAAAGGAACCAGCTGAGCGCCGAGGCCGCAGCGGTGGAACTGCTGAACATCCTGCGCCCGACGGTTGCAATCGGCCACTTTATCATGTTCGCGGCATTGGCGCTGCACGAACATCCTGCGTGAGCGAAGGCGCTGCCCGGTGCGAATGATCGCATCTACGAGCATTTTGCCGAAGAGGTGCGGCGGCTTTATCCGTTCTTTCCCGTCATCGGCGGAATGGCCCTGTGCGATGTTGAATGGAGCGGGCACCAGATCGCCAAAGGTGACTGGGTCTTGCTGGACCTGCACGATAGGAATGACGACCCGGGACCGGCCGAATCATGATGGAAGTTCGCAAACGGGTCGGGTGGAGAGTGTCCGATCTTCTGCGTATGAGCAATGGGGTTCATGCTTCACCAAAAGGACGGCTGCATGACGATCTCCAAGGAACTGCTGGGCG
>KZ836026.1 GCA_003255745.1 Paracoccus saliphilus
CGGAGGCTGTCAGGCTGGTGACGGACCGGGGCGTAGCGGTGTCACGGGCCGCACGCGACCTCGACCTGCCCGAGAATGTGCTGCGCCGCTGGATGAGGGAGCTGAGCGCAACCCCGGCTGCTGCCTTTCCCGGGAACGGGCAGATGCGTACCGATCTGGCCGACCAGCCCTCGCGAGATCCATGATGCCAAGCTGGTCATGGCGATCGAGACGAGCTTCAAAGCCAGTAATCGAACCAATGGCGCGCGTCGCCTGTGGCGCGATGTTCGAAAAGAAGGACTGGCCTGCGGCCTGCACAGGATCGAGCGGCTGATGCGCTGCAACGCCTTCAGGGCACGGCCTCGGCGCCGTGGCAAGCCCAAGGACGAGGGCGAACGCTCGGTCATTGCCGAGATCGATCCGGTGAACGCCATCGGTTCAAGTGAACCGGCGAGGCCTGGACCGGGATTTCCGGGCAGATCGGCCAAACCAGAAGTGGCTGGCCGATTTCACATAGATCTGGCCTGCCGAGGGCTGGCTGTACGTCGGTCGTTCTGGACCTGTCTTCCCGCCGCGCGGTCGGTGGGTCCATGAAAGCAGATCGCGATGCGTCACTGGTCATGGATTCCCTGATGATGGCGGTCTGGCGCCGAGAGAAAGCTGACGCGCTCCTTCATCATTTCGACCATGGATCCTAATACACGAGCCAGCAGTTTCAGCGCCTGCTGGCGGACAACGGGATCACATGCTCGATGAGCAGGGCCGGCAATGTCTGGGATCGAGCCGTGGAAACGCCACTGGTCCGAGTGACCATGGCGAGGTCGGCGATGGACAGTTTCTTCTCAACGGTGAGGACTGAACGGATCGCCCGCAAAGTATCGCACCCGGAATGAAGCCCGCGCCGATGTCTTCGACTACATCAAACGCTTCTATAACCCTCGGCGTCGCCATTCGAAACAGGGCTACCTCAGCCCGATGGAGTTCGAGGCACGCGCCACGCTAGCTTAACCTGCTGTCCACAAAACCGGCAGCAGCTCAGGATCTTGGTCGTGAAGTGGCAGGTGGTCCAAAAAACGATCCAGTGGATCGTTTTCCCACCGGACGCCCTTGAACGGTCAAGACCCTGTCGCCTTCGCCATGGGCTTGAACCATTGGCGCCTCATGGCTCAGCCCCCTTCAGCGCCCGCTGCCTGATGATGGGCGCGGACCACGGTGCTGTTGATCATCTGAAGCGCGCCGGGGACCAGCCCTCTCTCGTTCAGGACCTCCGGGATGGGCTCCCAGAGCCCGGCCAGCGTCCAGCGCCTGAACTGGTGATAGACAACTTGCCGAAATCCGCGGGCAGGTCGCGCCAAGGCGCGCCAGTGGGTGTGATCCAGAAAACCCCGCCTAGAACAAGACGATGGTTTTGGGGCTTGCGCCCGTTCGGCGCGCGGAACGATAGGATGAAGCACTCATGAAACAACTTTCTCGTCCGACATGAGATCTCGTGCCAAGCTGGTCTCCGTCGCAAATACCAACTTGAATCACATTCAGCCCGCCCTGTGAGCTCCTTGTGTCAACACGGCCTAGGTCGGCATAAAGGGCCAGCCCCGCGCCGTTGCGCTGGCGTACCTCGGCCCCCAGGCCATGCCGAGCGCGCCGCGCAGCAAGGCGCAGCGCCTCGGCCACCAGTGCGCGGCGTGGCGACAGCCAGCGCGGCGCCGCCAGATCGCGCGCGGGCAGCCTGCCCAAGGCGTCGCGCAGACCCATCACCCCCAGCAGGCCCCCCCTTCTGCCCCCAAGCCCCCCGCCCCTGGCGCGCCCGGTACCCCTTAGGCCAGCCTAGCAGGCCAAAATGCGCGCTCCACAGCGCGGTGGCTTGGGGCAGCCCCCTGCCGGGGATCGTGTGCAGGATCTGCATGGGGCGGCCTTGCCTTGCATTGCGCGTCGTGCAAGCAAGGTGCCGCGAACCGCTGCAAGACGAAAGTTCCATGTCACCCTCGCCCGCCCCCCGTCCGTCGGCCCGGCAAGCGCCCGCCGACGAGGCCACCGAACGCGCCCTCGCCCGCTCGCCCCGCGCGGCGTTTCGGCATGGCATCGTCCAGTCGCTGCCCTTCCTGGTGGTGATCATCCCCTTTGCGATCCTGTTCGGTGTGGTGGCGACCGAGGCGGGGCTGGACATCGCGCAGGTCATGGGCTTTTCGATCCTGGTGCTGGCGGGGGCGTCGCAGTTCACCGCCGTTCAGCTGTTGTCGGACAATGCGCCTACGATCATCGTGATCCTGTCGGGCCTGGCCGTGAACCTGCGCATGGCGATGTACTCGGCCTCGCTTCTGCCTTGGCTGCGGGACGCATCCGGCACGCAAAAGGCCTGGGTCGCCTATACGCTGATCGACCAGAGCTATGCCCTGTCGATCCAGCACTACGAACGGCATCCCCGCCTGTCGGTCACGCAGCGCCTGGCTTATTTCGCCGGCACCGCCCTGGTCCTGTGCCTGCCCTGGATGATCGCGACTTGGGTCGGGGCAACCGTGGGCCAGGCCATTCCCGACGGGATCGCGCTGGACTTTGCCATGCCGATCACCTTTCTGGCGATGATTGCGCCGATGCTGCGCACCACCGCGCATCTGGCCGCCTGCTTCGTGGCCATTGTTGCGGCGCTGGCGCTGGCGGGGCTGCCATCGGGGCTGGGCCTGCTGATCGCCGCGCCCCTGGGCATGGCAACGGGCGCCCTGGTCGAGGCGCGCATGGAACGCCGGGGGGCATGAGGGTGCAGGCAAGCGATCTTCAGATCTGGACGATCATCGTGGTGCTGGGCATCGGCACCTACCTGATCCGCTGGTCGTTCCTGGGCGCGCTTGGCGACCGCGATCTGCCGGGCTGGATGCTGCGGATGCTGCGTTACACACCGGTCGCGGTGCTGCCGGCACTGGTTGCGCCGCTGGTCATGTGGCCGGCCGCCACCGGCGGCAATCCCGACCCCGCCCGCCTTGCCGCGGCAACCGCCACCGTGGCGGTGGGGGTCATGACCAAAAACGTGATGCTGGCCATCCTGGCCGGGGGCATCACGCTGTTCGGTCTGCTTTACCTTCTGTCGTAGCCCACGATCCGGCCGTCCTTCTGGCGCAGCAGGACGTCGTGGTTGTTGGCCGGATCGCCGTCCATGTGCCGCTTGGACTGCACGTTCGGCAGCGTCAGGAACCAGTTGCGCAGCCGCAGCGGAGAAAAGCCCCGCGGCACCCGTTCAAAGCCCGGAACGCCCGAAAGGACGCCGGCTGATTCGACCGCGCAGAAGCTCTTGTTGCCGGAGCCGTTGGCCTCGGCGCGGCGAATGGCCAGGTCGGCGACCTCACGGCTGACGAAGACGGTGTCCTCGGCCACCCAGTAGGTCGAGCGAGCGTGGTAGTCGATATAGAAGTTCTTGAAGTTGTCAGTGATGCCGTACAGCACGTCGCGGCGTTCCGGGATGTGGGGATGCTGCCAGCTGCCTGCGGGGTCATAGATCACCCGCTGGCTGCCGTTGAACATCAGCGCGGAATGCCCGCCTTCGCCGCGTGGAATCCCGATCACCGTCAGAAGCGTGATCGACGGCGGCTCGGGCGAGACGTAACGCGCCGCGCGGACCTGTTCATCGCTGGCCCAGATGTTGTCGGCACCGCATGCCGAAAGGGCGACCGGCAGGCTGGCCGCCAGGAACACGCGTCTCTTCATGCCGAATGCCGCGCGATCAGGAATTGGTCAGGGCAAGAAAGACCAGGGCTGCCAGCGACAGGCCGATCACCCAGACCGTCGCCCGCATGAAGCCCGCAAAGGTCTTCTTGTGCTGGGTCAAGTCCATCGTGCCTTGGGTTGCACCGGGTTTGTTGTCGAAATCGGCCATGGCTGCCCCTCGTGATTGTGTCTGCCCCGCGATAGCCGAAAGCGTGCAGCCTGTCACGCCCCCCACAGCGCCGCACCCTGCCTTTCGCCCACCTGCCGGATCACGCCCGCGCGATGCAGGTGGTTCAGATGGGCCACCGCCTCGACCAGGGCCAGGCCGAACTCTCCCTCACCGATGCGGCGGCGATAAAGGATGTCAAAGCAATCAACGGCGCTGCGCGGTGACTGGGCCAGGGCCTCGGTCAGCCGCGCCAGGCCCGCGCGGTGATTCTGGATCAGCTGCGTCAGCCGCAGGGGCAACCCCGTGAAGGGCAGCTTGTGCCCCGGCAGGACCAGCTGGTCGTCGCGCGCCAGGTCCTGCAGCCGGATGCAGCTTTCCAGCCATTCGCCCACCGGGTCGGCCCCAGGCTCGGTCGGATAAACGCCCAGGTTGGGCGAGATCGAGGGCAGCAGCTGGTCCCCCCCGATCACCAGGTCATCATCCAGCGACCACAGCGTGACGTGGCAGGGCGCATGGCCATGCCCCATCGCGACGCGCCAGCGGCGCTGGCCCATGTCGATGACGTCGCCCTCGGACAGCCGGGTGAAGCCCAGGGGCAGCGGATGGACCACGTCGGCAAAGTTGAAGGGTCGGTCGGCGGCCCGCCGGTCCAGCATCTCGGCAGGCATTCCTGCGCGCCGCCAGAAGGTCAGGGCCTGTGGGCTGGCCCGGTCCTGCACGTCCAGAACCAGCATGCGGGCCGTCAGCCAGGCCGTGCGGCTCATCATCAGTCGGGCGCCGTCGCGCTGCATGAACCATCCGGCCAGGCCGATATGGTCGGGATGGTGATGCGTGCCCAGAACCTGCCGGACCGGACGCCCGCCCAACGGGCCGGCCAGCAGCGTCTCCCAGATCGCGCGCCCGCGCCGGCTGTCAAAACCGGTATCGACGATCGACCAGCCGCCATCCCTGTCGTCCAGCGCATAGACATTGACGTGGTCCAGCGCCATGGGCAGCGGCAGGCGCATCCACAGGACGCCAGGCGCGACTTCGGTGGCCGCGCCCTCTTCCGGGGGCAGGCTGAAGGGCGTGCGGATCACGCCGCAAAATCCCCGGCCAGCGCCTCGTCCGTTACGGCCGCCAGATCATCCAGGCCGGCCTGCGCCTCGGCCAGATCCCCCGCAAAGCGCGGCAGGACCCGCGCCATGAAGACCCGCGCCATGGCTCGGTGCGACTCCCCCCCCGCCAGCGCCGCGCGCAGGTGATAATGCGCGCCCAGCACCCGCGCAAAGGCGCTCAGATAGGCCACGGCGCCGGCAAAGCGCTGCGGCATGTCCCGCTCCAGCAGGGACAACGTCGCCTCGCGCAGGGTCTCGGCCGCCTGCCAGACCTGATGCGCCAGGTCGGGATGCCCGGCCTGCGCGGCCTTGGCGCCGTCCAGAACCTCGTCCAGCATGCGCATTGCGGCCTCTCCGCCGTCGGACAGCTTGCGCCCGACCAGGTCCATGGCCTGAATGCCGTTCGTGCCCTCGTAGATCGAGGTGATGCGCACGTCGCGCAGGTATTGCGCCGCACCCGTCTCTTCGACATAGCCCATGCCGCCATGCACCTGCACGCCCATGTCGGCCACGCGGATGCCGACATCGGTGCCATAAGCCTTGGCAATGGGCGTCAGCAGGGCCGCGCGGGCGGCCTGATCAACGTCGCCGCTGGCGCGCGCCATGTCGATGGCCGTCGCGCAGGCCAGGCCGATGGCGCGGGCGGCAAAGACCTCGGCACGGCCGGTGGCCAGCATCCGGCGCACGTCGGGATGGCGGATGATGGCGCCCCCCTGGTCGCGGTCGCGGGCATAGGCCACGGCCTTTTGCAGCGCGGCTTCGGCCACGCCCACGCCCTGCATGCCGACGCCAAGGCGCGCGACGTTCATCATCGTGAACATCGCGGCCATGCCCTTGTTCTCCTCGCCCACCAGCCAGCCGGTCGCGCCCTCATAGGACATCACACAGGTCGGGCTGCCGTGGATGCCCAGCTTTTCCTCCAGGCTGACGACCTTGAGGCTGTTGGCCACGCCCGGATTGCCCTGGTCGTCGGGGATCAGCTTGGGAACCATGAACAGGCTGATGCCGCGCGTCCCCTTGGGGGCACCAGGCAGGCGTGCCAGAACCAGGTGGCACACGTTCACGGTCACGTCGCTGTCGCCCCAGGTAATGTAGATCTTCTGCCCGCTGATCCGGTAGGTGCCGTCGCCCGCAGGTTCCGCCCGCGTCGTCAGCGCGCCCACGTCGCTGCCTGCGCCCGGTTCCGTCAGGTTCATCGTGCCCGACCATTCGCCGCTGATCAGCCGGGGCAGGTACAGCGCCTTCAGGTCGTCGCTGGCGTGATGCTCCAGCGCCTCGATCTGGCCCTGGGTCAGCAGCGGGTTCAGCTGCAACGCCAGGCAGGCGCCCGACATCATCTCGGCCACCGCCATGTTCAGCGCCTGCGGCAGGCCCATGCCGCCATATTCGGGATCGGCCGAAACGCCCACCCAGCCCCCTTCGGCGATCGCGCGGAAGCCTTCGGCAAAGCCGGGCGAGGACCGCAGCACGCCGTTCTCCAGCCGCGCCGGATGGCTGTCGCCCCCCATGTTCAGCGGCGCCAGCACGTTCGACGCCATCTTGCCCGCCTCGGACAGGATCGCGGTGGCGGTCTCGGCCGTGGCTTCGGCAAAGCGCTCGGTCCGCGACAGATCGCCAAAGGGCACGACATGGGTCAGGATGAAGTCGATCTGCTCGACCGGGGCCTTGTAGCTCATCGGGTCCTCCTCCAAGCGCCTTGGCATCCGGGCCGGGCGCGACTATCAGAACAACAGGCGGCATCTTGGGCCGCGTTCCTTTCAGGCTCAACCGAAACCCCGCGTCACGGATGAAGACCCTCCGCCTGTTCCCCGATGCCGACGGATTGGCCCGTGCCGCGGCCCTGCTGGCGCAGGGCGCCACCGTGGCCATGCCAACCGAAACCGTTTATGGCCTGGCCGCCGATGCCCGCAACGGCGAGGCTGTGGCCCGCATCTATGAGGCGAAGGGCCGGCCCAGCTTCAACCCGCTGATCGTCCACATCCCGGACTTGGCCTCGGCCGAGGCCATTGCCACGCTGCCTGACCAGGCGCGCCTGCTGGCCGACCGCTTCTGGCCCGGGCCGCTGACGATGGTCCTGCCGCTGCGTTCCGATGCGGGCATTGCCGCGCTGGTGACGGCAGGGCTGACGACAGTGGGCCTTCGGCTTCCCGCCGATCCCACTGCCCGCGCACTGATGCGGGCCTTTGGTGGGCCTGTCGCCGCGCCCTCGGCCAATGCTTCGGGGCGGATCAGCCCGACCTCGGCCGATCACGTGCTGGACCCGGAAGGTGGCCTTGAGGGACGCATTGCCGCGGTTCTGGATGCGGGTCCTTGTCCGGTGGGCTTGGAATCGACCATCGTCGGGTGGCCCGGTGGACGAGCCACGCTGCTGCGCCCCGGCGGCCTGCCGGCCGAAATGATCGAGGCGGTGCTGGACCAACCCCTGGCGCGGCACGAAGGCGATCCGTCCGCGCCCAGCGCACCGGGCCAGCTGACCAGCCACTATGCGCCGCGCGCGCTGCTTCGCCTGAACGCCACCACCCCCGAAGCACACGAGACGCATCTGGACTTTGGCCGGCCCGGCCCCTTCAGCCTGTCCGACAGCGGCGATCTGGCGCAGGCGGCGGCGCGCCTGTTCGACCTTCTCAGGCGCGCCGATACCTTGGGCCGGCCGATCTCGGTCGCGCCAATCCCCGAACAGGGACTGGGGGCTGCGATCAACGACCGCCTGCGCCGGGCCGCCGCGCCCCGGCCCTGACCTCCCCTGTTACAGCCCCAGAGAGTTGTAGACGTTCGAGATGCGCCGGATCGCCACAACATAGGCTGCGGTGCGCATGTCATCGACCTTTGGGTTGTTCATCCAGACCTCCTTCATCTTCTTGAACGATTCCCGCATCGTGTCGTCCAGGCCAGACCGCACCAGTTCCAGTTCGTCGGCGCCGGTCAGGAATGCCTCCTTGAAGCCGCGCGACAGTGTCCAGTTCAGGCCGGTATCGGCCGACAGCCGCTCCAGCTCCTCGACCAGCATCCGCGCGCGGGCTTCCTCATAACGGCGCTCCAGTCGGCCAAGGCTGATCTGCGACAGGTTCTTGACCCATTCGAAATAGGACACCGTGACGCCGCCCGCGTTGGCATACATGTCGGGAATGATCACGATGCCCTTTTCGCGCAGGATCGCGTCGGCATCCGCGGTCACGGGACCGTTCGCGGCCTCGATGATCAGCTTGCAGTTGATGCGGGCGGCGTTGTCCTCGTCGATCACGCTTTCGATCGCGGCGGGGACCAGGATGTCGCATTCATCCTCCAGCGCGCGCAGCCCGTCCTCGGAAAAATCGCCGCCCACGAACCCCTTGACCCCGCCCGTGGCGCGGATATGGCCGCGCAGCGCGTCGATGTTGATGCCCAAGGGATTGCGGATGACGCCGTCCCGCTCGATCACGCAGGTGATCAGCGCGCGGTCCTCGGCAGACAGGAACTGCGCCGCATGATAGCCCACGTTGCCCAGGCCCTGCACGACAACGCGCTTGCCCGCCAGGGTGCCCGACAGCCCGGCGCGCTTCATCACGTCGTCATGGCGGAAGAACTCGCGCAGGGCAAACTGAACGCCCCGGCCGGTCGCCTCGACCCGCCCGTCGATGCCACCCGCGGTGCGCGGCTTGCCGGTAACGCAGGCTTTGGCGTTGATGTCGTCGGGATGCAGCCGCTTGTAGGCATCGGCCATCCAGGCCATCTCGCGTTCGCCGGTGCCCATGTCGGGGGCGGGCACGTTCTGGGACGGAGAGATCAGGTTTCGGCGCGAAAGCTCATAGGTAAAGCGGCGCGTGATCCGCTCCAGTTCGTCCTCGTTCCAGGCACGAGGATCGATGCGCAGTCCGCCCTTGGACCCCCCGAACGGCACCTCGACCAGGGCGCATTTGTAAGTCATCAGCGCCGCCAGCGCCTCGACCTCGTCCTGGTTCACGTCCAGCGAATATCGGATGCCGCCCTTGACCGGCTCCATATGTTCCGAATGAACCGAGCGATAGCCCGTGAAGGTGTGGATCTGGCCGCGCAGGCGCACCCCGAACCGGACCGTGTAGGTCGAGTTGCAGACGCGGATCTTCTGCTCCAGCCCCGGCGACAGCTCCATCAGGCTTGCCGCATGCGTGAACATGCGCTCGACCGAGTCGCGGAACGAGATCTTCTTGAGTGCCATTTTCTGCAATCTCCTTATGCCAAGGCAGATGTCCGGGGTTCAGGCTAGGACAAATGATGCCGCTCCGCCACAGCCTGTTTTCTAGGCAGAGTTGTTATCGCACTAAAAAATAGCACGAAATTCTATATCCCGATCGCTGCCACGCTGCCTGCCCTTGAATCCTTCTGGAAATCGCTGCGATATTTAGGAAACCCGCAGCCGTCCGGTGGACTTACCCACGGCAGAAGGGAAAACAAATGGACATCAGGACAGGCATGGATGGGCATTCGGCAATCACCCGCGGACGCAAGTTCGAGCAAGTGCGCGACGGGGCTTCAGCCGTGTTCATGCGCGAAGGCTATGCCGCCGCCAGCGTGGACGAGATCGCCCGCGCCGCCAATGTCTCAAAGGCGACCCTCTACAGCTATTTCCCTGACAAGCGACTGATGTTCCAAGAGGTTTTGCGGGCGGCCCTGGACCAGGGCTTTCGCGAGGCGGTGTTTCGTGCCGACCATGCGGCTGCCCCGGCCAAGGCGCTGCCGGGCGTTCTGACGACGCTGGCCGGCTGGCTGGTTTCCGAGCCGCAGCTGAGCCTGCACCGCATCGTGGTGGCCGAGGCCACGCGTTTCCCCGAGATCGCCGCCGCTTATGCGGAGGCGGTCCAGGATCATGTCATCCGTCCGATGGCCGAACTGATCGACGGCTGGATCGCCCAGTCCAAGATCATGCCCCATGATACGGATCAGTCGGCCCATCAGCTGATGGCCCTGATCAGCGGCCAGCTTCTGCCCTGCGCGCTGCTGTCGGAACGGGTCCCCGATGATGTACGGATCGCGCAGGTCGGCACATCGACTGCAATCCTGTTCCTCAATGCCTATGCCAAGCAGGTTGCCTGACAAGGCAGCAGCTGTGGCATTCCTGCGATGATGGAAACGTGATCCGCCGGGCGGCTTCTCAAGCCTTCGCACAAATCCTATGCTGTGCCCAAAGGACAAGGTCCGTACAGGACCGGCAGGGGTGAGACAGTGATGATCGGGACAAGTGGTGTTGCACGGGCCGGGCTTCTGGCCTTTTGCGCGATCGTGGCGGCGGGCTGTGCATCATCGCCCAACCGGATGCCGCCGGCGGCGCCCGTGGACATGGCGATGGCACCCGCCGTGCCGCCGGTGACCGGCTATCCCGTCGCGCCGGGTTACGCCCCGGCCGGCATTCCGGCACCGGCCTATCCCGCCCCAGCCTATGCAACCCTGCCCTATCCGGCGGCCCCCGCCCCGGTTCCCGCGCCCTTCCCCGTCGCCGCCGATCCCGTACCGGTCGCCGCCAACGGCATCACCGGCCTGGAAGAGCGCAAGCCCGACCTCTGCGGCGCCAGCAAGTTCGCCAGCGCCAAGGGCCAGCCCGGCAGCACCATCCCCGGCCTTGGCATTTCGAAAGCCTATCGGGTCGTCGAATATCGTGGGATCGAGCCTCAGGAATACAATCCCAACAGGATCGTCTTCCGTCTCGATCCTGCGGGCATCATCACCAACATAGATTGCGGATAAAGCTCATGCGCCACCTTGCCATCCTTGCCGCCGTCGCCGCCTCGGGCCTTCTGGCCGCCTGCGAGCCGGTTCCGGCCCCGGTCCAGCCCGCCGAACCCGCCATTCCCACGGACGAATGCGGCGCGGCCGGCTTCAAGGGCCTCATCGGCCAGCCGCGCGACGTGCTGACGCAGATGAACTTTCCGCTGAATACCCGCGTCATCGGCCCCGACGACATGGTCACGGCCGATTTCCGCCCGGATCGACTGAACATCGAATACGGCCCCAACGGGCGGATCGACAAGGTCAGCTGCTACTGACCGGCCCCGCCGCTTTCGCATTGCCTTGCCGGGGCGGCGGTGTCACCATTCCGTCATGATGAATGCAAGCCCGCCGTTCCAGGCCGACCCGGATCGCGTTGTCTTTGACCGCAAGGAACTTGCGCTGATCCTGTCGACCTATGGCCGTTTTGTCGCGGCGGGGGAATGGCGGGATTACGGCATGTCCTTTCTGCGCGAAGCCGCGATCTTCAGCGTCTTCCGCCGCGCGGCCGAACAGCCGCTTTACCGCATCGAAAAGCGGCCCCGCCTGCGCAGTGCCCAGGGCGCCTATGCCGTGATCGCCATGGACGGCCGCATCCTCAAGCGCGGCCATGACCTTAAACAGGTGCTGACGGTGCTGGAGCGGAAACTGATCCGCAGCATCGACTAGCGCCCTCAGGTGCCGCGCGGTTTGGCGCGGGTGGTGGGATCGGCCTGGGTCGGGTCCTCGGGCCAGGGATGGCGTGGATAGCGCCCGCGCATGTCCTTTCTGACATCGGCATAGGAACTGGCCCAGAAGCCCGGCAGGTCCATCGTCACCTGCACGGGCTTGCCCCCCGGCGACAGCAGCGCGATCCGCAGCGGGCGCCCGCCCACGACCGGATGCCGGGTCACGCCGAACAGTTCCTGCAGGCGCAGTTCGATCGACGGATCGGCGCTGTCGTAATCAATCGGCACGCGGCGCCCCAGGGGGGTCACGAAATGCGCCGGCACCTCCTGGTCCAGCCGTTGCTGGCCCTGCCAGCCAAGGCGCGCCTTCAGCGGCTCGGTCAGGTCAAGGGCGCGCAGATCGGCCAGCGTCCGCACCCGCCCCAGCCAAGGCAGCAGCCAGTCTCCCTCCTCCAGCAGCGCCGTGTCATCAACTGCCCCACCCTCGCCCAGCAGTGCCATTCGCGCCCGCAAGCGCGCCGCAGCCGGGCTCCAGCGCAGCCCGTCGATTCGCAGCCCTTCCAGCGCTGCACGGGCGATGGCCTCGGCAGGCGCATCGAGCCAGGGGTTGTCGGACAGCACCAGCGCATCCAGCCGTTCCTGCTGGCGCGCCATCACCCGGCCGTCGCGGCGGGACCAGGCGCACAGCCGCACCGTCTCGATCCGGAACCCATGCAGCGCGCGAAGGGCCGGCTCGTCCAGCTGCGCCGCCAGGCGGATACGCGCCTCTCGCTGGTCCCCGTCCAGATCCACTGCCACGATCAGGCGCTGGCCCGCCAAGGGATCGATATTGTCCATCACAGCACCCTTGCCGCCCGACAGAACAAAGCGCGCGTCATCGCCGCTGCGGCGCAGCCCAACCCGGTCGGGGTAGGCCAACGAAACCATCTCTCCCGGCGACATCTCACCCGCAGCCGGGCTGTCGGGGGACGGGCCAGGGGGGGGTGCGGGGGGGACGGTGTCCCCCCCGCCGTCGCGGGACGCAACCAAACGCCGCAGCCGCCGCGCCTCCTGCCGGATGCGTTCGATGGCCTGGCGGTTCATATCGAAAGAATGGCTCGCGCCAAAGCCGCGCGGATCGTGCAGCGCCTCCAGCCGCAGCGCAAGGTCGGTGCCGGCGCCCCGCAGCGGGTCACGATCCGACAGCAGCGCCGCCAGATCTGTCGCCGCCGCCCCTGCACGGATCAGCATATGCGCCAGCCGGGGGTGCAGCGGCAACCGCGCCAAGGCGCTGCCGTGGGCGGTGATGCGACCCGCCCCGTCCAGCGCCTCCAGTGCCCGCAGCAGGGTCCGCGCCTCGGCTAGCGCCCCTTCCGGAGGTGGCGTCAAAAAAGCCAGGTCGCCAGGCGCGGCGCCCCAGACTGCCAGTTCCAGCGCCAGGCCGGCCAGATCGGCCACGGCAATCTCGGGCGGGGCAAAGGACGGCAGCGCCCCTTCCTCGGCCCGGGCCCACATCCGATAGCAGATGCCCGGCGCCACCCGCCCGGCGCGGCCCCGCCGCTGGTCGGCCTCGGCCCGGCTGACGCGCTCGGTCACCAGCCGCGACATGCCGCTGCCCGGATCGAACCGCGCACGCCGCGCACGCCCCGCATCCACGACAACCCGCACCTCGGGGATCGTCAACGAGGTTTCGGCGATCGCCGTCGCCAGCACGATCCGGCGCCGCGGGCCGGGCACCGCCAGCGCCGCCCGCTGCGCCGCCGCGTCCAGCGCACCATAAAGCGGCAGCAGTTCGCAGACGCTGCCGCCCAGGGCCGACATGACGCGCCGGATCTCGCCCTCGCCGGGCAGAAATACCAGGATCGAGCCGCCCGTCGCCCTTGTCTCTGCCTCGGCGCGCAGAACCAGGCGCGCAGCCTCGTCCACCAGCCGTACGCCAGTGGGCAACGGCCGGTCCAGCCAGCGTGTTTCCACCGGATATGCGCGCCCTTCCGAGGTGATGACGGGCGCATCCTCCAGCAGAGCCGCGACCGGCCCCGCGTCCAGCGTGGCCGACATGACCAGCACGGCCAGATCCTCGCGCAGCGCACCGCGCGCTTCCCAGACCAGCGCAAGGCCCAGGTCCGCGTTCAGGCTGCGTTCGTGAAACTCATCAAAGATAACGCAGCCCACACCCTCCAAGCCCGGATCGGACTGGATCATCCGCGTCAGGATGCCCTCGGTCACGACCTCGATGCGCTGGCCCGGCACGGATTCACCCCGTACCCGATAGCCTATGCGCCGGCCCAAAGGTTCCGACAGCATCTGGGCCATGCGCTCGGCTGCGGCGCGCGCGGCCAGACGTCGCGGCTCCAGCATCAGGATGCGCCCGGCGATCCGATCCAGAAGGGCCAACGGCACGCGGGTCGTCTTGCCTGCACCAGGCGGCGCGACCAGCACCGCCCGCCCGTGCCGGTCCAGCGCCGCGCACAGGTCCGGAAGAACATCCTCGATAGGCAGGGCGTCGGACATGGCCGGGTGATAGCGTCCCGCGCCGGTCCAGCACAATCACAATCCCGGCCGGGCAGTTCATTCGCGCGCTACACATCTCCGCCCTGCGGACCTATCTTCCCGACGCGGCGTTAGGTGACGCGACACAGGCAGCAGGAACAGGCATGGGCATCGGCAGCGACGTGATGGAGGGTCTGGGCCTGACCGACCCGGTGGTGCGGATCGGGGTCACCGGACTGTCGCGGGCCGGCAAGACGGTGTTCATCACCTCGCTGGTGGCGAACCTTCTGGAACGCGGGCGGATGCAGGCCCTGCGCGCAGCGGCCGACGGCCGGCTGAAAGCCGTGTGGCTGCAACCCCAGCCTGACGACACGATCCCGCGCTTTGACTTTGAACGGCACCTGGCCGCCCTGACCGGTCACGACCCGCATTGGCCCGACGGGACGCGCCATGTCAGCCAGCTGCGCCTGTCGCTGCGGCTGGAAGGGGGGGGCCTGTTCGGCGGGCTGCGGGGGCCGCGCAACCTGCATCTGGATATCGTCGATTATCCGGGTGAATGGCTGCTGGACCTGCGCCTGATGGAGCGCGACTTTGCCCAATGGTCGGCCGAGGTGCTGGAGCGGATCGACGGCCGCCCCGGCGCCGAGCGTTTCCTGGCCGCCTTGTCGACACAGGACCCGGATGCGGCCTTTTCCGAACCGCGCGCCCAGGACCTGGCCGATCTTTACACGGCCCACCTGAACGCCGCCCGCGCCGCCGGCTGGTCCGACTGCACGCCGGGCCGGTTCCTTATTCCGGGCGAACTGGCGGGTTCTCCGGCGCTGACCTTCGCGCCGCTGCCCCCCGCGCTGCAGGACGGCAAACTGGGCCGGGAATTCCGCCGCCGCTTCGATGCCTACAAGTCGCGCATCGTGCGCCCCTTCTTTCGCGACCACTTTGCCCGGATCGACCGGCAGGTGGTGCTGGTCGATGTGCTGGGGGCGATCCACCAAGGCCCGCGCGCGGTTGATGACATGCGCCGCGCCATGGCCGACGTGCTGACCGCTTTTCGTCCAGGTCGCGCGGGCTGGCTGGCGCAGCTTCTGGGATCGCGGCGGGTCGAGCGCATCCTGTTCGCCGCCACCAAGGCCGATCACCTGCATCACATCCAGCACAACCGCCTGACCGCGATCCTGTCGGCCATGCTGCGCGAGGCGCGGGACCGCGCGGATTTCCAAGGCGCCCGGACCGAGGCCATGTCCGTCGCCGCCCTGCGCGCCACGACCGAGGACATGATCCGCCAGGATGATGAGGAACTGCCCGCCGTGCGGGGCCGGCTGCTGGACGGGCGGCAGGCGGCCTTCTATCCGGGCGAACTGCCGGCGGACCCGTCGGCGCTGCTGCATCCCGCCCGGCAGGGGGCCACGGCCTGGCTGGACGGCGACTATGCCATCATGAACTTTGCCCCCGCTCCCCTGACCACCCGGCCGGGGGATGGGCCGCCGCATATCCGGCTGGACCGGGTCGCGGAATTCCTGATCGGAGACCGCCTGTGACCGACCCCGTGAACCCGCCGCCCAAGCGGCCCCGCCGTCCGGTCCTGCTGGAGCTGGAGCCCGACGCCCCGGCCGCGCCGCGCGGTCCCCAGGCCCGGACCCTGACCGAAGAGATACCGAACCCCGCCGACGCTCCGCCCGTTGATCCGCTGGACGCCCCCCTGCCCCGCCCGCGCACGATGGAGATGGTGACCCGGCTGGTCGGACGGCGCCCCTCGCGGCTGACGCGGCTGTTCCTGAACGCGGGGGTGGCGCTGTTCACGTTTCTTCTGAGCGTGGCGGCGCTGGATTTCATCAACCGGCTGCTGACCACCTATCCGCTGCTGGGCTGGATCGCGGTGATCCTTTTTGCGCTGTTCACGCTTGCGGCGCTTGGCATGGCGCTGCGCGAATGGCGCGCCTGGCGGCGGCTGGGGCGGATCGACCGGATCCAGCGCGCGGCCGGTGCGGCCTTGGCGGCGCAGGATTTCGACGCCGCGCGGGCGGTAACCGACCAGTTGGTCAGCCTTTATGCCCCTCGGCCCGAGCTGGAGTGGCAGCGTCAGCGCCTGGCCGAGCGGCGGGGCGAGACATTTGACGCCCAGACCCTGCTGACCCTGGCCGAGACCGAGTTGCTGGCGGGTCTGGACCAGCAGGCCCGGCGCGAGATCGAGGCCGCCGCCCGCACCGTCGCCGCGACGACCGCCCTGGTTCCGCTGGCCTTTGCCGATGTCGCGGCGGCGCTGGCCGCGAACCTGCGCATGATCCGCCGCATGGCCGAGATCTATGGCGGTCGGGCCGGGGCAATCGGTGGCTGGCGCCTGGCGCGCACGGTGATGACCCATCTGATCGCCACCGGCGCGGTCGCGGCGGGTGACGACCTGATCCACACGGTCGCAGGCGGGGGCGTCCTGGCCAAGCTGTCGCGCCGCTTTGGCGAAGGACTGGTCAACGGCGCCCTGACCGCCCGCGTGGGCATCGCCGCGATGGAAGTCTGCCGCCCGCTGCCCTTTCTGTCACAGCCACGTCCGCGCGTCGGAAGCCTGGTCAGTCGCGGCCTGCGCGGGTTGTTCGGCGAGGAAAAGGGCTAGGGCTGGTCGAGCGCCATCTTGTAGCCCAGATGGGAATTGGCAAAGCCAAGCCGCTCATAGAAGCGGTGGGCATCGGTCCGAGAGCGGTCGCTGGTCAGCTGCACCATCGCGCAACCCTCGTCCCGACAGCGCTGGATCGCCCAGTCCATCATCGCGCGGCCCAGCCCCCTGTTCCGCGCCTTACGTGCCACCCGCACCGCCTCGATCTGGCCGCGCCGCGCGCCGCCGCGCGACAGCCCGGCGATGAAGGTCAGTTGCAGCATCCCGGCGATGCGTCCGTCCAGTTCCACCGTGCAGAGAAACTGGTTCGGATCGGCGTCGATGGCGGCGAAAGCCCGATGATAGTGGCTGTCGTCAGCGCCCTCGCGCCCCGCTCCAAGGGGGTCATCGGCCAGCATCGCCACCAACGCGGGCAGGTCCGCTGCGACGGCGCGGCGAAAGACCGGTTCGCCCGTCATGGCTGCTGGACGCGGCTTTCGTCCGGCATCTGCGGCGTCCCGGCATCGGCAGAGGGTTCGGGGGCCGCCGGGTCTGCCTCGATCAGCCGGTTGTCCTGCCATTCGCCCGAGGCGACTTGGCCCGTGGCATAGCGCATGACACCTTGCCCCTGCCGTTTGCCTTGGGCGAAATTGCCTTCATAGCGGTCGCCATTGGCATAGGTGGCGACGCCTTTGCCGTCGATTTCGCCGCCTTTCCAGCCGCCTTCGTAGATGAAGCCGTCCGGTGTGGTGAGACGGCCCTGCCCCTCGCGCAGCCCGTCGACAAAGGCGCCGGTATAGACGGTCCCGTCGGGATAGGTGGCCTGCCCGTCCCCGTGGCGCTGGCCGTCCTTCCATGCGCCGGAATAGACATAGCCGTCGGGATAGGACATCCGCCCCTGCCCGTCGTTGCGCGCATTGCGGAAGCTGCCCTCATAAACCATGCCATTGGCATATGTGGCCTTGCCGTCGCCCTCGATCACGCCCTCGACCCACTGGCCCTCATAGGTCGAGCCGTCGGCATAGGTGATCTTGCCCGTCCCATCGGGGCGATCGGCGCGCATCTGACCCAGATAGACCGAGCCGTCGGGATAGGTGATCTGGCCGCGCCCCTCCATCCGCCCCTCGACCCATTCGCCGACATAGACATAGCCGTCCGTGCCGGTGAAGGTGCCTTGCCCATGCCTGCGGTCATTGGCGAATTCGCCGTCATAGACATCGCCATTGGCATAGGTGGCGACGCCCTGGCCCTGGCGACGGCCGCCCTCCATCTGGCCCTCATAGCGGTCGCCGGTCGGCTGGACCAGAACCCCGCTGCCCGACATCTGGCCCGCCGCCCAAACCCCGTCATAGGTCAGCCCATCGGCCATCACCAGCTTGCCGCGCCCGGCCCGCTGGCCGGCCAGCATTCCGCCCTCATAGACCGCGCCGTCGGGATAGGTGATCTTGCCCTGCCCTTCCTTGACGCCCGCGTTCCATTCGCCGTCATAGCGATAGCCGTCGGGCTGGGTCAGCACCCCGCGCCCTTGGTGCAGGCCCTTGACGAACTGGCCGGTATAAACCGAACCGTTGGCATATTTCGCCACGCCATCGCCGCTGATCTCTCCATCGGCCCAGCTGCCCTCGTAGGTGCCGCCGTCGGCATAGGTGATCTTGCCCCGGCCATCTGGCTTGCCGCGCGCGAACTGCCCTTCATAGACCGAGCCGTTGGGAAACTGTGCATGGCCCTGGCCCATGATCTGCCCCTCGACCCAATCCCCTTCGTAGCGATAGCCGTTGGGCAGGACATAGCTGCCCTGGCCATGCTGCACACCATTGCGGAAGGTGCCTTCGTAGACGCCGCCGTCATCGTATTGCTTGGTGACGACCTGCGCGCCCGCGGTCGCCGTCATTCCCATCAGTGCCAGCGCCGCCGCGCCCACAGCCGTCGCTGCCCGAGTTGCCGATCTCATCGCCTCTGCCCTCATGGTGTCTTGAGGGTGGGTTTATCTCAGCAGGGCCAAAGGCGCAAAGCCCGTCTTGCGGCGCCCAAAGGCAGGTCACGGGATCTCCAGCTTGCCGACCAGGGGCACGTCATCCTGGGGGCCGACGCTGTGACGTTCGATCATGCGGTGAACCACGGGATCGGCGTCGCCTTGGTGCAGAGCGCGCAGGGCGACGGTCACTTCGGCGTCGGACTTGGTGCGGCGCAGGTTGTGGCGGACATATTCGTCCCAGGTCGCGATGTGATAGCTTTCGCTCCAGCGGTCGGGATGTTCCAGGTCGCGCAGCAGCGCCCAGTTGCGGGCGCCGTCCCGCCTGCGGATGTTGCGGCGCAGGCGCATCAGGCGAAGGAATTCCGGCACGTCATCCTGATCGATGCTGTAGTCGACCATCACCATGATCGGGCCTGACCGTCCGCGCAGGTCCAGCCGCAGGGCGGGTTCCTGGAAGCGGTTCACCGGGTCCAGGTCCACCGTGCCAAATTCGGGTGCGCGCAGCCAAAGGCCGATCCCGGCGCCAAAGGCCAAAACCCCCCCTGCGCCGCAAAGGGCCGTTTCCAGCCCATAGGCGCCCGCCACCGCGCCCCACAGCCAAGCGCCAGCCGCCATGCCGCCAAAGGTCGCCGTCTGGTACAGCGCCAGGGCCCGTGCCACCACCCATCGCGGCGTGGACAGCTGAACCGTCACGTTGAACAAGGACAGCGCCAGCACCCAGGCTGCCCCTGCCGGCAGCATCGCCAGCGCCTGCAGCCAGATCGATTCGGTCAGTCCCAGCACCAGGGCCGCCACCGCAAAGCCCCCGAAGGCCATCCGCACAACATGTTCGTTGTCCATCCGCGCCCGGATCCGCGGGTTCAGCAGCGACCCGCCCTCGGGGTGGCTTTTCGCCACCAGCGGCAGCAAGGCCAGCACCGCGATGGCGGCAAGGCCGAACAGCGCGCCGCGCAGCATCACCCGCATCAGGTTCGGGGACAGCGCGACATAGCGCAGCCCCGCCCCCATGGCCGCCAGGAACGGCTCGGGCGTGGTCACGCGCGGGGCAAGCCGGGGTTGCCACCGCATCATGGCGCCCAGAAGGGGCAGATAGCTGACGGCATTGACCGCAAAGGCCGCCGCCGCGCCAAAGGCCGCCACGATGAAGCCGCCCGCGGCGGGACCGACGCTGCGCATCAGGTTGAAGCCGACCGAGTTCAGGCTGACCGCCGCCGGCAGGTCCTGGCGCGCCACCAGATCGCCCATGCTGGCCTGCCAAGGCGGATTATAAAGCGCCTGCCCCGCCCCCAGCAGGAAGGTAAAGGCCAGCAGCAGCCAGGGCGTCAGCCAGCCGTTCCAGGCGACGACCGCCAGCGCGACAGACACAGTCACCATGAAAATCAACGCCGTCATCAGCAGTGCCTTGCGGTCGAAGATATCGGCCAAGGCGCCAGATGCGATGGCCAGCAGCATGACGGGCAGCGTGTTCGATGCCTGCACAAGCGCGATCAGCGTCGCGCTTTCGGTCAGCTGGGTCATCAGCCAGGCCGCGCCCACAGCCTGGATCAGCCCCCCGAAGTTCGAGATCAGCGTCGCCGACCACAGCAGCCGGAAATCGCGATAGCCGAAGGGGGCAAGTGCGCCCCGTAGGCGGGCGGGGGCCGGGGCATTGTCTGGTGGGCTTGGGCTGGTCACATCGTGCTGCTTTTTCTGGTGGGCGAAGGAAGCGGCCGCACCGGCTCGCTGAGGTCCTTGCGGATCAGCCGGCGCGCTGCACCAGTCGCAAGACAAGCAGCAGGATCACTGCCCCCACGGTGGCGTGGATGATCGCGCCCAGAACGGAACCCGCCGCTCCGAAACCGATCGCGGGGAACAGAAAGGACGCGATCAGGGCCCCCACGATGCCGACGACGATGTTGACCAGCAGGCCCTGTCCGTGACCCTTGACCAGCAGGCCCGCCAGCCATCCGGCGATGGCACCGACAATCAGTGCGACAATGATGTTCATCTTGGATGATTCCCCGGAACGTTGCGGTCTTCTGCGCCGGATTTGGAAACCAAACCACACGCCAAGTTGTTCCGCTTGAGTGCAAACTTGATCAAGCTGACGCGGCAGGGCCACATAGTCTGCGTTCAAAGGCGTTGTCAGGTTCACGATTGCCCCGCCGGGCTTGACGCGGCCATGTGGTCAGGCTCATGCAACGCTGTGCGAATCGCGCATGATGGCATCGCCGTTGTCGCGACAGAAAAATGACGCTGCCTTGGACCTGTCTCTGCCGACGGGACCGACGATGATAAGGAACATGCAACGATGCGCCTCGCTTTCCTCTTTGCGGCGCTGGCCTTGGGGCTGGCGGCTTGCGGTCCCTCTCAGGAAGCTGCGGCCCCGGCACTGGAACAGCCGGTGTCGATCCCCGAGATCTATCAGTCGCGGGTCGACACCGGTCCCAACGGTGACCAGATTCAGATCCCGGCCGTTCGTGCCGCTTATCTGATCGACCGCAACCGCCGCCAGATCGTTCCTTATAATGGGGCCGAGGCGCCAGGCACGATCGTGGTCGATCCCTATGCGCGTGTCCTATATCACGTCCAGCCGGGGGGTCAGGCGATGCGCTATGGCGTGGCCGTCGGGCGTGCCGGCAAAGGCTTTGAAGGCCGCGCCACGATCGCCCGCAAGGCGGCCTGGCCCAGCTGGCGCCCGACCGACAACATGCTGAAGACCGAACCCGAGCTTTACGGCCAGTTCGCCGACGGCCTGTCGGGCGGCATGCACAATCCGCTCGGGTCGCGGGCCCTCTATCTTTACCAGGGGAACACCGACACCTATTACCGCATCCACGGCACGATGGACCCTTCGTCCATCGGCAAGGCCACTTCGGCCGGCTGCATCCGCCTGTTCAACCAAGACGTGATCGACCTGTTCGAAGCTGTTCCGACCGGGACCGAGGTCGTCGTGCGGTCAGAGGTCGAAAGCGTGCGGATGGAAGGCCCGATGATGGAAACCCCGGAAGGTTATGTGGTTCCGGCGGTCCAGGCCCAGCCCGTCGTCGCCCCCGCAGCGACCCCCGTCGCGGGGGCCGCCGTGACACCTGCACAGGCGCCGGTCGATCCCTATGCCGCGATGATGGCCCCGCCTGTGGCCACCTCGATGGTCGCGCCAACAGCCATGCCGGTTGACCAGACGGTGGTGACCGATCCCTTTGCCACGACCGCCGACGCGGGTTTCGTATCGCCCGTGGAAAGCGCCGTTCCCAGCTGGTGATCGCGCAGACCATGCCGACAAGAGAGTTCCATCTGGTGGGCCCGGCACATGCCGGGCCTTTCCATTTGCAAATTTCGCGTTCTGTGGGCAATGTCTCGACACATCCAACCCGTTGATCCGAAGGCCCCGCGATGCCCAATCACGTCAAGCGCGAGCAGGAGGTGCTGAACCAGCACCAGCTGAGCCTCAGCGAAAGAAGCCGCCAGCCGGTCCTGGGGACCCTGGACGATCCGGCGATCCATGACCTGCTTGACCTGCTGCGCACGGCACGGTCCGATGCCAAGCCCGGCCCTGATGCCGAAGACGACGCGCCGTTCAGGATGATGGCCGCCGCTGTCCGCCGGGTCGAGGCCGAGCGTCGCAAACGCGGCCTGTCCCCGCAACGCCAGATGCCCGCCAGCCCGCAGGCGGCGGCCGCCGCGGCCACCCCTTCGGCCGCAGTCGTCGCCCCGGTCGCAGCCAAGGCGGGGACCAAGCGCAAGCGGGCGACGGTGTCGCGCAAGCCGGCTGGCCGCAAGTCGGCCGAAGCACGGAAAACGGATCTGCGCACCGAACCGCATCGAGTTCCCAAGCGACGTGCCGCCACGCAGGCCACGACTGCCGCGGCCGAGGCGGATGCGCCCGCCGCTGACCCGCAGGCGTTCCCGGCCCCTGACCAGGCGGAGGTTGAGCGGACAGCCAGCCAGGCCATGCGCAAAGCCCGCAAGGAGGCCGAAAAGGCCGCTGCAAAAGCCGCCGACAAGGCCGCCCGCAAGGCCGAGCGGAAGGCCCTGAAGCAGGCTGAGAACGCCGCCGCCAAGGCCGAACGCAAGGTTGCCAAGAAAGCGGCCAAGGACGCGCAGAAGGCGGAAAAGAAAGCCGCCGAAAAGGCTGATCGCAAGGCTGCCAAGAAAGCGGCGCGGGCCGAGGAGAAACCTAAATCCGCAAAGTCCAAGGGCGACGGCAAGCCCAAGGCCAAGGCGGGAAAGGCCGAGGGCGACAAGCCGGCCACCGCCGATCCAGGCAAGCCCGCCAAGACAACCAAGTGACCGGGCCCGCCCAAGGCGGGTCCGTCGACCATGGCGAAAGACCTTGTGACCTTCATGCTTCAGTTCTTCCTTCGCCTTGCTCTGGCCGCGGCCCTGCTGGCTCCTGCGACGACAGGCGCCTTGGCGCGCCCCGCGGTCGATGCGCTGGACGGGCGGGCGCCACACCGCGTTTCCGAGGACCTGCGATGCACTGATGACGGGCGCGACTGCATCCGCAAGGACAGCTATGCAGCCGATGTCTGCAAGCTGATTGAGCGCAATGCCAGCGAACAGGGGCTGGATCCTGCCTTCCTAGCCCGCCTCTTGTGGAAGGAAAGCCGGTTCGAGCCCTCTGCCGTCAGCCCCGCCGGCGCGCTTGGCATTGCGCAGTTCATGCCGGGAACGGCCGACCTGTACTGGCTGGACGATCCCTTTAACCCGGCCCAGGCCATCGGCAAGGCGGCCTGGTACCTAGGCCAACTGAGCCAGCGTTTCGGCAATATCGGCCTGGCGGCTGTTGCTTATAACGGCGGCGAGAATCGCGCCGCTCGCTTTGTCGCGCAGCAGACGACCCTGCCCTACGAGACGGTGGATTACGTCGAATCGATCACCGGCTTCAGCGCCCATCGCTGGCGTGACAACCCGCCCGCACCATCTGATCTCAAGCTGGCTCTGGTCCCCGAAATGCCCTTCCGGCAATCCTGCGAGAAGATGGCCGGCGACCGGAAGCTGCGCGAGTTCAACACCCAGCCCCCGGTCATGCCTTGGGGCGTGATCGTGGCCAGCCATCCCAGCCAGGCGGGGGCCGCCCAGCAGGTGTCCCGGCTGAACCGCACGCTGCGGCCGATCCTGGATGACGGCGCGCGCGTGGGTTATGTGCGCAAGCGGCTGAGCGGCATGCCGCGCGCCGTCTATACCGCGCAGGTGGGCTATCAGTCCCGCAATGAGGCCGCGACCTTCTGCGCCCGCTTCCAGCGGCTTGGCGGGCGCTGCATCGTGCTGAGGAACTAGGCGGGAACGCCTTTCACAGAAAGCTCTGCGGGTCGATGTCCACCGACAGGCGCAGGTTCGTGGGCAGCTTGACGCCCGACAACCAGTCCGCGATGGCCGCCTGCAGCGGCGCCTGGCGCGGCGCGCGGATCAGCATCCGCATCCGGTGACGCCCCCTGACCCGCGCTATGGGCGCGGGGGCGGGTCCCCACAGCTCGGCCCCGACCTCGGCCAGGGGTTGCGCCAGCCCCGCCAAGTGCCGAGCAAAATCGGCGACCACGCCCAGGTCGGGATGCGACAGGATGATCCCGGCCAGGCGGCCGAACGGGGGCATCCCGGCAGCCTGCCGCCCCTGCGCCTCGGCATCCCAGAACGCCTCGTCCTGCCCTGTCAGGATGGCCCGGATCACCGGGTGGTCGGGCTGGTGCGTCTGCAACAGCGCGACGCCCGGCGCCGCCCCCGACTGCCGCCCCGCCCGGCCCGCGACCTGGCGCATCAGCTGAAAGCTGCGTTCCGCCGCGCGCAGGTCGGCGCCCTGCAGACCCAGGTCGGCATCAACGACCCCCACCAGCGTCAGGCGGCGAAAGTTGTGGCCCTTGGCGACGATCTGCGTGCCGATGATGATGTCGGTGTCCCCCTCGGCGATCTCGGCGATGGTTTCCTTCAGCGCGCGCGCCGAATGGAACAGGTCGGATGACAGCACGGTGGCTTTGGCGTCAGGGAACCGGGCTGCGACCTCTTCGGCGATGCGCTCCACGCCCGGCCCGATGGGGGCCAGCTTGCCTTCCACCCCGCAGGACGGGCAGGCGTTAGGGATCGGGCGCGTTTCGCCGCACTGGTGGCAAACCAGACGGTTCTGGAAGCGATGTTCCACCATCCGCGCGTCGCATTGGTGGCAGCCGATCTGTTCGCCGCAGGCGCGGCAGACGGTGACGGGGGCAAAGCCGCGCCGGTTCAGGAAGATCAGCGATTGTTCACCCTTGGCCAGCCGTGCGGTCACCGCCTGCGCCAGCGTGGGCGAGATCCAGCGCCCCGGCTCCATCGCCTCGGCCCGCAGGTCGATCGCGGCCATCTGCGGCAGTTCTGCCTCGCCATAGCGGGATCGCAGGTCCAGCCGCCGGTACTTGCCCGCCGCCGCGTTCACCCAGCTTTCCAGAGACGGCGTGGCCGAGGCCAGCACCACCTGCGACCGACTGATGGACGCGCGCAGCACCGCCATGTCGCGGGCGCTGTAATAGACCACATCCTCCTGCTTGTAGCTGCTGTCATGCTCCTCATCGACGACGATCAGGCCCAGGTCGCGGAAGGGCAGGAACAGCGCCGACCGCGCGCCAACGATTAGCCCGACCTCGCCCCGGCCAGCCATGTGCCACAGGCGCCGCCTTTCGGTCCGGGTGATGCCGCTGTGCCATTCGCCGGGGCGCGCGCCGAACCGCGCCTCGACCCGGTCCAGGAACTCGGCCGACAGCGCGATCTCGGGCAGCAGGACCAGCGCCTGCCGCCCCTGCGCCAGGCATTCGGCCACGGCTTCCAGATAGACCTCGGTCTTGCCCGAGCCGGTGACGCCACGCAGCAGCGTGGTGCCATAGCTGCCGGACCTGATGGCGCCGCGCAGGCTGTCGGCCGCCGCCTGCTGGTCGGGGGCCAGCGGCTTGCCCGGCAGGGAGGGATCAAGCCGCGGATAGGGCAGGTCGCGCGGCGCCTCGATCTCGGCCAGGGCGCCCATGCCCACCAAGCCCTTGACGACCGAGGTGCCGACCCCCGCCAGCTGCGCCAGTTCCGAGGCGGCAAAGCTGGCGCCGCCGTGATCGGCCACCACCTGCATGACACGGGCGCGCGCCTCGGTCTGGCGGCCCACCTGCCCCGAGCCGGGGACGATGATGCGGCGCGCGGCGGGCGGCTGGTCGATATCGGGCGCGCGCGTGGCCATGCGCAGCATCAGGGGCAGCGGCGTCAGCGTATATTCCGCGGCCCGCGTCAGGAAATCCAGGAACCCCGCCGAAAACGGCTCCGCATCCAGCACCCGCGCGACCGGGCGCAGCCGCGCCAGGTCGAAGTCGCCGGTCCCCTCGCCCCAGACCAGGCCCAGCACCCGGCGCGGCCCCAGCGGCACCAGCACCAGCTGTCCCTGCCGCACGCCGGTGTCGGGCGCCAGGTAATCCAGCACGCCCACCGGCTCACAGGTCAGGACCGCGATCCGGGCGCGGGGCGGGAAAAAGGCTTGGCTCATGGGCCGCGATAAAGACGGGCCGCGCCGCCGGTTGCAAGCCCCGGACGCGCGGCGGGACCGGTTCGGCCTTCCCGCGCGGGGCCATCTGAAGTATGACCCATCCAAAGCGTGCCAGAGGAGCCGGACCATGAAGTTCTTTGTCGATACCGCCGATATTGCCGCCATCCGCGAACTGAACGACCTGGGCATGGTCGACGGGGTCACCACCAACCCGTCGCTGATCCTGAAGGCCGGCCGCAACATTGCCGAGGTCACGCGCGAGATCTGCGAACTGGTGCCGGGGCCGGTCTCGGCCGAGGTCGTGGCCGCCGATGCCGAGGGCATGATCCGCGAGGGCAAGCACCTGGCAAAGATCGCGGGCAACATCACCGTCAAGGTTCCGCTGACCTGGGACGGGCTCAAGGCCTGCCGCGCCCTGTCGGACGAGGGTCACATGGTCAATGTCACGCTGTGCTTCTCGGCCGCGCAGGCGATCCTGGCCGCCAAGGCGGGCGCGACCTTCATCAGCCCCTTCATCGGCCGGCTGGACGACATTCACCTGGACGGGATGGACCTCATCGCCGACATCCGCGAAATCTATGACAACTATGGCTTCGAAACGCAGATCCTGGCCGCCTCGATCCGTACGGTGAACCACATCGTCGACGCCGCCAAGATCGGCGCCGACGTGATCACCGCGCCGCCTTCGGTCATCAAGTCGATGGCGAACCACGTCTTGACCGACAAGGGCCTGGCGCAGTTTGATGCGGACTGGAAGCAGACCGGCCAGAAGATCGTGTGACCGGCAAGGACCAGGGGACGGGCATGAACGACGCGCTTGAACCAGAGATCCGGGAACGGCTTCTGTCCAATCCCGCCGCGATCCTGGCCGATCGCGACCTGATGCGTGCCCTGGTCGCCGCGCGCGAGGCCGAGGCCGGGGCCAATGTCATCGACATCCGCGGCCGCGCGATGGAGGCGCTGGAAGGCCGGCTGGACCGGCTGGAGGCGACGCATGAAAGCGTGATCGCCGCCGCCTATGACAACCAGTCGGGCACGGCGATCGTGCATCGCGCGGTGATCGGGCTGCTGGAATCCGCCGATCTGGCGGATTTCATCGCCGCCCTGCAATCCGACATCGCCCCCCTGCTGCGGATCGAGACCCTGCGCCTGGTGGTCGAGGCCGAGCCTGCGATGGCGGGCTGGCCTGAAGATGTGGTGATCATCCCGCAAGGCATGATCGAGCGCATCGTCGCGGCCGGTCGGCGTGCGCCGCGGGGCGACGATATCGTCCTGCGCGCCGCCACGGCCATCACCTGGCCGATGCACGGCCGATCCCTGGCCTCCGAAGCGCTGCTGCCGCTTGATCTGGGCGCCGCGCGGCCCCGCGCCCTGCTGCTGATGGGCAGCGCCGACGCCGGCCGCTTCCAGCCCTCGCATGGCACAGACCTTTTGCGGTTCTTCGCGCAGGTCTTCCGGCTGGTCCTGCTGGACCGCTTGGCACGATGACGCATCGGCCGCTGGCCCTGGCCCCCGCGACCAGCGACGCCCTGGCCCGCTGGCTGGAGACCGAAGGGGCCGTCAAGGATCTGGCCGATCACACGATCACCGCCTATCAGGCCGATCTGATCGCCTTTCTGCACTTCATCGGGGGCCACTGGGGCCAAGCCGCGACGCCCTCGGCGCTGGCCGCGCTGCGGCAGACGGACATGCGCGCCTTTGCCGCAGCCGAGCGCGCGCGCGGGCTGGGTGCCCGTTCGCTGGCGCGGCGACAGTCGGCGGTGCGGTCCTTTCTGCGCTGGCTGTCCGACCGCGAGGGGTACGACCTTTCTGCCGCGCTGTCGGCCCGCAGCCCGCGCTATGCCCGGTCCCTGCCCCGCCCGCTGACGCCCGACCAGGCACAGGACACGCTGACCGAGGTCGCCCTGCACCAGACGCCGTGGGTGGGCGCCCGCGACGTGGCCGTGTTGACGCTGCTGTGGGGCTGCGGGCTGCGGATTTCCGAGGCGCTGGCGCTGGACGGACGCCACTGGCCTTTCCCCGAAGGGCTGACCATCCGCGGCAAGGGCGGGCGCGAACGACAGGTGCCGGTGCTGCCCGTGGCGCGGGCGGCGGTGGCGGAATACCTGCGACTGACGCCTTGGGGACTGGCGCCGGACCAGCCGCTGTTCCGCGGCGTGCGCGGCGGCCGGCTTGGCGCGGACAGCGCGGCCGGGGCAATGCGCAAGGCGCGCGCTGCCCTGGGCCTGCCCGCGACCGCCACGCCCCATGCCCTGCGACACAGCTTTGCCACCCATCTTCTGGCGGCCGGTGGCGATTTGCGCACCATTCAGGAGCTGCTGGGCCATGCCAGCCTGTCCACCACGCAGGTCTATACCGGGGTGGATGACGCCCGGCTGATGGCCGTCTATCGTGCGGCGCATCCCCGCGGGTGAACCGGCACAACCCGGCCCGCGTTTGGCCGGGACATCAGGAAAAGAGGCTTTTCATGACCGAACACGCGATCTTCCACCGGCCCTTGGGGGCCAATCCTCCCGCCGGCTATGATCAGGCGGTCTTTGGCATGGGCTGCTATTGGGGGGTCGAGCGCCTGTTCTGGCAGGAACACGGCGTCTGGCTGACCGAGGTGGGCTTTGCCGGCGGCGAGGTCCAGAGCCCGACCTATGACCAGGTCAAGCGCGGCGATACCGGCCATGCCGAGGTGGTCCGGGTGATCTATGACAGCTCGCTGATCAGCTATGACCACCTGCTGAAGCTGTTCTGGGAAAACCACGATCCCACCCAGGAAGATGGCCAGGGCAACGACATCGGCAGCCAGTACCGCAGCCTGATCATGACCTTCACCGACAGCCAGCGCAGCGCGGCCGAAGCCTCCAAGATCGACTATGACAACCGCCTGGCCGTGCAGGGCTTTCCCAAGGTTACGACCCAGATCGTCGACGCCGCGCAGTTCTGGCCCGCGCACGAGGCGCATCAGCAATATCTGGAAAAGAACCCTGACGGTTATTGCGGCCTCAAGGGCACCGGGGTAGAGGCCAGCATTCCCAATCCGGATCCGATCTGATGACGACCTTTACCGCCCTGACCCATCTGCAAGGCCGCGAGGCCGCCGAAGCGCTGGCCGAAGCCTGCGAGGAACTGGAGCCGGAACCCGTCGGCACCGGCATCTTCGAGATCGAGGACGGGTCCGAGCGGTGGGAGGTGGGCGCCTATTTCACCGAAAGCCCGGACGAAATCGCGCTGGCCCTGCTGGCCGCGGCCCATGACGCGCAACCCTTTGTCGTCTCGGAATTGCCCGAGGTGGATTGGGTGGCCCATGTGCGTCGCGAACTGACGCCGGTGCGGGCGGGCCGCTTCTATGTCCACGGCAGTCATGATGCCGACACCGTCCCAGAAGGCGTCGAGGCGCTGTGCATCGAGGCCGCCATGGCCTTTGGCACCGGCCACCACAACACCACCAAAGGCTGTCTGGAGGCGCTGGACCGACTGGCGCAGGACGGATTCACCGCCACCCGCATCGCCGATATCGGCTGCGGCACCGCCGTTCTGGCGATGGGCGCGGCGCGGCTTTGGCACGTGACCGTGCTGGCCAGCGACATCGACCCGATCGCGGTGGACACGGCCGCCGCCAATGTCATCGCCAATGGCTTGGATGGGCGCGTCGTCTGCATCGAGGCGGCTGGCTTTGAGCATCCCACGCTGGAACAGGCGGCGCCTTATGATTTGGTGCTGGCCAACATCCTCAAGCAGCCGCTGATCGACCTTTCGTCAGACATGGCACGCCACGTCGCACCTTCGGGCAAGATCATCATGTCGGGCATCCTGACTACTCAGGCCGAGGAGGTCGTGGCCGCCTATGAGGCGGCCGGGTTCGCGCTGGATCGGCGCGATGATCAAGGCGACTGGACGACGCTGGTCATGACCCGCGCCTGAGGAAACAGCCGGATCAACCCGCGGGACAAAAGAAAACCCTCGCTAGCGTGACGCTGTCGGGGGTTCGTTCGACGTTAGCGAATGCAGTCTCAGTTGCGGGCCGCCTGATCAATGTCGCCGCGGCACAGGCCGATATCGTCCAGTTCGCGGTCCGACAGGCGGCTCAGTTCCCGGCGCGTCACGCGGGCATCCCAGAAGGACGCGATGGCCGAGAACAGCCGCACCAGCAGAGTACCCAGTCCCGGAGCAGCCGAAATGCGGTTCGTATCCATCATCGCCATCATGTCACCTGTTTTCAGATTGCCCCGTCCGGGGGCATTTTGCGGATGATCTGGAGATAGCTCCGGCACAGTTCAAAGAGTAGCTGCGAAAGCAGCAATGCCGCTATGCAGCAATCGCAGGGAAACCAAGCGATTTCGTCCTAAAACCGTCGCAAATACCCAGCACGATGCCGCATTGCAGCATCAGGCGTTTGCCTGCCCTAGCGCCAATCGCCCAAGGCAGCCTGCCACAGCGCCAAAGCCGCCACCGCCGCCGTGTCCGCCCGCAGGATTCGCGGCCCCAGGCTGACCGGGGTGACAAAGAACAGGCGCCCCAGATGCGCCCGCTCGGCGGCCGAAAATCCGCCTTCGGGGCCAATCAGGATGGCCCAGGGACCGGGGGGCAGTTCCGCCAAGGTCGCGGCGGGGCCGACGCGCGCCTCGTCCGCCCAGAGGATGCGGCGCGCATCGTCCCACGCGTCCAGCAGCCGCGACAGCGGCGCCAGATCCGCGACTTCGGGAACGAAGGTGCCGCCGCATTG
This sequence comes from Paracoccus saliphilus, assembly GCA_003255745.1. Lineage (GTDB taxonomy): Bacteria > Pseudomonadota > Alphaproteobacteria > Rhodobacterales > Rhodobacteraceae > Paracoccus > Paracoccus saliphilus_A. Next base: position 30,535 of record KZ836026.1, read on the forward strand.
CTCGGCTGCCTCGACGGCATGGGCCTGGAGCCGGTCCTGGCGGATGCGCTCGGAATTCGTGTGGTCAGTCTGCACCGGCAGGATCCGGGCGGCACCCATCTCGGCTGCCTTTTCGACGATGAAGTCGGTGCGTGCCTTCTTGATCGGCGCGAACAGCAGCCACAGGTCGGGCGGGTTCCGCTGCGGGCCGGTCTGGGTATCGGGCATCAGGCTGCCGCCGCGCTTGCCCGCCTCCAGCAGGCTGGCCGACCAGGCGCCGTCGCGGCCGTTGAAGACCGTCACGGTGTCGCCCGCGCGCAGCCGCATGACCCCCGATAGGTAATGCGCCTGAGCCGGGTCCAAGGGGACGGGTTGTCCCGCGACCAAGGGGTGATCTATGAACAGTCTGATCCTAGCCATGATGGGCCCGACGCTATGCAAAGCCAGACCGAAAGGCCAGACGCCGTCTTCGACGCCCCCAAGGGGAACTGGGTGGACCGCCTGGCACCCCAGGCCAGTCGGCCGCTGCTGCGGCTGAGCCGCGCCGACCGGCCCATCGGGACCTGGCTGCTGCTGCTGCCCTGCTGGTGGGGGATCGGGCTGGCGATGATGGCGGACGGCCCACGCTGGTTCGACCTGTGGATTGCGTTGGCCTGCACCATCGGCGCCTTTGTGATGCGCGGGGCCGGCTGCACCTGGAACGACATCACCGACCGCAACATCGACGCGCAGGTGGCCCGCACGCGGTCGCGGCCCCTGCCCTCGGGTCAGATCAGCCTGCGGGGCGCCTATGCCTGGCTGATCGTGCAGGGGCTAGTGGGCCTGGTGATCCTGCTGACGCTTGGCCCGGCGGCGATCTGGATGGGGGTGGCGTCGCTGGTGCTGGTGGGGATCTATCCCTTTGCCAAGCGGTTCACCTGGTGGCCGCAGGTCTTTTTGGGCTTGGCCTTCAACTGGGGCGTCATGCTGGCCTATGCCGCGCATATGGGGCGCGTGGACGCGGCGCCGGTGGTGGCTTGGTTGGGCGCCATCGCTTGGACAATCTTTTACGACACGATCTATGCCCATCAGGATGTCGAGGATGACGCCCTGATCGGGGTGAAATCCACGGCGCGCCTCTTCGGGGACCGCAGCCCGCGCATCCTGGCGGGCTTTGCCCTGCTGTCGGTGGCGGTCTTGGCCGTGGCCATTGCGCTGACAGGGGGCAGCCTGCTGATCGCGTTGGCGGGGCTGCTGGGCTTCGGCCTGCACCTGCTGTGGCAGCTGCGGAACTTTCGCCCCCACGATGGCAGCACCTGCCTGCGCCTCTTCTGGTCCAACCGCGACGCAGGGCTGGTCCTTGCGCTGTTTCTTGCCGCTGCAGGACTGCTGTGATTGCAGGATGCCGGACGGGGCACTAGACGTTGCGCAATTGCAACAGTCCCGGATCTTTCTCTCATGGCAAGAACGCGCCGCCGATTCTCGACCTCCCTGGTGACGGTGCTGGTTCTGGCAGGCGCAGGCGGGCTCTGCTGGGCCGGAGCCGAGACGGCCGCGACCTATGTCGAGGAGCGCACGGCCGAAGAGGTGGAGCGCGCCCTGGACAGTGCAGGCCATGACTGGGCCGGGGTGCAGACGGACGGGCTGCGGGTCCGATTGACAGGGACCGCCCCTTCCGAGGTGGCGCGGTTCCGGGCCCTGACGCAGGCCGCCACCGCCGTCGATGCCAGCCGCATCGTGGACGAGACGACGGTGGCCGCCGTGGACGCGCTGACACCGCCCGAATTCAAGATCGAATTGCTGCGCAACGACCAAGGCATCTCGCTGATCGGTCTGGTGCCAAGCGCCACCGACCGCGCGGCGATCCTGCGCGAGCTGCGCGGGGAACGGGCAAGCGTGCAGGTGACCGACCTGCTGGAAAGCACGGATTACCCCCTGCCGCCGCTGTGGGACGAGGCGATGCGCTTTGGCCTTCAGGCGCTGCGTATGGCAGGACCGGCCAAGATCTCGATCGCGCCGGGACAGGTGACAGTTGTGGCGCTTGCCGACAGCGCCCAGGGCAAGGCCCGGCTGGAGGCCGCGCTGGAAGGCGCACGACCCCCGGGGGTCAAGCTGAAGGCCCAGGTTTCGGCGCCCCGACCGGTGGTTTCCCCATACACGCTGCGCTTCGCGATGAACGGTTCTGGCGCGCGCCTTGATGCCTGCGTGGCCGAGGACGAACCGACCGCCGCCCGGATCACCGAGGCGGCACGAACCGCAGGACTGATCGGGCAGACGGACTGCCCCCTGGGGCTGGGGGCGCCTTCGCCTGCATGGGGGGACGCGGCGGTGGCGGCCATCGGCGCGCTGGCGCAGCTGGGCCAGGGGACGGTCACCCTGTCGGATGCCCGGATCGGCCTGGTGGCCGGTGCGGGCGTGGCCCGGCCGCAGTTCGACCGGGTGGTGGCGCAGCTGCGGCAGGCCCTTCCTGCGGCTTTCGCGCTGGAAGCGCGCCTGGAAACCGCAAAGACAGACAAGCCCACGCCGATCGAATTCAACGCCAGCCTGTCCGACGGGGGCATGCTGTCGATGCGGGGCCGGATCGCCGATGCCCAGATGCGTCAGGCGGTGGACAGCTTTGCCCGTTCGCGCTTTCGGGTGGCGCAAAGCGGGTTGCGCAGCGATCCGCAGGTGCCCGAAGGCTGGACCGTGCGCGTGATCGCCGCGCTGGAAGCCGTGGGCACCCTGCATTTGGGACAGGTCGCGGTGACGCCCGGACTGATCACGCTTGCTGGCGTGTCAGGCGATCCCCATGCCACCGACCATGCGGTGACGCTGCTGACCGACCGGCTTGGCCCCGGTGCGCGCTATGACCTGGCGATCAGCTATGACCGCCGCCTTGACTCCGTGCTTGGGCTGCCGGATGGCGAGGAATGCGTAACGCGGCTGAACCGGATCATGTCGGAAAGCGAGATCGGGTTTGAGCCGAGCCGCTCCTCCATCGCCGGGGACCCTGCCCCGACCTTGGGGCAGCTGGCCGCGGTCATGGCGGATTGCGCCGAATTCCAGATCGAGGCGGGCGGGCACACTGATTCGCAGGGATCGGAAGGGTTCAACGCCGAACTGTCGCGCGGCCGGGCGCAGGCGATTGTCGCCGCGATGCGGGATGCGGGCATCGACACGACAAACATGGCTTCGCGCGGGTATGGCGAAAGCCAACCCTTGGACAGCAACGAAACCGAGGAAGGCCGCGAGGCCAACCGGCGCATCGAGTTCCGCCTGCTGTCCCCGCAGCCCGTCCAGCCCGACATCCCGCCGCAGCCCGCCCGGATCTCCGGCGTGACCGGCGAACAAGTCGCGCCCGCCGCGGTTCCCCCTGCCGAGCAGATGGCCGGCCCTGACATGACGGTGCTTGCCGCGGGCCGGGAACAAGGGCCGCAGATGCCCCCGATGCAGGGGCCCCAGCTGCCTCAGGCCGTCCCCCCGCCGCCGCAGATGCAGGGACCGCAGCTGCCGCAAAGCAACGATTCCTCGGGCATGGTGCCGCTGACGGTGGGCGTCAGCGAAGAGTTCCAGTCTCTGGACGAGCGGGAGGAAAACCTTAGGGTGCCGGTGCAGACAGCCGACGACAGCACCCCGCGACCGGGCGTCCGCCCCGAAGGCGTCGCTGATCGGGCCGCGGCGCAGGACGAGGCGACCGACCAATGACCCGATCCGAATTCATTGTCGTCACGGCGCTGATCCTGTTCGGGGCGTTCCTGCTGGGCTGGATCGCAAGCTGGCTGGTCCACCGCATCGGCCGCGCCGGGGCGGGCGAACTGGACCATCTGGCGCGGCAACTGCACGCGGCCAAGGAAGAACGTGATGCCGCACTGGCGCTGTTGCAGCAGCGCCAGGATAAGATGGTGGCGGTCGAGGCTGATCACCGCGCCGCGATAGAGGCTCTGAGAGACAGTCGTGGCGAGGTCGAGGAGTTGCGGGACTATATCGAACAGCGGCTGACCCGCCGCTGATCCCGCGCTTGGACGACAGGGGCGGCAGAACCGCCCCGGCCTGCCTTAGATCCCGGCGTCGATGATCGCGCGCGCCAGAACGGGAACCGTGTCGCGGTTCAGGCCGGCAATGTTCAGGCGCGAATCTCCCACCATGTAGATGGCAGCATCGGACTTGAGCTTTTGCACCTGCTCGGGGCTGGCGCCAAGGCGCGAGAACATGCCGCGATGCTGCGCGATGAAGTCGAAACGGTCGCTGCCTGTCAGGTCGCGCAGTTCAGTGGCCAGCTGGTCGCGCAGGCCCAGCATGGTGTTGCGCACCTCTTCCAGTTCGGCGGCCCAATCGGCACGCAGGGCGTCGTCGGTCAGGATGGTGCTGACGATGCGCGCTCCATGGTCGGGCGGGAAGGAGTAGTTCTGGCGGTTCAAATAAGCCATCGACCCCTGCGCCAGGTCCCGCGCGGCGGTGTTGTCCGCCAGAGCCATCAGGATGCCGGACCGTTCGCGGTAGATGCCGAAGTTCTTGGAGCACGACGCCGCGATCAGCACCTCGGGCAGGCGCGAGGCGACCAGGCGCGTCGCCTCGGCATCGGCGTCCAGACCGTCGCCGAAGCCCTGATAGGCCAGGTCGATCAGCGGGATTGCGCCGGATTTCTCCAGGATCTCCACGACCTGCGCCCACTGGTCCAGGCCCAGGTTCGCGCCGGTCGGGTTGTGGCAGCAGCCGTGCAGCAGGACGATGTCGCCCTTCCCGGCCTGCGCGATGTCGGCCTTCATGCCATCAAAGTCGACGCCGCGCGTTGCCGCGTCGAAATACCGGTATTCGGTGAAGGGCAGGCCCATGAAGGTCATGATCGACAGGTGGTTCGGCCAGGTCGGGTTCGACACGAACACGCGGACATCGGGATTGGCCAGACCCGCCAGCTCCAGCGCCTGCCGGATCGCGCCGGTGCCGCCGACGGTCGCGACCGAGGCTAGCCGGTCGGCCGGCACGTCGCCCAGTACCATCCGCGCCATCGCGTTGCGGTATTCGGGTTCGCCGGCCAGACCGGTATAGGCCTTGGTGGTCTGGGTTTCCCAGATCCGCTGTTCGGCCGCCTTCACGGCGCGCATGACCGGAGTGACACCCTGGGGGTCCTTGTAGACACCCACCCCCAGGTCGATCTTGCCCTGGCGGGTGTCGGCCTTGAATTCCTCGATCAGCATCAGGATCTTGTCGGGGGCTTGGGCTTTGAGGTTGGACAGCATCTCAGGCGTCTCCGGTTGCGATGTTCAGGTCGGCGAAGCTGCCCCATTCGGTCCAGCTTCCGTCATAGAGCGAGTGGTTGCGGTGTCCGATCCGTTCCAACGCAAAGGAAAGGATCGCGGCGGTCACGCCGCTGCCGCAGGTGGTGATGGCGGGTTTCGACAGGTCAACGCCGGCCTTTTCGAAGGCAGTGCGGATCGCGTCGGGGGCGATCATCGTGCCATCCGTGTTGAACAGGCGGCCAAAGGGAAGGTTGCGGGCACCGGGGATGTGACCCGCCCGCAGGCCGGGCCGCGGCTCGTCCACCTCGCCGCGGAATCGCTCGGGGGCACGGGCGTCGATGATCGCATGATCGCCCAGCTTCGATGCGGCGGCGACCTGCGTCACGTCGCGCACCAGCGCGGCCTGGCGCTGGACAGTGATGTGGCGGTCGCGCATGACCGGGGGCATGTCCTCGACCGGGCGCCCCTCGGCCTGCCACTTGTCCAGGCCCCCGTCCAGCACGGCGACGTCCGTCTTGCCCATCAGGCGGAAGGTCCACCAGACGCGAAACGCGCTGCGGACGTCGGAATTGTCATAAATGACGATCTGGTGGCCGTCGCCGATGCCCATGGCGCGCATCCGGCTGATGAACATCTCGACCGGTGGGGCCATGTGCGGCAGGGCGCTGCGCTTGTCGCTGATCGCGTCGATGTCGAAGAAGCGAGCATGGGGAATATGGGCGGCGTCGTATTCGGCGCGTCCGTCTCGGCCGCTGGCGGGCATGTGCCAGCTGGCGTCGATAATGCGCAGGTCGGGATCGTTCAGATGGGCGGCCAGCCAATCGGTCGAAACCAGTGTCTTCGGATCGTCCTGCATCGCATATCCCCCCTTGCTTGCGCCGCCCCGATCTACAGGGGCGCAGGCGGGGCTGCAATGCCGCAGGGGGCTATCCCTGCTTCAGAAGCCGCTGTTTTTGCCGGTTCCAGTCGCGCTTGGCGCTGGTTTCGCGCTTGTCGTGGTTCTTCTTGCCCTTGGCGACGCCGACCTTCAACTTCACGATGCCGCGGTGGTTGAAATACATCACCAGCGGGATCAGCGTCATCCCCTCGCGCGCAGTGGCCTGCCACAGCCGGGCCAGTTCGCGTTTGTTGACCAGCAGCTTGCGGCGGCGGCGTTCCTCGTGGCCAAAGACGCCGGCGCGGGCCAGGGCCGCGATATAGCCGTTGATCAGCCACAACTCGCCGCCCTCGACCGAGGCATAGCTTTCGGCAATGTTGGACTGGCCGGTCCGCAGCGCCTTGACCTCGGACCCGGTCAGCATGATCCCCACCTCGAGATCGCTCTCGATGAAGTAGTCGAAGCGTGCGCGCCGGTTCTCGGCGATCACCTTGTAGTTGCTGCTGTCATCATCCTTGGCCATGACCATGCCAGATAGGTGCGGCGCAGGCCCATGTAAAGGTGCCGTTGCGCGCCCGGCCCGCCCTGCGCTAGCACTGGGGCGGGGGGACATGATGACAGGACAGATCGCCTTTGGGTCGGTGCTGATGGTGATCAGCGTGCTGATCGCCGGACAGGCGGTCTGGGCGCTGGAGGCGGCCTTTGCCCGGTGGGCCCGATGGCTGATGCGCGCGCCGCACCGGCCCAAGCTGGTGCTGGTCGTGGTGGCGACCAGCCTTGCGGTGCTGGCGATGCTGACGGCCTCGGTCTGGCTCTGGGCCACGACCTTCCACCTGCTGGGCGTCTTTGCCAGCTTCGAGGAATCGATGTACTTCACCTTGGTGACCTTCACCACGCTCGGCTATGGCGACGTGCTGATGCCGCAGAACTGGCGCATCCTTGGCGGCATGGCGGCGGCAAACGGGCTGCTGAACTTTGGCCTGATGACGGCCTTCATGGTCGAGGCGCTGCGGCATGTCCGCGTGCGCCAGATCGAATTCACGAAAGGATGAACGGATGCGGCATGGCGGGCAGATCCTGGTCCAGGCGCTGCGCCTGAACGGCGTCACGCGGGTATTCTCGGTGCCGGGGGAAAGCTTCCTGGCGGCGCTGGACGGGCTGCATGACAGCGGCATCGCCAATATCGTCTGCCGCCACGAGGGCGGCGCCGCGATGATGGCCGAGGCCACGGGCAAGCTGACGGGGCGGCCGGGTGTGGCCTTCGTGACCCGCGGGCCGGGTGCCACCAATGCCAGCGCGGGCGTGCATGTCGCGCGCCAGGATTCGACACCGATGATCCTTTTTGTCGGCCAGATCGCACGGGGGGACCAGGATCGCGAGGCATTTCAGGAGGTTGATTACCGCGCCATGTTCCGGCCTCTGGCGAAATGGGTGGCGCAGATCGACAGCACCGACCGCATCGCGGAATACGTGGCGCGCGCCTTTCATGTCGCGCAGTCGGGCCGCCCCGGCCCCGTCGTGCTGGCCCTGCCCGAGGACATGCTGTCGGGACATGCCTGTGTCCCCGACCTGGCGCCCGCCCGTCTGCCGCTGGCCCATGTCGCGCCCGAATCGGTTTTGGCCCTGGCGCGGGCGCTGTCGACGGCGCGACGGCCGCTGGTCGTGGCGGGCGGCAGCCTGTGGTCGCAGCAGGCGGCCGACGACTTGGCCCGTTTCGCCGCGGCTTGGGACCTGCCGGTGGCGGTGCCCTTCCGGCGGCAGGACCGGATGGACAACCGCCTGCCGCATTACGTGGGCGACCTGGGCGTGGGCATGAGCCCGGCCCTGGGGCGTGCCTTGGCTGAGGCGGACGTGATCCTGTCGCTCGGCTCCCGCCTGGGGGACACGCTGACGGATGGCTATGCACTGATGGACCCCGTGCGCCCGCACGCCCGGGTGATGCTGGTCCATCCCGACCCGGACCAACTGGGCCAGCTGTGGCGCCCGGACCCTGGACTGGCGGCCGATCCGCGCGCGGTGGTGGCAGCCTTGGCCGACATACCCGCCCCGCCCGCGCCCTGGTCCGATTGGCGGGCGCGCCTGCGCCGAGAGTACGAGACATGGCAGACCCCGCGCCGCACCCCCGGCCCCCTGCGACTGGAACATGTGGTGACCTGGCTGGCCGATCACCTGCCCCACGACGCGATCCTGACCAATGGCGCGGGCAATTACGCGGCCTTCTTGCACCGCTATTATCGCTGGCGGCAGTTCGGAACGCAGCTTGCGCCAACCTCGGGGTCGATGGGTTACGGCCTGCCCGCGGCCATCTCCGCCAGCCTGATGCATCCCGACCGGATGGCCGTCTGCCTGGCCGGGGACGGCTGCCTTCAGATGACGCTGAACGAATTGTCGACCGCCGCGCAATACGGTGCCACGCCCATTGTCATCGTGGCCAACAACGGCCGATACGGCACGATCCGCATGCATCAGGAACGCCACTATCCGGGCCGCGTTTCGGGCACCGACCTGTTCAATCCCGATTTCGCCGCACTGGCCCGGACTTATGGCGGCCACGGGGAACGGGTCGAGCGGGACGAGGATTTCGCCCCCGCCTTTGAACGCGCGCGCCTGTCGGGCCGCCTGGCGGTGATCGATCTGCGCCTGGACCCCGAGGCGCTGACCACCGGCGCCACCCTGACCCAGACCCGGCAGGCCGCCCTGCAGGCACGGACACCCGTGGGCGGCGCATGAGGCCCGGTCCGCGCAACCTGATCACGGATGTGGCGGGGCTGCGGGTCGGGAACGCGCAGGATACGGACCTGCGGTCGGGCGTGACGGTCCTGACCGCCGATGTGCCCTTTGCGGCCTCGGTCAGGGTAATGGGCGGCGCCCCCGGCACGCGCGACACGGACCTGCTGGCCCCGGACAAGCTGGTGGACAGGGTCGATGCGCTGGTCCTGTCGGGCGGTTCGGCCTTTGGGCTGGCGGCCTGCGACGGGGTGATGGCGGCGCTGCATGCCGCGGGGCGCGGCTTTGCCGTGGGCGCGGCGCGCGTGCCCATCGTGCCGGGCGCGATCGTATTTGACCTGCTGAACGGCGGCGACAAGTCTTGGGATACCAACCCATATCCCGTCTTGGGCCACAGGGCATGGCAAGGTGCCGCCACAGAGTTCTCCCTGGGGTCGACCGGGGCCGGAAGCGGCGCGATGACCGGCAATCTCAGGGGCGGGCTGGGTTCTGCCTCGGCGGTGCTGTCCTGCGGTGCGACCGTCGGGGCGCTGGTGGTGGTGAATGCGCTTGGCACCGCGACCGTGGGCGACGGGCCGCAGTTCTGGGCCGCACCGTGGGAGTTGCAGGGCGAATTCGGCGGCCTGGGCCTGCCCGCCCGTTTTCCGGCCGCTGACGAACCCCACCCTGCCAAACGGCTTGGCGAGGCGACCACCATCGCCGTCGTCGCCACCGACGCGGCCCTGGACAAGGCCGCGCTGCAGCGCCTGGCGACCGCCGCCCATGACGGTCTGGCACGCGCCTTGGTGCCCAGCCACACACCCTTGGACGGAGATCTGGTTTTTGCGGCCTCGACCGGCGCGCGGCCCCTGGCCGATCCGGTGGGGGACACATTCCGCTTGGGTCATGCGGCGGCCTGCGTGCTGGCCCGGGCCATTGCCCGTGGGGTTCATGCAGCGCGGCCGATGGACGGCGACCTGCAGCCCTGCTGGGCCAGCCGTTTCGCATGAAAAAGGGCGGTGCGACCAAGCGCACCGCCCCCAGAGATCGCCAAGAGGGACAGCTTAGCGATAGATGTAAACGATCTGGCGGTCGTTCGGATCCACCAGAACCGTCTGTCCGTTGATCTGGGCATAGCGGTATTGCGGCTGCTGGGGGATTTCATAGACGTTCACAGTCTCGGGGACACCCGCGCCGATGACGACCTCGCCCTCCAGATAGACCGGCTCGACGCTGTTCGAGGTGACATAGGTGGTGACTTCAGGTGCCGGTTCCTCGGTCGCGGCGGCAGCGGCGCCCCCGCCGATGGCGGCACCCGCCACGGCACCGATCGGTCCGGCGATCAGCGCGCCCATGGCTGCGCCGCCCAAGCCGCCGACAGCGGCGTTCTGACCGGCGTTCTCGGCTTGCGCGGGCGTCTCAATGATGGTCACGCCCACGGTTTCACGGTTGGGATAGAGCGAGACGACCTCGTCCCCGGCCGTGACATTCAGATAGTCGCCATAAGACCAGCCCTGCAGGTCGCCCGAAGTCACTTCGCACCAGTTGGCGCTGTCGATGCAGCCACGGACTTCGACCTCGTTCCCGGCGGTGATGGCGCCGATCACCTCGTGCTGGACGCCGGGACCCGAACGCACGTTCAGGTCAGTCGCGGCGGTGGCGGTGGTCTGGGCCATGGCGGCACCCGAAAAACCAATGGCGGCGACAGCGGAGGTCAAGAAAAGCTTGCGCATGATAAACTCCTGTTTTGGCGGACCCTCGATCGGGTCGATCGCGGCTTGAACATCCGGAACCGGCGCTCTGTTCCCGACGTGCCGATCACATCCACTTGCCACCTGCGTGAGCGGCGGCCGCGTTTTGACAAGCGCCCCCGCGCGTGATCATCTATGCGCGCCGCCGTCAGAGGAGCGATCATGACCAAGCATTCCACCGACCTGAAGACCCTGCTACGCGACCCCTCGCTGCTGGAAACCCGCGCTTTCGTGGCGGGCGAATGGGTCGACGCCGATGACGGCGCGACCTTTGAGGTCAAGAACCCGGCCCGCGGCGACGTGATCGCCCAGGTGGCCGATCTGGGCCGGGCCGAGGTCGCGCGCGCCATCGACGCCGCGGACGCCGCGATGAAGGACTGGGCCGCCCGTCCCGCCAAGGAGCGCGCGCAGGTGATGCGCCGCTGGTACGATCTGATGATGGAAAACCAGGATGACTTGGGCCGCATCCTGACCGCCGAACAAGGCAAGCCCCTGCCCGAAGCCAAGGGCGAGATCGCCTATGGCGCCAGCTTTGTCGAATGGTTCGGCGAAGAGGCCAAGCGTGTCTATGGCGAGACGATCCCCGGCCACCAGGCCGACAAGCGCCTGACTGTCATCCGCCAGCCCATCGGCGTCGTTGGATCGATCACGCCCTGGAACTTTCCCAATGCGATGATCGCCCGCAAGGCCGCGCCGGCACTGGCCGTGGGCTGCGGATTTGTCGCGCGCCCCGCCGCGGAAACGCCGCTGTCCGCGCTGGCCATGGCAATTTTGGGCGAACGTGCGGGCCTGCCCAAGGGCATCCTGTCGGTGGTGACATCGTCGCGCTCCAGCGACATCGGCAAGGAGTTCTGCGAGAACCACAAGGTCCGCAAACTGACCTTCACCGGCTCGACCGAGGTGGGGCGCATCCTGCTGCGGCAGGCCGCCGACCAGGTGATGAAATGCAGCATGGAACTGGGCGGGAACGCGCCCTTCATCGTCTTCGACGATGCCGATCTGGATGCCGCGGTCGACGGCGCGATGGCGTCCAAGTTCCGCAACAACGGCCAGACTTGCGTTTGCGCGAACCGCATCTATGTCCAGTCGGGCGTTTATGACGACTTTGCCAAAAAGCTGGCGGCGGCGGTTGACAAGCTGCGCGTCGGCGACGGGCTGGAGGAAGGCACGACCACCGGCCCGCTGATCAACGAGAAGGCGGTCGAGAAGGTCGAGGAGCATATCCGCGACGTTCTGGACGGCGGCGGAGAGGTCGTGACCGGCGGCAAGCGCAAGGAGGGGCTGTTCTTCGAACCCACGGTGATGACGGGCGTCAAGGACGACATGAAAGTCTCGACCGAGGAAACGTTCGGCCCGCTGGCGCCCCTGTTCCGCTTTGAAACCGAGGACGAGGTCATCCAGAAGGCGAACGACACGATCTTTGGCCTGGCGTCCTATTTCTACGCCCGCGACATCGGCCGCATCACCCGCGTGCAGGAGGCGCTGGAATACGGCATCGTCGGCGTGAACACCGGCATCATCTCGACCGAAGTCGCACCCTTCGGCGGCGTCAAGCAGTCCGGCCTGGGCCGCGAGGGAAGCCGCCACGGAATGGACGATTATCTGGAGATGAAATACATCTGCCTGTCGGTGTGACCCTTTTCCCACAGTCACGCCACGGGGGCCGGTCCGCGGGAACGGATCAGGCCCTTGGGCATTGTCGGTGCGACAGGTCGCTGCGGGTGCGGCCATTGCAAACACGAAAAGGGACATTTCATGGAAGGTTACGGCTGGATTCTCTCCATCATCCTTGGTGCCATCGCCGGCTGGATTGCGGAAAAGATCATGAAGGGCGACCATGGCCTGCTGACGAACATCATCCTGGGCATCCTGGGCGCGCTGATCGGTAACTGGCTGTTCCGCGCCATTCTGGGCACGACCGCAGGCGGCCTGATCGGCCAGCTGATCGTCGCCGTCATTGGTGCCTGCATCCTGATCGCGATCTATCGCATGATCCGCGGCAAGTCGGTCAGGCACTGACCTTCACCTGAACCGAATGCAGAAAGGCCGGCATTGCGCCGGCCTTTTTCATGGGAATTTGACGGCCGCGCCCTCAGCGCTGGTCGTCCTCGTCCTCGTCATCCTCGCCCGCATCGGGCAGGTTGAAGAAGCTGTCGGCATCGCGCGCGGGCTCCGGGCGCTTTTCTTCGCGGTTGAGGCTGAAGTTCTCCAGGCCCGCGATCGAACTGGGCAGCCGCGGCTCGTCCGACATCGACAGCGAGGTCTCGGTGCTGACCAGCTTGCGACGCTCGTCGTCGGTCATGACCACGCCCTCGGCCGCGCGCTTCTTGGCGGCCTTTTGCACGGCCGCGTCCAGCTCGGTCTGGCGGCACAGGCCCAAGGCCACCGGGTCGATCGGCTGGATGTTCTGGATGTTCCAGTGCGTCCGCTCGCGGATCGAGGCGATGGTCGGCTTGGTCGTGCCGACCAGCTTGGCGATCTGCGCGTCCTGCAGCTCCGGGTGGAACTTGACCAGCCACAGGATGGCTGCCGGACGGTCCTGGCGCTTGGACAAGGGCGTATAGCGCGGGCCGCGACGCTTTTCCTCGCCATCGGCGGCGGGGTTGTGCTTCAGGCGCAGGCGATAGGCCGGGCTGCCCTCGGCGCGCTTGATCTCTTCGGCATCCAGCTGGTTCGAGGCGACGGGGTCGTACCCCTTGACGCCGGCGGCGACGTCGCCATCGGCGATCCCCTGGACCTCAAGCTCGTGCAGACCGCAGAAGTCGCCGATCTGCTTGAAGCTGAGCGTCGTGTTGTCGACCAGCCAGACGGCGGTGGCCTTGGCCATCAGCGGCTTGCTCATGTCAGTCTCCTTCGCTTGTCTCGTATGCCCCGAACATGGGCGGCTTGGCCGGAAAAACGGCTTCGGCTGACGCCATTCCTCGTTTTCGGGGGGAATTGCCGGGTCATATAGCGTTTTCGACACGCGGGGAAAAGAGGATTCGGCACTTTTGCGGATGCGGAACGGCTGCGACCTGCCTATCGTGGGCACATGCGCATCCTTGTCCTGATCCTTGCCGTCCTGCTTGGCCCCGGCCCGGCCCATGCCCGCGACATCGCCGGGCAGTTCGATTACTACATCCTGGCGCTCAGCTGGCAGCCCGGCTGGTGCAGCAGCACCGGCGACGACCGCGCGGCGCCCGAATGCCGCGACGGCACAGGGCGGGGCTTCACGGTTCACGGGCTTTGGCCCCAGAACGAACGCGGCTGGCCCCGCGATTGCGCCACGTCCGAACGCGATCCGTCGCGCCGCGAAAGCCAGGCGATGGAGGACGTCATGGGGTCCGGCGGGCTGGCCTGGCACCAGTGGAAGAAGCACGGCCGGTGCAGCGGGCTGTCGGCCGGCGCCTATTACGACGCGACCCGCGACGCCTTGGCCGGCATCACGATCCCGCAGGTCCTGGACCGGTTGGATCGCGACATCACGCTGGACCCCGCCCTAGTCGAAGAGGCGTTCATGGAGGCCAACCCCAACCTGACCGCAGACGGCGTCACCGTCACCTGCCGCGACCGATCCCTGGCCGAGGTGCGCATCTGTCTGACGCGCGATCTGGCGCCGCGCGACTGCGCCCCCGACGCGCGCCGCGACTGCGACCGCGCCCGGGTGCTGATGGAGGCCGTTCGCTAGGCTCAGTCGTCACCGCCGGCCACCCGCAGCACGATCTTTCCGATATGATCGCTGCTTTCCATCCGCCGATGGGCGTCGGCGGCATCGGCCAGGGCGAACTCGCTGTCAATGGTGACCCCGACCGAGCCCGCCGCGATCATCGGCCACAGCTGCTTGCGCAGCGCATCGGCCAGTTCCGCCTTGGCGACATCCGATTGCGGGCGCAGGGTCGATCCGGTGACGGTCAGGCGGTTCACCATGATCTGGGCAAAGTTCAGCTCGACCTTGGGCCCCTCCAGAAAGGCGATCATCACCAGCCGCCCGTCCAGTGCCAATGCCTTGATATTGCGGGGGATATAGCTGCCCCCGACCATGTCCAGGATCAGGTCGGCGCCCCCGGCCTCCTTCAGGACCTTGACGAAATCCTGCGTGCGGTAGTTGATCGGCACCGCCCCAAGGGCCTCGATCGCGGCGCATTTCGCCTCGCTGCCGGCGGTGGCAAAAACGCGTGCACCAAGCGCGCGGGCGATCTGGATCGCCATCATCCCGATGCCCGAGGTGCCGCCATGCACCAGGAACCGCTCGCCCCCGGTCAGGCCGCCGCGCTGCACGACGTTGGACCAGACGGTAAAGGCGGTTTCGGGCAGGCAGGCGCCTTCGCGCGGGGTCAGGCCGCGCGGGATGCGCAGCGCGTGGTCGGCATGGCAGACGACATATTCCGCGTAGCCGCCCCCTGGCACCAGGGCGCAGACCTGTTCGCCCTTCTTCCAACGGGTGACACCCGCGCCCATGCCGACGATCTCGCCCGAGGCCTCCAGCCCCGGCAGGTCCGAGGCACCGGGCGGGGGCGCATAGCTGCCGGCGCGCTGCAACACGTCGGGCCGGTTCACCCCGGCATAGGCGACCTTGATCAGGATCTGGTCATGGCAGGGCACCGGCACGGGCCGCGTGGTCTGGCGCAGCTGGTCGGCGGCGCCGGGAGATGCGATCTCGATCGCGGTCATCTGGTCGGGGAACATGGGATTTCCTTATCGCGTCTTTCCGGGAAGGGCACGGGTGCGCGGCGCCTTGATCCAGCCAAAGGCGGCGCGGCCCAGGCTTTCGGCACCAGGCAGCTTGCGCAGCCGGGACTTGACCGTTTCAATACTCATCACGCCATCAATGCGGCGGTCGATGAAGGCGCGGGTGTCCTGGTGCCCCTCGGAATCGTCGCCCAGCCAGAAGAGGACCGAGGCTGAGATCACCGCCGTCAGGGTGGCGCGCTTGGAATACCAGTTCACGTCCTGCGACCGGTCGCCCAGCCCCGTCCAGATCACGTCGGCCGTTTCCCAGACCAGCTGCGCCGCCAGCGCCGCGTTCTGGGGCAGCGCCAGCGTCGCGGCGCCCGCCCGCACCAGTTCCGGGTCCACCAGTTCCAGCCGGCGCCAGACCGCCTGAGAGATGCGGTCGCGGAACCGGCCCTGCGGCGGGGTCTCCGCCAGCGACCGGCGCAGCGCTTCGTCCGCGCGGCGATGATAGGCGGCGGCCAGACCGGCGCCGCCCTGGGGGAAATGCACCCGGATCAGCGAGGGCGACATTCCGATGTCGCGGGCCCCGGCGGCCAGGGCACGGTCGTTCATCCCCTCGAAGGGCACATGGGTCAGCGCGGCATCCAGCAGCGCGTCGCGGTTGGTCTGGGTCATGGCTTACCTCTTCTGGACAGGGTCGCCCGCTTCTGTTAGGGGGACGCTTCCTGCAATCTATCAACTCTAACCTAGGAAGGTGGTGACAACCACATGCAGGTCAATGTTCGCGACAACAACGTCGAACAGGCGCTTCGTGCCCTGAAGAAAAAACTTCAGCGCGAAGGTGTCTTCCGCGAAATGAAGCTCAAGCAGCATTTCGAGAAGCCGTCGGTCAAGAAAGCCCGTGAAAAGGCCGAGGCCGTTCGCCGCGCCCGCAAGCTGGCCCGTAAAAAGGCACAGCGCGAAGGCGCGCTGTAAGGCGACGCGATCAGCGTAATCCGAAAACCCCCGTGACTCCGTGTCGCGGGGGTTTTCTTATGGTCAGACGGGAATCGCCGTGGTGCGGAACACCGTCCGTAGGGCAAAGCTGGAATGCATCTGCGCAACCCCCGGAAGGCGCGCCAGATGCTGGCGGTGGATGCGGGCAAAGTCGTCGGTATCCTCAACCACGATCTTGAGAAGGTAATCGGCGGTGCCGGCCATCAGGTGGCATTCCAGCACGTCGGGAATGGTCCGAACGCCGCGTTCAAAAGCCTCCAGCACCTCGTCAGCCTGGCCCGACAGCGTGATCTCAACAAACACGGTTGTCTGCCGCCGCAGCGCGCGCGCATCCAGCAGGGCGACATAACCCGAAATGACGCCCGCCTCCTCCAGCCGTTGCACACGGCGGTGACAGGCCGATGGCGACAGATGCACCCGCACCGCCAGTTCGGCGTTACTGATTCGCCCTTCTTTCTGAAGAAGCGCCAGGATCCGGCGGTCTATTGCGTCAAGGTCGGCCATTGCGACAGGTTCTTCGATTTCAGGCGCTTATTCCAGCTGCTTCTTCGATGACGCACTCTGCGCAAGTGCCATCTTCGCAGCACCTTCCAGCGCCGCCCTGCCAAGATGGAGGAAACATGGAAAAAGGGAGAGAGCCATGCAGATCGGATGTCCGAAAGAGATCAAGCCGCAGGAATTCCGCGTGGGACTGACCCCGGCCGCCGCGGCCGAGGCGGTGGGGCGCGGCCACAGCGTCGTCGTGCAGACCGGCGCTGGTCTGGGCGCGGGCTTCACCGACGAGGATTACCAGGTGGCCGGGGCGACCATCGCCCCCGATGCCGCTGCGGTCTTCGACCAGGCCGAGCTGATCATCAAGGTCAAGGAGCCCCAGGCCGCCGAACGCAAGATGCTGCGCAAGGGCCAAATCCTGTTCACTTATCTGCACCTGGCCCCAGACCCGGACCAGACCCGCGATCTGCTGAACAGCGGCGTGACCGCCATCGCGTATGAAACCGTGACGGATGCCAAGGGCGGCCTGCCGCTGCTGGCGCCGATGTCCGAAGTGGCCGGCCGCTTGGCACCGCAGGTAGGCTCCTGGGCGCTGCAGAAGGCCAATGGCGGTCGCGGCGTGCTGATGGGCGGCGTGCCGGGCGTCAGGCCCGCCAACGTCGTCATCATCGGCGGCGGCGTGGTGGGCGCGGCGGCGGCGCGTGTCGCAGTCGGAATGGGCGCGAACGTCACGGTGATGGACCGGTCGGTGTTGCGGCTGTCCTATCTGGACGACATCTTCATGGGCAAGCTGACCACCCAGTTCGCCAGCGCCGCCGCCACGGCCGAGCTGATCCAGACGGCTGACATGGTGATCGGCGCGGTGCTGATCCCGGGGGCCGCTGCACCCAAGCTGGTGACGCGCGACCAGCTGTCCACCATGCCTGCGGGTGCTGTTCTGGTGGACGTGGCGATTGACCAAGGCGGCTGTTTCGAAACCTCGCGGGCCACCACCCACCAAGACCCGATCTACGAGATCGACGGCGTGATCCATTACTGCGTGGCCAACATGCCGGGCGCGGTGGCGCGCACCTCGACGCAGGCGCTTGGCAACGTGACGATGCCGCATCTGCTGGCCTTGGCCGACAAGGGCTGGCGGCAGGCGGTGACGGAGGACCCGCATCTGCGGGCGGGACTGTCGACGCATGAGGGGCAGCTGACCTCACCGCCCGTGGGCGAGGCCCTGGGTCTGGACGCGGTGACGCCGGACCAGGTGCTGACCAACTGACATGGTTTCCAGCGCGATGGCGCCGGCACCGATCGGGCCCTCAGATCCGGGCGGCGCGGTCGGCCAGCAGGTCGCGGATCTGGGCCAGCAGTTCTTCCTGACTGGGGCCGGCGGCGGGCTCTTCCGCCTCCTGCTTGTGGAAGGCGGCCGATTGCACCCGGTTGATGACCTTGACCAGCAGGAACACCGCCCAGGCTATGATCAGAAAGTTCAGCATCGCCATCAGGAAGGAGCCATAGGCAAAGATTGCCGCCCCCGACTGCCGCGCCACGGCCAGGCTGGAACCGTCGGGTACAGTGCCCGACAGGACCAGGTAGCGGTCGGTAAAGTCGATGCCGCCCGTCAGCAGGCCCAAGACCGGGTTGATCAGGTCCGCGACCAGTGAGTTGACGATGCCGGTGAAGGCCGCGCCGATGATGATGCCCACGGCAAGGTCGATGACATTGCCGCGGGCGATGAAAGTCTTGAATTCCCTGAACATGACGAACCGTCCCTTTGCCACGCCTGCTGCCGCAGACTAGCGGCGCGCCTTGGCAGAAGGCAACGGTTCAGGCGGTCCGGCTGACTTGGGGCCTGCCGGACCGCCGGGCCTTATTCGGCCGGCGCGGGGGCCTCGGCCAGTTTGGCGTCGATGATGCCCTTCATGCTGTCCCAGGGCTGGTTCGAAACCTTTTCTCCGCCGATGATGAAGGTCGGGGTCGCCTCGACCTCGTCCGCGGTGGCGTTCTGCTGGAAGGTGGCGATCAGCTGTTCGACCTTGGCGGTGTCGTCCCAGCAGGCAGTCATCTGCTCCTCGGTCATGCCCGCCTTCAGGCCGATGCGGCGCAGGTTGGCCGCGATCTCGTCGCCCGAACCGCCAGACAGCCATTCCTCCTGTTCGTCGAACAGCATGTCGGACACGGCATAGTACTTGTCGTCCCCGCCGCAGCGGGCCAGGATCCCGGCCCACAGGCCCACCTGGTCAAAATAGACGTCCCGCTGCACAAAGCGGACCTGGCCGCTGTCGATATATTCGGCCTTCAGCTGCGGAAAGACGTCGCTGTGGAAGTTGGCGCAATGCCCGCAGGTGAAGCTGGCATATTCGATGATCGTCAGCGGCGCGTCCTCGGCGCCAAGCGCGATATCGGGCAGGGTTTCGACCTGGGCTTCGGGGGCGGCATCCTGCGCCACGGCGGGCAGGGCCAAGCTCAGGGCAAGCGCGGTCGCGGCAAAACGGAGAAACATGGGAAGTCCTTTCAAGGGTCTTGCGATTCGGGTCTCAGGTGCTGCGGGACTGGCGGCTGGCCACATTCAGGGCCAGCCGGGCCATGGCCTCGGCCAAGGTCGGGTCGTCGAATTGCCGCGCGACGCGGTCAGCCTGCTGGACGCAGGCCGGATCGGGGACCTTGGGCGCATGCAGGGGACTGGAGAACCGCGCCTGGCCTTCGGCAAAGCCCGTGGCGGCGGTCTGGGTCAGGGTGATCCGCTGAACAGCGTTATAGCCGTAACAGGCGTTCACCCGTTCGCGCAGTCGGGGCAGCTGCATCTCGACCATGGGGGCCATCGGGCCGGTTGTCAGCAATGTCAGCGTGGCGCCAAAGCCGCCGCGGCTGTGGCTGATGCGGACCGGGCGGGTTACGGCAGCCAGCTGGGGGCCGGCAATTTCGGACCAGTGGGTCAGCAGGCGCGCAACGGCAAAGCCGCGCCCCTCGGCCGCCTTCTGCACCCGGTCGGCCAGCAACGAGGCTGCCGCCTGGAAACCGCGGCTGCGCCTGCGGGCGGAACCCGAGGTGCCGTAGGATGACGAACTGCGGGGTGTCTGGGCCATCTTTGCCTGATCTGCTATCACCCCCATATCCTTAGCCAGCCATCCGCCCGGATGAAAGCGCGCCGAACCCGATGAGGCCACATAATTGCGTGACAGCAAGGTGATCGCCCCCGACCTTCTGGCCTGGTATGACCGCCATGCCCGCGTCCTGCCCTGGCGCGTGCCGCCCGGCGGGTCGCCGGCCGATCCGTATCGCGTCTGGCTGTCCGAGGTGATGCTGCAGCAGACGACCGTGGCGGCGGTCAAGGCGTATTTCCTGCGGTTCACCGCGCTTTGGCCAACGGTTCACGACCTGGCGGCTGCCGAGGATGCGCGCGTGATGGCGGAATGGGCTGGGCTTGGCTATTACGCCCGCGCCCGCAACCTGCTGGCCTGCGCGCGCGCCGTGGCCGCGCAGGGCGGCTTTCCCGACACGCGCGAAGGGCTGGCCGCCTTGCCGGGGATCGGCCCCTACACCTCGGCCGCGATTGCCGCGATCGCATTCGAGCGCCCGGAAACCGTTGTGGACGGCAATGTTGAACGCGTAGTTGCACGGCTGTTCGCGGTTGAGACGCCCCTGCCCCGTGCCAAGCCGCAGCTGACGGCGCTGGCGGCCCAACTGACACCGACCAAACGTTCGGGCGATTATGCGCAGGCGATGATGGACCTGGGCGCCACGATCTGCACGCCGCGCAGCCCCGCCTGCGTCATCTGCCCTTTGCAGGCGCAGTGCGACGCGCGCCGGCAGGGGATCGCGGCCGAACTGCCCCGCAAGCTGGCCAAGGCACCCAAGCCCGAGCGCGAGGGGGTGGCCTGGGTCGCCCGCCAGGGCCAGGCGCTGCTGCTGGAACATCGCCCCGCCAAGGGGCTGTTGGGGGGGACGCTGGCCTTTCCGTCGGCCCAGTGGGACGGGCGCGACCTGCCCCCGCCGGGTCCCGCCCAATGGCGGGAGATCGGGCAGGTGCGCCATGTCTTTACCCATTTCAGCCTGACGCTGCGGGTAATGACCGGCCACCTGACCGGCAATCCCGAACGCGGAGAGTTGGTGCCCCTGCGGCAGATCGACCGCGAGGCGCTGCCCGGCCTGATGCGCAAGGTCTGGGATATGGCGCAGGGCGAGATCGCGGCGTAGCATTCGCGCCATGAGTGAGTCGCGCGCCCTGAACCTGCCCGCCGCCGCGCCCTTCTGGCTGTCGGTGCTGCTGATCCCGCTGGTCGTGCTGGCCGCCTGGCGGGGCGGCTGGTGGTGGGCGCTGATCCCGGCCTATGCCTGGTACCTGACGACCGCACTGGACATCATCCTTGGCCTGAACGAGAAGAACCCCGATCCCGACACGGGAACCGATCAGCTGTTCTGGCACCGCGCCGTTACGCTGATCTGGTTTCCGCTGCAATTCGCCGCGATCTTTGGCTCGATTTGGTATGTGCAGGCAACGGGGCACCTGTCAGGATTTGAAAAGCTTGGGCTTTTCTTCGGCATCGGCGTTCTGTCGGGCAGCATCGGCATCGTCTATGCCCATGAGCTGCTGCACCAGAAGACCCCGGTCGAGCGCTGGCTGGGTGACCTGCTGCTGGCCTCGGTGCTTTATTCGCATTTCCGGACCGAGCATCTGCTGGTGCATCATTCCTGGGTTTCAACGCCGCGCGACGCGGTTTCGGCGCGCTATGGCGAGGGGTTCTATGGCTTTTTCCGTCGCGTGCTGACGGATGGGCCGCGCAGTGCCTGGCTGGCCGAGACGCGGTTCCTGGCGCGGGCCGGGTGCGGCCCCTGGGACCGGCGCAACCCCTTCTGGCGATACGGGGCGCTGCAGCTGGGGATGCTGGCGCTGGCCGCGGCCCTGGGCGGCTGGATCGGAGTTTTCCTGTTTCTGTTCCAGGCTTTCGTCGCCGTCTGGCAACTGGAACTGACCAATTACGTCGAACATTACGGCCTGACCCGCAAGCATCTGGGCGATGGCCGCTATGAGCCCGTCCGGCCGCGCCACAGCTGGAATGCCAGCCACACTGCAACAAACTGGCTGCTGATCAACCTGCAACGCCATTCGGACCACCACTACAAACCCGACCGCCGGTTCCCGCTGCTGCAGACCTATGGTGCGGACGATGCGCCTCAGCTGCCCTATGGCTATCCCCTGATGACCTTCGTGGCGATGGTCCCGCCCCTGTGGCGGCGGCGGATGAACCCGCGCGTGCGCGCCTGGCGTCGCCAGTTCTATCCCGAGATTGCGGACTGGACCCCCTACGACACCGGCGTGCTGCCGATGCCGCGCAACGCGCTTTAGCGCAACGGGCGGGGGCGGATCGGCGGGCGCACCCAGGAATTGCTGGGCCTCTGCCCGCACCGGGCATGCACTGACCGGGCACCGGGCGTGCACAGCTTGTACACCGCTTGCGGACTGCGGGTTAAGGTCGCGTTAACGCAGGCCGGCACGAAAAACGCCCCGCCATGCGAGGATGGCGGGGCGAGGTGGTTCCGGCGGCGAAAGGCACGGCGGAACTGGCGAAACCGGAATGACGCGATCAGTTGGGGCGGGAAACCTCGCCCTCAAGTTCGGCGCGGATCTGCTGGCGCAGGATGTCCAGCGGGATCATCTTGCCCTCGCGCCGGAAATGCCAATAGGTCCAGCCGTTGCAGGAGGGCGCGCCTTCCAGCGCAGCGCCGACCTGGTGGATCGACCCCTTGACGTCATTGCCGATCAGCGAGCCGTCGGCGCGGACCTTGGCCTTGTGGCGATTACCGATGGAATAAAGCTCTTCTCCGGGGCGCAGCATGCCGCGTTCGATCACCTGGCCGAAGGGGATGCGCACCTCGGCGCGCTTGGCGCGGGTGGTGGCGATGGCATCCATGTCAAAGCGGCGCACGCGGGACAGGCGGCGGGCGGCGACCTCTCGGTATGCCTCCTCGCGCTCGATCCCGATATAGTCGCGGCCCAGCATCTTGGCGACGGCGCCCGTGGTGCCGGTGCCGAAGAACGGGTCCAGCACCACGTCGCCCGGATTGGTCGTTCCCACGATCACGCGGTGCAGCAGGCTTTCGGGCTTTTGCGTCGGATGGGCCTTGTCGCCGGCCGCATCCTTCAGTCGTTCGCCGCCGTTGCAGATCGGCAGGACCCAGTCCGAGCGCATCTGCACGCCTTCGTTCAGCGACTTCAGCGCCTCGTAGTTGAAGGTGTATTTCGAATTTTCCGACTTGGCCGCCCAGATCAGCGTTTCATGCGCATTGGTCAGGCGTTTGCCGCGAAAGTTCGGCATCGGGTTCGACTTGCGCCAGATCACGTCGTTCATGATCCAGAAGCCCTGGTTCTGAAGCTCGGCCCCGACCCGGAAGATGTTGTGATAGCTGCCGATCACCCAGATTGCGCCGTTCGGTTTCAGCAGGCGGCGCGCGGCGGCCAGCCAGTCGCGGGTGAAGGCGTCATAGATGGCAAAGGACGAAAACTGGTCCCAGTGATCGTCCACCGCATCCACCTTGGAATTGTCGGGCCGGTGCAGGTCGCCCTTCAACTGCAGGTTATAGGGCGGATCGGCAAAGATCAGGTCAACGCTGCCCGCGGGCAGGCTGTTCATGATGTCGATGCAGTCGCCACCCAGGATCTGGTTCAGCGGTAACGGCGGCGCGGAAACCGCGCGCTGGTCCTTGGTCTTCGTCATGGTCTGCCTCTGGGGGAAAAGCCGGCTTTTTGCCGGTCTGGTATGTCCCAAAGATGATTCAGACCCGATTCGCCGTCAATTTCTTTTTTGAATCAGGGGCTTATCAAAGTGGCTTTACACAAGATGTTGTGGACAGGGGCAAAGGACCGCCTATGATGTGGGGTTACCCCCAAATCTAGCAGCGCCTGTTTATGCGCAGGCGTGGGGTAACCGGCATTTGAATCCCATCCGTAGCCGGGGTGCTGTTGCGCCAAATCCACCATGATGCGATCGCGCAACACCTTGGCGACAATGGACGCGGCGGCGATCGTCAAACAGCGTGCGTCGCCCTTGACGATCGCCTGGCCGGGGCAGGACAGGTCGCGCGGCACGCGGTTGCCGTCCACCAGCACCAGGCAGGGGCGCTGGCGCAGCCCGGCGATGGCGCGGCACATGGCGGCGTGGCTGGCGTGATAGATGTTCAGCGCGTCGATTTCCGCCACGTCGACATGCGCCACCGACCAGTCGCACCGGGCCATGATCAGGTCGGCCAGCTCCTCGCGCCGCCGGGCGGTCAGCTGCTTGCTGTCGTTCAGCCCCGGCGGGATGTTGGCGGGATCAAGGATCACCGCCGCCGCCGTGACCGGGCCCGCCAGCGGGCCGCGCCCGGCCTCGTCCACGCCGGCGACCCGGCGGGCGCCCTGGGACAGGGCCAGCGTCTCGTGGCTGTAGTCGGGCAGGCTCATGCGGTGATCCGCACGGGGGGGATGCGGACCTCCTCCAGGTTGGTGCCGGTGCCTTCGCGGTCGACGACTAGGAAATCGGCGGCGCGGTCCAGGGGCGTCAGGACGCCGTGCCAGGTTCCCGCGTGCAGGTTCACGCCGGTCCCCGCCGGCACCAGGAAGGCGCGGGGCGTGCCGGGGCGGCCGTTCTCGTCCGGGGCCACGACCGACAGCCAGGCATCAGGACCCATCGGCATGAAGGCCTGGCTGCCCAGGGGATGGCGTTCCAGCAGGTCGCAGTCATAGGGCAGGCTGACGGGCGTGCTGCGAAAGATCGAGATGATCGCCTCTCCGCCGCCCCGCTGGACGGTGGCCAGCGCGTGGTGGCGTTCGCAGCGGCCCGCGTTGATCATGCGGTCGGGGGTGGATTTCGGGGCCAGCACTTCGCCAAAGGGGGCGAAGGCTGCGGCGGTCAAGGGTTCGATGCGGATCTGGATCATGGCCGGGGTTTAGCGCGCCTGCGCCAGCCCGTCGAGGATCAGGCGCATCAGGTCTGCGCGCGCGGCAGGATCGCGCAGATATGCCGCCTCGGTCCGGGCGGCGCGGGACATGGCCTTGCACTCGTCGGGATGGGCGCGGGCCCAGGCCAGCTTGTCCTTCAAGTCGGTCAGGTGGCGGGCGACGGGGATGAAATGCTGCCAGGGCTTGAAGCGGCCAGAATAAAAGACCTGCCAGCCATCCTGTTCCGCCAGCAGGACCCCGTTGCTGTCCAGCGCCCCGATGAAATTCGAGCCGTGGTCGTAGCCCGTCAGGCACAGCTGATAGCGGAAGCGCCGGAAGGTGTCGGGGCCGGCGCGGGGCCGGCAATAAGGCGCCAGCAGCGGGTCGTCGGCGAACCGGCGATAGCCCCAGGCCAGGACCAGCCCCAGGTCAAAGTCGGGATCGTCGAAATACCGCCGCAAAAAGGCCATCCGGTTGGTGCGGCAAAGGCCCTGCCATGCGTCGTCGCGCTGGTCCGGGGTCACGGCCTCGGCCAAGCGGGCCAGCCAGACATGGCTGGCGGGGCCGGGTTTGACGCCACCGCGCATTTCCGACCCCGAGATCATGCCGCGCCAGATCAGCCGGTCCTCCTTTTCGTCAAAGGGGATCGGGTCGGGGGGCAGGCGCGTGTCAAAGCCGGGAAGGCCGATGGCGTGCTGGTCGGGCAAGGGCCACAGCACCGCGTTCACCGCCCCCGCGCGGCGGTTGTGGCACAGGACCGGGCGGTCCAGCGCGTGACCTTCGGGGCTGCCGAACCAGCGGCTGTCCTCCATGTCGATCCAGACCGGGTCGCGGCGGTCCAGCGCCAGGATGTCGTTGATGACGCCCTCGGCGCGGACCAGCTTGAAGTGCCGCCCTTCGCGCGCCAGGGCAAAGGGACGTCCGCCGGGGGGTGCGGGCAGCGTAAACTGTCGCGGGCGGCCCTGCGGGTCGGTCACCGCGCCCACGCCATCGGTGCGGCCGTTCCAGTGGCAGGCATAGCCCGAAAGGCCCGACAGATCGCCCGGCGATTGGCGGTCCAGCCCGGCCAGGCAGAAGCGGGCAACATCCGCAGCCCAGCCCGGCGGCGCGACAGGCGGATCGGGCTGATCCAGCAACGCGGTCAGCCCCTGGGTCGCATCAGGGACCGGCCAGCGGGCAAAGGGCAGCGTCCGCATCGGCAGCAGCGGGTTCAGCCGCGCAGCCAGGTCGGCGGGGCTGTCATGGTCGGGATCGACAATGATCAGCCGCGGGTCGTCACCGAACAGCGCCCGGACGGCGTCCAGATGCGCCTGCAGATCCTGCTGCCACAGCTGCGGCATGGCGGCGGGCGGCACGCCCCCGTGACGGGCGTGGCAGCGCAACGCGTCGGTTGACAGGCGCCACAGCGCCCAGGGATCGTGGGGCGGGATCGTCAGCAGGAAATGCGCCCCCGGCAGCCGATCGCGCAAAAAGGCGGCGCAGCGCCAGGCCTCGAGCGGGGGGCGCCAGTGCGGCGCATGGCGGTAAAGGCCCGCGACAAGCCGCGCCTGGGGCCAGTCCTTCAGGGGCCGCTGTCCCTGCCCCATCGCATAAAGGATGTCGGTGGCCAGGCGGCCGCCCTCGTGGCAGGCGGTCTGGTGGCCGTTGGCCTGGAACAGCCGAACCAGCGCGGCCTCCAGCGGGCTGTCAGGGCCCAGGTGGACGAAGACGGGCGGCGCCACGCGTCAGCCCGCCATTCGGTCGCGCCGTGGCAGCAGGATCGTCAGCAGTCCCAGCACGGGCAGCACCGAACAGAGCTGAAAGACCGTCTGGATGCCGCGCACATCGGCCAGAACCCCCAGTGCTGCCGCCGCGATCCCGCCCATGCCGAAGGAAAAGCCGAAGAACAGCCCGGCGATCATGCCGGTGCGGCCGGGCACCAGTTCCTGCGCAAAGACCACGATGGCGGGAAAGGCCGAGGCCAGGATCAGCCCGATCAGCACCGCCAGCACGCCCGTGGCCTGCAGTCCCACATGCGGCAGGAGCAGGGTGAAGGGCAGCACGCCCAGGATCGACACCCAGATGACCGTCAGCGGCCCGACCCGGTCGCCGATGACGCCGCCCAGCATCACGCCCCCCGCCATGCCCACAAGGAACAGGAACAGCATCAGCTGCGCCCCTTGGGTCGAGAGGCCGAACTTGTCGATGGTAAAGAACGTGAAATAGCTGCTCATCGATGCGGTGTAGATATTCTTGGTGAAAACCAGCGCCGCCAGGACCGCAATGGCGCGGATCACCGTGGCGCGCGGCAGGCGCAGCCGCTGGTCGGGGCGGGCGGCGGCGGCGCGGCGGCGCGTCTCGGCCCAGGCACCCACGCGCCACAGGATCGCCGCGCCCAGGGCCGCCGCGACTGCGAACCAAGCCACCGCCGGACGGCCCAGGGGCACCACGATGAAGGCCGCCAGCAGCGGCCCCAGCGAGGTGCCGAAATTGCCGCCCAGCTGGAACACCGACTGCGCCGTGCCAAAGCGCCCGCCCGAGGCCAGCCGCGCCACGCGCGAGCTTTCGGGATGAAACACCGCCGAGCCGATGCCGATCAGCATCGCCCCCGCCAGCAGCATCGCGTAATGATGCGCCGTCGCCAGAAGCACCACCCCCGCCAAGGTCGAGCCCATCCCGAAGGGCAGCGAGCGCGGCTGCGGGTGCCGGTCGGTGGCCATGCCGATCAGCGGCTGCAGCAGCGAGGCTGTGACCTGGAAGGCCAGGGTTATCACCCCGATCTGCGCATAGGACAGCGCGAATTCCACCCGCAGCAGCGGATAGATCGCCGCCAGCATAGACTGCATCACGTCGTTGATCATGTGGCACAGGCTGATTGCCGTCAGCACCCCCCACGACGTCAGCTGCGCGGCCGGGGCGGCGATTCCGGCCTTGGGTGCCGGTTGCGGGGAGGTCATCTGCATGGCGTTCACCAGATCATTGCAGAAAATGCATTTATCAGACCTGCCCGAAAGTCAAAGGGATATGCTGACGCGACGTCGCGCGCGTCCGACCCGCCGGCGGGGGCCAATTACCTTGCGCTATAACCTTTTGGACAGCTGTATAATTCTTTTACATGTCCTATCAAGGATTCACCTTTGTTTATATCGAGTGTGCCGATATGGCCCATCTGCCCGAAGGGGCGTCGGCGCATTTGCGTGCCTCGCCGCCCGAACCAAGCCGCAAGCGCCTGAATACATGGCAGGCGATCCGCGCCGAAGTGCTGCGCCGCATCCGTGCGGGCGAATGGCCCCCCGGCGCCCTGATCCCGACCGAACAGCATCTGTCCGTTGAAATGGGCTGCGCGCGCGCCACCGTGAACCGGGCGCTGCGCGAGCTGGCCGACAGCGGCATCATCCAGCGCCGGCGCAAGGTGGGCACGCGGGTGGCCGCGACGCCGCTGCGCCGCACGACCTTGCGCCTGCCCGCCATCCGCACCGAGATCGAGGGGATGGGCGCGGCCTATTCCTATCAGCTGACCGAATGCGAAGCCCGCCTGCCCACGCCCGAGGCGATGCGGGCGCTGCAGGTCGACGCGCAGGACCCGCTGCTGCTGGTCATGTCGCGCCACATGGCCGACGGGCAACCCCATTGCAGCGAGGCGATCTGGCTGAACCCCCGCGCCTTGGCCACGCCCGATGCCGTGGTCTTTGCCGTTGAGCCGCCGCAGGAATGGCTGGCGCGGACTTTGGCGGTGATGCAGACCAGCTTTTCGATCCTGGCGGAACCCGCCAGCGGCACCTGCGCCCTGAATCTTGGGGTCGAGCCCGGAACGCCCGTCCTGACAATCGAGCGGGTGAATTCCATGGATGCGCTGCCCGTGTCCTTTGCGCGGCAATTCTATCCGCCCAAGCACCGGCTGATCTTCGACGCCTAGGTCTGCGCATCGTCCCGCAGCAGCGCCGCAAAATGGTCCAGCAGGCGGTGCTTCAGCACCTTGCCGGTGGCCGCGGCCGGCAGTGGGCCGGTCAGCAGGATGCGCGTCGGCCGCTTGTAGGCCGACAGCCGCGCCGCCGCATGGGCGGCCAGCACCTCGGCCGTGACGGCGCCCGGTGCGATCAGCTGGCAGAAGGCCAGCACATCCTCGTCGCCGCCGTCCCGTGCGCGGCCGATCACGGCTGTCTGCAGGACGGCCGGATGGTCGTTCAGCGCGGCCTCGACCTCGGGCGGGTAGACGTTGAAGCCGCCGCGGATGATCAGCTCCTTGCTGCGGCCGACGATGTGCAGCCGGCCCTGGTCGTCGATGCGGCCCAGATCGCCCGTATGCATCCAGCCATCCCCGTCCAGCACCTGCGCGGTGGCCTGCGGATTGCGGAAATAGCCGCGCATGACATGCGGGCCGCGGGTCAGCACCTCGCCGGTGCCGGGTTCGCGGCCGACCGAGCTGTCCAGCGCGATTTGCACCCCCGGCAGCGGGCGGCCGGCCGAGGGGTCGGGATCGCCCTTGGCATTGGTGGTGATGGTCACGCCCGCCGTGGTTTCGGTCATGCCATAGCCGTTCTGCAGCGCGATCCCGTAAAAGGCCTCGGCCCGGCGCTTCCAGTCGGGGTCCAAGGGGGCGGCGCCGCTGCTGACATAGCGCAGGGGGCCGTCCAGGCGGTCCAGCCCGCGGGCGCGCGCCTCGGCCATGATGGCGGCGTGCATCTGCGGGACGGCGGGCAGGACCGTCACGCCCTGCTGCAGCGCGTCCAAGACGGCGGCGGCGGAAAAGCGCGGCGCCAGCCGCAGATGCGCGCCCGCCGACAGGCCCGCGCACATCATCGAGGTCAGCCCGAAAACATGGGTCAGGGGCAACACACCATAGATCAGGTCGCCCGGCACGATGCCGCGCAGCCGGGCCGAGGACTGGCCGCCGAAGATCAGGTTTCCGTGGGTCAGCATCACGCCCTTGGGCGTTCCTGTCGTGCCGGTGGTGTAGAGGATCACGGCCGTCATGCCGGCATCGGGTTCGACCACCTCGGGCGTGCAGTCGAAGGGACCCGAAAGGTGCAGCATGCCGCCCGCCAGGTCCAGCGCGCGCGCCCCGGCGGCGGCGGCATGGGCGCGGGCGGGGTCGCTGACATCGGACAGGTGGACGGTCAGACGCGGTTCGGTGTGCGCGGCGATCTTCTGCAGCTCCGGCCCGGTCATGCGGGCGTTGACCGGGACCGCCACCGCATCCATCCGCCCCGCCGCCAGCAGCAGAACCGCGACGGATGCCGCATTCTCGGCCACGATCAGCAGGCGGTCGCCGGGGCGCAGGCCCTGGTCACGCAGGATCTGTTCAGCCTGCGCCGCGCGGGCGTCTAAGGCGGCATAGGTCAGCACCTCTCCGGTCCAGTCGGTCAGCGCGGGACGGTCTGAATGGGCGGCGGCGGCCCGGTCGAACAGCTGGTGAAAACGGGTGGTTTCGGTCATGTCCCCTCGCGCAGTCGTCGGAAATCGGGGGCGCGCTTGGCCAGAAAGGCGGTGATGCCCTCGGCGGCCTCAGGCGCGGCAAGGGCATCGGCCATCGCGTCGCGTTCGGCCGTCAGCTGCGCCTCGAAAACGGTGGCGCGCCAGCCGGTCAGCAGGCGCTTGATGGCGGCCTGGGCCTCGGCCGGGCCTTGGGCCAGGCGGTCGGCCAAGGCCATCGCGGCCATGATCGCCTCGCCCGGATCGGTCAGTTCGTTGATGACGCCCAGCGCATGCAGCCGCTCGGCGGTGACGGGCTGGCCGGTCAACGCCATCTGCGCAGCGATCTGCGGCGGCAGCGCGGCCCCCAGTGCGGCGGTCAGCCCGCCATCGGGCACCAACCCGGCATTGACATAGGCAGCGGTGAAGCGCGCGTCGCGGGCCGCAATCACCATGTCGCAGGCCAGCGCCAGCGACAGGCCCGCGCCGGCAGCGCCCCCCTCGACCACGGCGATCACCGGGCGCGGGCAGTGGACCACGGCGCGGATCAGGTCGTTCAGCGCGTCGATTCGGTCGCGGCGCTGGGTTTCGTCCATCTGCTGGGCGGTGATCAGCATGTTCAGATCCCCCCCGGCGCAGAAGAAATCGCCCTCCCCCATCAGGATTACGGCGCCGATCCGGGGTTCGTCGGCCGCCATGCGCAGCGCCTGGTGCAGCCCGTCGTAGAATTCAGGCGTCAGCGCGTTGCGGCGGGCAGCATTGCGGTTTTCCACCACCAGGCGGTCGCCAAGGTCGCTGATTTCGCAGTGCGGGTTGGTGAGGGCGGTCATCATGGCTCCTGTCGGGACTTGCGGAAGACGCCGGTCGCGGTCGCGATCAGCGTACCGTCCTGATGCCGCAACTGGCCCTCGATGAACAGGGTCGCCCGCCCGCCGCCGGTGACGCGGCCGGTGGCCTCGACCGGACCGGGGCGGCCGGGGGACAGGTAGTTCACCGTCAGCGACAGCGTGGTGAAGGGGTGCCGCCCGGTCGCGTCCACGGTCAGACTGCCGGTGGCGCCCATCGCGCTGTCCAGAAGCGTCGCCGCCAGCCCGCCATGCAGCATACCCTGCCGGTTCAGGTGGCGGTCGTCCAGGTCCAGGCGGCAGCGCGCCCCGGCGGGGTCGCCCACGTCCAACTCGTAGCCGATCAGCGTCTGGGTGCCCGTCTCGTCCCGGATCAGGCCCATGCGGGCTCGCCTCGGGCAAAGCGGTCCAGGTGCCAGTCGGCATCGCCCATCGCGGTGTCGGCGGTCATCAGGCGGCGGACCATGCCGGCCAGCGCATATTCCTCGGTCATGCCGATGCCGCCATGCAGCTGCACCGATTCTTCGGCGACCAGGCGGGCGACCCGGCCCAGTGTGACCTTGCAGGCCTGAAGATGGCGGTCGCGCAGGGACGCATCCGCCGTCAGGTGGCCCGAGAGGTTTACCACGGCCGAGCGCGCCTGTTCGACCTCGACCGCCAGGTCGGCGGCGCGGTGGGCCAGCGCCTGGAAGGAGATCAGCGGCTGGCCGAACTGCTTTCGCTGCTTCAGGTAATCCAGCGTCAGGTCCACCGCCGCAGTGATCGTGCCCAGCGCATGGGCCGAATGGGCCAGGACGCCGCGCGCCAACGGCCTGCCGAAGTCGGACAGCGCGCCCAGGCGCGTCGCGGGTGTGGCCTCCAGGATCAGGTCGGCGCCGCGCTGGCCGTCCATCATCGGATAGCCGCGCAGCGTCAGGCCGGGGGCACCCGGCTGGACCAGCCACAGCGCGTCGGCGGTGGTGACCAGGATCGCGGCGGCGTCCTCGGCGCCGGCGACCATGGTCTTGCGGCCGGTCAGGCTGTCGCCATCGGCGCGGATCGCGACGCCGCGGTCATAGCGGGTGCCGGGCTCGGCATCGGCGAAGGCGAGGACCGTGCCTTCGGGAACCTCGTGTCCCGCCTGGGCCAGGGCCGCGCCCGCGATCATGGTGGGGATCAGCGGCAGGGCGGCGCCCGCGCGGCCCAGTTCCTGGAAGATCAGCGCCACGGCGGCGCCCGATCCGTCAAAGCCGCCCTCGTCCTCGGTCAGCAGGGCGGCGATGACGCCGGCCTCGGCCAGGGCGGGCCACAGCCCCTCGCCCGTGTGGCGGGTCAGGATGCCGCGCAGGCTGTCCTGCAACATGCGGTGATCGTCGGAAAGCTGAAAGTCCATCGCCTTATCCCTTGGCCAGAGCGCCGGCGATGATGCCGCGCTGGATCTCGTTCGAGCCGCCATAGATCGACAGCTTGCGGTTGTTCAGCCAGGTCGCGGTCGCGGCCAGCACCTCGTCGGCATCCTGGGGCTGACCCTCGTTGCCGGTGGCGGGCAGCGCCAGGGCATGTCCGCCATAGGCCCGCCGGGTCAGGGCATCCAGCCGCTGGCGGATCTGCGTGCCCTTGATTTTCAGCATGCTGCTTTCGATGCCGGGCGCCTGGCCCTGGGCCGCGGCAGACAGCATCCGCAGGTTGGTGGTGGACATGGCCATCAGCTCGATCTCGACTGCGGCGATCTCGGACGCGAAGACCGGGTCCTCGGCCAGCGGGCGGCCGCGATGGATCTGGGCGCGGGCGACGCGGTGCAGGTTGTCCAGTGCGGCGGTGGCGAAACCGACGCCCGCGATGTTGGTGCGTTCGTGCGTCAGCAGGTATTTGGCATAGGTCCAGCCCTGATTTTCCTCGCCCACCAGGTTTTCGGCCGGGACCCTGACGTCGTCGAAGAAGACCTCGTTCACCTCGGCGGTGCCGTCCAGCAAGACGATGGGGCGGACGGTGACGCCGGGCGTGGTCATGTCGATCAGCAGGAAGCTGATGCCCTCCTGCTTCTTGCCCTCGGTCGAGGTGCGGACCAGGCAGAAGATCATGTTGGCGTATTGGCCCAGCGTGGTCCAGGTCTTCTGCCCGTTGACGACGTAATGGTCGCCCTGACGTTCGGCGCGGCAGCGCAAACCCGCCAGGTCAGACCCGGCGCCGGGTTCGGAATAGCCCTGGCACCACCAGTCGTCCCCGTTCAAGATGCGCGGCAGCCAGTGATCCTGCTGTTCCCTGCTGCCGAATTTCTGCAGCACCGGACCCAGCATCGCGATCCCGAAGGGCACGATGCGCGGCGCATGGGCCAGCGCGGATTCCTCTTCGAAGATGTGGCGCTGGATGGCGGTCCAGCCGGCACCGCCGAATTCGGTGGGCCAGTTGCCGGCCAGCCAGCCGCGCGCGTGCAGCTTGGCGTGCCAGCCCTCCATGTCGTCCTTGGTCAGGTGCTGGTGCAGGCGCACCTTGCGGGCCAGCTCCGGGTCCAGCTCGGTTTGCAGAAAGGCGCGGACCTGGTCGCGGAAGGCCAGTTCGTCGGGGGTGAAACGCATGTCCATCAGAAGATCTCCAGAAGTCCGGCCGCGCCCTGCCCGCCGCCGATGCACATGGTGACGACGCCCCATTTCGCGCCCCGCCTGCGGCCTTCGCGCAGAAGATGGCCGGCGGTGCGGGCGCCGGTCATGCCGAAGGGGTGGCCGATGGAAATCGCGCCGCCGTTGACGTTGTATTTCGCCGGATCGATCCCCAGCGTGTCGCGGCAGTAAAGGCACTGGCTGGCAAAGGCCTCGTTCAGCTCCCACAGGTCGATGTCGGCGACGCTCAGCCCGTGGCGTTCCAGCAGGCGCGGCACGGCGCGGACGGGGCCGATGCCCATCTCGTCGGGGGCGCAGCCGGCGACGGCGAAGCCGTGGAAGGCGCCCAGCGGCTCCAGCCCCTCGGCCGCGGCCAGATCCGCGTCCATGACCAGCAGCGCCGCGGCGCCGTCGGACAGCTGGGAGGCGTTGCCGGCGGTGATGAAGTTGCCCGGACCGCGCACGGGTTCCAGTTTCGCCAGCGCCTCCAGCGTGGTGCCGGGCCGGTTGCCCTCGTCGGCGGCGATGGTGACTTCGCGTTCGGTGGTTTCCCCCGTGGCCTTGTCGGCAACCTGCATGGTGACGGTCATCGGGATGATCTCGTCGGCAAAGACGCCGGCGGCCTGGGCGGCGGCGGTGCGGGCCTGGGATTGCACCGCGTATTCATCCTGCGCCTCGCGGCCAATGCCATAGCGGGCGGCGACGATGTCGGCGGTTTCGATCATGGTCATGTAGAGGTCGGGGCGATTCGCCTCGATCCAGGCCTCGCGCGAATGGCGCACGGGCGGCTGGACCAGCGAGATGCTTTCGACGCCGCCGACCAGGATGGCGCGGGCGCCCTCCTGCGCGACCATCTGCGCCCCCATCGCCAGCGCCTGCAGGCCCGAGGCGCAAAAGCGGTTGACCGTGGCCCCGGCGATGCTGTCGGGGAGGCCCGCGCGGATCACGGCCTGGCGGCCGATATTGCCGCCGGTGACGTATTCCGGATAGCCGCAGCCCCAGATGCTGTCCTCGATCAGCGCGGGGTCGATGCCGGCGCGATCGATCACGGCGCGGGCGGTGGCCCCGGCCAGCACGGCCCCGTGGGTCTGGTTGAAGGCGCCGCGCTTGGCGCGGCCGATGGCGGTGCGGGCCGCCTGGACGATGACGGGCTGTTTCATGATGTCGTTCCTTCGTTCAGGTCGGCCAGGCTGCGGCCCTGCGCGGCCAAGTCGCGCAGCAGGGGCGCGGCCTGCCAGAAATGGTCGTCTTCGGCGGCAAAGCGGTCGATGTCGGCCAGGATCGCGGGCAGGCCCTGGGCATCGGCCCAGTGCATCGGCCCGCCGCGAAAGCGCGGAAAGCCATATCCATTCAGCATCACCACATCGACATCCAGGGGCCGCAGGGCGGTGCCGTCGGCCACGGTGCGCGCAGCCTCGTTCACCATGGCGGCCATGGTGCGGGCCACGATCTCTTCATCGGTGAAGGCACGTGGGGTCAGGCCCAGATCCGCCCGCACCCGGTCCAGCAGCGGGGCCAGTTCGGGGTCCTCCTGCGGGGCGCCTTCGCCATAGAGATAGTATCCGCGCCCGGTCTTGCGCCCAAGCCGGCCCAGTTCGTGAAGGCGGTCGGCAAAGACCGGCACACGGTCGCGCGGGTGGCGGTCGACCGCCTTGCGCTGCCGGGTCATGTAGCCGATGTCGAGGCCCGCCAGATCGCTGACCGCATAAGGGCCCATTGCAAAGCCGAACGAGGTCAGCGCCCGGTCCACCTGATAGGGCGAGGCCCCGTCCAGCACCATCGCGTCCACCGCCGCGCGGTAATGCGACAAGATGCGGTTGCCGATGAAGCCGTCGCAGACGCCGGCGCGCACCGCGATCTTCTTCAGCCGCCGCGCCAGGGCAAAGGCCGTGGCGGTGACGTCGGGGGCGGTACGGTCGGCGACCACCACCTCCAACAGGCGCATGACATGGGCGGGCGAGAAGAAGTGCAGCCCGATCACATCGTCCGGCCGCCCGGTCGCCTCGGCGATCCGGTTCACGTCCAGATACGAGGTGTTGGTGGCCAGCACCGCGCCGGGTTTGGCCACGCGGTCCAGGGCGGCAAAGACCTGTTCCTTGACCTCCATCGCCTCGAAGACGGCCTCAATGATCAGGTCGGCTTCGCGCAGGGCGGCATAGTCGGTGTCGGTGCGGAAGGCGCCCGACAGGATCGTGTCGCGGCGGGCGGCGGGCAACTTGCCGCGCGCCACCGCGCCGTCCAGCAGCCCGGCCACGGTCGCGGCGGCCTTTTGCGCGCCGTCGGGATCGCGTTCGACCAACGTCACGTCCAGCCCCGCCAGCAGGGCCGCGACGGCAATGCCCGCGCCCATCGTGCCGCCGCCGATGACGCCGACGCGGTCCAGCGGCCGCGGGTCGACGCCCTGGATTTCGGGCAGATGCGCGACGGCGCGTTCGGCGAAGAAGGCATGGATCAGGGCGGCGCGCTGCGGGCTGTCCATCAGCGCGCGAAAGGCCGCCCGCTCGACCGCCATGCCTTGGGCAAAGGGCAGTGCAAGCCCCTCGCGCACCGCATCGATGGCGGTGATCTGCGCGATCTGCCCGCGCGCGCTGCGCGTCAAGCGGGCGGCCAGTGCCTGCAGCTGCGCCGGATCGAGGGCGGGCGCGGGCAGGTCGCGGCTGCGGCGCGGCGGCTGGCTGGCCAGGTCATGGGCCAGGTCAAGCGCGGCCTGGGTCAGGTCGCCTTCGGCGATGCGGTCGATCAGGCCCAATTCCAGAGCCTCCGGGGCGGGGATCTGGCGGGCCGAGGTGATCGCCTCCAGCGCGGCTTGCGCGCCGATCAGGCGCGGCAGGCGCTGGGTGCCGCCGGCACCGGGGATCAGGCCCAGCTTGACCTCGGGCAGGCCCATCCGGGCGGCGGGCGCGGCGATGCGGGCATGAGCGCCCAACGCCAGTTCCAGCCCGCCGCCCAGCGCGGTACCGTGCAGGGCGGCCACGACGGGCTTGGCCAGCGCCTCGATCCGGTTGATCAGGTCGGGCAGGAAGGGTTCCGCCGGGGGCTTGCCGAATTCCGAGATGTCGGCCCCCGCGACCCAGGTGCGGCCGGCGCAGAGGATCACCGCCGCATCGGCCTGATCGTCGGCGGCAAAGGCCTCGGCCGCCTGCAGCAGGCCCACGCGCACGGCCTGGGACAGCGCGTTGACGGGCGGGTTGTCGATGGTGAT
Source organism: Paracoccus saliphilus (assembly GCA_003255745.1). Lineage (GTDB taxonomy): Bacteria > Pseudomonadota > Alphaproteobacteria > Rhodobacterales > Rhodobacteraceae > Paracoccus > Paracoccus saliphilus_A. The sequence goes on from KZ836026.1 coordinate 67,107, forward strand.
GACGCCGATCCGGCCCTGGCGGGCATAGGTGACAGGCATGGAACCTCCTTCAGTCATTCAACGCGCCTGACAGGGCCGGGCGCCCTTCGGCGCAGACCAGTTGTTGCAGGCGGGCGACGGTGTCGCGCAGGGCGGGGCCGACCTCGGCATGAATGCGGGCATCGGGCAGGACGTCGTCCAGCGCGCCGCAGGAAAAGACCACTGGCCCCGCCAGCCGCGCCGAGCGGAACGGCACCGACACGGCCGAGACGTTGGGCGAATAGCGCAGGTGGTTGCGCACCACCGCATAGCCGTGGCCGATCAGCTGGTCGCGCCCCTCGCGCCGCAGCGCGTCGAAGCTGCCTCCATCCAGCGGGGGTTCGGGATGGTCGGACAAAAGCCCCGAAAATTCCTCGCGCGTGGTGGCGCCCAGCACGGCCAGGCCGGAGGACGACCCGGCGAGGGGCAGGCGATGCCCGACCTCCAGCCAGATCGAGGCCGCGTGCCGGGGCCGCCAGGTGCGCATCAGCGCGACCTTGTCACGGTCGCGCACGGCGAACAGAACCAACGTTCCAGTCCGGTCGGCCAAGTCCTGCATCATGTCCTGCGCAGGGTCCAGGAAGGACAGCGAGGCCGCCGCCACATGCCCCATCGCCAGCAGCGTCGGGCCGGGGCGATAGCGGTCGTTGCGTTGCGGCTGCGTCAGGTATCCCAGGCAGCCCAGCGTGAAGGTCAGCCGCGAGACGGTGGATTTAGGCAGCCCCGTCCGTTCGGCCAGTTGCGCATTGGTCAGGCCGTCGTCATCGGTGCGAAAGGCGCGCAGGACCGACAGCCCGCGCGCCAGCGTGGTGGCAAAGTTGCGGTCGGCTTCGTAATCCGGGCGGGGGGTGTCGGACATCACATGGACCCCGGAAGCAGCAGCGAGATGACCGGGAACAGGATCAGCAGCACCAGGACCAGCAGGTCCATCACCAGAAAGCGCGACACGCCGGCGAAGATCTTGTCGATGCTGACGTTCTTGGTGACGTTGCTGACCACGAAGACGTTCAGGCCGACGGGCGGCGTGATCAGCCCGATCTCCAGCAGCTTGACGACAATGACGCCGAACCAGATCAGGTTCAGGCCATAGCCCTCGACCAGGGGGACCATGAAGGGCAGCGTCAGGACCATGATCCCGATCGGGTCAAGAAACATGCCCAGCACCAGATAGATCACAACCACGACCAGCATCAGCATCGCGAAGGACAGCTGGGCATCCGCGACCACGCCCACCACCGCGCCCGCCATGCCGCTGAGCGCGACGAAGCTGACGAAGATCTTGGCCGCACCCGCGATCAGGAAGATGGCGGCCGTCTGGACCAAGCTTTCGCGGATTGCGCGCCACAGCACGCCCGGCGACAGGCGGCGCTGGGCAAAGCCGATGGCAATGGTCAGCACGACGCTGACGGCGGCGGCCTCGGTCGCGGTGAAGATGCCGCCATAGATGCCGCCGACGATCACGACGAACAGCATCAGCGCGGGCCAGGCGGCGATGGCGGCCTCCAGGCGGCTGGCCTCGGCGGCCTCGCCGCGCGGTGCGGCGGCGGGATCGCGGGCGACCCACCAGGCGATGACCAGGATCATGCCCACCAGCGACAGAAGGCCCGGCAGCACCCCCGCCAGGAACAGTTGCGCGATCGAGGTTTCGGTGAAGATGCCGTAAAGGATGAACAGGACCGAAGGCGGGATCAGTGATCCCAGCGTGCCCCCCACCGCGACCGAGGACGTTGCCAGCCGCGGGTCATAGCCCATGCGCAACATCTCGGGCACGCAGATACGGCCCATGGTCGAGGCACACGCGATCGAGGACCCAGAGATCGCCGAAAACCCCCCGCAGCCCATGACCGAGGCCATTGCCACGCCGCCGGGCAGCGGCCGCAGCCAGACGGCGGCGGCGTCATAGATGCGCGTCGTGATCCCGGCATAAAAGGCGATGTTGCCCAAGGCCACGAACAGCGGAACCATCGACAGGTCATAGGAATGCACGAGGTCGAAGAAGTTCGAGAAGACAACCGAACTGGTCGGGTTCAGCGCCCGTTCGGGCGTCCAGCCGCCGGTCCGCGTTGCATAGATCAGGAAGGTGCCGATGCTGGCCACGCCCGCCAGGGCGAAGGCGATGGGCACGCGCATCGCCAGCAGGATCAGGACCAGCGCCATCGCGGCCATGCCGATCGTCATCGGGTCCATCAGCTTACCTCGTTTCCATCGGCATCAAGAATGACATTGCCCCGGCGCAGCTGCGCCAGATCGCCCGCCAGCAGCACCGCCAGCCGCAGCCACATCAGCACCAGGCCCGCCAGGAACAGCGCGATCCCCGGCCAGCGCGGCAGGTTCAGGTCGCCATAGTAGAATTCGCCCGATCCCCATGCCTGGACGGTGACCCGCCCGGCGGCATAGATCAGCGGCACCAGCGCCAGCAGGCCCACGACATGGCCCAGCACGATCAGCCGCGCGCGCAGGCGGTCAGGCATACGGTCGCTGAGAAAGGTGACGGCGACGTGGCTGCGCGCCGCCGTCGCCGCCGCCATGGGCAGGATGATGGCGGCGACCATCAGTTCCCGCACCAGGATGATCGCGTCGGGCACGCTGGACCCCAGCACCGCGCGCATCACGACATTGGAAAAGATCACCAGGCCAAGCGCGATCAGCGCCAGCACGGAAAGGTCCAGAAGCGTCCGTTCGATCAGGCGCATGGGATCAGCCGCGCTCCCAGGGGTAGCCCTGCTGTTCCAGTTCGGTGGCATACTGGTCGATCAGGCCCCGGTATTCCTCCAGCAGCGCCTGCCCGTCCAAGCCCGAGGCATCGGCGCGGGCCACCCATTCGTCCAGGTATTTCTGGCCCGCCTCGTTCAGCTTGGCCCGGTCCTCGTCGGAAAAGCGGACGATTTCCTTGCCGGCATCTTCCAGCACCTTGATCGATTCGGCGTTTGCCTCTTCGATGATGCGCCCGAATTCGTCGGCCAGCCCCTCGCCGGCGGTCATGATGACCTCCTGCTGCTCGGGCGTCAGGCTGTCGAACATCGACTTGTTCATCACGATGCCCAAGGCGCCGATCTGGCCCCAGTCGATGAAGGTGTAGCTGTCGAAGACTTCGTCGAACTTCAGCGCCTTGACCAGGTAGGAATAGGTCTGGGTGCAGTCAATCAGCCCGCTTTCCAGGCCCTGGTATGCCTCGTAGACGGTCATGTCGACCAGCGTCGCGCCCAGGTCGCGGAAGGTCTGGCCATAGGCGCCGACGCCGCGCACCTTCTTGCCGGCCAGCTGATCGACCGAGGCGACCGCGGGCCCCTTGCAACCCATCTGCACGGCAGAGGTCGTGTAGGTGCCGATATAGACCAGGCCCTGCGCGGCCAGGTTTGCCTTGATCTGCTCGTTGTTGCGCATCAGCGCGTCGGTGGCCTTCATGCCCACCCAAGGGTCGGGGTTCTGCAGGGGCAGGTCGGCGATGCCATAGGCGACCATCTCCTGGGGGAAATAGACGCCGATGACGCTGCCCAGGTCGGCCACTCCATCGCGCAGCGACTGCACGGCGGCCTTTTCGGAAAACAGCGCGCCGCCCCAGGTGATATCCACCTTAATGTCGCCACCGGACTGTTCGGCCACCTGATCGGCGAACCACTGGGTCGCCTCGGCGCGCGCGCCCCGGTTCGGTCCCGGCTCGCCATAGATCAGCACCGTTTCGGCAGATGCGGCGCCGGCCAGCGCGGTGATCATGGCACCGGCCGACAGTGCCGCCTTGAATGACTGGATGGTCATGGGTGAAACCTCCTCCCTGTTTCGCAATGCAGATTGTCATTCCGCAGTGCGGAATACAATCCTGAATTGACCGAAACGTGACCCTCAAGCTATCTGGCGGTTTTCCGCGCAATCCTGAATGCTGCAGTCTGTCTTATCGGAGTTCCCCATGTCGTACCGGCTTTTGCTGGCCCTTGCACTCGCCTTGGCCTGGACCGCGCCTGCCCTGGCGCAGGATGACCGGCCCTTTACCGCAGCCGATATCGAGGCGGCGCAATACGGCCTAAGCGACCTGCCGCCCGGGCGTTCCGCGTTGACCGCCAAGGTGCAGATCCTGCTGGACCGGTCGGGGACCTCTCCTGGCGTGATCGACGGCTTCAAGGGCGGCATGAGCCAGAGCGCGATCAAGGCGTTCGAACGGCGGGCGGCGCTGCCGGTGGACGGGGTTCTGGACCCCCATGTCTGGAACCTGCTTCAGGCCTATGCCGAACGTCCGGTCACGCAAAGCTATAGCATCACCGAGGCGGACGCGCAGGGCTTGGTCGCTTCGATTCCAACCGATTATGCCGAAAAGGCGCAGATGGAGGCGATGGCCTATACCAGCGTGGCCGAACGCCTGGGCGAACGCTTTCACATGGACGAGAAGTTCATCCAGTTCCTGAACCCGGGCACCGCGCTGGTGCCGGGCGCGACGATCCAGGTCATGGCGCCGAACGAGCCGCTGCGCGGACAGGTCACGCGCATTATCATCGACAAGGACAACCGCCGCGTCGCAGGCTATGATGCGCGCGGGCAGATGGTGGTGGATTATCCCGCAACCATCGGTTCGTCGGCCACCCCCTCGCCCGAGGGAACGCACAATGTCCGCAGTGTGGCGATCAATCCGAATTATACCTACAACCCCGAGGTCAACTTCAAGCAGGGCGACAACGACCGCAAGCTGGTGATCCCGCCGGGGCCGAACGGGCCGGTGGGCACCGTCTGGATCGGCCTGACCAAGCCGACCTATGGCATCCACGGCACACCCACGCCGTCGCAGCTGTTCAGCAACCAGTCGATGGGCTGCGTGCGGCTGACCAACTGGGATGCCGAGGAATTGGCCAAGATGGTCAGCATCGGCGGCACCACGGTCGAGTTCCTGCAGCCCGGCGTGACCATCGCGGACGTGACCGGCTCCGGTGCGGCCACTGCGACGCCGGTGGCGCCGATCGCCCTGCCCGAGGGCACTGCGACGCCCGAGGTGCCCGTGACCGAGCAGCCCTTGGCCCTGCCCGAGCAGGCGGGCGCCGCGATCCCTGTCGCGCCGGCCGATCCCGCGGCCTCGGCCCAGCCCGCGCCGGAAACGCCTGCGCCGGATGCCGGAACACCCGATGCCGCCGCGCCGGATACCGGAGCGCCCGATGCGGCAGCGCCGGAATTCCCGACGGCAGACGCTGCTCCGGCCGAAGGTCAGGTTGATCCTCTAAGCGACGCCTTGACCGGTGCGCTGCCGGAAGGCTTTGTTGTCCCGCCGCTGGAGGACGCGCAGCAATGAGGATGGCGGTGGTTCTGGGCCTGGTCCTGTTCGGCGCGGGTCCGGGAGTTGCGCAGGACCGCCCCCCGGCGGCGCCCGACGCGGCGCCGCTGACAGAAGTGCGGCCGCCCGAGCGTCCGGAGCCCCCTGCAGACGCGCCGGCACCCGACGCACCCCCACCGGCGGCCACAGCGCCGGAAACCCCTGAACCCGCCATCGCCCAAGGCAGCGAAGCGCCTGCTGCGGGCGAATCTTTCGGTCCCCCCGCCCCGCCCGTCTGGTTCACGCAGGCCGAGTCGGACGCCGAATTTGCCGCCTGCCGACTGGCGTTGGCCCTGCTGGGCACCACCTATCGGCAGGAGCCTCCTGTGGCCGAGGCCGGCGACCGCGACTGCGGCATCGCGCGGCCCCTGCGGGTCAGCCAAATCGTGCCGGGCGTGGCGCTGACGGGCGAGCCGGTCATGCGCTGCGGCACGGCGCGTGCCTTGGGCTTCTGGGCGCGGGACTTCCTGCGCCCCGCCGCCGCGCTGATGCCGGACGCGCCCCGGCTGACCGCGATTGAAACCGGATCGGGGTATACCTGCCGCGACCGCGTGGGCACCGGTGCGGCCCGTCCCAAGCCGTCAGAACATGGCAACGGCAACGCAATCGACGTGATGGGCTTTCGTTTCGACAACGACCAGATGCTGTCCGTCCAGCCACGCGAGGGCGACGGCGCGATGGCCGAGGCCTTTCAGCGCGCGGCGCGGAGCACAGCCTGCCTGCTGTTCACGACGGTTCTGGGGCCGGGATCGAATGCCGCGCATGACGACCATCTGCACCTGGACCTGGCCGCAAGGAAGGGCAGCTGGCGGCTGTGCGAATAGCTCAGCGGCTCTGACGTTCCATGTCCAGATAGGCCGGGTCGAAACGTGCCAGCGTCGCCAGCCCCTGCCAGTTGAGGATCTTCACATCCGCACCCGCCCATCGGATCAGCCCGCGATCGCGCAGGTCGCGCACGGCCCGATTCACATGGATTGGCGAATAGCCCAGAATTTCTGCCAGCTCGCGCTGCAGCAGCGGCAGCATGAACTGATGATGTGACGCAGCGCCCACGGTGTTCAGGCGCGTATAAATCTCACACAGCAGATGGGCCAGATGGGCGCTGGACCGCAGCGAGGCCGCGGCCACCAGCCATTGCCGGTGCACCGCCGCGTCGATCAGGGTCGCCATCCAAAGCAGGCGCGTCAGGTGCGGAAAGTTCTCGGTGATCTCGACCAGTTCGGAATGGTCGATGAACTCGACTTCGGCCGGACCGACGGCGACGACTGAATGCTCCAAACCGGCCAAGACGAAACCATGCAGATCCACGAAATCGCCCGGAACATGCAGAGCGGTGATCACCCGCTCCTCGGAGCGGCCGACCAGCTGGTGCGACCGTGCCGAAAGACCGCGCAGCATCATGCAGCTGCGCCGCGCCGCGCGATCCGCGGGTACGATCACCGCACCCGAGGCAAAGCTGACATGTTCGGTGCGGACAGCACGCAGACGGGCAAGATCATCTTCCGACAGCGTGTCACGACGTTGAAGAAACCGGATAAAATATTCTGTGATGGCCATTTTATCCCCCTTTCTTCAGCAGCGGGACACTGACAAATCGAAAATTTGGGTGCAATGCCCGGCGGTTACTATCTAACAATCATTAACTGACCAACGCGTGGCAGGCAGCATGGTTGCATTGGTCTAACCAGGGGGGCGCAGGCGCGAACGCAGGGCCGCCTCCAATGCTGCAAAGCTGTCGGGGATGGCTGCGCTGCGGCGCGTAACGAAGTCGTCCAGTTGCGGAAACAGTTTCACAGCCTCGTCCAGCTTCGGGTCCGAGCCGGGGGCATAGAGGCCCGCGCGAATCATCAGTTCCGATTCGGCATAGGCGCCCAGGGCGGCACGGGCGCGGCCTATCAGTGCATTTTCGGCCGCGCTTGCGGCGTCGGGCAACGAGCGCGAGACCGAACGCACAACATCCACCGCGGGAAACCGGCCGCGTTCGGCGATGCTGCGCTCAAGGACGACGTGGCCGTCCAGCGTGCCGCGCAGGATGTCGGCCACGGGTTCTTCCATGTCGGACCCTGCCACGAGGACGCTGAAGATGCCGGTGATGTCACCTGCGCCTTCTGGTCCGGGACCGGCGCGTTCGGCCAGTGCCATGATCAGGTTCGACACCGACGGGGGAAAGCCGCGATAGCTGGGCGGCTCTCCTGCCGCCAAGGCGATTTCCCGATGGGCCTCGGCAAAGCGGGTGATCGAGTCCGCCAGAAACAGGACATGCCGGCCTTGGTCGCGGAAATGTTCGGCGACGGTCATCGCGGCCCAGGCACAGCGCCGCCGCAGGAGGGGCGAGCGGTCCGAGGTTGCCGCGACGATGACCGCCCGCCGCATCCCTTCGGGACCCAGGGTCTTTTCGACGAATTCGCGCAGTTCGCGCCCTCGTTCGCCGATCATGGCGATGACCACCACATCCGCCTGTACGCCCCGCGCCATCTGCGACAGCAACGTGGACTTGCCCACGCCCGAACCCGCGAAAAGCCCGATCCGCTGCCCCGCCACCAGCGGCAGCAGCGTGTCGAAGACCGCAAGCCCGGTCGCCAGGCGCGCGCCCAGCCGCTTGCGCGTGACGGCGGGCGGAGCCTCGCTGCGAAAGCCGCGCGTGACCAGGCCCTGCGGCAGCACCCGTCCGTCCAGCGGCTGGCCCAGCGGGTCGATGATGCGGCCGATCCAGGCATCGCAGGGGGCGATCTGCGGGGCGAACAGCAGTTCGGCCTCGTCGCCAACCGACAGCCCCTCGATCGTGCCCTCGGGCAGGACCTGCGCGCTGCGCGGGCCCAGGCCCACGATCTCGCCTGTAAGGGCGCCGGACTGCAGTGCGATGCGCACCCGGTCGCCGACCGAGGCGCGGCCGTTCAATCCCTCGACGCTGATCAGGCCCGCGCGGATCGACTGCACCCGCCCGAAATGCTTGGCCAGGCGCAGCTCCGCGATGCGGCGGGTGATCGAGTGAAGTCTGTCCATTCCGGCCTCCGTTCAGGGGCCGATTTTTCCCGGCCCGTGCAACGGTTTCTAAACCAATTGGGGTTAAGACCGGGTTTATCGTGAATGAGGAGAAGCCTCATGTTTGAGAAGATCGAAATGCTGCGGATGGCCCGCGCCATGACCCAGCACGTGTCGCAGCGCCATGTCGCGGCGGCCCGCAACATCGCCAATGCCGACACGCCCGGATACCGGGCCAGCGACCTGCAGCCCTTTGCCGACAGCTATCGCAAGGCTGCGGCGGCAGGGTCGCTGCGCGTCACCCAGCCGCGCCATCTGGAACAGCCCTACTGGACGCCCGGCGTCGCCCGGCTGGTCGATGTCGCGGGACCCGTCTCACCCAACGGAAACTCGGTTTCGCTGGAAGAGGAGGTGGTCCGTGCTGCCGAGATCAAGCGGGAACATGACTTGTCACTGGGCATCTATCGCGCGGGGCTGGACCTGATGCGGACCAGCCTGGGTCGCAGGTAAGGGGATACCAACATGACCGAACCGATCTCGCCGCTGCGCCTGGCAGCGTCCGGAATGCGTGCGCAAAGCGAACGGCTGCGCCACACCGCCGAGAACATGGCCAATGTCGACACGCCCGGCTATCGCCGCAAGCTGGTCACCTTCGAGGAGGCTGTCCGCCTAGGCCGCCCGACGGGCGAGGTCGACGCCGGGCCCCTGCGGCTGGACCGCACGGCGCTGCCGCGCATCCACGATCCCGCGCATCCACTGGCCGATGCGGATGGCTATTACGAGGGCTCGAACGTCGATCTGGTGATCGAGCTGGCCGATGCCCGCGAGGCCGGCCGCAGTTACGAGGCCAATCTCCGCATGTTCGAGCAGACGCGCCAGATGGGTGCGTCGCTTCTTGACCTTCTCCGCCGCTGAAAGGAATTTCCATGTTCGCACTGAACGCCGCCAATGCCTATTCCGCCGCCCGCAGCGCAGTGGCCCCCGATCCGCAATCCTCGACCACAGCCAAGCTGGGCCAGGCCGCCGAGGAATTTGCGGCGCAGATGGCCCAGGTCGACCAGGCCTCGACCGGTGCGATGACGGGGCAGGTTGGCACCCATCAGCTGGTCCAGACCATCGCCGACGCGCAGATGGCCATGGAGACGGTTGTCGCGATCCGCGACAAGGTCGTCGAGGCCTATCAGGAAATCCTGCGGATGCCGGTCTGATGGGCGAGACGATCCTGTTCGACATGTTGCGCCAGGCGCTGCTGATCTCGGTCCGCATCTCGGCCCCGCTTCTGGGGGTGGCGCTGATCGCGGGCGTGGTCATCGGCCTTTTTCAGGCGCTGACCTCGGTCCAGGAGATGACGCTGACCTTCGTGCCCAAGGTCGGGCTGATGCTGGTCGTCTTCTGGGTCTCGATGAGCTTCATGACCACCGCCTTGTCGGATTTCTTCCTGGGCGAGATCATCCCCCTGGTTTCGGGCAGCTGACATGGACAACGCGATCTATGCCAGCCTGACCCGCCAATCCGGCCTGATGGCCGAGATGCGCGTGGTCGCCAACAACATCGCAAACGCCAACACCACGGGCTTTCGGCGCGAGGGCGTGATCTTTGCCGAACACCTGACTGCGCTGGACCGGCAGGGGGACACGCTTTCGATGGCGAATGCGCGGGGCCGCATGCTGGACCTGAACCAAGGCGTGCTGACGCAGACGAACAACAGCATGGACCTGGCCATCGAGGGGGAAGGCTTTTTCCTGGTCGAGGCGCCCGAGGGGCTGCGTCTGACCCGCGCCGGCGCCTTCATGCCCTCGCCCGAGGGCGAACTGATGACTGCCGACGGCCACCGCCTGCTGGACGAAGGGCAGGCCCCGATCATCCTGCCCGCCGGGGCCAATGCCGTCTCGGTCGGCGCCGACGGCACGCTGTCGGCCAACGGCCTGCCCTTTGGTCGCATCGGCCTTTTCGCCGCCCCCGAGGGCGTGGCCCTGAACCACCAGGGCGGCACCGCCTTCAGCATCGACGCGGCCCCCGAGCCGGTCGAGGACGGCCGCATCCGCCAGGGTTTTTTGGAGGAATCCAACGTCGACCCGATCTTTGAGATCACCCGCATGATCGAGGTCCAGCGCGCCTACGAGCTGGGCCAATCCTTCCTGGATCGCGAGGATCAGCGGATCCGCGGCGCGATCACCGCCATGACCCGCTAAGGAGCCACCATGAGAGCCCTGCAGATCGCCGCCACCGGCATGAGCGCGCAGCAGACCCGCGTCGAAGTCATCTCGAACAACCTCGCCAACATGTCCTCCACCGGCTACAACGCCCGCCGCGCGGAATTTGCGGACCTGCATTACCAGCAGGCGGCCCGTCCCGGCAGCGTCACCGCCGCCGACGGCACGGTCATCCCCGCCGGCGTCCAGCTGGGCCTGGGGGTACGGCCCACCGCCGTCAGCGTGAACCTGCAGCAGGGGGCGCTGACCCAGACCGGCGGCGACCTGGACCTGGCCATCGAAGGCGACGGCTATTTGGAGGTGACGCTGCCTTCGGGATTGTCGGGCTTTACGCGGGACGGCGGGCTCAAGCGGTCGCCGGAGGGGCTGATCGTGACCTCGGACGGCTATCCGCTGGTCCCCAACATCACCATTCCCAACGACGCCCGCGCCATTTCCATCAATGCCGGCGGCGAGGTCTTTGCCTATTTCAACGACCGGGTCGAGGCCGAGCTGCTGGGCCAGTTCACCTTGGCGGGTTTTGCCAACGAAAAGGGGCTGGAGGCCATCGGCTCGAACCTCTTCATCGAAACGGCGGCCTCGGGCGGCCCGCAGGTGGTAGCCCCCGGCCAGGACGGTCTGGGCACCCTGCGTCAGGGCTACCTGGAGGAAAGCTCGGTCGATGCGGTGCGCGAGATCACCGAGCTGATCAAGGCTCAGCGCGGCTACGAGTTGAACGCCAAGGTCATCACCGCCGCCGACCAGATGCTCGGCGCGACCACGCAGGTGCGCTGATGCGGGCGCTGATCCTGGCGCTTGCGCTGCTGCCTGGGGCGGCCCTGGCGGGTGGTCTGGGCGCCGCGCGCACCCTGCCCGCCGGCAGCATCATCACCGCAGGCGACCTGCGCGTCATCGACACCGACCGCCCCGGCCTGACCGATCCCTCGGCCGCGATCGGCATGCAGACGCGCATCACGCTTTATGAAGGGCGCCCTCTGCATGCCAGCATGCTGCAGGCCCCGCGCCTGGTTGGGCGGAACCAGATCGTCCGCCTCTCCTTTCTGCGGGGCGGGTTGCGCATCGACACGGAGGGCCGCGCCATGTCCGACGGCGCCGCGGGCGAGATGATCCGCGTGATGAACATGGGCTCGCGCAGCACGGTGACGGCGCAGGTCATGCCCGACGGCTCGCTGGCCGTGATGAACTGAAAGGAAACCCGATGAAGCCCGCCCACCTGCTCTGCCTTGCCCTTGCCGCCTCGGGCTGCGCGCGTGCCGCCAATGTCGGCCAGCCGCCGCAGCTGACATCGCCGCGCGAAACCGAGGAATTCGTGGCAATGACCAACCCGCCCCTGGACCTGCCCGTCGATTCGGGGCGTCCCGAGGCCGCGGCCTCGCTTTGGGCGGGGACGCAGTCCTCTCTGATCAGCGACCGGCGCGCCGCCATCCGGGGCGACATCCTCACCGTCGTCATCGAGATCGACGACCAGGCCGAGATCAGCAACAGCTCGGGGCGCAGCCGCAATTCGGGCGAAAGCGTCTCGATCCCGCAGATGGTGGGGATCCCGCAGCGCCTGGCGGGCAAGCTGCCCGAGGGCGCCAGCTTCGACGATCTTGCGGACGCCTCGTCCTCGTCGACCTACAAGGGGTCGGGAAACATCTCGCGGCGGGACAAGCTGACCCTGCGGGTCGCGGCGACGGTCGTCGACCGGTTGCCCAACGGAACGCTGCAGATCGAAGGCACGCAGGAGGTCCGCGTGAACTTCGAGCTGCGCGAACTGACCGTCAGCGGCTTTGTCCGGCCGGGCGACATCGATCGCAACAACGAGATCGCCTATGACCGGATCGCCGGGGCGCGGATCTCCTACGGGGGACGCGGCCAGATCACCGATGTGCAGCAGCCGCGCTATGGCCAGCAGATCGCCGACATCCTTCTGCCCTATTGAGGTGAAGCCATGATCAAGAAACTGATCCCCGTTGCCCTGCCCGTTCTGGCCCTTGTGGGCGGCGCCTTTGCGGGCGACATGCTGCGCAGCCCCGCCGCAAAAGATGCCGAAGTCGCCAAGGCCGAGGCCACAGAGGGGCATGACACCGCCCCCGCCACCGAAGCCGATGTCGGCCACAACGCGGCGCCGGCCGACAATCACGGTGGCGGCGATCATGCGTCGGGCGAGATGGCGTTTTTTACCTTTCCGACACAGTTCTTCGTGCCCCTGGTCCGGCAGGGCGACCTGCGCGACATGATGATCCTGACGCTGACGCTGCAGACCGACAGCGCCAGCCAAGAGGCGCTGCGCAAGAAGGAGCATGCCTTGCGCGATGCCTTGCTGCGACAGTTGCTGATCCATGCAAATACCGGCGGCTTCGACGGCAACTTTACCGCCGATCGCAACCTGTTGGTGCTGCGCGATGACCTGCTGAAGGCCGCGCAGGCCACAACCGACCTGCCCCTCTCTGCTGTCCTTATCGAGGACATCGCCAAGCAATAGACAAAGGCCGCGCGGGGCCGCTTGCCCTCGCGCATCGCAGGGTCCAGAACCGGCACCGACAGGAGCCTTCGTGGCGTCCAGTCGGTGCCGTTTTCTATGCGAGGCCTAAATGCCCCCATCTCATGTCGTGATCCTGTTGGCGACCTACCAAGGGGCTGAACATCTGGACGTGCAGCTGGACAGCATCGCGGCGCAAAGCCACGGCGACTGGTCGCTGATCGTGTCGGACGACGGCTCCCATGACGGGACGCAGGCGATCGTGCAGCGGTTTGCGGACCTGCATCAGGGCCGGGTGCAGCTGCTGGAGGGGCCGCGGGCGGGGGCCGCGGTCAATTTCCTGTCGCTGCTCCAGCGGGTTCCCCAAGGTTCCTTGGCAGCGTTCTGCGACCAGGACGACCAGTGGCTTCCCGACAAGCTGAGCCGCGCCGTGGCGGCGCTGGCGGTTCACTCCGGTCCGGCGCATTACGCGGCCCGGACCGTGATCACCGACAGCCGGTTGCGCCCGCTGACCACCTCGCGCCGATTCACACGGCCCCTGGGGCTTCGCAATGCCCTGATCCAGGCTTGCATGGCGGGGAACACCTCGGTCTTCAACCCTGCGGCCGTGGCGCTTCTGCAGGCCGGCGCACCCCATGCCCGGCGCGCGGGCGTCATTTCGCATGACTGGTGGGCCTACCAGCTGATGGCGGCCTTCGACGCGGCGCTGATCCATGACCCGCAGCCTTGCCTGCTTTACCGGCAGCACGCCCGAAGCGAGGTCGGGCGCAATGACACGCTGCCGGCCCTTGCCGCCCGGCTGCGCAAGCTGATGGCGGGCGAATTCGGAACTTGGCTGCACGCCAATCATGCGGCCCTTTCGGCACTGGCTCCGCAGATGCCGCCCGGTAACGTCCGGATCCTCCAGCAACTGGAGCGGATGGTGAACTGCCCGCCGCCGCAGGCTTTGGCAGCACTGCGGCGCGGCGGGTTCTATCGGCAGACCAAGGCCGGCACCGCCGCCCTGGTCCTGTCAGTCGCCACCGGCGCCCTGCGCAAGTGCACCGCCTGAAGCGTCACTCCACGATCAGGTCCGCATGCAGCGCGCCCGCCGAATGGATCGACTTCAGGATGTCTATCATGTCGCGTGGGCGTACCCCCAAGGCGTTCAGCCCGTCCACCAGATCGCTGAGGTTGGTTTCCCCCGCGACTTCGGCAAAGCCTATGCCAGGTTCCTGGCGCAGCTCGACCGCCGTCCGAGGCACGGTCACGGTTTCTCCCTGCGCAAAGGGGTTGGGCTGAGACACCACCGGCGCCTCGCTGACCCGCAGGGTCAGATTGCCCTGCGACACGGCCACCCGCGAGATGCGGACCCGCTCGCCCACGACGATCGTGCCCGACTTGTGGTCGATCACGACCTTGGCACGGTCTTCTGGCTCGATCAGCAGGTTCTCGATCCGGCCAACGACGCGGGCGGGGTTGACGTCCCCCAGGCCGCGAAAATTCACTACCACCGTGCCGCTGTCCAAGGTCACGGCCAGCTGCCGGTTGAAGTCGTTGTTGATGGCGTCCTCGATCCGCGTGGCGGTGGTGAAATCGGCATTGCGCAACGCAATCCGGATCGTGTCGATGCTGGCAAAATCGAACTCGACCTCGCGTTCGACCCGGGCACCCACGGGAATGCTGCCCGTCGTCGGCACGCCCTCGACCACACGGGCGGCATCCCCAGCGGCAGCCGCACCCCCGGCAATGATCGAACCCTGCGCCACGGCATAGATGTTGCCGTCCGCTGCCTTCAGCGGCGTCATTACCAGCGTCCCGCCCAACAGGCTCTTGGCATCCCCGATGGCTGACACATTGACATCGATCCGGCTTCCCGATCGCGCAAATGGCGGCAGCGTGGCCGTGACGATCACCGCCGCAACGTTCTTTGAGCGCAGCGCGTCATCCGTCACGTTCACACCCAGCCGCTCCAGCAGGCCCGCCAGCATTTCTTCGGTGAAAGGCGCATTGCGCATCCCGTCGCCCGAACCGTCAAGGCCCACCACCAGGCCATAGCCCACCAGGTCATTCCCCCGAACCCCGTCGAAGTCGGCCAGGTCCTTCACGCGGACAGGTACGGCCAAGGCTGCGAGCGCGCAGCAAAACCAAAGGATCAGTGCTGAAAGGAACCGTGTCACCGCAGGTAATCCACCAGTTTGAGTTTCGACAGCCGCGCGGTCACCGCATAAAGTGACTCAAGCTGCGTCTGCACCTCGGTCAACGCGGCGGCGGTTTCAAAGGGATCGGCCCGACGGATGTCGTTACGCGACCGTTCCAACGTGTCTAAGGCCGCCGCGTTTGCGCTCTGGGCGCGGTCGATGACCTGCTGCCCCAAGCCGATGCGCCCCATTTCGCCCAGAAGGGCGGTGTCGGCATCAATCAGGCGCCGGCCCGCTTGGACAGTCAGCTGGCGGCTCTCGACCGGGTTGCCCGCCAGCACGCCCCGATCCAGGATTGCGGCCGTCGCCAGCCCCTTCAGCAGGTCTCGCACGGCAGGCGCGGCCGCCGTGGTGGTGATCTCCACGGCAATCCCCTCTCCGACCGGAATGCGTTGCCCGGCGCCCAGCGTCCCGTGATAAGCCACGTCCACGAACCCGCCCGACCCCTGCGGCGCGTCGAACCAGTCCGAGATTGCCTGCGCGACGTCGGAGGCGCTTGTCAGTCCAGTCGTGGCAACTTGCAGCGCATCCAGGATCTCGGCTCCGCCGGACAGGGGGGCCACATCGCTGGCCTGTCCGGACAAAAGAAAACGATTGCTGTTCGTGCCGTTCAGGCGCTGGATGACGGCGTCGAAAGTCTGGGCGACCTCGGTCGCGCGGGTGCCCAAATCGACGCCGGCCCCGGCAAAGGGATCACTGGCCAATGCAATGCCCAACCCGCCGATGGTCACCCGCACCGCGTCAAACAGATCCTGCACCCCCTGCAACTGGTTGGCAGCCTCGGCTCCGTTGCGCTGCAGTTGCCGGGTCGTGCCCAGGCGGCCTTCAATCTCGTTTAGCGCCCTGGTATTGCCTTGCAGGCGCATGCCCAGATCGGCGACCTCGCCCGAGGAGACTTCCTTGGTCAGGGTCGTCAGCGTCGTCTTGAGCCGGTTCGAGGCGACATGCAGCGCAAAGGCGCGGGCTTGGTCGCCGATACTGTTCACGCTCATGGGTCACATCCTCAGGATCTGGTTGATCATCTCATCCACGGCGCGCAGCACGCGGGCATTGGCGGCATAAGCCTGCTCGTATTGCAGCAGGCGCTGCATCTCTGCATCGCTGTCCACACCGCCAGCCATCAGGCTGGAGGTGATCGTGGAATGGCGGGTGCTGCGCACCGCAAGGTCTGCCTGTCCCTCGACCCGCCGCGCAGACACCCGCGCTTCGACAGTCCCGAAGCGGTTGGCCATCGTGCCGTTGCCTTCGAACCCGCTGCCGGGCTGGGGAGGCCGGACGGCCTCCAGCGCGTCCAGCAGCCCGTTCAGCACCGCCGTCTGGCCGACAGGGTCGGGCGAAGACGCCTGCAGCCCTGCGCGGATGCGCCAAAGCGCGCCCCCTTGTGCAGGGTCGGCGGCCGCATTCACGACCAGCCGTCCGGCCAAGCCCGGCAGGTCGGCCGCAGTCGCACGCGCGCCACGATCAGTGAACAACCCTGCATCCGTGGCCGCAAGACTGGGATCGACGCCGGGATCCGCCAAGCGCTGGTGCAGATCGAAAGCCATTGCGTCCAGTTCAGCCTGCAACGCCGGGGCAAGCTTATCGCGGATGGCGAAGTTCGCCGCCAGCGAGCCGCCCGCAAACAACCTCATCTGCCCCGCCGACAACGGTGCGCCATTCAGCGTCAGCAGCTGCAGCGGCGCGCCCAGCGTCTGATCGGCTGTCACATGCGGCGCACCCTGAAAGCCCATTCGGGCGGGCAGGCTTCCATCCAGAAGCACCCCGCCTTCGGAGGTGAACAGCGCCACCTTCCCGGCCTCGCGCTGGACCTCCTGCACGGGAACGATGCCTGCAATACGATCGATGACCTGCTGCCGTTCGTCGATCAGGGGTGTGGCATCCTTTCCATCCGCATCCAGGATCGAGATACGGGCATTCAGATAGGCCACGCGCTCCAGCGATGCGTTCAGCACCGCGACATCCGAAGCAATGTCCTGCTGCGCCACGCCCCGTGCCGCCTGCACCGCCTCCGAGGCGGCATTCAGCCGGCCCGCCAATGCAGCCGCACCGGCCACCACTTGCGCCAGGCGAATCTCGTCATCCGGACGGACGGCAGCAGCGCCAAGCGCGGTTCGAAACCCGGTCAGGGCGGTGCTGAGCGCTTCACCGCTGCCGGGAAGACCGATCACCCCTTCCATCCGCGTCAGGAAGGCGTTCCGCGTGGTCGCCTCGCCCAGTGATGAGGCGGACAGGCGCGATTCGGACAGCAGGCTGGCATTGACGATCCGCGCGAGGCCGTCGATGCGCACCCCGCCCCCCACGGACTGCGACGCAACCACCACCTCCCGGCGGGCATAACCCGGCGTCATCACGTTGGCCAGATTTGCGGCCACCGTCTCGGTGCCGCGGGCGGTGGCGGTCAGTCCCGACATCGCATTTGTGATCGCCTTGGCAATGCTCATTCACGTCCTCCCTGGCGGCGATGGCGTCAGCGCTTGATGTTGGTGGTTTCCTGCAGCATCTCGTCGACGGTCTGGATGATCTTCGCGTTCGACGAATAGGCCCGCTGGGTGGTGATCAGGTGGGTCAGCTCCTGCGCGACATCGGTGGTCGATGCCTCGCGGGCATAACCAGCGATGGCGCCCGTGGGGCCGTCGCCGGCATCCCACAGGAAGAAGGCGCCCGATTTGGTCGAGGTCTTGAAGGCCTGACCCTCGACGGGTTCGAGACCATTGGGATTGGGAACGTCAACGACCGGGATCTTGTACAGCGTCTTGACGAAGCCCGTGTCATAGGTCGCCTTGAGGTGGCCTTGGGCATCGACCTCAACCGTGACCAGCTGCCCCACCGGAGAGCCGTTCTTGGTTATGTTTGACGGTGCGAAGCTGGCCGCCAGTTGCTTCAGCCCTGTCGCGCCGCCCGGCGTGCCGATGAACAGCTGCATGTCGCCGCCCCCCACGTCCAGCGGGATCGAGCCCGTAACGGGATCATAGGGGTCGCCGGTCAGAGGGGTGACGGTGGCGATGCCGCCCCCCGCCCCCTGGCTGTCGTCAAAGCTGATCTGCATGGAAGAGATCATCGCATTGGCCGAGGCAGAGTCGCGGATCTCGACCAGCCAGGTGTTTGACATGCCGTTCGGGTCGCTGGTGTCCGGGGTGAAGGTGATGTCGAGCGATTCGGAAGTCCCCAGATTGCCGAAATACTCGATCCGCAGCGGCAGCGGCGCACCGCTGGCCCCGGGCAGCGTGTCCGTGGCCGGCAGGTTGGCGCCCAGAGAGATCTGCGTGGTGGGGTCGCTGACGGGTCGGCTCGTCTCGATCCGGATGGGCTGAAGGGCGCTGCTGGTGTCGCGCGATACCAGTGCCGTGGCCCCTTCGGCATCGGTGGGCCAGCCCATCAGCACAAGACCGCTTTCGGTGCGCAGGATGCCCTGCGCGTCTGCCCGGAATGAACCCGTGCGCGTCATCAGCAGCGAAGGCTGCCCCCCGTTTGCCACATCGTTGAGGGGCGTCACAGGCAGCATCCCGCTTCCGGTCATGGCCAGGTCCAGCGGGTTCGAGGTGGTGACGATCGCCCCCTCCTGCGCGATCGCGCGCTGCGTCGAGGCACGCACCCCGCCCGCCGTGTAAAGTCCCGCCCCACTGCTGACGACCATCGAGTTGAACTCGGTTTCAGCCCGCTTGTAGCCGAAGGTCGAGGCGTTCGCGATATTGTCCGAGATCGTGCCGAGGCGCGAGGAATTTGCCGCCAGGCCGGCAACGCCGGCATTCATCGCCGAGGAAATGGACATGGACAGATACCCTTGTGATTCAGTCTTGTCCGTCACCCTGGGCGAGAGAACTTAAGATAAGGCTAATTCCGCCCGCTACCTCAGTAAAATCAGCTCAATCCGGTTGTTGCGCGGGTCCATCGGGTTGTTGTGGCGGTTCTTGCGGTCGGCATGGCCGCTGACGCGCTGCACGCGGCCGGCGTCCAGATCCGCCCGTTCCAGCAGGTTGCGCAGCGTGTGCGCCCTTGCGTCAGACAGCGCCCAGACCGGGGATGTCACCAGCGTTTCGGGATAGGCGCGCACATGCCCCGCGATTGCCACTCCGTTACGGACGTGGCCGATCACGCGCGCGATGATGCCCGCCAGTTCGGTCAAGGCGGGCTGGGGCTGGGCCGTGTCCTCAACGAACAGTGGGGCGTCAGTCAGGTCGTTCAACTCGATCACCAGCCCTTCGTCGGTCATGCGGGTCACCACATGTTTCAGAAGGTTGGTCAGCTGCATCGATTCCGCGCCCGTGCCGGTCAGACTGTCCTGAATCGCCTTGGCGACCTGGTCGAAGTCGCCGGCCTTGTCGCTGTCGGGCAAGGGCGCTTCGATTGCATGCCGGATGCCCTCCTCGACACCGTCGCCGGACACCCCGCTGCCCGAACCGGGCGTGCGCACCATCGTCGGCGCGAAATATTGCGCCAGCCCGCTGCGCTGCTCCTCGTTCGTGGCGCTCAAGAGCCACATCAACAGGAAGAAGGCCATCATCGCGGTCACGAAATCCGCATAGGCGACCTTCCAGGCGCCGCCGTGATGGCCGCCTTCGCTTGCGCCCTCGACCCGCCTGATGATGATCGAAGGCCGATCAGAGCCCTTGCCCGCAGCCATGGTGATACCCCGTTGTCCAGTCAGGCCTCACTGTCGCTCCGGGCGTGGTTACAGACAAGTTAACCGATCAAATGCACTGCATTCCGTGCACTTTCGCGATCAGTCATAGCTGCGGCGGTCCTCGATGACCTTGCCGTCATTGGGCAGGCTGCCGACGGGCACCAGCTGCACCTCGCCCTTCAGCTTCAGCGTGTCCATGACGGACGCCAGATAGATCCCGTTATCGCCCGAAGCTGTCTCCAGTTGCACGGTCATCACGTCCATCTCGCCCTGGCGGTCGGCAATGACCCGCGCCCGCGCCACGTCGGGATGGCGCGACACCAGCGCCGCGACCTGCTCGGGGCGCACGAACATGCCCTTGATCTTGGTGGTCTGGTCGGCCCGCCCCATCCAGCCCCTGATGCGCATGTTGGTGCGGCCGCAGGGGCTTGCGCCGGGCAGGACGGCCGACAGGTCGCCGGTCGCGAAACGCACAAGCGGATAGTCGGGGTTCAGCGTGGTCACCAGCACCTCGCCCACCTCGCCCTCGGGGACCGGGGCGCCAGTGCCGGGGCGGACGATTTCGACGATCACGCCCTCGTCCACAATCATTCCCTCCAGCGCATCGCTTTCATAGGCGATGTTGCCCAGATCGGCGGTCGCATAGCATTGCCGCGTGACAATCCCCCGGTCGGCGTAAAGCTGGCGCAGCGACGGAAACAGCGCGCCCCCACCGACCACTGCCTTGGTAAAGCCCAGTCGTTCGCCCATCTCATCGGCGCGGTCCAGGATCACCTTCAGGAAATCCGGCGTGCCCGCATAGCAGGTCGTGCCGATATCGACGGCGGCACGGACCTGCAACTCGGTCTGGCCGGTGCCAGCTGGCAGCACGGCGGCATCAACTGCCCGCGCCCCTGATTCGAACATCATCCCGGCAGGCGTGAGGTGATAGCCGAAGCAGTTCTGCACGATATCCCCCCGCCCCACGCCCGAAGCATGCAGGAACCGCCCCAAGCGCCACCAGTCGCCGTCGCGGCGCCCGGGTTCGTAGATCGGGCCGGGGCTTTGAAAGACATGGTCGAACTCGGTCGCCAGGCGGGTGGTATAGCCGCCAAAGGGCGGAGATTTTCGCTGCGCCTCGGACAGCTCGGCCTTGCGGATCACCGGCAGTCGGGCCAGGGCGGCGCGGTCGGTCACTTTCGCCGGGTCCACGTCGCGCAGCAGCCGGGCCAGCGCCGGGGCGGTCCGGGCACGGGTAAGTGCGGCCGGCAAGGCGGATGCCAGCGCCTTGTCCCGTGCGGCGGGGTCACGGGTTTCCAAGTCGTCGTAATGTGCCATGATACCTTCCTCAGGCCAGCCAGCGCTTGCGCCGGCGATAGCTGCGCACGTCGCGGAACGACTTTCGCCCCTCGTCCGACATGCCCAAGTAGAATTCCTTGACGTCCGGATTCTCGCGCAGCTGCGCGGCCGGCCCCTCCATCACGACGCGACCGTTTTCCAGGATATAGCCCTGATGTGCGTATCGCAGCGCGACGTTGGTGTTCTGCTCTGCCAGAAGAAAGGTCACGCCCTCGCCCTCGTTCACGGCCTTCACGATCTGGAAGATCTGCTCGACCAGCTGCGGGGCCAGGCCCATCGACGGTTCGTCCAGCAGGATCATCTCGGGGCGCGACATCAGCGCGCGGCCCATCGCGGTCATCTGCTGTTCGCCGCCCGAGGTATAGCCCGCCTGGCTTTTGCGCCGCTCGCGCAGGCGCGGGAAGTAATCATAGACCATCTCCAGGTCGCGCTTGATCGCGGCCTGCCCGTCGCGGCGGGTATAAGCGCCGGTCAGCAGGTTCTCCTCGACCGTCAGATGCTCAAAGCAGTGGCGGCCCTCCATCACCTGGATGATGCCGCGGCTGACCAGCGCCGCAGGGTTCGACCCGGCCACGTTCTCTCCGCGATAGGTGATGCTGCCCTTGGTCACCTCGCCCCGCTCGCTAGCCAGCAGGTTCGAGATGGCCTTCAGCGTCGTCGTCTTGCCCGCCCCGTTGCCCCCCAGCAGCGCGGTGATGCCGCCCTTGGGCACGGTCAGGCTGACGCCCTTCAGGACCAGGATCACGTGGTTGTAGATCACCTCGATATTGTTGACGTCCAGCAGCGTCTCGCGGTTCTCGGCATCGAACATGGGCGTCCCCCCTGGTTTCACGGACCGGCGGCGGAACACCCGCCGCCGGCCTTGATCATCAGTTGCAGCGCGGCGTCAGGCCGGCTTCCTGGGCATAGGCGGCGCTGTCGGCCTTGATCAGCGGATCAAGGATCTCGGCGTCCGGCTCGATGAAATCGGTGATCAGGTTCCACTTGCCCTCCGACGCGTTCCATTGCTGGATGCGCGCCAGGCCGTCGCCGCCGTGGTTCTCGCAGGACAGGCTGATCGGCTGGCCGAAATCGGGCAGGCCCAGCTCTTCCATGCGTTCGGCGGTGATCTCCAGCGCCTCGAAACCGTCGCGCATCTGGGCCGCGGTGATCTCGGAGGTGCCGGCCAGTTCCTGCGCCTTGCGGATCGCCTCGGCGATCACAAGGGCCGCATAGGCGCCGCGCGAATACAGCACCGTTCCCGTCTGGTCGCCCGCACCCGCCGCCTTGCCGGCGTCATAGACATGCGTCTTGAGGTCCTCATACAGCGGATAGTCCTGGCCGACGCCGTGGAAGGTCAGGGCCTTGTAGCCGTCGGCCCCTGCACCCGCCGGGCGCACGTCGTTCTCCGATCCCGACCACCAGATGCCGATGAACTTGTCCATCGGGAAGCGGATGTTCACGGCCTCCTGCAGGGCTACCTGGTTCATCACGCCCCAGGCATACATGATGACGTAGTCGGGCTTTTCGCGGCGGATCTGCAGCCATTGCGACTTCTGCTCCTGGCCCGGTGCATCGACCGGCAGCAAGGTTAGCTCGAAGCCGTGCTTTTCCGACAACTCCTCCAGCGTGCGGATCGGCTCCTTGCCATAGGCGCTGTTGTGATAGACCAGCGCGATCTTCTTGCCCGACAGATCGCCGCCCTCCTGGTCCAGGATGTGCTTGACCGCGACCGAGGCGCCGTCCCAGTAGTTCGCAGGCGCGTTGAACACCCATTCAAAGACCGAGCCGTCCTTGGCTGAGGTTCGGCCATAGCCGGGCGTGTAGAGCGGGATGCCGTCCACGCCGATCTTCGGGATCAGCTGATAGGTGATGCCTGTGGACAGCGGGTTCAGCACCAGCGGGTTCTGGGACTTCAGCGCCTCGTAGCATTCGACGCCCTTTTCGGTGTTGTAGGCCGTCTCGCATTCGGGGACCTGGATCAGCTGGCCGCCGATGCCGCCGTCACGCTCGTTCAGCAGCGTGAAGTAATCGGCGAACCCGTCCGCATAGGGGATGCCGTTGGCCGCATAGGGGCCGGTCCGGTAGGACATGTTCGGCACGACCAGGTCGGCCATTGCGGGTGCGGCAGCCATGACGGCGGCCGCGACCAGGGCGGGGAATGTCAGTTTCATGCAGGGTCTCCTCCCAGAGATGTTGCGCCGGTTGCCCGGTTCTTGCAGTGAACTCAGTGCGGGAACGGCCATAGCCGCAGCTTTTCCTTGGTCAGCGTCCAGAGCCGCGCCAGGCCGTGCGGCTCGACGATCAGGAACAGCACGATCAGCGCGCCCACGATCATCAGCTCGATATGGGCGGCCAGGTCAGTGGGCCAGCCGAGGCTGCCGACCAGCAGGTTCTTCAGCAGCACCGGCAGCAGGACCAGGAACGCCGCGCCCGCGAAGCTGCCGAAGATGCTGCCCAGACCGCCGATGATGATCATGAAGAGAACCAGGAAGCTCTTGTTGATGCCGAAGGCCTCGCCCACCTCGGCCGCGCCCAGGTAGACCGCGAACAACAGCGCCCCGGCGATGCCCACGAAGAAGCTGCTGACGGCAAAGGCCGACAGCTTGGCGCGCAGCGGATCGACGCCGATGATCTCGGCCGCGATGTCCATGTCGCGGATCGCCATCCACTTGCGCCCCAGCGTGCCGCGCGTCAGGTTGCGCGCCACCCAGGCCAGCACAAAGGCAAAGCACAGGCAGACCAGGTATTTCGCCGGCGCGCTGGCGGCGGGGCCAGTGACCGCATGATCCAGCACCGTGCGTGTGGGCGCGGTGATCTGGCCCGAAGCCGAATAGTTGTAGAACCACGGCACCTTGTTGAAGAGCCAAACCAGGAAGAACTGCGCGGCCAGCGTCGCCACGGCCAGGTAGAAGCCCTTGATGCGCAGGCTGGGCAGGCCGAACAGCAAGCCGACGATGGCGGTGATGCCGCCGGCCAGCAGGATGTGGATGACCACGTTCACCTCGGGGAAGGATGTCATCAGCTTGTAGACGGCATAGGCGCCCACCGCCATGAAGCCGCCCGTTCCCAGGCTGACCTGCCCCGCATAACCGGTCAGGATGTTCAGCCCCAAGGCCGCGATCGCGTAGATCAGGAAGGGCACCAGGACCGCGTTCGCCCAATAGTCGTTGATGACAAAGGGGACGATCCCGAAGGCCACCGCCAGCACCGCGTAATAGCCCCAGCGGTCAAGCCGGATCGGAAAGGTCTGGCTGTCGTCACGGTAGCTGGTCTTGAAGTCACCGGCCTCACGATAGATCATCGGATGTTCCTTTCAGCGCGGTCAGCGGGGGCCAGCCCCCGCACCCCCGGGGTATTTGTGCAACGAAGAAGCGGCATGGTCACACCCGTTCGATGATGCGTTCGCCGAAGAGGCCCTGGGGTCGGAAGACCAGGAACAGCAGGGCAAGGACATAGGCGAACCAGTTCTCGGTCGCGCCGCCGACCATCGGGCCCACGGTGAATTCGAACAGCTTTTCGCCCACGCCGATGATCAGCCCGCCGACGATGGCGCCCGGGATCGAGGTGAAGCCGCCCAGCATCAGCACCGGCAGCGCCTTGAGCGCGATCAGCGAGAGGCTGAACTGCACGCCCGATTTCGTGCCCCACATGATGCCCGCGACCAGCGCCACGAAGCCCGCGATCGACCAGACCATTACCCAGATGAAGCGCAGCGAGATGCCCACCGACAACGCCGCCTGGTGATCGTCGGCCACGGCCCGCATTGCGCGGCCCTGCTTGGTGTACTGGGCGAAGGCCACCAGCGCCGCGACCAGCAGCGCCGCGATGACGGTCGCCCAGATGTCCAGGCGGTCGATGAAGAAGCCGTAGCCGAACCAGGCGTCCGTCATCGTTTCGATGCTGTCCGAGATACCCTGCGGCAGCCCCACGTCCAGCGTCTTGATGTCGGCGCCCCACATCACGTCTCCCAGGCCTTCCAAGAAATAGGCCAGGCCGATCGTGGCCATGAAGAGGATGATCGGCTCTTGCCCGACCAGGTGCTGCAGGACCAGTTTTTCGATCAGGAAGGCCAGGCCCACCATCACCAATGCAGTCAGCGCGATGGCCATGACCGACGGAACGGTCCAGCCGAAATGGTGCAGCTGCGTGCCCAGGGCCGCGTTGATCAGATGCGCGAAGGGCACCTGGCCGTTCTGGATTCCCACCAGGGTCAGCGCGGCAAACAGCGCCAGCACCCCTTGGGCATAGTTGAAGACACCCGAGGCCTTGAAGATCAGCACGAAGCCCAGGGCCACCAGCGCGTACATCACGCCCGTCATCAGCCCGTTCAGCACCACTTCGGCGGCAAAGATAAACTGGTCCATCAGTGGGTTCTCTCGTTTGCGCGATCAATCATGGGCCACCCCCAGATAGGCATCGATCACCTCCTGGTTGGCGCGCACCTCGGCTGGTGTGCCGTCGCCGATCTTCTTGCCGTAATCCATCACCACCACCCGGTCCGACAGGTCCATCACCACGCCCATGTCATGCTCGATCAGGCAGATCGTGGTGCCGAACTCGTCGTTCACCGACAGGATGAAGCGGGACATGTCCTCTTTTTCCTCGACATTCATGCCGGCCATGGGCTCGTCCAGCAGCAGCAGCTGCGGCTCGGCAGCCAGGGCGCGGGCCAGCTCCACCCGCTTCTTCAGGCCATAGGGCAGACGGCCCACCGGGGTCTTGCGGATGTTCTGGATCTCGAGGAAGTCGATGATCTTCTCGACGGCCTCGCGGTTCTCGTTCTCTTCGCGCTCGGCCGCGCCCCACCAGAGGGCCTGGGACAGAAAGCCCGCCTTCATCCGGTTCAGCCGGCCGGTCATGATGTTGTCCAGGACCGACATGCCGTCGAACAGCGCGATGTTCTGGAAGGTCCGCGCGATGCCCAGTCGGGCCACCTGATAGGGCTTCATCGGCCCGCGGCGATAGCCCTTGAACCAGACCTCTCCCTCCTGCGGGTGGTAGAAGCCCGAGATGACGTTCAGCATGGACGACTTGCCGGCGCCGTTGGGGCCGATGATCGCCCGGATCTCGCCCTGGCGGATGTCGAAGCTGATGTCCTTGATCGCCACCACGCCGCCGAAACGAAGGGTGATGTTCTTCATCTCCATCAGCACGCCGCCGATCTGGCGCCCGTCCGCGGTGACATAGCCTTCGGTGCTCATCTGGTTCATTCGGCTGCCACCTTCTGCTGGGCGGTCTGGCCAAAGACCGGCACATCCTCGATCCGCAGCGTCGCCTTGATGCTGCCCTTGCGGCCGTCCTCGTAGGTGACCTCGGTCTCGGTGTAGATGCTGGAGGACCCGTCATAGAGCGCGCCCACCAGGTCGGCGAACTTTTCGTTGATGACGGCGCGGCGAACCTTACGGGTGCGGGTCATCTCTCCGTCGTCGGGGTCCAGCTCCTTGTGCAGCACCAGGAAACGGTGGACCTGGCAGCCGGCCAGCATCGGGTCCTCGGCGACCGATCGGTTGACCTCCTCGACATGGGCGCGGACCGTCGCATAGACCTGCGGATGGGCGGCCAGTTCTTGGTAGCTGCCATAGGAGATGTTGTTGCGCTCGGCCCAGTTGCCCACCGCCGACAGGTCGATGTTGATCATCGCGGTGCAATATTCGCGGCCGTTGCCGATCACGACGGCTTCCAGGATGTTGGGATAGAACTTCAGCTTGTTCTCGACATATTTGGGCGCGAACATTGACCCGTCGGCCATGCGGCCCACGTCCTTGGCACGGTCGATGATGCGGAGGTGCCCGGTGGCCTCCTCGAAAAAGCCGGCATCGCCCGTGGCCACCCAACCCTGCGCATCCTTGGTCGAGGCGGTGCTGTCGGCGTTCTTGAAATATTCGACGAAAGTGCCGGGGCTGCGGTAATAGACCTCGCCGTTCTCGCCGATGCGGACCTCGACGCCGGGGCTGGGCACACCCACCGTGTCGGACCGCACCTGCCCGTCGGGCTGCTGGGTGATGAAGACCGAGGCCTCGGTCTGGCCATAAAGCTGCTTCAGGTTGATGCCCAGGCTGCGGTAGAAATCAAAGATCTCGGGCCCGATCGCCTCGCCGGCGGTATAGCCCACGCGCACCCGCGACAGGCCCAGCGTGTTCTTCAGCGGCCCAAAGACAAAGATCCGCCCCAGGCCGTAGGCCAGCCGGTCGCCCAGGGGCACGGACTTGCCATCCAGCAGTGCGGGACCGGCGCGGCGCGCGATCTCCATGCCGCGGCGGAACAGCCAGCGCTTGACGCGGCCGGCATCCTCCATGCGGATCATCACCGAGGTCAGCTGCCCCTCGAAGACGCGCGGCGGGGCAAAGAAATACGTCGGCCCGATCTCGCGCATGTCGGTCATCATCGTATGCGCGCCCTCGGGGCAGTTCACGGTGAAACCGGACCAGACCGCCTGCCCCATCGAAAAGATGAAGTCGCCCACCCAGGCCATTGGCAGATAGGCCACGATCTCCTCGCGGTGGTCCAGCCGGTCGAACTCGGCCGTGTTCTTCGCCGTCTCGATGATGTTGCGGTTGGACAGGACCACGCCCTTGGGCTTGCCGGTGGTGCCGCTGGTGTACAGCATCACGCAGGTGCTGTCGTAATCCAGCCCCGCGATCAGCGCGTCCAGCTGCGGCCCCAGGCGCTGCGCGGCGGCGCGACCCTCGGCCTGCACGTCGGCCAGGGCGTTCATGTGGGAATGGTCGTATTTCCGCATTCCGCGCTTGTCGGTATAGATGATCTGCTCGGCCCCCTCGACGGTCTGGCCGACCTCCAGGACCTTGTCGACCTGCTCCTGGTCGCCGCAGATGACAAACCGCGCCCCACAATGACCCAGCACATAGGCCATCTCCTCGGCCACGGCGTCTTGGTACAGCGGCACCGGCACCGCGCCGCACATCTGCGCGGCCATCATGCTCCAGTAATGCGCGGGGCGGTTGCGCCCGATGATCGCCACATGCTCGCCCGGCTTCAGCCCCAGCGCCAGAAGGCCCAGCGCCAGCGCCCGGATCTCCTCCGCGGCCTCGGCCCAGGTCCAGCTTTGCCAGATCCCGTATTCCTTTTCCCGATAGGCGGGCCGCTGGCCGAAACGTGCGACATTTCGCGCCAGCAGCGCAGGAATGGATTGCAATTCGCCCACGGGCGTCTGCTGGTCCGTCATGTCTCCTCCCCAGGTTCCATGGCGCATTGCGCGATCTGCCACCAGGACCTCCTCGCCCTGTTGGCTGCTTTACCATTGGTGCCAATCCTTGCGGCAGTTTTTCGGGAATCCAACAAAATGTTACAACGCTTCCGCAAATTGCGACCGGGTGCTAGGCCTGTCGCCGGAGGAGAACCAATGGACCGACCCGCACTCGAGACGGGGCCGCTGACCCCGGCCGAGATCCGCGCAGACCTGACACGCTCGGGGCTGAACCTGATCGGCCAGGCCCTGTCCATCTTTGACGCCGACCTGCGGCTGGCGGTGGCCAATCGCCAGTACCAGACAATGTTCGACCTGCCCGAGGGGCTGACCCTGCCGGGCGCCGAATTCGAGGACACGATCCGCTTTCTGGTGCTGCGCGGCGAATATGGACCCCAGGACGATCCCGAAGCGGCCGTCGCCCTGCGGGTGGCACAGGCCCGCACCTTTCAGCCGCATTACTTCGAGCGCCAGCGCGCCGACGGCCGCTGGATTACGGTCGAAGGGGCGCCGCTGACCCAAGGGGGATGGGTCACCGTCTATACCGACATCACCGACGCTAAGCAGCAGGAGGCGCTGCTGCGCGCCCGGTCGGAGGAGCTGTCCGAACAGGTGCTGCTGAACGCGGAACGGCTGGCCGCCGCCAACCGCCAGCTGGCCGCCACCAACGCCGCCCTCTCCGAGGCGCAGCGCATCCTGACCCGGACCGAGGCGCGCACCCGCCAGGTGACCGAGATGGTGCCCGCCCATATCGCCCATATGGACGCGCAGTTCCGCTACACTTTCTCGAACCGCCGCCTGCCCTCGATCTTTCCGGGCGCGGCGGGCCAGATCGTCGGCCTGACGCTGGAACAGGCGCTTGGCCCCGCGACCTGCGCCACGCTGCAACCCTACATGGCGCGCGCGCTGGCGGGCGATCCGCAGGTGTTCGAGATCACCCACCCGACCTCGGGGCGGCGCATCCGCATCGCCCTGACCCCCGATCGCGAGGGGCAAGGCGCCTATATCCTCTCGACCGACGTCTCGGCCGAGGTGCAGGCGCGCGAGGCGCTGGTCCATGCCGGCAAGCGCAGCCTGGCCGCGCAGCTGACCTCGGGGATGGCGCATGACTTCGGCAACCTTCTGACCATCATCCTGGGCCTGCAGGCACGCCTGGCGTCGCGGATCGAGGCCGGGGAACTGCCCGCCGCCGCATCCGAGGACGTGCAGGCGACCTTGGCCGCCGCCCGGCGCGGCGCCGCGCTTCTGGACCGGCTGGCGCGGATCAGCGCGCCGCGCGAACCCTCGCTGGAACCCACGGACCTGGGCGCGCTACTGGCAGACCTTGCGACTCTCTCGCGCCCCTCGCTGTCCGAAGGCGTGACGCTGGACCTTCAGGTACAGCCCTTGCCACCGGCCCTGCTGCTGGACCCCGGCGCGTTGCAGGATTCGCTGCTGAACCTGATCCTGAACGCCAATGCCGCGATCCGCCCGCCCGGCCGCATCACCCTGTCGGCCGCTCGCAGCGGCGACTGGCTGGAACTGGTCGTGCGCGACACCGGCCCCGGTTTCTCGCCCGAGGCGCTGACCCGCGCGACCGAGCCCTTCTTCACCACGAAAAAGGGCCAAGGTTCGGGCTTGGGCCTGGCCATGGTCTATGACCTGACGAAGCTGGTCGACGGCACGCTGCGGCTGGAAAATCATTCGGGCGGCGCGCAGGTGACGCTGCGCCTGCCCTGGCGGCCGGTCGCGCGGCAGATGGTGCTGCTGGTCGAGGATGACGACCTGATCCGCGCCCAGGTGCGCGACATGCTGACAGGCCTTGGCCATGCGGTGATCGAGGCCGCCAGCCTATCCGAGGCCCGCGCCCTGGCCGATCTGCCCGGCCTGACGGTGATCCTGTCGGACATCCAGCTGGGCGACGGGCTGGGCCTGGACTTGGACGCGCCCCTGCCGGTGATCCTGATGACCTCGCTGCCGCCCGGCGCGCCGCTGCGCGCCCGCGCGGCGGGACCGGTGCTGACCAAGCCCTTCACCGCCGCCCGCCTGGCGGCCACCCTGGCCGAAGCCAGATAAGGACATCCCGTGACCGAAGCTCAGCTGATCGCCATCCTGGACGACGAACCCGAAATCCGCCGCCTGCTGTCGTCGGCGCTGGAACAGGCAGGCTTTCGGACCCAGTGCTTCGGCCGTGCCACGGAATTCGAGGCGGCCCTGCGTCGCATGACTCCGGACGCCTGCCTGATCGACCTGGGTCTGCCTGACCGCGACGGGCTGGCGCTGGTGCACCGGCTGGCCACCGAATCGGGTGCCGCGATCATCATCATTTCGGGCCGCGCCCAGGTGCAGGACCGGGTGACGGGGCTGGAACTGGGAGCCGACGATTACATCATCAAGCCCTTTGAGCCGGCCGAGGTCGTGGCACGCATCCGCGCCCGCCTGCGCCGCCCGGTCCAAGGCGCCGCCAGCCGCGCCCAGACCCTGCGCTTTGCCGGCTGGACGGCCGATTTCGACCGCTACCTGCTGACCGCGCCCGACGGCGCCGAAACCCCGCTGAGCCATGCCGAGGCCGAGGTTTTGCGCATGTTCACCGACAATCCTCGCCGCCTGATCACCCGCGCGCAGATGCTGGAAACCCTGGGCGGCGCGGCCGGCGAAAGCTTTGACCGCGCCATGGACGTGCGCATCTCGCGCCTGCGCACCAAGCTGGGCGAGGACCCCAAGAACCCCCGTCTGATCAAGACGATCTACGGCGCGGGCTACATCTTCCTGGCCGAGATCGGCTGACCGCCGTCCCGCCCGCATCCCGAACAGCAGCGAAACCCGCCCCCCATCGAGGGGGCCGGCTTTCGCGCGGGGCATCGCCCCGGAGGCACGCCCCATCAACCTTAAGGCGCTGGCCGGTCCGCCCCCTTATGGACCACGGCCCCAGTCCGCCCCCGCAGGGGGGTCCGGGGGGACGGGAAGTCCCCCCGGCACGTCGCGGGACGCAAAGGGATCGACATTCAGGCGTCAACGTCCCACCCGCTGATTGCCTTGCTGTCCATGAATTCCTCCAGCCCCATGACGCCGCCCTCGCGCGCACGGCCCGACATCTTCACTCCACCAAAGGCCGAACCGGCCCCGCGCGATATGCCGTTCATCTCGACCATGCCAGAACGCAGCTGCCGCGCCACGCGGTTGCGCCGCGCGCCGTTCTGGCTCTGGACATAGTTCGTCAGCCCATATGGCGTGTCATTGGCGATCGCCACCGCCTCCTCCTCGCTGTCGAAGGGGATGATCGTTAGGACCGGGCCAAAGACCTCCTGCCGGGCGATGGTCATGTCGTTGGTGACATCCGCAAAGACCGTGGGCCGCACGAAGTAACCGCGGTTCACGCCTTCGGGCAGGCCCGTGCCGCCCGCGACCAGGCGCGCGCCCTCGTCGATGCCGGCCTGGATCAGGCCTTGGATCTTCTCCCACTGCGGACGGCTGACCACCGGGCCGATATGCTTGCCGGGCTGGTGGGCGCTGGCAACCGCAGTCTCCTGCGCCACCTTCGCCGCCACCTCGACCGCGCGGTCATAGGCCGCGCGTTCGACCAGCATCCGCGTCGGCGCGTTGCAGGACTGGCCGCTGTTGTAAAAACAGTGCCGCGCGCCGCGCACGACCGCCTTGTCGTCGGCATCCGCAAAGACGATGTTCGCGCCCTTGCCACCCAGCTCCAGGCAGACCTTCTTCAGGCTGTCGGCCGCGGCCTTGCTGATCGCTATCCCTGCGCGGGTCGAGCCGGTAAAGCTGATCATCTCGACATCGGGATGCACCGACAGCTGGCTGCCGACCCCGGCCCCGTCGCCGTTGACCAGGTTGAAGACGCCCGCCGGCACCCCCGCCTCGTGCAGGATCTCGGCGAACAGCATCGACGACAGCGGCGCGATCTCGGACGGCTTCAGAACGCAGGTGTCCCCCGCCAGCAGCGCCGGGATCACCTTCAGCGTCACCTGGTTCATCGGCCAGTTCCAGGGCGTGATCAGGCCCACAACGCCGACCGGCTCCCAGGCGACCATGCTAGTGGGCGCGTGTTCCCCTAGCGGGCGGATGAACCGGAAGTCCCTGAAGGCGGTGATGAAGTTCTTGGTGTGATAGGCCCCGGCATCGACCTGGTCGTCCAGCGACATGTCCTGCGGGGCGCCCATCTCGTGGCTGATCGCCCAGGCCATGTCGGGGGCGCGACGCTGATAGATCTCAAGGACCTTCTCGACCACCGCCAGGCGCTCGGCCGGGGGCGTGGCGGCCCAGGCCGGAAAGGCGCGCTTGGCCGCCGCCACCGCCCGGTCCGTGTCCTCCTGCCCGCCCAGCGAGATCACCGCCACCGGCTCCTCGGTCGAGGGGTCGATCACCTCCAGGTCGCGGGCCGCCGCAGGCGCGACCCAGGCCCCGTCGATATAGAATTCGCGCTTGTCCAGCAGATCGGTCATCTCGCCCTCCTTGGCATCGTTCGGGGCAAAGCCTGTCACCGCGTTCCGCCCACCGCAAGCCCGCCCGGTCCGGCGAAATGCAGCGCGCGCCGTCATTCCGCCCGGTCTGGCAATCCGCGCGACCCGGCTTATGTTGAGCGCAACGCAACCAACCGAAAGGACGCGGCCCATGTCCCTGCGCATCAACGACACCGCCCCAGACTTTACCGCCACCTCGACCGAGGGGCAGATCCGCTTCCACGACTGGATCGGCGACAGCTACGCGATCGTCTTCAGCCACCCGCGCGACTTCACCCCGGTCTGCACCACGGAATTCGGTGCCGTGGCCCAGCTGGCCCCGGAGTTCGAACAGCGCAACACCAAGGTGCTGGGCGTCTCGGTGGACAGCGTCGAAGATCACCAGAAATGGAAGGCCGACATCGGCAAGGTGGCGGGCGTCCCGGCCAACTTCGCCATCATCGACGACAGCGACCTGGCGGTGGCCAAGGCCTATGACATGCTGCCTGCCGAATACTACCTGCCGACCGAAGGTCGCACGCCCGCCCATTCCGCGACCGTGCGCACCGTCTTCATCATCGGGCCGGACAAGAAGGTCCGCCTGACCATGACCTATCCGATGTCGGTGGGGCGCAACTTTGCGGAAATCCTGCGGGCGCTGGACGCCGTGCGCAAGACCGACGGCGTGCCGCTGGCCACGCCCGCCAACTGGGTGCCGGGACAGGACGTGATCGTGGCCCTGTCGCTGGACAACGTGGCGGCCGAGGCGAAATACGGCCCGCTGGACATCAAGCTGCCCTATCTGCGCTACGCCAAGGACCCGGCCTGACGCGGCGGCCCGGCCTCAGCCGGGCCAGCCGTAATGCTCCAGCAGGGCGGCGATGGCCCGGTCATTGCCGCCCTGACCCCCGGCGGGGCGGTTCAAGGACCGCAGGCTGACGGCCTGGCTGCCGTCCCATTCCAGGATGCGCGCCCGCCCGCCGATCTTGGCCGGTCGCGATCCCGCCATCCTGTGCATCCAGTACAGCCAGATGTCGTCCGCCCCCGGCGCCAGCCGCAAAAACAGGTCGTCGCGCGTCACGTCCGGGTGAAACACGCCGGGCGCATAGATCACCCCCGACACTCCCGTCGGAAAGACCAGCGGCCCGGCTTCTGGCGCATTGATATTGTGGTCCCAAGCCTCGTATCCGGCGGGGCGATCGCCCTCCATCACCACGCGATGCGCACGCAGGCAGGCGATGCGCGCCCCGCCCGCCGCCCCCGCGACCAGCCGCTCCAGCCAGTCGGCGGGGTAATAAAGGTCATCGTCGGCCGTCGCGACAAAGGCATCGGGATGCGCCAACAGCGTCGGCACGATCTTCTTGTAGGACCGCCAGTCGGGGCAAATCCGAACCTCCAGCCCCGCCATGTCCCGGATCCCGGGCGGCAGCCGGTGCAGGTCCCCCTGATCCAGCCACAGGATCACCCGGTCGGGCTGCACCGACTGGCGCAGCAGCGCCCGCAGCGTCGGCGCCAGCGTGGCAAAGCGCGCGTGAAAGCTGGTCAGCGACACGACCAGCGGGCCGGGCAGGCCATGCGCGCGGCCGGGGCCGTCGGGCCGCGCGGCGATCTCGGCCAAGGCCCGCGCCTGGCGGCGGCGCTGCTTGAACCGGCGGAATGCATCGCGAATCACGGGTTTTCCCACGCCTTGCGCAGCCAGCCGATGTTGCCGATCCGGCGGTACCACTTGTGGCCCCGCCCGGCAAAAACATCCTCCATCTTGGGCGCGCCGGCGAACAGCACGATCCTGGCCCCTTCTGGCAGAGACGGGTCGCGCCGATAGCTGGCTAGGTTCCGCGGCACGCAGTCATTCTTGAAGCTAACGCACCAGCCTTTGGGCCAGTAATGCAGATGCCCGTGCGCGGCCAGCTGCGCCGACTGGAACTGCTGGCTAATCTCATAACTCCGCGTCGCCGCCGCCGGATCGGCCAGATAGGCGTCCAGCACATAGGCATGCTGCCCCACCTGATACCGGAACACGCTGGAATTGCCGACGCTGTGCAAAAATCGGTCGCGGCCCGGGTTCACGCGGCGCAGCGGTTTTGCCCGGAACAGATCGTCGTCGCGGATGATGAAGAAATCACCCGGCAAATCAAAGAATGGACCTATGTCGTCCACCACCACCAGGTCGAGGTCCAGAAACAGCGCCGTCCCCGACAGCGCCGCATCCGGGCCGGCCAGATCGCGCCGAAACAGCGCCAGCTTGCGCCAGCGGGTGTCGGAATGACCGGGGGGCAGGCCAAGCTCGGGCAAGGGCATTGCCTCGACCTGAGGGTCCAGCCCGGCCGCGTTATCGGTGAAGCAGATGAACCGGTGCGGCCGCGCCAGATGCCGCCGCACCTGCGCCGCCAGCCGGTTCACGTCGGCGCTGGAATACAGCGTGCCCCATTTCATCGTCAGGATCAGGACGGGTTCTGTCATCGGCGGCCCTCTTCTTTATGCGGCCTGGATGCCCGCAACCGGGCTTCCCCACAAGCAGCCCTCATCGCGCATCCATAAAGCCGGCTGCCCGTGCCCGCGCCACATGCTGACCCAAAAAGGACGATTCCGGGATTTCGCCGCCATGAAGGCCGCGTGCCATCAGCTTGTTCAGGTTGCTGGCCGTGACATGCACCGCCCGCGTCTCGGGGCCGAAACTTGTGTCGCCGAGATCGCCGGGGGCAAGGAAACGTGCGCAATCTTTGGTCAGGATCGGATAAAGAACCTGCTGCGGCAGCGCGTGGCGGATCTCTCCATGCCGGCGCAGAAAGGTCGTCAGTGCGCGCGGGCCGGTGCTGCCCCAAGGCCAACGTTCGATCGGCACACCCCGGCCAAGGGTCTTGATCCAGTACTTTGCCCGCCGCAGCCCCCCGACATGAGGCGCAACCCCCCGCGTGCCGGGCGCCAGCCGGGACAGATCCGCCAGCGTGGCCGAGGATTTGGGCAAGCGCAGCACTGCGCAGTTGACCTGGTCGGGCTTTTCAAAGCCATAGATCCGGTCTGTGAGGAATTCGAAAGGCTGCAACGCGATCATGTCCAGATCGACCCAAACATCGTCGGTCTTCCGCATCAGCGCAAAGCGGAAGAAATTCGAATGGAGCGACGGGCTCTGCTCACGCGCATAAAGGGCGATCTGACGTGTGGGCAGCACCTCTGCGGCGTCGCGCGCCGTCACCGCCGCCGGAAGATTTAATATCGGGGCATAGCTGTAGACCGTCAGGGGGTTGCCCATACGCAGAAACGATTCGATCGAGGCCAGTTCGATCGGCCCAAGCCGCTCCCCGACCCACAACGTCGCCAGCTTATTGCGCATGTCCGGTCCCGCCAGATGAAAAAGACCGGGCCGCGTGAAAGCGGCCCGGTCAAGGATGTCAAAGGAAAACCAGCCCGATCACTCGGCCGACTGTTCCTGCTTTTCCTCGATCTCGGCACCGGTCTCCTGATCGACCATCTTCATGCCAAGGCGGACCTTGCCGCGGTCGTCAAAGCCCAGCAGCTTGACCTTGACCTCCTGGCCTTCCTTCAGGATCTCGTTCGGGTGCCCCAGGCGGCGGTTGGCAATCTGGGACACGTGAACCAAGCCGTCGCGCTTGCCGAAGAAGTTCACGAAGGCGCCGAAATCGACCAGCTTCACGACCTTGCCGGTATAAACCTTGCCTTCTTCCGGCTCGGCCACGATCGAATAGATCAGGTCATAGGCCTTCTTGATCGAATCGGCGTTGGCCGATGCGATCTTGATGATGCCGTCGTCGTTGATGTCGACCTTGGCACCCGAAACCTCGACGATCTCGCGGATGACCTTGCCGCCCGAACCGATCACTTCGCGGATCTTGTCGGTCGGGATCTGCATCGTCTCGATGCGCGGGGCATGGGCGCTGAACTCGTTGCGGCCTTCGGTCAGGGCATTCGCCATTTCCGACAGGATGTGCATCCGGCCGTCCTTGGCCTGCGCCAAAGCCTGCTCCATGATCGCGGGCGTGATGCCCTGGACCTTGATGTCCATCTGCAGCGACGTGATCCCGTTTTCGGTTCCCGCCACCTTGAAGTCCATGTCGCCCAGGTGGTCTTCGTCACCCAGGATGTCGGTCAGCACGGCAAAGCGGCCGTCATCTTCCAGGATCAGGCCCATCGCGACGCCCGCGACCGGCGCCTTCAGCGGAACGCCCGCATCCATCATCGACAGCGAACCGCCGCAAACCGACGCCATCGAGGACGATCCGTTCGATTCGGTGATCTCGGACACGACACGGATGGTATAGGGGAAATCCGTCGCCGCCGGCAGAACCGCCTGCAGCGCGCGCCAAGCCAGCTTGCCATGGCCGATCTCGCGACGTCCGGGCGAGCCCACGCGGCCAACTTCGCCGACCGAGTACGGCGGGAAGTTGTAATGCAGCAGGAAGTTCGAACGGCTGTTGCCGTGCAGCGCGTCGATGATCTGCTCGTCGTCGCCGGTGCCCAGCGTGGTCACGACCAGCGCCTGCGTCTCGCCGCGGGTGAACAGGGCCGAGCCATGCGTGCGCGGCAGGATGCCGACTTCGCTGACGATCGACCGGACTGTCTTGGTGTCGCGGCCGTCAATGCGGGCGCCGCCGCTGATGATGTCACCGCGCAGGATGCCCGATTCCAGCTTCTTCAGCGCCGAACCCAGGTTCGGGTTGGCCAGGTCATCCTCGGTCAGGCTTTCCTTGACCTTGGCCTTGGCGGCGGCGATGGCGTCCTGGCGATCGGACTTGTCGCGGATCGCATAGGCGGCGCGCATGTCGGCCTCGCCGGCGGCCTTCACCTTGGCGTAAAGCTCGCTGTAGTCAGGCGACTGGAAATCGAACGGCTCTTTCGCGGCATCCTCGGCCAGGTCGATGATCAGGTCGATCACGGGCTGCATCGCCTCGTGGCCGAACTTCACCGCACCCAACATTTCCTCCTCGGTCAGCTCATAGGCTTCCGATTCGACCATCATCACGGCGTCCTTGGTGCCGGCGACGACCAGGTCCAGGCGCTGTTCGGGGTTGCTGCGCAGGTGATCCATGTCCTGAACTTCCGGGTTCAGCACATATTCGCCATTGGCAAAGCCCACGCGGGCGGCGCCGATCGGGCCCATGAACGGCACGCCCGAAATGGTCAACGCAGCCGAGGCGGCGATCATCGCGACCATGTCGGGATCGTTGACCAGATCGTGCGACAGCACCGTGCACATGACCAGCACTTCATGCTTGAAGCCGGGGGCGAACAGCGGGCGGATCGGCCGGTCGATCAGGCGCGCGGTCAGCGTCTCCTTTTCCGACGGGCGCGCCTCGCGCTTGAAGAAGCCGCCGGGCACCTTGCCGGCCGCATAGTATTTTTCCTGGTAGTGAACCGTCAGGGGGAAGAAGTCCTGCCCCGGCTTGGGTTCCTTCGCGAAGGTGACGTTGGCCATGACGCTGGTCTCGCCCAAGGTGGCGATGACGCTGCCGTCGGCCTGACGGGCAACCTTGCCCGTTTCCAGCGTGAGCGTTTCCTGGCCCCACTGGATCGATTTCTTCACTTCATGAAACATCTGATTTCCTCAAAGGGTGAACCGGCCCTCCGGCTCTCCCATGTCATATGGCGGCCCCATTGCCGCCGCCCCTATCCTTTGCATGTGCCCCGGGGCCGGGCCTCACGTCGCAGATGGACGGCAGATACAGGAAAACCGCTTGTTTGGGAAGTGGGGCCGCAGCACCCGCCCCACGCACCCCAAAGCTTGACGACCCGTCAACGACGCGTCCGCAAGCGGTGCACGTCCTGCGCACCGGCGGTGGGTGTCCGGTGCGGGTCGGAACCCCGGCATTTGCAGGCCATGCCCCGCCCCCGCCCCTCGCGGGATGCGCGCCCGCGCAACAGGCAGCGCACCTCGCCACTGCGCAACGCAAAACGCCCGCGGCGGGGCCACGGGCGCTTCGGGATCTTGCAGGCGCGTCGGATCAGCGACGGATGCCCAGCTTGCCGATCAGGGAGGTATAGCGGGCCTCTTCCTTCTTCTTCAGATAGTCCAGCAGCTTGCGGCGCTGCGCGACCATCATCAGCAGACCACGGCGCGAGTGGTTGTCTTTCTTGTGCGACTTGAAGTGCTCGGTCAGGGTGGTAATGCGCGACGTCAGGATCGCGATCTGCACTTCCGGCGAGCCGGTGTCGCCTTCCTTGGTGCCGAATTCCTTGATGACGCGGGCTTTTTCTTCAACGGTGATCGACATCGGGATCTCCTTTCGGATGAAGGGTTATGGCGCAGGCCGGGATGTCGTCCAGCACAGGCCCATGGAGCACCGCCAGGACATGTCGCCGACGGATGCGCGCCTATAGGGGAAATGCATGAAAAAGAAAAGCCCTCACCGGCAGTGCCCTTATTCGATGGCGACGACGCGCACGTCCTCGATCTTCAGGCCGCCATGCTGCAGCAGCCGCCCCACCGCCTGCCCGTTCACCTCCAGCAGAAAGGTGCCGTCCTCGTCCTCGCGCAGGCTTAACTGCGCGTCACGCGCCAAATCGGCGTCTAGGTGGAGGGTGATCTGGTCCTCGGCAGAGTCAAAATCGGCGATCGTGGGAAATTCATCGGGCAACCGGCGCAGGACGAAACCGTCCTGCCCCTCGTTTCCGGAAACGAAGTCATAAGCGCCTGGCATCAGCGTGTCGCTGCCCTCGCCCCCATTCATCCAGACAGTGCCCGGATCGTCATGGCCGATCAGCACGTCGTCGCCGCGCCCGCCGTCCAGATCGTCCGAACCGCCGGTGGAAATCAGCACGTCGTTGCCGTCATGGCCAGACAACATGTCGTGGCCCAAGCCCCCGAACAGCGTGTCATCGCCCTCGCCACCCATCAGCGTGTCATGACCCTCGTCGCCGTAAAGCAGGTCGTCGCCTCCCTGCCCCGCCAGCAGATCGTCGCCAGCGCCGCCATGAATGACGTCGTTGCCGCCCGGCCCATAGTCACCTTCGCCCTGGACCCAGTCGCTGCCGTCACCGGCCTCGACAGTATCATGGCCCAGACCGCCACGCAGGTCGTCATCGCCCGCATGGCCCCGCATCAGGTCGTCGGCGGAGGTGCCCATCAACTCGTCCAGATCGTCGGTCCCCTCGACCGCCGAATCAGGACCCTCGGGTTCGGGCATGACCGGCGGCAACAGTTCTCCGTGGACATCGTCCAGCGCCGCCGGTTCAGCCTCATCCTCGGGCTCCTCGGTATTGGAGGAGGGCAAGGATGTCACATCCACCATCAGCCCCGCCACGATCAGGCCCAGAAGCCCTCCAAACAACAGCATCCGTCCCGTCTCCATCCATGGCCGGCCACGTGCAGCCCCCGCAAAAGATACGACGGGGCGCGGTCCGGGCGAATGCCGAACTTAATAAAACCTTAATACAACTTGCAGAGGAGCCTTCGGGGTCCCGCGCACATGAAAAAACCCGCCGTTTCTGGCGGGTGATCTCGTCGTCTTCAGTGACCTGCCGGAATTCCGGCCCGGACCTGCCGATCAGCCCTGACGGGCCTTGAAGCGGCGGTTGGTCTTGTTGATCACGTAAATGCGGCCCTTGCGGCGCACGACCTGGCAGTCGCGGTGCCGGCTCTTGAGCGAGCGGAGCGAGTTGCGAACCTTCATCGGTCTTCTCCATCGTCGCGGCGCATCGCAGCCGCCAGGAAAACGAAATGCCCCCGACACTGGCCGGGGGCGGCGAAATAATGGTGGGCGGTACTGGGATCGAACCAGTGGCCACTACGATGTCAACGTAGTGCTCTACCGCTGAGCTAACCGCCCGTCCTTCGGTGACTCCGTCGTGTTTCCTTGCGAAAACCCTTCCGAACCCCCTCGGTCCGCGTGTCTATAACGGGGGTCTTTGGGGGATTCAAGGCCTATCGGCAGCAGATTTTTCAGGTTTATATGTCACGACGCATAAGCCGAGGTCTGCAATTGTCCCGGACTGAACTGCCCTATGTTTTGACCCGTCCCGAAAGCTGGCTCAGCGGGGTGATCTTTGCATCGCCCCATTCCGGCTGCGACTATCCCGACTGGTTCCTGCGCGAAACCCGCCTGCCCGTGCCGCTGCTGCGGTCGTCGGAAGATGCCTTTGTCGACCAGTTGATCGCGCCGGCCGTCATGCATGGGGCAGTGACCCTTGGCGCCCGGGTGCCGCGCTGCATCGTGGACCTAAACCGCGGCGTGGACGAGATAGACCCGCTGGTGGTGCGGGGCGTGCCACGCCATCCACTGAACCAGCGCACCCTGGCCGGGCTGGGGGTGATTCCCCGCGTGGTGTCGCATGGCCGCGTGATCCACGATCGCCAGATCGACCGGGCCGAGGCCGAGCGGCGGATCGACAGCTTCTGGCGGCCCTATCACCAGGCGCTGTCGGGCCTGATTGCCGAGGCACGCGCCCGCTTTGGTCAGGCCATCCTGATCGACATGCATTCGATGCCGCACGACGCGCTGACCCATCTGCAGGGCATTCGTCCCGACATGGTTCTGGGCAACCGGCATGGATTGTCCTCGGCCGCGCGGGTGTCCGACGCGGTCTGCGCATCGGTCGAGGCCGAGGGCTGGCGGATCCGCCGCAACTCGCCCTTTTCGGGCGCCTATATCTGCGCGGCCTACGGCCGGCCGGCGCAGAACGTGCATGTGGTCCAGTTGGAAATCGACCGCTCGCTTTACATGGACGAGGCGACCCTGACGCCGCGCCCCGACTTTGATGTGTTTGCCGCGCGAATCGAGCGGGTGATCCAACGGTTGGCCGGGCTGAGCGGCGTCCAGGCTGGCGGGCGCATTGCCGCGGAATAGGACGCGATGGACATGACTGCCGTGATGGATGGCCGGTTGTGGCTGGCAGCCGCGCTGGTTCTGGCGGCGGCGGAACTGCTGCTGCCGGGCTGGCTGTTCATGGGCCTGGCCGGAGCGGTGGGCATCCTAGCCGTCCTGCTGCTTTCAGGGATATGGACGGCGGGGCTGCCGCTGACGCTGCTGGTCACGGCGGCGCTTGCGGGTGTGATCTGGGTGGCGCTGCGCTGCGTTGCAGGTCCGCGCCGCATGCGGGTCCGGCACCAGGATCGTTAGCGATGGGGCCGGGCTTTGCACGATGACAGCCCATTCAACGGCGCCAAGCTGTTCCTGACACAGGACACCCGGATGCTGACCTATCTGCGCGACAACAGGCCGGGCCTGCCCTTCGCATCCCACTGGGACCTGCCCGGCGGCGGCCGCGAAGGGCATGAGACATCTATTGATTGCGCCCGCCGCGAACTGACCGAGGAATTCGGTCTGCACCTGCCGCCGACGCGCCTCACGGGCCACGTCTTTCCCTCGCACGCGGCGGTGGGGATGGTGTCCTGGCTGTTCACCGGACAACTGACCGCGGCCGAGATCGCGGCGATCCGGTTCGGCAATGAGGGTCAGGAATGGCAGATGATGAAGGTCGCGGACTACCTTGCCCATCAGCGCGCAATTCCGCATTTCTGCCGCTGGATTGCGGCGCTGCCCTAGGCCGTGGTGACAAAAGGGATTTGCAGGGCGGTCTGATGGTGATCCAAATTGGTATCTGCAACGGAGACCAGCTTGGCACGAGACCTGATGTCAGACGAGGAGTGGCCGTTTCACGAGTGCTTCCTCCTGGCGATCCGCGCCCCGAACGGGCGCAAATCCACGAACCATCGGCTTGTTGTGGATGGGATTTTCTGGATCGCGCGGACGGAATCGCCGTGGCGGGACCTGCCGGAAGAGTTCGGCAAGTGGTCGCCTGTCCATCGCCAGTTCCGGCGCTGGACGCTGGCAGTGCTCTGGGAGCAGATCATGGACGCCTTGAACGAAAGCGGGCTGGTCCCGGACGCGCTTCAGATGATCGACNNNCCTGTCCATCGCCAGTTCCGGCGCTGGACGCTGGCAGTGCTCTGGGAGCAGATCATGGACGCCTTGAACGAAAGCGGGCTGGTCCCGGACGCGCTTCAGATGATCGACAGCACCGTGGTCCGGGTCCATCATCAGGCAGCGGCCGCTAAAGGAGAATTCCGAGACAGCGTCTTGGCATTGTTGCAGGATTCGGCGTTGAAGCAGGGCTTCCCCTTACCC
>QKYL01000018.1 GCA_003255745.1 Paracoccus saliphilus
CTCCCTGTATAACGCTGTACGGTTTGCGACAGAACCCTGATGGCTTGGGCCAGCGTGTCGAAGCTGGTCATGGGCGTGCCCGCGGAGCGGGTGACGGCCATGACCTTGCGCTGCGGGGCCACATCCTCAAAATCGACGCAGGACACACCGCGCAGCTCGGCAACCAGGCGTTCCAGGACAACCGTGCCGATCTTACGGCCAAGGGCCAAAGGCAGGTCGCGCAGCTCCGCGGCTGAGTTGATCCCCTGGGCCTTCAACTTGGCCTCTGTCGCGGACCCCACGCCCCAGATTTCTCCGATGGGAATGCGGCGCATCACATAGTCCCGCACGTCCTGGTCCATGAGATTGCAGACCCCGGAAAAAAGCGGGTTCTTCTTGGCGGCATAGTTCGCCAACTTGGCAAGCGTCTTGGTGGGCGCAATGCCCACGCAGGTCGGGATGCCGGTTTCGGTTCTGACTGCATCCCGCATCCGGGCAGCATGGGCCTCCATGTGATGCCCAAAGCCGGCCAGGTCAACGAACATCTCATCTATCGAATAGACGTCGAGGCGGGGGGAATAGCTGTTCAGGACTTCGACCACGCGGCGGCTTAAGTCGCCGTTTATGTGGGATAGAAGTAAAGCTACATCCGAGCCGTCATGGCAGTTCTATCTGAGTGCGGGTGGTGGACGAGGTAACAGGTGCACTGTTCGAATAGCAGGTTATAGCGGGCCTGCCTGCCAACCTGCAGTCCCCTGTTGCTGCGGCTGTTAAAAAGCAAACGGGACCACTGCAGTGGCGCTTGCCTATGATTTCTCCGGCGTTTGAGTAGAGGCGGACACTAGGACCGATGGGTCGCTTCGTCCTCTTTTCGGAGCGCCTTCTGGAGGCGACGGATAAGCACCCGCCTTGCTTGTTCGTTCGAGCTGACACGGAGGGCCTCATTGATGTCAAGGATCAACCGCGACGCGTCGTTGTGCCAATCCAATCGCGCGACCTGTTCAGATGGAAGCCGAGGCGGCTCAGCCGTGCGGAGGTGTTGAGCGCCTGTTCTGGTCAGTACAAAACTCTCATCCAGTTCAGGTCGTAGGACGTTTTGCGGATCTACGACCTCTGCAAGTCGCGATGCGAGCCCCTGCATGGCGGTTTCTTCGCCGTGGACTAGGAAAAGCTGGTGCCGGATCGGCAGCCGTTCCTTGATCCAGTCGCGCAACTCCGTGCCGTCGGCGTGGCCAGAATAGAGATCCAGCGACCGGATCCTCGCGCGCACCGCGAATTCCTCTCCTAGAATACGCACCGATCTGGCACCGTCTTGAAGAATGCGCCCGAGGGTACCCACCGCCTGAAAACCGGTAAACAATACCGTCGCCTCATCGCGCCACAGCCAGTTCTTCAGACGGTGTCGGATGCGCCCGGCATCACACATGCCGGAAGCCGCAATGACAATGTGAAATCCCTGAACGCGATCCAAGGCAATGCTTTGCTCCCGCGTTTCGGTAAAATGGAGCTGCCGCGATTTCAGCCCCTCCATCAGTATAGCGCCTTCCTCCAACTCTTTGTGGTGGTTTGCAAAAACGCGCGTGGCCTTGGTCGCAAGCGGACTGTCGACATAGATGGGGATCGTTGGCAGCGCCCCTTCGGCAACCAAACGAGCCAGATCGCTGATTAATTCCTGAGTACGCTCGACTGCAAAAGATGGGATCAACAGCGTCCCATTCGGATGCATGGCGGCGCAAACCTCATCAGCCAGAAGCTTGCGGCGGCGATCGGCGGTGGCGTCGATCCGGTCGCGATCGCCATAGGTGGACTCGCAGATCAAATAGTCCACGCC
Organism: Paracoccus saliphilus; assembly: GCA_003255745.1. Lineage (GTDB taxonomy): Bacteria > Pseudomonadota > Alphaproteobacteria > Rhodobacterales > Rhodobacteraceae > Paracoccus > Paracoccus saliphilus_A. The sequence goes on from QKYL01000018.1 coordinate 1,811, forward strand.
GCTTGGCCCTTCGGGGTCCGGGTGCAGCAGCTTATAGTCGGGACCGATATCGGCCGAGAACAGGATCCGCATCGGCGCCGCATCAGCCTGCGCTACTTCGATCTCGATCGAAGCAGACCCCAGAAGGTGACCTGCGTTCCAGAACCTCGCCCTGAGGTCGGGCAGGACCGCAAACCATTGATTGTACGCTTGGGGGCTAAACAGGTCGAGACAGGCGGCCGCATCCGCACCGGTATAGATCGGGGTAACGGAACCGCGATCCCTTCTGGCGGCGCGTCGGTTGAATTGTTCGACCTCGATCTCTTGGATGTGGGCGCTGTCGGGCAGCATCACGCCAGCCAGATCCGTCGTAGCGGGCGTGGCGTAGATCGGGCCACGGAAGCCATGCTTCGCCAGCTTGGGCAGAAGCCCGGAATGATCGATATGGGCGTGACTCAGGATCACCGCATCGATGTTGGACGGCACAAAGGGGAATGAGCGGTAGTTCAGTTCCTTCTCGGTCTTCGACCCCTGAAAAAGCCCACAATCGATTAAAACAACGCCTTGATCAGTTTCGAGCCGAAAGCACGACCCGGTCACCGATCGAGCCGCTCCATGAAACGTTAGGCGGGGGTGGGTCATCGGACTGTCCTCTCGATGGGGCAAAACGCCGATCAGGTCTGCAGGACATAGCTGCCGGGCGCTGCGGCCAGTGGGGGAAGGCCACACTGTGGGGCACCCACGGACGGGGGGGGCGCCAGTCCACCGCCGTGAGTAGCCAGCCAGTCCGACCAGTCGGGCCACCAGGATCCGGGCACGGGCTCGGTCTGGGCCAGCCATCCATCGGGACCAACATAGAGCGCACCCGCCGGGCGCCGTGAAATGCGGTAGTGACGGCCCTTGTGCCCCGGCTCGCTCAGGATGCCGGTATTGTGCCCGCCTTTAGTTAGCACGAAAGTCAGATCACAGTCGGTGAAGAGCTGGGTCTTGTAGACTGACCGCCAAGGCGCGATGTGGTCTGTCTCGGTGCCCACCACGAACAGCGGCACTGACAAGTCCTTGAGCGCGATCACCCGGCCCTCAACAGCGAACCGCCCTGCCGTCAGCCGGTTTTCCAAAAACAGCCCGCGCAAGTATTGCGAATGCATGCGCGCCGGCATCCGGGTGGTGTCGGAGAGCCACACACCGATGTCGGTCGCCACATCCTCACGACCGAGGAGATAGCGCTGGACGGCGCGGGTCCAGATCAGGTCTTCGGCACGGATCGCGGCAAAGGCGCGGGCCATCTGCGGCCGGTCGAGGTAGCCCTTCTCCCACATCAGATCCTCAAGAAAAGCGACCTGGCTTTCATCAAGAAACAGCAAAAGCTCGCCCGCTTCGGCAAAATCGATCTGCGCCGCCATCAATGTGACCGATGCCAGCCGGTCATCACCGTCGCGTGCCAGCGTTGCGGCGGCGATTGCCAGGATCGTGCCGCCAAGGCAATAGCCGACAGCATGAACCCCAATGTCCGGCACGATCGTCGTCACCACGTCCAGCGCCGCCAGAACACCCTGCTTGCGGTAATCCTCCAGCGACAGGTTGCGGTGTTCGGAGGTCGGATTGATCCAAGAGATCATGAAGACGGTGAAGCCTTGATTGACAAGGTAGCGCACCATCGAGTTCTCGGGCGAGAGGTCAAGAATGTAAAATTTCATGATCCATGCCGGAACGATCAGGATCGGCCGCGCCTGCACCTGCGGCGTTTGCGGGGCATATTGGATCAGTTCCATAAGGTCGTTGCGGAATACCACCTGTCCCCAGGTGCAGGCCAAATCCTGGCCGATCCGGTAGCCTTCGGGGGGTGGATCGTGCCGGTTTGTCAGGATCTTGACCGCATCCTCCAGGAAATGTGCCGCACCTTCGGTCAGGTTGCGACCACCGGTCTTTGCCGTTTCGGCGAGGATCTGGGGGTTGAGCAGCGGCTGGCTCGACGGCGACAGCACATCCAACGTCTGGCGGGCTAGAAACCGGGTTCGGTCTGCATCTTCGGGCCGCAGTCCGCGCATTGGTTCGGTCGCGTGGTCCCACCAGTCCTGCACAGCAAGAAATCCCTGTTGCCACAGCTTGAACGGAAAGGACTGCCAGCCGGGATGGTCAAAGCGCTTGTCA
>QKYL01000019.1 GCA_003255745.1 Paracoccus saliphilus
ACCACGCGGCAGCCAAAGCCCAGTGGCGCCTTCTCGGTGTTTCCGAGACCATCGCTTTTCATGCCGTGACCATGGACGGAGTACGGGAAGCCTTCCACGAGGCAGTCGAAAACTACATCGAAACCTGCGCCAAGACCGGCAGGAAGACGAATTGAACCGGCAGGCTCATCCTCGGCTGCTGTGTCGCCTGCTGCTGCAACTGCCTCAGGCTCCCAAGCGGTCGGGAGACTGCATCGTCGAGCTATACGACGGCGGCCAGAGCCCGGCTTTGCGCCTTCAGGCGCGCGTCTTGCTCCTGGCTTCAGCCATCACACAAAGAAGTTCGAAGAGGAACGTCGCTCCGACCAGAGCAGTTGAACCTCCGACATCAAAGGGCGGCGAGACCTCGACAACGTCCGCGCCGACAACGTTCAGCCCCCTCAGACCGCGCACCAGCGCCTGCGCCTCGCGGGTGGTGAGGCCACCGATCTCGGGTGTTCCCGTGCCAGGCGCCATGGACGGATCAATACAGTCAATGTCAAAGGTCACATACGCCGGGGCATCGCCCAGCAACCGGTGAACCTCGGACACGACATCATCTGGCCCTCGCTCGGCGAATTCCTCGATGTAGATGATGCGGATGCCCTGCGCCTTTGCCCAAGCATGTTCGTCAACGTCATAAACCGAGCCGCGGATGCCGATCTGGATGATACGCCGGGGATCGAGAACACCCTCCTCGATCGCCCGTCGAAACGGGGTGCCGTGAGTGTAGAGATTGTCGCCGAAATAGCGGTCGTTGGTGTCGGAATGCGCGTCGAACTGGACGAGTCCTAACGGCACACCCCGTGCTTTGTGGATGGCACGCAGGACAGGCAGCGTCGTCAGGTGATCCCCTCCCACACTCAGCGGTAAAGCGCCCTCCAAGCAGATGGAGGAGATGCCCTGTTCGATCTGAGCCAGTGCAGCCAGCAGGTCGATGGGCTGGACAGCAAGATCTCCGACGTCGGCCACCTCGACAAGATCAAACGGGGCAATGCCGCTTTGATGGTTGGCGCGGCGCATCAGGCTCGACTGGTTCCTGACTTCTCGCGGCCCATGCCGGGCGCCTGCGCGGTTGGTGGTGCCGCCATCCCAGGGGATGCCCACCAACGCGACGTCAAGCCCCGCGGCGCTCGCTTTCGCCGGCGACCGCATGAACGTGGCGTGGCCAGCGAAGCGCGGGACAAGCGAGGCATCGACTGGTTGATGAACGGGGTTTTTCATTATCAACTCCACTGTCGTCACGCAGGACCGGCTGCAGGATGATGGCAGCGCCTTTGAGCTCTCACAAGTCACTCCCGTATAGCTTGCAAGGAAAAGCGACTTCTGGCGGCGTGTTCTTCAGTCGCCACAGGGAGGACGTAACGACGGCGGTTGGCGAGCGGCCGATCGTTCCCGAGTTGTAAGAGCGCGCGGCGCCAGCGGAGGGACCTGCAGCCGGACCGCAAACGACCACCTGCCAGCCGCATCAGGTGCTGATCGAACAGAACAAAAGACATCGTCCTCAATCCTGCCATCACAACACCTGACGCACCAGCGAGGATGACATGAACAAACACAGCTAACTCGGCCTCCGTGGCAGAAGGCAGTCGCCACGCTCGTGTTCTCGCCGGGAGCCGGTACATTGGAAGCAGAAGCACGTGTCAACCAAGCCGCTGGCAGACGTACAGGAACACGCCGGTCTTCTGCTGCTTGCGTCCTCAACCAGTGATCGTTAGGTGCCGACAACAGGCAATCGACCTCCTCATGAAAGGGAACGACATGGCGTTCACTAGGCTCGTCTACGTTTCGCGGCACTGGGGAATACCCGATGAGGCGCTTGACGAGATCCTGTTAGTTTCGCGTGCCAACAACGAGCGGGATGGCATCACCGGCCTGCTGATTTCCAGCGACGAGGACTTCATGCAGCTCCTGGAGGGCGACCGAACGGTGGTTGCCGAATGCATGATGCGGATCATGAAGGACGATCGGCACGAGCGCATCCAAATCCTGCTCGCCACAGACGCCGAGGTGCGGCTTTTCTCCCGGTGGAGCATGCGCTGCATCAAGGCCGCCGAGATCGAGCAGAAGATCCAGGCGCGCTACTGGATCAACAAGACTTTTGATCCCGCCCGGATGACGCAGGCGGCAATCGAGGATCTGTGCCTGGCGCTGTCCAAAGCTCCCTGAGGAAATCTGGCGGCGCGACAGGCGGTGCCTCTGGCTTGGCGTGGCACAGCGGTTACAGTTTCAGGGCTGAACTGTTCTCCTGCGCGGCGACAGAAGGAGCTGCCGCGGAAACCGAAGGTGAAGGCGGCCTCGGCGCACTGGCTGATGGTTGGCTGCACCACCATCGTGTACGAATGAGACGCGGCCTCGGCAGGGCCGCAGAAGTGCCCGGACAGTACTCGCCCTGCTCAGATTACGGTAGCCGCCTGGGATGGGGCAGATCTTGCCGTTGCGAGTCAGGCCCCTTGCGCCAGAGCTTTACGCGCAGGAACTCACGGTTTCCTTCTTTCCTATGTTCCAGCCCTTCCTACCGCTGCACGAGGCAGGATGGACCGGAGGGGGTTTGGTGTCTTTACCAACAGTGCTGCGGATCCGCTCACGCTGCGCCGGCCAATCCAGAAGGGGTTGCGGCGGCAGCGCTTCAGGCCCGCACCTGCCAAGAAGGCCTTACCACCGACCAGTGGCCGCACGGACTTCTGCGGCTGGCGCGGCAACCCGAAAAGATCCTGCAGACGCGGGGCCGAGCATAGGAGACCTTACGTGAGGCTCAACACTGCCATCAGCATGACGCTCGCCCCCGCGGGCAAGATCCCCGTGGATATCCGGGCCTTCATAATGCTCAGCTGAGCGCCAACCGCCAACGACTGCAATGATGTTACAAGGAACGGAGAGGGCGTAGCCTACGAACAGCGCCATCCATGGTCGGTCAAGCGTCATCAGCGTCAGAAACAGGATGGTGGTGGTGATGTTGACGGCCAGCCCAACTGTTACCGTCCATGTCCAGAACGCCTCCAAGAGCGGCAGGTCGCCTCGCCAGAGGTCTTTGAGCTTCTTCATGGGTAGCCCCGCGAAATACTGACCCTTCTGTATCCGCGTCGTGATAGATTGGTTTCGTCATCGCCCCGGGCAAGGGCCAAGGCCGGATTGCGGTGGCAAGACCAGCCAGCATTGGCTACTCCCTGTCCCAGATGTTCCAAAATGACAAGGAAAGACCCATGAAGCCGATGACCAAGACCGAGTTGCTCGCCTCCCTGACCGAGAAGTCCGGCGTTGAGAAGAAGGATGTGGTTGCCGTTCTTGATGCACTCTCTGAGCTGGCGACGTCGACCGTCGCCGAGGGCGGTGCCCTGACACTTCCCGGCTTGGGCAAGCTTGCCTGCCGCGATCGTGCCGAGCGTCAGGTCCGGAATCCGTCAACCGGCGAGGCCATGACGAAGCCGGCCGATCGGGTAGTCAAGTTCACCGTGGCCAAGGCTCTGAAAGACAGCGTCAACAGCTGACGGCTGCCAATGTGGAAAATGGCGCAGGCGCGCAATGCACAGCGGGCGACGCTACATTGTGCAGCGCTCGACCAAGCCGCAGGCTGCTGTTCGCAGCAAGCCGGTAGTAGATATAACTCGAACGACCCGCGCCACTTCTTTGGGAAGACATGATCCGGCACTGGTGGCACCGGCACCGGCTCTCTTTGGGAGCGGGCGCGTATCGGCCGCGGCATGATCTGGCAATGTCGAAACAAGGAGAAGCCAATTTCTGTCCAGCAGATTGTCCGCAGCAGGCTTGACCGCGACTACGAACGCATTCTTCCTGACCTGCCCCCCGTTGGTCCCTCGGTCATA
>QKYL01000020.1 GCA_003255745.1 Paracoccus saliphilus
CATCAGAAAACCTTCACCAATGCGGACGGTCAGGCTCTGCAACGTGCGGCACAGTGCGGGGTCCCTAAAGCGGCCCATAAGGTGCGCAACAGCGATGCGGCGCCATGATCCCGATCGCCTAGACCATCATCCGTGAGGATCTTGCATCATACATGGGCGTCAGGCTGGCATCGGCGGGGACAATCCGACCAGCGATGTCGATGCTGTAATCAGATACCAGCATCGCGTCGGCGCTTTCGCTGTCCATGACCGGAACAAAGCCAAGCCCCACAGCACCGCCAAGCGTATGGCCGTAATTTCCCGATGACAGGTATCTCACGATCCGTCCGTTGCGCAAAATGGGTTCGTTGTGGAACAGCAGCGGCTCCGGGTTCTTCAGGCGGAACTGCATCAGCCGCCGCAATAGTCCATGATCTCGCTTGCGCAGCACCGCGTCGCGTCCGATGAAATTGCCCTTGTCCGTCTTGACGGCGAAGCCAAGACCCGCCTCAAGGACGTGATCCTGGTCGGTAATATCATGGCCGAAATGGCGATAGGCCTTCTCGATCCGGCAGCTGTCCATTGCGTGAAGGCCGCACAGCTTCAGCCCGACCTGCTCGCCCGCTTCGGCTAACGCCTCGAAGACATGGGCTGCCTGATCCGAGGACACATATAATTCCCACCCCAGCTCTCCGACATAAGACACGCGATGGGCACGGGCGAGGCCCATGCCGATCTCGATCTCCCGCGCAGCTCCGAAGGGGTGGGACGCATTCGACAGATCGTCCTGAGACAGAAGCGAGAGCAATTCACGCGATCGCGGCCCCATCACGCAGATCACCGCCTCGGCTGCGGAAACATCGGTGATGACAACCCATTCGTCCTTCAGGTGGCGGCGAAGCCAAGCCAGATCGCGCTGCAGCGTAGCGCCGGGCACGACAAGCAGGAATGCTGTCTCGGACAGGCGTGTTACGGTCAGGTCGTTTTCGATACCGCCGCGCGGGTTCAGCATCTGGGTGTAGACGATACGTCCCGGCGCGACATCCATCTGGTTGGCACATAGCCTTTGCAGGAAGGCAAGCGCTTCGCGTCCCTCGATTCGGATCTTGCCAAAGGAGGTCATGTCCAGCAACCCGACGCCTTCGCGCAGGGCAAGATGCTCGGCCCGCTGGTTGTCGAACCAGTTCTGGCGTTTCCAGCTATAGTGATACTCCGCGGTTTGCCCCTTGCCGGCAAACCAGTTAGCACGTTCCCAACCCGCCGCCTCGCCAAAGACCGCGCTCCGGGCCTTGAGTTGGTCGTGCAGCGGGCTGCGCCGCACGCCCCGCGCGGTCGCCGGCTGACGATAGGGGAAATGGTCGGCATAGAGCAGCCCGAGGGTCCCGGTCACCCGGTTTCGCAGATACGCCCGGTTGCGCTGGAAGGGCTGGGCGCGGCGGATATCCACCTCCCATAGATCGAAGGGGGGCTCACCGTCGCTCATCCACGGGGCCAGTGCCATGCCCGCCCCGCCTGAGGGGAGGCGATGCCTATCGAGTTATAGCCGGCCGCCACCCAGTAGCCGCCCAGTTCTGGTGCCTCGCCCAGATAATACCGGTCGTCGGGGGTGAAGCTTTCCGGCCCGTTGAAGAAGGTGTGGATGCCCGCATCGGCCAACATCGGCAGCCGATTGATGCCCATTTCCAGAATCGCCTCGAAATGATCGAGGTCATCCGGCAGCTGATCGAAGCAGAAATCCTCGCGGATGCCGGTCATGCCCCATGGCTTGGCCACCGGCTTGAACGCGTCCAGCAGGATCTTGCCCGCATGCTCCTTATAATAGGCGCATTCATCGGGCACCCGCAGCACCGGCATGCGTGTCAGACCTGGGATGCTGTCGGTCACGATGTAGAAATGCTCGCAAGCATGCAAAGGCAGTGTCACGCCCGAGGATGCGGCCAGATCACGGCCCCACATGCCGCCGCAGTTCACCACCATGTCGGCAGCGATGTGCCCCGTCTCATCGCCACGCTGCCAGGTGACGCCGGTCACCCGGCCACCTGCCTTGGTCACAGCCAGCACCTTGGTCTGCTCGACAATCAGCGCCCCGTGGTTCCGTGCGCCCTTGGCCAGTGCCAACGTGATATTCGTCGGATCGGCCTGCCCATCCAGCGGCAGATGCACGCCCGCCGCGACCCCATCGGCGTTCAGATGCGGATACAGATCTTTGACTTCGGCTGGGGAGAGCTCATTGACCTCGATGCCGAGGGCGCGGGCAAGGCTGGCCTGCCGCAGGATCTCCTCCTTCCGCTCCATCGTCAGGGCGGCGGTGATCGAGCCGCATTGGCGGAAGCCCGTTGCAAGACCGGTCTCGGCCTCCAGACGTGTGTAGAGATCGGCCGAATACTTCGCCAGCCGCGTCATGTTCTGGCTGGCGCGCAACTGCCCCACCAGACCTGCGGCGTGCCAGGTCGTTCCGCAGGTCAGCTGCTTGCGCTCCAGCAGGACGATGTTCGACCAGCCCAGCTTCGCCAGATGGTAGGCTACCGAACAGCCCGATATGCCGCCCCCGATAATGACGACGCGCGCGGCTGTAGGCAGGTTGATCATGACGTGACCGCTTTTCTGAAAGGGATGTGTACCACGAAGGTCGCAGACCATGCTGCAGAGTCAAAAATGAAAATTAACATGATTATTTCATTTCATGCTGAACATCTTCTTCCAGCCTTGCCTGTCCATCGCAGACACCCGATGCTGGCGCAGACATCCCTCGACGAAAGCTGCCGTGGCGTGAACAACCTGGTTGGAAGCGATATCCGCGCTCTGAGAAAGTCCCGGGGCCTGACGATCATCGATCTGACATCCGCACTCGGCCGGTCTGTCGGCTGGCTGAGCCAAGTCGAGCGCGGGCACACCGTCCCTTCGGTGAGGGACCTGGCCGCCATCGCGGCATATTTCGATGTAAGCCTCAACTTCTTCTTCCGCAGCGCCCATCAGAATCCCGAAGAACAGGGTCTGGTCCTGCGCGCCGCCGACCGCATGGCGATTGGCTCAAGCGAGACCGGGTTGTCCGAGGAACTGCTGTCGCCAACGCTCGGCGGTAGCTTCGAGATGATCATGTCAAGCTTTGCCCCAGGTTCGGACAGCGGAGGGCCCAAAGCCGCGCGCCCGACCGAAGACGGAGGCGTCCTGATCTCGGGACAGTTGACGATGTGGATCGGCGCGCTGAAGGTGGTCCTGCATCCCGGGGACAGTTTCCAGTTCAGGAAAAGCACCTATGCGTGGCAGAACGAGGGCACTAAACCAGCCGTCGTCATCTGGGTCATTTCGCCACCCGTTTATTAGGACGATGTGTGGGGGACAGTGAGCACTCCTAGCTCACCGGCCCCCACTTGGGGGAGATCCAGGTCAGCGATATGATCAAGCGCAGTCTGTCACTATCTAAGCTGCTGCTGGTTTCGTGGACACGAAGATA
>QKYL01000021.1 GCA_003255745.1 Paracoccus saliphilus
CATCGGCGGGCATCCACCCGGCGATCAGCCAGCTGCCATCGTCCCGCCGCACGGCCTTCGGCTCGTCCTGACCCGGATCAGGGAAGTCACCGGCAATCGCCTCCAGCACGTCCATCGCGGTAATGACGCCTTCGAAATGACCGTACTCGTCATAGACCAGCAACATGTGGACCGCAGAGCTGCGCAGCTGCTCGATGACTTCCAGGGCCGGCAGCCCGTCATGCACCACGGGAACAGGACGGATCAGGTCCGCGACGCCGGGGCGCCCTGCATGGCTGGCCATGTCGCGAGCATGAACCATGCCGACAATGTCGTCGCCGTCGCGCAGCAGGATGCGCGACCGATCGGTCTTATGGAACATCGCGGCCAGCGCATCGGGAGGGGTCGCCATATCCGCCACCACAACGTCGTGACGTGGCGTCATCAATCCGCGGGCTGTGCGGTCGGCAATGCGCATGACGCCGGCGATCATCTCCGTCTCGGCGGGCTTGATCACTCCGGCGCTGCGGGCGTCGGACAGCATCACCTTGATTTCCTCGTCCGACATGCTGCTTTCCGTGCGCCCGGATTGGCCCAGCAGGGTCAACAGCACGCGTCCTGAACGGTCGAGAACCCAGACTACCGGAGCTGCAACACGCGCGATCAGCGCGATCAGCGGCGCGATCCGGGCCGCCACGGACTCGGGGGCGCGCAGAGCAATCTGCTTGGGCACCAGCTCGCCGATGACCAGCGACAGGTACGTGATGCCCACCACAACGCCACCCACTGCCAGTGTATTGGCCAGCGCGGGAGCGACCCCGTTCGCAACCAGGGCGGCAGACAGGCGTGTGCCGAGGGTGGCACCCGAAAAGGCGCCAGACAGGATGCCGACCAGCGTGATGCCGATCTGGACGCTGGACAGGAAGCGGCCGGGATCGGAAGCAAGATCCAACGCGGTGGCGGCGCCGCGGCTGCCCTGCTGGGCCATTGTCTTCAGCCGTCCGGTGCGGGCCGAAACGATCGCAAGTTCCGACATTGCCAGAACTCCGTTGAACGCGGTCAGCAGCAGGACGATGGCGATCTCGATCAGCATGATGTTCCAAAGGAAAAGAAAAGGTCTCCGGCGAAGTCAGGCGCCGAGCGTACGGAATTGGCGCAGTTCGCCGAACTGAAGAGCATTAAGGTCTCCTTGTAAGCCGTCAACAGCGACACCATCATTCCCGGAGCCGGGATCGTGAAGGTGATCTCTGTTATGATCTTGTGAAATCCCGCTCTGCTCCGGCCGTCTTAGTCCGGCCGGCGTCCCTTGGCTCCGCTTCTTCGCCAGAGTTGCCATCTTCGCCGTAGCCGGACCATCGCCGCCGAGACGGCGGGCTGCAGCACCGGCATGTCGATCGCCAGGACCATCAACCCCAAGGGGATCATCCACAGGCCGACCACTGGCAGGAACGACAACATGCCGCCAATGAGCAGCAGCAAGGCCAAAGGCACGCGTACCAGAACGCCGGTCCTGCGCTGGATGATCACGACGAGACGTTGGACCAGGGGGGATACGCGCCCAAGGGCCCAAAACTGGCGGTCCAGGCGACGCCGGTGCCGCTCAGTCACTGCTGCCCCCGGGCATCGATTCAAGCGCGCCTCCAGAGGAGGAGCAATTAGGGCAAGGGAGAAGAATGAGCTCCGACAGAACGGAAATCCTTGTTGCTTGCGCGCGAGGGCAATGAAGACGTCAACGTCAGCCTGCTGCTCCGACCAAGATAAGCGCCCGGCCAGCCATTGCCATACTCCGCGGTGAGAAAACCGAGCTGTTCATCTTGAGAAGGACGCCGCCCCGTTCTTGCCAAGCCCGGGTTCGGCGTGAAATTCGGCTCAGCCGGATTGGCGCGGGAGAGCCGCTGCTACCGGATCAGAACGAAGGAAATTCCCGAGAGGAGCTTGCAGGATCCGTCCTCGTCCTCCAGCCTGAAGCCGAGAGCTTCTGCGACAATGGTACAGCGCATGGGGAATTCGGCACCGCGCAGATCTCCCGAGGCTTCAGTCAATGTGAGCAGGCCTTCGGCCAGTGAATAGTTTCCGACAACTGTCTCCTTGTTGTCGGCATTGGTCATCTCGAAAGTCCCGTCATCAACGAATATCGCCGTGACGCCGTCATGCTCGTAACGCTCGCCCAGGATCAACCCTGCGGCCGCGGCACGGGCAGGTTGACTTGCCTCCTGCTGCTGGTCGGCGATGTTGGCCTCGAGTTCGACCAGGCGCTCGCTTCGCGTGGCCAGCTCCCGCGACAGCTGGACGATCTGCTGCTGGATCTGCTGCATCTGGGTTTCCGCTGCAGCGGTCTCGGAAGCGAGTTGATCGCGACGCTGCACAAGGGTTTCGATGGATTGTTCAAGCGTGCTGCGCGTGGTCTCGACTTCTTCCAGGCCTTGGCGCGCGGCAAGCACCTGCTGCTCCAGCGACGCTTCGGCCTCGCGTGCTTCCTGAACGCGGCTTTCGGCGCCTGCGGCGCTTTCCGTCAACCGCTCGACATCCGATGTCAGTCCAACAACACGCAATTGAAGATCAGCTTCCTGCTGTCGTGCCTCTTCCAGCCGTGCACCGACATCGGCCAGTTCCTGAGAGGTCTCGGCAACCCTTTGCCGCGCTTCGTCGATCACGCCTTCCAGCCTCGCCTGCTCATCGCTTCTGTCCGCCAATGCAACCTCCAGAGCTTCGCGTTCCCCCTGAAGCGTCTGCGCGCGCGCTTCTGATGAGGCGATCTGCTCCCGAATATCGTTCAGCTGCCGATTGAGATGATCCAGATCACCCAGACGTTCGTCGCGAACCGTTTCGGCCCGCGCCGTCTCGGTCTGCAGGGAGACGAGCAGCGCTTCCAGTTCATCGGCGTCGCCACTCAGCGCGACTTGCCGCTCAAGCTCGTTTTCCAGTTCCGACGACACCGACCAGGAATAGAGGGCGAGCAGCCATCCCAGCAATGCTATTGCCGCAACGCTGATCCCGATCCAGCGATACCTTGTCTCCCTCTGAACATCCTGAGCCACGTCGCATCTCCTCGGTTTCTTCTACGTCTCAAAGCCCAACCTGATGAGGTTGCCAATGTTCCGATGGGGGATGGATAGGTCATCAGCCCCTGTATCAGGCACAGGCTGGATGGCGTTGGTCAACTCTATCCCACCATGAACTGGATCGCCACGGCACTGCCGTAGATCAGCAGGAGCAGAAGGCTCTCGGTGCCGATTTTCCCAGGCCCCTGCCGCTGCCGCAGGATCAGCCCGCCGATCAGGATAGCTGTCATCAAGAGCGCCGAGACGATCCAGAAATAATCCTGCTCGCCG
>KZ836027.1 GCA_003255745.1 Paracoccus saliphilus
ATCCGGCGGTCCAAGGTTGGGGAGCAGCGCAGGGCCGAGGTGATCCCGTTCTTTGCCTTCAGCGCAGCGATCCGGAAGATCATCTATACCACGAACGCTGTGGAATCGTTGAACCGGGTGCTGCGGAAGACGCTGAAAACCAAGGCCCCATTCCCGACCGAGGAGGCGGCGACCAAGCTGATATTCCTGGCCACCCGAACTTCGAAAGGCGGTCGCGCTGTTCGAGAATGGGTTGCGGCACGCAATCAGCTGGCCATAATGTTCGCCGGGCGCTTCGACGCCTGATCGTATCTGAAAACCGCATGGGCCCGCTCAGANGAGTTTCAGACACTCCCTGCACACGACAAGCCGAAACTGCCGCCGCGGCTTGCCACCCTGCCTTTGTAAGCCTTCGCTCCGCCGGATGCCTGGATCATTGATGGCGCAGATTTGGGCAGCGCGGATTATCTGCAGCTATACGTGGCAGCGGAACAAATAGGAGATGCACACGCAGAATTCCTGCAGAACCCGGCTTCGGCCAAGGCACTGCCATTCAGCCATCGCGCTGACATCCTGTTTCTGCTCATCGATGCGGTCGTCCTTGCCGTCTGCGTAAAGACACACAAGCTCGCGGGGGGTGTTTGAAATCACATACCAATCGTGTTTCCCGCCCACCGGGGGCTGAGCATCGGGCGCGATTTTCACCTCGTAGCAGACGAGACCGGCCTGGTCCTGTTTCAGCCTGAATACTTTTCCAAAGCTGGATATGCTGCCCGTTTGGCAGCGCATCGCGGGGCTGTGCTGCAGGCGGTAAGGGAAGGACGAGACGTCCATCCTGAGAACCTGATGCGTTATCGCATTCTCTTATGAAGAATGGCTGCCGGAGCCGCGAATGCATCGCCAGTGCTCAAAAAGTCGGATCAAGCCCACAGCCGCAAGTGAAAGGCCAACGAACGCAGGAGACCATGGGAAAGGCCCAGCGGCCAAGCATGAGATCTCCGCTATCATTTGATGAGACCTGGCTGCAGCGACCGAAGATCGGAGCAGCTAGATTCGGGCCTGCTCCTGCAGCGTCCTCACCTGCTCTGCCTTGAGATATCCTGTCTCATCCAGCCCATTGTCGCCCTGCCAGCGTCCGATGGCATTCCGCGTCGCCGAACCGAATACACCATCAGCCTGACCCCTCAGATAACCCAGGCTGATCAGACATTCTTGGATCTTCATACGCTCGGCTCCTGTCAGGCCCAGCAGGTCTTCGTCGATTGCTTCCGCACGGCTTCCTGCTGTCTCCGAACCACGCGCTTCGGCATCCGAACGCAATGTACTTACCTGCGTGGCCGTTACGTAGCCTGTTGCGCGCAGCCCGGTATTGCGCTGCCATGCTCGGATAGCCTCACGCGTTCCAGCGCCGAACAGGCCGTCCGCCCCCTTGGGGTCATACCCCAAGGCGATAAGGTCGCGTTGTATCTGAACCCGCCGGGTCCGCGTCAGACCCAGATCGAGCTCGGCTTGTGCAGCCGAGATGTCACGACCGTCTGCGGCAGGGGCAGGGGAAGTTGGCGTTGCTCCGGCCCGATTAAGCAGTACCCGCAGTTGCCGTTCGTTCAGATACCCGGTGCCCTTGAAGTCATTGGCTTGCTGCCACGCCGTTATCGCGCGCCGCGTCCCCGCACCGACAACGCCGTCTATGCCGCCTTTGTAATAGCCACGTGCGGCCAGCCTTTGCTGAATGGCGACACGGTCGGCGTTTGAGAGAGAAAGCCGTGCCTCAGCCTGAGCAGCCCTGTTTTCTGCCGCGGTGGCCGCCTCCTGCTGGTCCTGCTGGGCCAGTTGCTCCCGTGCTTTTCCTGCATTCGGCCCCTGTGGATAGGTGTCCAGGTACTGCCGATAGGCTGCGGCAGACCCATTCTGGACGACCCCTTCCCAGAGCGCCCGCTCGTGGGCGGCCTGCTGCTGCTCCAGAACGGTTCGGGCAATGGTGCCGACCACCTCCCCCAGGTCCGGCTCGGCCTGAGCTTGTTGCCCATTTATCAAAATCAGGCCTGCGACGACCGCAGAAAGATGAAGGCGCTTCATCATATTGTTCCCCTGCTTGAGCTAGGTGCGGCGCTGTGAAAGCGTGAGCCTGAACGCCAGCTATGAAAGCAAATTCCCCACGTCGGCTTGAGGTTCCGGTGGCGAACGACACGTGGTTAACCCGGCAGCCGATGAGGCAGGACGCTCCTCGTCAGAGTGAGCATCACGTCGAACCCACGGAGACTGAGTAGGCGCCGCTGGCCGCATGAGCGAGATGACCAAGGGCCTGCCGCCGGCATGAAGCTGGAAAACGTGATGAACTCCCGTACGAAGGTGAATGCCAGGCTCGGAGATTATTTCCACTCCACTTCCGTCAAGGCTGCTACCGGTAACGTTTGGACGGGGTGCCGTCGGCGGCGGCGGATATATGCCGTCCGCGGCAATTGCCAGCGGCGAAGCTTCGCTCGAAGCGGAGAGAGGGCGGAACCGATGCCCTCCTTGCATTGCCTCTGCAGCGGCGACCCTCCAGATGGCACCTGAAAGCGTGACATTTCCGTTCTGAAAGGTTGACCCTTGATCAAGCCGACATTCCTTCGTCAGGCCGCAATTGCGGCAGTTGCTTCCCTTGCTCTGGTACCTGCAGCCTTGGCGCATGAGAGCAACTCTGCCGGCAAGCTGAAATCCGGAATGGCTTCATGGTACGGAGCCGCCTTCCATGGGCGTCAGACGGCGAACGGTGAGACCTTCGACATGAACGATCTGACCGCCGCCCACCGAAGCCTGCCTTTCGGAACGCGTGTCCGGGTCACGAACGAAGCGACGGACGAGTCGGTCGTGGTGCGCATCAACGATCGCGGTCCCTACGCAGATAGGCGGGTGATCGATCTTTCCAGGGAAGCGGCAAAAGACATCGGCCTCGTATCGACCGGCGTCGGGCGCGTGAAGCTTGAGGTGCTGGGTAGCGCCTGAGGGTGGGCCGTCCGGCCGGATCAGGCCGCGCTCTCGTTCAGCAGGCGCGGCGGCTCCCATATTGCCAGCTGCCTCGGGAACGGGTCCCGCATCCGGTTGGCCTCCACATCTGCTTGCATTCGCGGACTATCCAAATCCTGAGCATCTGGCATTGCGGATGCCTCCGCTCTGATGATGTGACCGCCCCCCGACGGCATCTG
>QKYL01000024.1 GCA_003255745.1 Paracoccus saliphilus
AATCAGCCTCCGGCAGACCCGGCGCGGTTCACTTCCCATGGCTGGGGCGGGACCGATCAAGGCTCGGGATCACACGCTCATTCCACGCGGAGCGCGCGCTCCGGCACATCAGGCTTTTTCCGTGCTGAACAATCGCTATTGAACGTCATAGGACGTTGAACAGCAGACACCGGAAAAACTGGCGATGAAAGCAGACTGGAACGAGGCCGTCACCTACGCGCGCGAGCAACTGGACGAAGCGCTTCTCGAGATCAAGAAGATCGAGAGCACTATGTCCCAGCACGAGTCGCAGGTTTTGGACGCACTGACACAACTCAACGAGCTCTCGGCGTCCGATACTTCTTGGATCACGGAAGCCCGTGAAATGAGGGATCTCACCTCGGAAGGCTTCGCGCGCGCCACCCAGCGAGGGCTTGCGCCCTCAGGTGAAAGTGGCGAGGGAGCCGGTCCTTACATCTCTTGTGTCAGGACCACGCTCGCAGACGCGACAAGAGACCCAGTTGCGTTCGATGCAGCCAAACTGCATGCCAAGAAGCCTATACATGACAACTTTCCGCTTGTTTATGAACTAAAGTGCTTTGCGTGCGCCAAGCTTGGGGATGAGGTCAATCGTCCTGCCGGACGGAGGCCTCGGGTGCACGAAGCTCGAGATGTGATCTTTCATGCGATCATCTTCGACCTGGCACAACGATTTGACGTAAAGCCCACCAAATACCGCGCGTACAATCGCATATGCGCCTGCGATATCCTTGCTGCGGCAATGCCGAAAAAGGCCGATCTGCCCGATAGCTACGAGTCTCTTCAGCGAATCTGGTTTAAAGGCGAGAGAACATGGAAGCGTGAACAGCTCGAGGACAAGCCAGACTTGTTATACGAATCAACATTCTGACTATCTGAATGGTGCCGGAGCAGCAGGCAGATGCAGCTATAAGGTCCGCTGTACAAGCCTCGAGGCGAGTGTGCAGCTGAACTTGGAGGCCGACAACAAGAAGTGAAAAATCCGGCTTTCTCTGGCCGTGTGCGCCCTTGGGGCGGAAACCTGGAAACCTTGTACGTCAACAATTGGGCCTCAATTGATGACGTACGACTGATCCCGACCAATTCGACACCTTCCGCCGTGTTCCATCACGATGCGAAAGGACTTGAAGATGGTCGAAGAAATTCTCCGCTTGCCCCGCGTGGCAGCGACAATCGGCATGGGCCGGTCTTGGATATATCTGGCAGTTCAAGAGGGCCGCTTCCCCGCCCCGGTGCACTTGGGCGCGCGCGCGATCGGCTGGAAGCGCAGCGATGTTCAGGCATGGCTCGATAGCCGCGGCAAGAAGGTGCTTTGATGTCCGCCTGTTCCTTCAAGCGGAAGCCTGGCCGCCGCGACTACGTCAACACAGAAGCACTTTTTTGGGCTGAAACCTTTTCGAAGATGCCGATGGGCCCGAAGACCCTTCTGCTGTTCCTCGCCCGCAAGGGCGACAACTACGGCTGCAGCTACTACAAGCAGGAGGATCTTGCCGACAACCTGGGTTGTTCACCGCGCAGCGTGCAGGGTTATCTCCGTTCCCTGAAAAATTACGGGCTGGTTCGGATCATTGGCCGGTGCGATACCCAGAAGCAAATCAGTAACGTCTACCACGTTATCGGCTGGTGAGCCGTGAACAGCTGCCGCCTCACGGCCACCCCAAGCTTGGCAAGTTTATCAAAGAGCCCTCCCGCGCTGACTATCTTGAAGCTCTTCGGAAGCAAAATTCGCTCCCTCGACCGGAAAAATCTGCGCACCATAATAATACCACAGAAATGCTTACTACTTTTGGCGAAGAGGATGCGCTCGAGGACTGCATCGCGGCGCTGGGCTCCTGGATATCGACTCGTGAACAGGACCTGCTTCGTGATGATAGCCTCAGCCTGTTCCAGCTGATTGAGCAAGGCTACGGCGTTGAAGCCCATATCCTGCTCGTGCTGCGGAAAAAGGCAGAGACGCGTCGCAAGGCTCGTTTCGTCCGCACTTGGGATTACTTCGGAGATGCTATCGCGGAGCAGGCGGCCACGGTCGACAAGGAACTCGACAAGGCCTTTCGCCAAGTGCCGCAGCTCAAGCTGGTGCGTGTCGATCCCAACGAGGATAAAGAACGCGCCACTCTCGAGCAGATTTACAACAGCCTGAAGCGCACGCCTCCGCACAATGGTCCTAGTGGAGGGTCGGAGTAGTGGCGAGTCTACTTCTTCATTCAAATGCCCAAGTCAGTTCGGCTTACCCGGGGGCCTTTTGGGTCCTTCCGGCGCTCTTTTGTATGCGGTGGGCGTTGTCGCGCAGGTTTTCCAGTTTGAGGACAGAAATCGGGGTGCGCACCCTAGTGCGCGCACCTCGGGCCGGTGCACTAGAAACTGCTACCGCTAGAGCCTGGCGATAGCATGACTTGACGCCGAGCCACTGTTGGAAATGACATGGCGTGCAACTGGCCTAAGGCAGCCGCCCGAGCAGCGCAATGTCTTCCAGCGGAAGCGTCTGCTAAGCGGACCTCGCTGCCGTTCAAACCAATCCCCCTATGAGCATTCGCCGGCGCAGCATCACTAGCGTGGAGGGCGGAATGTGGCCTGACGGCAGTGCGGCATAGCAACTGCGGCATCAGCTCAAAGCGGACACTCATTTCGTTCGAGGCCAAGCAGGCGCGCTTATTAAATGGAAGGGACTCTGCATCTTCGACCCAACGGGAAGGCGATCCCATCGCCGGTGAGATAGGGAAGGATGACCGACCCGCGACCCATCAGGCCGGCATAAAGGCCGTGGACCTGACCGCCATCCTTCCTAGCGTCCTCCAATTCCGCGCAGTTACGTAGTAGGTCATCGTAGGTATCTATCAGGGTCATTCCCATTCTCCCGAAGCACATCCGGCAAGAAACACACGCCGCGTGCGGTCTCGCAACATATTCTTCTGAGCGAGCAGAACGTTACGCGCTCTAGAGCGTTGCGGTCTTAACCTGATACATA
>QKYL01000025.1 GCA_003255745.1 Paracoccus saliphilus
AACCGGTCCCCGCCGGCACCAGCAGCGCGACGCGCACCGGTTCGGACGGGTTGATCAACTGGCCGATCTCGGGCCGGCTGGCCCGGTCGGTGGCCGCCATCGGATCGCAGGCAGCAAGGAAGAAGGCCGAGACGATCGCCCCGGTTTTCAGGAAGGCGCGGCGCAGACCCGAGGAAGGCCGGGTTGTGGCGGAGGCGAACATGTGAAACTTCCCTGCTGTGTGTTGTCGAGCGCGGATGCTGCCCGAGTATGGGCTGTTCTTGTGGGCGTTAATTCAACTAAAGGTTGCATTGCTTGCGTTCCAGTTCCATCGAATCATCCCCAGATCAAAAACACGCGCCAATTGGAGTGTGGCCTACTGCCCGGCTTTTCTCCGACCGCGCTTCGTGGCAGCGAGGTCATTGGGGGGCTGTACAAATGATCGAGTCTGTAAGGCAGCACCGTGTGCTTCCCTGGCAGCGGGGCCAATTGATTGATGGTCTAGAGAGCCATCGCAATTGATAGAGTTGGTTTTTTTTCCGCGCTGCAGCGTCCTCTTCGTCGGGAAGGTCGAGGAGCGCTGGTCGGAGCGTTTTCCCAAGATAAGCATGCTCATGAGAAGCACGAAGATGATCGCTGAGAAAGCGAGATAGGTGATGAGGCCGATCATCCAAACGGACATGGCGGGCATCCTTATCCTGGCTGCGACACAGAGGGTCAGGCGGCAGGCTACCTCAGACAACTCCTAATTCGCCTTATAGTTGCATTTTACAGGGCAGTCTTATTGCGGATGCTGGAGAGCGGAACTGCGCACCTTGTGGCTTGGGATCATGGTGAGAGGATAAGCTTGGCGTTGGGCGCTTGAGAGTGTTTCCCCCAGTAGAAAATGGCAGGCCGCCTAGAAGTTGACCCAAAGCATACGCTGACGCAGTGGCGGCGCAGCCTATACACGAACCGTGTCAGGCGATGGTTTGTGAGGGTCGTCGTCTGACCGCCAAGGCAGCGCCCGCTTGACCCCTGCGCCTGCAGATCCTGCAGAAAAGAATGGACAGGCGGCCATATCTATCCCTAAGGTTGTGGAAAAGAAGAATGACTCTGCCGAAGGTAAGTGCGCTAGAGTGAACCAAGGCAGGAACAGGACGCAGGGGTTCGGGGTGTACATTTCGCGCACACTCAGCCCTTTCCAGGCGGGTTGACCGAGTAACCTGCCTATGGCCCCCGGTCTTTGGCCGGGGGCCGCTTCTTTTTGCAGACCATTTGTCCGTAAATACAGATGACGTCCTATTCGACTTGGATCATTATGTCTGGACTCGCCAAAGTTCAGATGAAGGAGTCGGCCATTGGTGCAGGGATGGACGGCAGGTCGCGGGGATTTTTGTGAGACTTGCGGCAATCAGATGGATCCGATGGGCCCCAATAGTTGGGGGTGCCTGTCGTGCTACATGGCCAGCGGGCCTGACGGGCTCTTCCGATGGATATGTGACTGTGCAGTGGCCGAGCACGAGGCGCCAACCAACAACGTCCTTCCTTTTCGGCCCCGCGCGGCGCGGCATCGGTTGCCGCGACGAGCGCATCCAGACTTTCCCCAACCGCTCCAGTCTTGAGCGGACAGCTGAGGCTCACCTGCCACATTAAGTTGTGGACAGCCCAATTTATGTATCCTTAAAGTTGTCAACAATAAGCCGATGGAAAAGCGGCCGATGAGAGCAGGTCTGCAGGTGAAGCGGACGCGCAGGAGGTCGACGCGCGGGTTGGTTATCCCCCTCTTTAGCCTTCTCTAATCGGGAGGCCGTTGAACTGCGCTGGCCCCCGGGACCAGGTTCCGGGGGTCACTTCAATCAGCACTTCACCCAAGAACCGCCCCACACCTCCCGAGGTGACTGTAAGCGGAAACCTGCCGAAAGAGACAAGCTGACTATTCGATCGCCTCCAAGCATAAATGGCTCAACAACCGGGGAAGTTGAGTGGTTGGTTTTTTAGTTCCATTCCCCGGTTGGCGGTTTTTTGCAGTCCAGCCATCTAGCGCCACGGCCGTAGCCTGGTCTGGGCAGGGTGCATCCAGGCGCGCCAGATCGGGCGTTCCCGGCGGAGTTCAGGCGACAGGTTCAATCTCAGCCCGACCCGAGGCGGAAAAGCTGTTCATGATGGCGATACGGGTCTGGATCGCGGCGGTTTGGCGATCGGGGTCTCGTGACATGATCCTTTCGCCGAAAAGCTTCAGGCAGTTCATGCGGGTCTCGACCCGCCTGCGGACATGGTATCGTGCCTATTTTCTCCAGAGGGCGCGGCCTGGCGACGGCGGCGGGACAGTCTTCCTTCCAAGCACCTCCGTTGCGGCGGATGGATATGATCGCGATGGTACTTCGGTCGATGATCCCGCTATGGCACCGCCGCCTGTCAGAGGCGCCATCCGCAGTAATGGTCTTGATCGGCTCGTCCGACGGGATCTGCGCCAAAAGCTCTGGCATTGAGGAGGACGTGGAAATAGTCTGGGGGACTGTTTCCCTGACGAATGGGCTGTCGCCTTGGCGGCCTGAAGCGAACTCAAC
The DNA here is from genome assembly GCA_003255745.1 of Paracoccus saliphilus. Taxonomy (GTDB): domain Bacteria; phylum Pseudomonadota; class Alphaproteobacteria; order Rhodobacterales; family Rhodobacteraceae; genus Paracoccus; species Paracoccus saliphilus_A. Next base: position 2,529 of record QKYL01000025.1, read on the forward strand.
CGCGCGCACATCTCCCGTGCCTGCTTCTCTTCCGAGGTGGACGCGGCCATCTCAGCGTTGCGAGAGGGCCGCCAAGGCAGTGGAATACCGAGGGGTCACCATCGCACTGGTCTGCCGGGCGTTTGGCGTCAGCGAGACGCGTTATCGCTACAGTCGGCTGCAAACGTTGAAGTGAACCCGCCTCCCTTGCGCGTTCCACGGATCAAAAAAACCCCGCCAAAAGGCGGGGCTTTTTAAAAATGGGCGCTCGCAATAGACACAGAAAATTTGGACACAGGGAATGAAGCCCAACACATCCTGCCGCGGAAGGTTGCGGGACCTTCCTCGGTTTTTAGGAAGTTGGTTAAAGCGTTTCTTCAAAACCCGGAATCAT
>QKYL01000026.1 GCA_003255745.1 Paracoccus saliphilus
TGCTTCAGCGCCGAATTCTGCAACAATGCCCGTCGCGATCGCAAGACCAACTGGTTAAGGTAGCGCACTTCTCCCAGACATTCTTTGTAATCAACGGCCTTGTACTCGGCTTTTCGCCACTTGTGGCAAAGGACCACGAAGGGGCGTCCGATCGAGAGTTGCTCCACATGCTGAACCGCGGCGCTTGAACTGAGCTATCGCGGCAGCGAGGAAGGGGGCTCAACGTTCGGTAGGCTATTTTATGCGGTGATGAGCGCCTGCTTAGGGTGCGCGCGCAATTGCTGCCGTTGTGCATGCTTGTGCCTCATTGGCACTTGGCATAGCACGAGGAGGCCCGTTCGGCCCCACCGCGTGAGCAATACGCCAATCACGCCCTGTGCTCGGGATTTTCATAGTCGAAGCGACAGCCCGCCGCCCAGGCATTGCGGTCGTTGCCGTGATTGCGAAGACCCCCGGCGTCCTTCAGCATCCGTGCCATGTGCATCAAGTTCCAGGTCATGATCGTGGTGTTGCGTTGGGTGAAGTCGTTGTCGATCCCCGCACCGTTATCGCCATAGCTTGGGCCGGGTCCCGCTTCGCCGATCCATCCGCAGTCGGCCTGCGGCGGGATCGTGTATCCCAGGTGCTGCAACGCATAAAGGATGGTCATGCCGCAATGCTTGATGCCGTCTTCGTTGCCAGTGATCACCGCGCCGCCAACCTTGCCGTAAAAGCTGCTCTGCCCCTTGTCGTTCAGGAGGGCCGACATGCCGTAGAGCCGCTCGATCATCAAGCGGCAAACCGAGCTTTCCTCGCCCAGCCAGATCGGCGTGCCGACGATCAGGATCTGGGCGGCTGCGATCTTTTCCCACAATTCGGGCCAGGCATCCTGCGGCCAGCCATGTTCGCGCATGTCGGGCTGAACGCCGAAGGCGATCGGCAAGGTCACCGGCCTTATTTCCTCGACCGCGATCCCGTTCCGGCGCATGATCTCGGCCGGCACCGACAGAAGCCTGCCGGTATGAGAGGGCGTGTCGGCCCTCTTCAGCGTGCAGTTCAAAATCACAGCCGAAAGGTCCGAAAAATCGGCGGACACCTTGGCGCAAAGCGCCTCCTGCTTGTCGTTCAATGTCATCGTCACCCTCCCGAACCGCGTCCGCATCCCGGCGGCGCCGGGACGATCCTGACGTGTTCATGGTGCGCATGTCACCTGCCCTCCTGCAAGCGCCCTTGCGGGCGCCGCGGGAACATCCGGCAGCGCATCAGGTTGAGTTACAGATCCCAAGCACCTGCCAGAGGAGCCAGACCATGAACGACAACGAAAATCCCGATACCGTGCCGGGCGGACAGCCGGGGGCCGGCGAGAATGTCTGCCGCAAGTGCAACGGCAGCGGCCGCATCAACGGCGCGGAATGTCCCGACTGCGAAGGCACCGGCAAGGTCATCACCCCTATCGGCGGAGCCTGAGGGGCGACCCGAATGCTTGCGCCCCGAAGATAAGAAAAACCCCCGGAAACACGAAGTTTCCGGGGGTTTTTTATGGTGCCCAGGAGAGGACTCGAACCTCCACGCCTTGCGGCACACGGACCTGAACCGTGCGCGTCTACCAATTCCGCCACCTGGGCAGGTGGTGTGAGCGGCTGATTAAAGACAGTGACGGGGGGCGTCAATGGGGTTCGAGAAGTTTTTCGAAGGTTTTTGAAAAAGCTGCCGTGGGTGCGGCGGGACAGGGTGCCGCGCCGGGTCTGCGACCCTGCTTCGCCTTGCCCGGAACCTGCGGCTTGGGTAAGGATCATGACACATTTCGGCACGAAGGAGGCGAGACGCCCATGACGAAAATGGTCACGATCTTTGGTGGCTCGGGCTTTGTCGGCCGGCATGTGGCCCGGTTGATGGCCAAGGATGGCTGGCGGGTACGGATCGCCGTGCGCCGCCCCGACGAGGCGCTGTTCACCCGCACCTATGGCGTCGTGGGCCAGGTGGCTCCGGTCATGTGCAACATCCGCGACGCGGCTTCGGTCCGCGCGGCCATGACCGGCGCGGATGCCGTCGTCAACTGCGTCAACATCCTGAGCCCGAAGGGCAAAAGCACCTTCAAGTCCGTTTTCGAGGAAGGCGCCGAACATATCGCCCGCCTCTCGGCTGAACTGGGTGTGGCGCGGATGGTCCATATCTCGGGCCTGGGCATCGATACCAAATCAAGCAGCAAGTACATCGCCTCGAAGTCGCGCGGCGAGGCGGCTGTCCTGGCCCATCGCCCCGACGCGGTGGTGCTGCGACCGTCCGTTATCTTTGGACCCGACGACAATTTCTACAACCGCTTTGCCGGGATGACCCGGATGGGGCCAATCCTGCCCATCATCGGCGGTCGGACCCGGATGCAGCCCGTTTATGTCGAGGATGTCGCAATGGCGGCGGTCAAGGGTGCCAACGGCACGGCCGAACCCGGCATCTACGAACTGGGCGGCCCCGAAATTCTGACCATGCGCCAAATCGTGGACCAGGTTCTGGCCTCGACCCACCGGCGCAAGGCGGTCGTCAACCTGCCCTTCGGCATCGCGGGCCTGGGCGCCTCGGCGCTGGATCTGGTGCAGACGGTGACGGGGGGGCTGTTCACCAACAGCGCCCTGAGCCGGGATCAGCTGGCGCTGCTGCGCCGGGACAACGTGGTGGACCCGGCCGCCCGCGGGTTCAAGGAACTGGGCATCCAGCCGATCGCGGCCAGCGCCGTGCTGGACGACTATCTGTGGCGCTTCCGCCCGTCGGGTCAATATGACGCGATCAAGCGCTCGGCAAAGAATCTCCGAGGACACTGAATGGAACAAAATACGATTGCCGCGGCCCTCTTGGGAATCCTCGAGGGCCTGACCGAGTTCATTCCGGTGTCTTCGACAGGTCACGTGTTGCTTGCGGGGCATTTCCTGGGCTTCGACTCGCCTGGCCGCGCTTTCGAGGTGATGATCCAGCTGGGCGCCATTGGCGCCGTTCTGGGCGTCTATGCGCGGCGGATCTGGCAAATCCTGACGGCAGCCCCAAACGATCCCGTGGCGCGGCGCTTCATCGCCGCCGTTCTTCTGGCCTTCGCACCTGCCGTGGTCATCGGCGTTCTGGCGCATGACTTCATCAAGACCGTGCTGTTTGAAACCCCGATGCTGATCGCGGTCATGCTGATCCTGGGCGGCTTCGTGCTGCTCTGGGCGGACCGCCGGCAGGTTGCGCCGGTCTATCATCGGGCCGAGGATTTCCCCCTGTCGATGGCGATCAAGATCGGCTTCATCCAGTGCCTGGCAATGGTCCCCGGCGTTTCGCGCTCGGGCGCGACGATCGTGGGGGCGCTGCTTCTGGGCGCAGACAAACGCTCGGCGGCGGAATTCTCGTTCTTCCTGGCGATGCCGACAATGGTCGGCGCCTTTGCCTATGACCTTTACAAGAATCACGGTATTCTTGACGGTGCCGCCATCGGCAATATCGTCGTGGGCTTTATCCTTGCCTTCATCACGGCGGTTGTCGTGGTGCGCTGGTTGCTGGGTTATGTGTCCCAGCATGGATATGCCTTGTTCGCCTGGTGGCGCATCATGATCGGAACCGTTGTTTTGCTGGCACTTCTTGCTGGTAAGTAAGTAAAGCTGACCCATTATCCGCTGCGACCTTGATATTATTTGCGCAGGGACCAAAAAAACTTGCTATTAGGTCAGCATTGCTGACTTTTCATCGGAATTGCCTTGGTTTATTGCGGTCGCGGAAGTCCTTTCAGGGAAGGTAGCGCAGCCATGGCCACGCAGAAGATGCTCAAGTTCGTCTCGACCCCGCGCGAGATGCCCGAGAAACGCTCGGCCGAGGAACGCAGCGAGGACTTCCACGAGATCTATCGCCAGTTCGCGGACCAGAAGGCGGCCGAGCAGGCTGGACGCTGCAGCCAGTGCGGCGTCCCCTATTGCCAGTCGCATTGCCCGCTGCACAACAACATCCCCGACTGGCTGCGCCTGACCGCCGAAGGGCGCCTGCACGAGGCTTATCAGGTCAGCCAGCTGACCAATACCTTCCCCGAGATCTGTGGCCGCATCTGCCCGCAGGACCGGCTGTGCGAAGGCAATTGCGTGATCGAACAGTCGGGCCACGAGACGGTCACCATTGGCGCGATCGAGAAATACATCAACGACACTGCGTGGGAACAGGGCTGGGTCAAGCCCGCCAGCCCCGCCCATGAACGCGCCGAATCCGTCGGCATCATCGGCGCAGGCCCCGGCGGGCTGGCGGCGGCGGACATGCTGCGCCGGCAGGGATTTCAGGTCACCGTCTATGATCGCTATGACCGGGCGGGCGGGCTGATGACCTATGGCATCCCCGGCTTCAAGCTGGAAAAGGACGTCGTCATGCGGCGCAACCAGTGGCTGGCCGATGGCGGGGTCGAGTTCGTCCTGAACTGCAACGTGGGCGAGGATATCAGCTTTGACGCGATCCGCGGCAAGCATGATGCGGTGCTGATCGCCACGGGCGTCTACAAGACCCGCGACCTGGACATCGACAATGCCGATGCCGGTGGCGTGGTGCGGGCCATCGACTATCTGACCGCCAGCAACAAGATCGACCTGGGCGACGAGGTTCCCGATTTCGAGGATGGCGAGTTGAACGCCGCGGGCAAGCGCGTGGTCGTCATCGGCGGCGGCGACACGGCAATGGACTGTGTGCGCACGGCGATCCGCCAGGGCGCACAATCGGTCAAGTGCCTTTACCGCCGCGACCGGGCCAACATGCCGGGCAGCCAGCGCGAGGTCCAGAACGCCGAGGAAGAGGGCGTCGAATTCGTGTGGCTTTCGGGACCCGCCAAGTTCATTGGCCATGTGACCGGCGACTTTGCCGCCCAGCAGGAGGCCGATGTGGACGGGCCCGTCCGCGCCGTCACCCAGATCGCCTCGGTCAGCATCCAGAAGATGCGCCTGGGTCAGCCCGATGTCAGCGGCCGCCAGTCCCCCGAACTAATCGAGGGCGCTGATTACGACGAACCCGCCGATCTAGTCATCAAGGCCCTGGGCTTCGAGCCTGAGGACTTGCCCAAGCTGTGGGGCGTGGACGGGCTGGAGGTCACACGCTGGGGCACCATCAAGGCGAACTTCCAGACGCACCAGACCTCGCTGCCCGGTGTCTTTGCGGTGGGCGACATCGTGCGCGGCGCCAGCCTGGTGGTCTGGGCGATCCGCGACGGGCGCGAGGCGGCCGAATCGATCACCACCTTCCTGACGGGCGATGCCCGCATCGCCGCCGAATAAGGGATCGCACCGATGAGGCACAACCCGATCACAGGGCGTGCACAGGGCCTACACCGGCAACGCGCGCTGCCTGCCGCAGCCGTTGACGGGTCGCGCAACAGCCGCGCCATCACGTCGGCCATGCTGACCTTGTCGCTGCTGGCCGCCGGCTGGACCCTGACCGCCCGGCCCGCCGAGGCCGCGACCTTTACCCCTCCGGCCGGGTGCCGGCTGGAGGTCACGGTCCAGAACCGCGGCTGCACCGTCAGCCAGTACTATCGTTGCGAGGCCGATCCCAAGGGCTGGCAGCGCAGCGCCATCTTTGGTCAGGACGGGCTGTTCCACCTGTCTACCATCGACGAGGAAACCCGCTGGATCGAAAGCCAGAGCCCGATGGCGGGTCTCAGCGACACGCTTGTCGAAGAGGCCCGGGATCACGCCAGCTTCAGCGACCTGCTGGAAACGGGCCGCGACGATTTCGACTTCTGGACCCTGTCCAGCACCGGCGAGCGGCTGCACCAGAAGGGCTTTGACATCCTGACCGGCGAGACGGTCGAGGTCGACGGCCAGACGCTGGAACGCACCCGGTTCGAACTGACCACCCGCACCGAGGGCGGCGAGGCCCTGATCGAGCGCAAGGGCAGCCAGTACATCAGCCGCGAGTTCGGCCGGTTCTACGGCGGGGTCGAGACGACCACCGACTGGACCGGCGCGCGGCGCGAGACGAATGACAGCCCCGTGCTGTTCAGCTTTGACGGCGAGGCCGGTTTCGGCAGCACCACCCCACAATTCGACTGCGATCAATTGCTGACGCAGATCCTGCAGGAAAGGGCCGCATCATGACCATGGATTGGCAAGCTGAAGAAGAAGCCCGCCGTGCCTTTATGAACAAGCACAGCCTGTATCGCGAAGAGGACGAGCATTCTTCCTGCGGCGTCGGCTTCGTGGTGGACCTGGACGGCAAGGCCAGCCGCACGGTCGTGCAGCACGGCATCGATGCGCTGAAGGCGATCTGGCACCGTGGCGCGGTGGATGCCGACGGCAAGACCGGCGACGGCGCGGGCATCCATGTGCAGATCCCCGTCCCCTTCTTCTATGACCAGATCCGCCGCACGGGGCACGAGCCCGACCAGGGCAAGCTGATCGCCGTGGGCCAGGTCTTTCTGCCGCGCACGAATTTTGCCGCCCAGGAGGCCTGCCGGACCATTGTGGAATCCGAGGTCCTGCGGATGGGCCATTACATCTATGGCTGGCGCCATGTTCCGGTGAACACCGCCGTGCTAGGCGAAAAGGCCAATGCCACCCGCCCCGAGATCGAGCAGATCCTGATCCGCTGCGAAAAGGACATCGACCAGGTCCGCTTCGAGCGCGAGCTGTATATCATCCGCCGCCGCATCGAAAAGGCCGCGGTCGCAGCTCAGGTTCGCGACCTGTACTTCTGTTCGCTGTCCTGCCGGTCGATCATCTACAAGGGCATGATGCTGGCCGAGCAGGTCGCGGAATTCTATCCCGACCTGAAGGACGACCGCTTCGAGAGCGCCTTTGCGATCTATCATCAGCGCTATTCCACCAACACCTTCCCGCAGTGGTGGCTGGCCCAGCCCTTCCGCATGCTGGCCCACAACGGCGAGATCAACACGCTGAAGGGCAACCTGAACTGGCTGAAGAGCCACGAGATCCGCATGGCCTCCAGCGCCTTCGGCGACGCGGCCGAGGACATCAAGCCGATCGTTCCGGCCGGGTCGTCGGATTCGGCGGCGCTGGATGCGGTCTTCGAGGTTCTGGTGCGGTCGGGGCGCAGCGCGCCGATGACCAAGACGATGCTGGTCCCGGAAAGCTGGTCCAAGTCCACCACCGACATGCCCAAGGCCTGGGCTGACATGTACGCCTATTGCAACGCCGTGATGGAGCCCTGGGACGGGCCTGCCGCGCTGGCCATGACCGATGGGCGGTGGGTCTGCGGCGGCCTGGACCGCAACGGGCTGCGGCCGATGCGCTTTGTCGTCACGGGCGACAACCTGCTGATCGCTGGGTCCGAGGTCGGCATGGTCCCCGTGAACGAGACCAACGTGCGCGAAAAGGGCGCGCTTGGGCCGGGCCAGATGATCGCCGTCGACATGTGGGAAGGCAAGCTTTACCACGACACCGAGATCAAGGACCGGCTGGCCGGAAGCCAGCCCTTTGGCGAGTGGATCGAGAAGGTCGTCGACCTGAACCACATCATGCGCGACCTGCCCGAATCCGTCCGTTTCGAGGGTGATGCGCTACGCCGCCGCCAGACGGCCGCCGGTTTCACCCTGGAAGAGCTGGAGCATGTCCTGGCCCCCATGGCCGAGGACGGCAAGGAAGGCATCGCCTCGATGGGCGACGACACGCCGCCCGCGGTCCTGTCCAACCAATACCGGCCGATGAGCCATTTCTTCCGCCAGAACTTCAGCCAGGTGACGAACCCGCCAATCGACAGCCTGCGCGAAACGCGGGTGATGTCGCTGAAGACGCGGTTCGGCAACCTCAAGAACGTGCTGGACGAATCAAGCGCCCAGACCGAGATCCTGGTCTTGGAAAGCCCCTTTGTCGCCAATGGCGAATTCGCCGAGATGATGAAGATGTTCGGCGAGACGGTGACGGTGATCGACTGCACCTTCCCCGACGATGCCGGTCCGGATGCCTTGGGCGAGGGCCTGGCGCGCATTCGCGCCGAGGCCGAGGATGCCGTGCGCAGCGGCGCGGGCCATCTGATCCTGACTGACGATGCGCAGGGCACCGACCGCGTCGCCATGCCGATGATCCTGGCCACCAGCGCGGTCCATTCCTGGCTGACCCGCAAGGGGCTGCGGACCTTCTGCAGCGTCAACGTCCGCGCGGCCGAATGCATCGACCCGCATTACTTTGCCGTGCTGATTGGCTGCGGGGCCACAACCGTGAACCCCTATCTGGCGCAGGATTCGATCAATGACCGAATCGAGCGCGGACTGCTGACCGGGACGTTGATCGAGAACATGCGCCGCTATCGCGATGCCATCGACGCGGGCCTGCTGAAGATCATGGCCAAGATGGGGATCTCGGTCCTGTCGTCCTATCGCGGGGGCCTGAACTTCGAGGCGGTGGGCCTGTCGCGCGCCATGGTCGCGGAATACTTCCCCGGCATGCAGTCGCGCATCTCGGGCATCGGCCTGCATGGCCTGCAGGGCAAGCTGGAGCGGCTGCACCAGGTCGCCTTCCATTCGGAGAATGTGGACCTGCTGCCGGTCGGCGGCTTCTACAAGCTGCGCCGTTCCGGCGAGAAGCATGCCTGGGAAGCCAATACCATGAAGCTGTTGCAGGTGGCCTGTGAAAAGGCGTCCTATGACGTCTGGAAGCAGTTCAGCGCCACAATGCGGGCGAACCCGCCGATCCACATCCGGGATCTGCTGGACATCAAGCCCCTGGGCAAGGCGGTGCCCATCGAGGAGGTCGAATCGATCACCTCGATCCGCAAGCGCTTTGTGACGCCGGGGATGTCCTTGGGTGCGCTGTCGCCCGAGGCGCATATGACGCTGAACATCGCGATGAACCGCATCGGCGCCAAATCCGATTCGGGTGAGGGCGGAGAGGACCCGGCCCACAGCCATCCGCTGCCCAACGGCGACAATCCCTGCGCCAAGATCAAGCAGGTGGCGTCGGGCCGCTTCGGCGTCACCGCCGAATACCTGAACGCCTGCGAGGAGCTGGAGATCAAGGTCGCCCAGGGCGCCAAGCCCGGCGAGGGCGGTCAGCTGCCCGGCATGAAGGTCACCAAGCTGATTGCGCGGCTGCGTCACTCGACGCCGGGCGTGACGCTGATCAGCCCGCCGCCGCACCACGACATCTATTCGATCGAGGATCTGGCGCAGCTGATCTATGACCTCAAGCAGATCAACCCACGCGCCAAGATCACCGTCAAGCTGGTGGCATCGTCGGGCGTCGGCACGATCGCGGCGGGCGTGGCCAAGGCCAAGGCCGACGTGATCCTGATCAGCGGCCACAACGGCGGCACGGGCGCGTCGCCCGCCACGTCGATCAAGTTCGCGGGCCTGCCGTGGGAGATGGGCCTGACCGAGGCGCATCAGGTTCTGGCCATGAACCGCCTGCGGGAACGCGTGACGCTACGCACCGATGGCGGTCTGCGCACGGGCCGCGACATCGTCATGGCGGCGATGATGGGGGCCGAGGAATACGGCATCGGCACCGCCGCCCTGATCGCGATGGGCTGCATCATGGTCCGTCAGTGTCAGTCGAACACCTGCCCGGTTGGCGTCTGCACCCAGGATGAAAAACTGCGCGCCATGTTCACCGGATCGGCGGACAAGGTGGTGAACCTGATCACCTTCTATGCGCAGGAGGTCCGGGAAATCCTGGCCTCCATCGGCGCCCGCAGCCTGGACGAGGTGATCGGCCGCGCCGACCTGCTGACCCAGGTCAGCCGGGGTGCCGCCAACCTGGACGACCTGGACCTGAACCCGCTGCTGATCACCGTCGATGGTGCGGAAAAGATCGTCTATGACCGCACCAAGCCGCGCAACGCGGTGCTGGACACGCTGGACGCGGAGATCGTCAAGGATGCTGCCCGCTTCTTCGAAGATGGCGAGAAGATGCAGCTGTCCTATGCCGTGCGGAACACGCAGCGGACGGTTGGCACGCGGACGTCCAGCATGATCGTGCAGAAGTTCGGAATGCGGAACAACCTGCAGCCGGACCACCTGACGGTCCGACTGACCGGCAGCGCGGGGCAGTCGCTTGGCGCATTCGCGGCGCCGGGGCTGAAGATCGAGGTGTCGGGCGATGCCAACGACTATGTGGGCAAGGGCCTGTCTGGCGGCACCATCGTGGTGCGCCCGCCGATGGCCAGCCCGCTTGTTGCCGCCGACAACACGATCATCGGCAACACCGTCCTTTACGGCGCGACGAACGGTTACCTGTTCGCCGCTGGCCGTGCGGGCGAGCGTTTTGCAGTCCGCAACAGCGGCGCGACGGTGGTGATCGAGGGCTGCGGCAGCAACGGCTGCGAATACATGACCGGCGGCGTGGCGGTGATCCTTGGACGGATCGGCGCGAACTTTGGCGCGGGCATGACGGGCGGCATGGCCTATCTGTACGATCCGCAGGGTTTGGCGCGCGATTACATCAACGCCGAGACGCTGGTGACCTGCGCGGTCACGCAGGACCACTGGGAGGGCCAGCTGAAGGGCCTGATCGAGCGCCACCTGCGCGAGACCGGATCGCGGCGCGCCGACGAGATCCTGTCGAACTGGGATCGCGAGAAGGCCAACTTCCTGCAGGTCTGCCCCAAGGAGATGCTGGCCCACCTGCCCCATCCCATCGCGGCGGTCGAAGCGACAAGCGCCGTCCCGGCCGAGTAAGACGCGAAGCGGCCCCCCACACGGGGCCGCTTTTTCCTGCCGCGACGGCGGCTTACGATTCGGGGCGTGCGGGCGGCGGCGACAGGCCCGCAGGTCCGGCCATTCCGGTGACGGGGCGGTGCTTCCAGGTCAGGAACCGGCTTTCGAACCAGCGAAAGCTGGCCTCGACCATCAGCACCGAAATGGCAATGTAAAGCGCGTTGACCAGCCACCCTTGCGCAGCATCGGCCATGCCCAGCATCGGCCATGCCCAGCCTGGTGGCCAGCAGATGGGCCACGTGCAGCCCCATCAGGTGATAGAGATAGATGCCATAGCTGATCTCTCCCATCCGGGCGACGGGGCGCCAGCGCATCACCGAGCGCGCCAGGTGATCCTTGCGCATGACCAGCGAAGCGACGCAGCGACATCAGCAGGTTCATCCCCACTTGGCCGCGAGGCAAATTGCGATGCCCGTCGCCAGCACCGCAATGCGCGGCACCGCCAGCGCCGGCAGCAGATAGGCCGGCAGCAGATGGGCCAGCAGGATCCGCAGCGCCCGCCGCCAGGAGAAGCCGGCCAGCGAGATCCGCCCGGTCCGGTCGCGTTCGCGCACAAGCAGCGTCGTGATCAGAAAGCCGCTGAGGACGAAGAAGAAACCGACCCCGACAAAGCCCCGCTCCGCCAAGGGCAGGCACCCGGGCAGTTCCCTGCTGGGGCTGTGGTGCCACAGGAGCGCCGCGATGCAGAGGCACCGGAGCCCATCAAGCGAGCCGAAATGGCACTGTGACAGAAAGCGTTAATGTGCCGGCATCGGTGCAGGACCCTTATCGGATGCAAAGCCTGGCTTGGTCCATCGGCGGGCCGTCGGTGATGAGGCAGGTCGGCAGGCAGCGGGCAAAGAAGGACCGAGGCCACGGAATAATCACTGGCCTTCATTGTTACAACCGGCGATGTCGGCCGGTCGATTCCATAGGTTGTGAAGCCGCGGCGCAAATGGTCATCTGGTGGCAGGGCAAGGGCGGCAACCCCGCCCCGGCCGGCAGCGGCGGTTCTTGGCGGCAGGGCAAGATGAGCATTTACGGAACCGACGGCCTGGTGCAGGTCCTGGCACGGACCGACTGGTATGCGATCACCCATCACCGCCGGGCCGAGCCCTCGCGCGGGTTGATCGTCACATTCGACAACATCTCGTTCGGGATCCAGGAGAGGGGCTTTGGCACTGACTTTGCGCTGAAGATGGGATTTGAGAACATCTATGTTTCGCAAAAGAAAGAGTCCCAGTACCAGGGGTTGAGCATCGAACAATTCAGCGCCGCCGTCGCCCCGGTCACCGCGGGGCGCAACGTCTTTGCCTATGGCGCCAGCCTGGGGGCCTATGCGGCGCTTTATTACGGAGGCTGCATCGATGCGCGGATCGTCGCCTCGGCCCCCAAGAACAGCGCCCATCCCAGCATCGGGTCGGACCGTTTTGCAGGCCTGCAGTTCCGGCATGTCGAGATCAGCGAGACGCCGCTTTCGTCGAAACCGCCCATCATCCTGATCGATCCCCACAGCCGCGAGGACACGATCTTTCTGGACCGCTGCGTGCGGCCCGCCTACCCCCATGCGCAGGTCGTGGAATACCCCTATGCCGGGCATGCGGTCCTGGAGACGATCCAGGCCAACGGGCAGCTGGGCAAGCTGATGCGCGGGATCTTCGTCAAGGGCCATGTCCCGGAGATCCCGTTGAAAACCGAGGGCTGCCATATCTACCACTGCGAACGCGGCCGACACCTGCAGCAGCTGGGAGAGCTGGCCGAGGCGGAGGCCCAGCTGCGCAGGTCGCTGCAGATCCGCCTGAACAAGACGGCGCTGGAAAGCCTGCTGCTGCTTTACATGGAGCAGGAGCGGCATCGCGACGTGATCGCGCTGTGCATGGCCCAGCTGGCCCGATGCCCCGCCCCCCGGCGCGAATGGCTTGTGTCGGATTACATGAAGGGGCTGATCGCGCGGTCGGGCTTTGACTGGGACGTCTTCGCGTCGCGGTTGGCCTGAAGGGGCGCGCGGGCGCGTGGGCCGGTGCTTGACGCAGCCGCGCGGGCCATGAGAAATGCGGCCATGATCCAGCGCCTTCTGTTCAGACGCCCCCCTGCGGACGACGCCCCGCCCCGTCCCGTATCGCTGCCGCTGCGGGGGTGGCTGCTGTTCTGGCTGCGTTTCGTGCTGCTGCGGGCGGCCTTGGTGATGGCGGGATCGGTGACGATCTATGCGATCGTGAACCCGCCCCTGACCTGGACCATGCTGGGGGCTGCGCGCGAACACGAGCTGGTGTCGCGGGACTGGGTGCCGCTGAAGGACATCGCGCCGGTCATGCGCCGGTCGGTCGTGGCGGCCGAAGATGCGAACTTCTGCCTGCACTGGGGCTTTGACATGGCCGAGATCCGCAAGGTCGTGGCCTCGGGCTCCAGCCGGGGGGCGTCGACCCTGACGCAGCAGACCGCCAAGAACGCTTATCTGTGGCAGACCCGCAGCTGGGGCCGCAAGGCTGTAGAAACCGCCCTGACCCCGCTGATCGAGGCACTGTGGTCCAAGCGGCGCATCCTGGAGATCTATCTGAACGTCGCGGAATTCGGGCCGGGCATCTTTGGCGTGGGCGCGGCGTCGCGTGAGTTCTTTGGCACCACCCCGGACCGGCTGAACCCGGTCCAGGCCGCGCGGCTGGCGGCGGTGCTGCCCGCACCCAGGACCCGCAGCCCGGGCGCGGCCTCCAAGCGGTCGCGGGCAATCGCCGACGGGGCGGCCACGATTGCGCGGGATGGCCGCGCGGCCTGCTTCGAATAGGTCCGCGCTGTTGAAAGCCGGGGGGGCGAGGCGTATCAAGCAGGGGTTGCGACAAGAAAAAAGGGTCTCGAGCAGTCCATGAATACGAACACGCAGACCACGCGACTGTACCACACCGCGCTGTCCCCGTTCTGCCGCAAGGTGCGGCTGGTGCTGGCCGAAAAGAAGATCGAGGTCGAACTGGTCGAGGAGCGGTACTGGGAGGGTCCGCCCGACCTGAAGCGGCGCAACCCGGCCGGCAAGCTGCCGGTGCTGCGCTATCGCGGCAACATGCTGGCCGAAAGCCAAGCCATCGTCGAATATCTGGACGAGGCCGTACCCGCCCCCTCGCTGATGCCGCAGACGCCCTTGGAGCGGCACGAGGTGCGCAGATTGTGCACCTGGTTCGACGACAAGTTCCACACCGAGGTGACGCGACCGATCATGAACGAGCGGGTGTGGAAAAAGATCACCCGCTCGGGCTATCCCGACAGCCGGGTGGTCAAGGACGGGCTGCGCGCCATCAAGGAACATATCGACTATCTGGGCACGCTGCTGGAGACGCGCCGCTGGCTGGCCGGCAACACGCTGAGCTTGGCGGATTTCACCGCCGCGGCGCATTTTTCCTGCCTGGACTACATTTCGGATGTGGACTGGGACCGGTCTGAGATGCTGCGCGACTGGTATGCGACGATCAAGTCGCGCCCGGCCTTTCGATCGGTGCTGGCCGACCAGATGCCGGGCATTCAACCGGCGCCGCATTATGCCGAGCTTGACTTCGGCTGAGGGCGGGGGGGCCAGCCCCCCATCGCCTGACGGCGATTTCCCCCGGGGTATTTGGGCAACAAAGAAGTCCGAGCTGGCCGAGGAGGCACGCGCGGTGGGCTTCGCCGGCATGGGAGTGATGCGGCCCGAGGGCGTGCCCGAACTGTCTGCACGGCTGGAGGCCTTCGTGGCCGAGGGGCGGCACGGGCAGATGGACTGGATGGCCGAGCGCATGGGCTGGCGGGGCGATCCGGCCGCGCTGTGGCCCGAGGCGCGGTCGGTGGTGATGCTGGCCGAGCTGTACACGCCCGAAGGCGATCCGCTGGAGGTGCTGTCGCAGCGGGACCGGGCCGCCGTCAGCGTCTATGCGCAGGGACGCGATTACCACGACCTGGTCAAGAAGCGGCTGAAGCGCCTGGGGCGCTGGCTGCTGGAGACCGCACCGGAGGCCGGGCACCAGATCAAGGTCTTTGTCGACACCGCGCCGGTGATGGAAAAGCCCTTGGCGCAGGCGGCGGGGCTGGGCTGGCAGGGCAAGCACACCAACCTGCTGTCGCGCGATCTGGGCAGCTGGTTCTTTCTGGGGGCGATCTTCACGACCATGCCGCTTCCCGAAGACAGCGCACAGGTCAGCCATTGCGGGTCCTGCCGGGCCTGCCTGGACGCCTGCCCGACAGGGGCGTTTCCCGCACCCTATCAGTTGGATGCACGGCGCTGCATTTCCTATCTGACGATCGAGCACAAGGGGCCGGTGGACCCCGAGTTGCGGGCGCTGATGGGCAACCGGATTTATGGCTGCGACGATTGCTTGGCCGTCTGTCCCTGGAACAAGTTCGCCCAGGCCGGGTCCGAAATGCGCTATCGCGGGATCATTGAGGCGCCGCCGCTGGCGGAGCTGGCGGTCCTGGACGACGCGGGGTTCCGGGCGCGGTTTTCCGGCTCGCCCATCAAGCGGATTGGGCGGGACCGCTTTGTGCGCAACGTGCTTTACGCGATCGGCAATTCGGGCGATCGCAGTCTGGCGGGCGTGGCAGAACAGTTGCAATCCGACCCTGATTCCACGGTGGCCGAGGCGGCCAACTGGGCGGTGGTTCGGTTATCGGGCTAAAGCAGGAAGTCATCTCCCGTCAGCTTAAGCGTGCCGTCGAGGCGGATCAGCATGTCGGACTGCCGGTCGCCGTCCAAGTCCACGAAAACGTGGGTCTGGTCGCTGACATGGTTCCAGCGGACCGAACGTGCGCCGGAATGCCCGCCCCGGCCGGCATAGGCGACGTTCAGCGGGTCCAGGTCCAGCCGATCTAACCCGCGGGTGAAGTCCACGATCAGGTCGGATGCGCCGATGCGGCTGTCCCACTCCGAGTGGAACCGGAAGATGTCGCGGCCCGCGCCCCCCTGCATCCGGTCCGCACCCCAGCCACCGACCAACAGGTCATGTCCGAAACTGCCGATCAGCAGGTCGTTCCCCATTCCGCCCCACATGCGGTCGTCCCCCAGGCCACCGGCCAGCCGGTCGATGCCCCTGCCCCCTTCCAGGCGGTCGTGGCCCCATCCGCCGGACAGGGTGTCCTTGCCCCAGCCGCCGACCAGACGGTCGGCGCCGCCTTCGCCGTACATCGCATTGTTGCCCGAGCTGCAGCTGAGCCGGTCATTCCCCTGCCCTCCATAAAGCAGGTCATGGCCGGTGCCTCCCAGAAGCAGGTCGTCGCCCAGCCCACCGAACAGCCGGTCATTGCCCCTGCCCCCGCCAAGCGTGTCGTTGTTGTCGTTGCCAAAAAGCCGGTCCCAGCCATCGCCCCCCGACAGCCGGTCACGGCCGATTCCCCCAATCAGCCGGTCGCTGCCGCCATCGCCGAAAAGGCGGTTGTTGCCGTGCAACGCGCTCAGCCGGTCATTGCCGTCACCTCCATACAGCGTGTCATGACCCCGCCCGGCCGAAAGGTAGTCGTCGCCCAGGCCGCCGAAGATCAGGTCGCTGCCCGTCTCGCCATAGAGGCTGTCGTTGCCGTCATCTCCATAGAGAATGTCGTTGCCAAAGCCGCCGAACAGGAAGTCGTCGCCGCTGCCGCCGAACAGGCTGTCGTTGTCCCCGTTGCCACGCAGAAGGTCATTGCTGATCCCCCCATAGAGAAGATCGTTTCCGCTGCCGCCGTGAAGGCTGTCATCGCCGCCCTCGCCCCACAGGCGGTCGTCCCCGGCATCACCATAAGCCAGGTCCGCGCCCGATCCGCCGTCCACAAGGTCGGCGCCACTGTTGCCGTGCAGCGTGTCCCGGCCGTCACCGCCGCGCAGCTGGTCGTTGTCGATGCCCCCGTCCAGCAGGTCGTTGCCCCAATCCCCCCACAGCGTGTCGAACCCGTCCTGGCCCAGCAAGCTGTCATTGCCGGACCCGCCGCGCAGACTGTCGCGCCCCGCGCCGCCAGCCAGATGGTCGACCCCGCCACCGGCGATCAGGGTGTCGTTGCCGTCGCCGCCCAGCAGGCGGTTGTTTCCCAGTAGCGCCTCGAGCCAGTCGTTCCCGGCCTCGCCCGACAGGGTGTCATGCCCGCCTCCTCCGTCCAGACGGTCGTTGCCCAGTCCGCCGTAAAGCAGGTCGCTGCCCGCGCCGCCGCGCAGCGTGTCGGTCCCGGCGTTGCCATAAAGAAGGTCGTTGTTGTCCTCGCCCTCCAGCAGGTCGTGGCTGGCATCGCCGAACAGCGTGTCATGCCCCGCACCCCCGTAAAGCCGGTCGTTGCCGTCGCCCCCGCGCAAAAGGTCGTTGCCGGCCTCGGCCCGCAGCGTGTCGTTGCCGCCGCCGCCCGACACGGTGTCGTCGCCCGAACCCGCCATGGCCAGTTCAGGGCGCGCGCTGCCCATCAGGTGGTCATGGCCCTGCCCGCCGAAGATCCAGGTGGGTTCCGTCGTCGGGGTATCCGCGGGCGTGATCCTGATCGGGTCCACCTCGGGCAGGTCGTAATGGGCAATCGGGAACAGCGAGTTGCTGAAGTTCCCCGCATCCAGCGATCGACCGTCGCGGCTGTAGATGTCCAGGATCGTTTCGCCATAGACGATCATGACACCGTTGCTGGTCGGGATGAAGCGCAGCTGCCAGATGCTGCGGATATTGCCCAGCATCGACATGTCCAGCCGGTCCACCCCATGTTCATAGTCGAGGATGGTGATCCGCTCCGCCCGCGACGGGATGAAGATGTCGGCGCCCTCGCCCCCCACCAGCGTGACCGAGCCGTCGCCCGCGATCAGCATGTCGTTGCCGGCCCCGCCCTCCAGCCGCGTGGTGGCGGTCCCGGCCTTCAGCATGTCGCTGTTCGTGCCGCCGCGCACGGTTCCTGCGCCGGCCAGGACCGTCACGCCGACTTGACCGGGATCAAAGGCCAGCTGCGTAACGCCCGTTTCGGTCGAGGAGCTGATGAACAGCGTGATCCGGCCGTCCTGCACCCTGGCCTCGATGTCGCTGACATCGGCCAGGGTCGTGCCGGCGGTATCGGCGATGGTCAGCAGATGCACCAGACGGCCATCCGGGCTCATGGTAAAGACGGTGATGCCGTCATCCGCGCCCCCGGCAAAGACAAAGGCGCGGCCGTTCACCACCGCAGTCTCCAGCGCCGTGGCCGCTTGAAATCGGGTCGTGGCTTCGTCGATGACATGATCGGCCTTGGTCAGGCCGCCCGCCGCGTTCACCCGGAACACCGTCAGCGAGCCAGAGCCGCAGCCCGCCAGGATGACAAAGCTGGCGCCACTGAACTGCACCGCCTCGACATCCGAGGGCAGGTCAAAGCCCGCCCCCCGCGCGGCGACATGGACCGCCCCCGGTCCCAGCCAGCCGCTGTCGGTCATCAGGTGGGTCGAGATGAAGTTGCCGATGCCCGAGATGGCGACCAGCACCCGCTGACCATCCACCGTCAGCTGGATGATCTTGTCCAGACTGGCGCCGATGGTGCCGGGCAAGGCGGGCAGGACGGCTTGGCCCGTCTGGACCAGACTGCCGTCGGTCAGCAGACGGTGGCTTTGCAGCTGCATGCTGTTCGCCTGCGCCGAATAAATGACCGGGCCCTGCGGGGTCTGCACCTGGCCCAAGGCGGTGATCCGGGTACCCAGACCCGCGCCGAACAGGCTGGCGAAGGGCGCCAGTGCGCCGTTGTCCAGACGCAAGCCGGTGGCCTGATGCGCGGCTCCGCCCAGCTGGCCCACATGGATCGCGCTGCGGTCGCTTAGGGTCACCTGCGTGATCTCGGGTGCGCCCTGATAGCCGTGCGTGTCCAGATAGGCACGCGTCCGCAGCGCAGCCAGCGGCGTGTCGGCATCCCCCAAGGCATAGCTGCTGATGCCGCCGCCGATATGGGTTGCCGCGACCAGGACCGCCCGCCCTCCGGCCTCGACAATCTCGAGATCGGTGATCTTGGACAGCCAGCGTTGTAGCGTGACACCAAAGGTGGTCACGTGGCGATACACGATCATGGTGATACTGATTGAACAGCCGCGGGGGCCGGTGACTTGGGGCAAGTCTGAAGATGATCTTAACGGCCCCGTCTGACCAGCCGCTGCTTGACCCGCATTTTATGCAAAGGCGCCCTGTCGGCGCCGGTCACTCCAGATGCGGGGGAAAGGCCAGCGGTCCGTAAAGGATCAGACCCGGCTGGCTGGCCGGCCCCTGGCGCATCATCCGGGCCAGGCCTTCGACCGTTGTCTGCACCAGCCGCTGCGTGGGATGGCCCACCGCCTCGGCAAAAAGGGCCGGCGTGGTGCCGGGCAGGCCATGTGCGACCAGCCCCTCGGCCAGCTTGGGAAAGCTGCGCTGGCCCATGAAGACGACGGTGGTGACCGAAGGATCGGCCAGCGCCGCCCAGTTCATGTCCTGGGGCAGCTGCCCGGTCACGTCGGCGCCGGTCACGAATTGCAGCCGCCGCGCCGTCAGGCGCCGGGTCAGGGGCATGCCCATGGCCGCCGCCGCCGCGCTGGCGGAGCTGACGCCGGGCACGATCTCAAAGGGGATGGCGGCGCGGGTCAGGGCCACCAGCTCTTCCTCCAGGCGGCCGAAGATGCCGGCATCGCCTGATTTCAGGCGCACCACGCGGCGCCCGGCCTTGGCATGGCTGACCAGAAGCTCGTTCACGACCTCTTGCCGGGCCGAGGGACGACCGGCGCGCTTGCCGACCGCGATCAGTTCGGCCTGCGCGCCCGCATGGTCCAGCACCGGCCCCGATGCCAGATCGTCGAACAGCACCACATCCGCCTCGGCCAGGCGGCGGGCCGCCTTCAGCGTCAGCAGCTCAGGGTCACCCGGGCCGGCCGAAACCAGCGAAACGAAACCAGGACGGAGGGCAGGATCGGACACGGCGGCGGCTGGCCTTCGGAGCGGACGGGGTTTCAGCTATACCACCCGGACCGGGTGTGACAATGCCGCGCATCCCGTTGGGGGCTGCTGACGTGGTGAAACTTTCCCGCATGGCGCCGCGTGTCGTCCTGTGGGCAAGAAGGAGAAGGCAATGACGGTCATCTGCTGGTTCAGGCGGATCTTGCGGCTGGACGACCATCCGGCGCTGGTGGCGGCGGCGGAACAGGGGGCGGTGATCCCGCTGGTGATATTGGACCCGGCCGAGGCCCGCGACCATCCCGCCTCGGCGCAGCGGCAGGCGATGTCCCTGCCCCCGCTGGGTGCGGCCCTGCGCCAGAAGGGCAGCCGGCTGATCGTCCGCCGCGGCAAGCCCGCCCAGGTGCTGGAAGACATCGCCCGCCAGACCGGCGCCACCGCGGTCCACGCGACCGAAGGTTTTCCCTTTGCCCCCGATGACGGGCTGGCCGAGGCTGCCTTGCGCGGCGGGGCCCGACTGCACCTGCATCCGCTGGCCGATCTGGTGCCGCGTGGAACGGTCGTCACCGGGACGGGCGGCGTCTACAAGGTGTTCTCGCCCTTCTGGAAGGCGCTGCGCAAGGTCGAGATCGCGCCGCCGCTGGCAGTGCCGCGGCTGACCGCACCCGAGGCCTGGCCCGACAGCGACGGCCCCGACTGGCCCGAGGCACGGGCGGCGATGGACCGGGGCTGGGACGTGCTGGCCCGCCACATCCGCGCGGGCGAGGAACAGGCTCATGCCCGGCTGGACGCTTTCCTCGACGGACCTGTTCCCGACTACAAGGACCACCGGAACCAGCCGTCCCGCCCCGGCGCCACATCCAGCCTGTCGGACGCGCTGGCGGTCGGAGAGATCAGCGCCCGGCGCATCTGGGCCCGCTGCCAGCCCGCCTTCCAGTCGGGCGAACGCGGCGTCGATCATTTCCTGTCCGAACTGTGCTGGCGCGAATTCGCGCGCGAGCTGCTGCATGACAGCCCGGACATGCCCACCAACTGCTGGCGATCGGAATGGGACAGCTTTCCCTGGAAGCCTGACAATGATGCAGCCGAGGCTTGGCGGCGCGGGCAGACGGGCGTCAGGATGGTCGATGCCGGCATGCGCGAGATGTATGCCACCGGCCAGATGCACAACCGCGTGCGGATGATCACCGCCAGCTATCTGACCAAGCATCTGCTGACCGACTGGAAGCTGGGGCTGGACTGGTTCGCCCGCTGCCTGACGGACTGGGACGCGGCGTCGAACGCGATGAACTGGCAGTGGGTGGCGGGCTGCGGGCCGGATGCCTCGCCCTATTTCCGCATCTTCAACCCCGACACCCAAGCCGAGAAATTCGACCCGCAGGCGCGCTATCAGGACTACTGGATGCGGCCGGGCGCGCCCGGCGCGCAGGCCTTTGCGGCGGCCGCGCCGCGGTCCTGGAACATCGACCTGGCCCGCACCGCCCTGCCCGCCGTGTCGCTGGCCGAAGGCCGGGCGCGGGCGCTGACCGCGTATGAGCAGCTGAAGTCGTGAAAGAACCGCAATGCAACTGATCGTTCTCTACCTGGCCACGCTGGTGATTTTTCTGGCCCTTGACGTGGTGGGCATCAGCAAGCTGATCCGCCCGATCTTTGAACGCCACGTGGGCGACCTGCTGGCCGATCCCTTCCGGCTTGGCCCGGCGGCGGCCTTTTATGCGCTTTACATCGCGGGGGTCCTGTATTTCGTTTCGGTTCCGGCGCTGCGGGCGAATGCGCCGATGCAGGCGGCGCTGGCGGGGGCGCTGATCGGGCTGATGTGCTATGGCACCTATGAATTCACCAACTTTGCCACCCTGCGCGACTGGTCCTGGGAACAGGTGATCGCGGACACCCTGTGGGGCGGCTTCCTGACAGGATTTTCGGCCTGGGCCGGGGTGATGGTGACGCGGGGGCTGACCTGATGCGGGCGCTGATCCTGGGCGCAACGGGCGGGATTGGCGCGGCGCTGGCGGCGCGGCTGGCGGACCGGGGGGCCCAGGTCACGGGTCTGTCGCGCAGCCGCGATGGGCTGGACCTGACCCGCGCCGACAGCGTGGCAGATCACGCCGCGCGCCTGCAGGGTCGGGACTTCGACCTGATCCTGAACACGACCGGCGCGCTGGTCATCGGCGGGCGGCAGCCCGAAAAGACGCTGGACGCCGTCGATCCGGACGCCATGGCCGCACAGTTCGCGCTGAATGCAACAGGCGTGGCGCTGGCGATCCGGGCCTTTGCGCCGTTGCTGGCACGGGACCGGCGCGCGGTGATGGGATCGCTGTCGGCGCGCGTGGGGTCGATCGGGGACAACCAGCTGGGCGGCTGGATCGGCTATCGCGCGGCCAAGGCGGCGCAGAACCAGATCATCCGCACCGCCGCCATCGAATACCGCCGCAGGAACCGGCACGCGATCCTGGTCGCGTTGCATCCCGGCACGGTCCAGACGCCCCTGACGGCGAAATATGCCGCCCGCTATCCGACCATCACACCGGAACGCAGCGCCGAGGCGCTGCTGGAGGTGGTCGCCCGCCTGCGCCCCGAGGATACGGGCAGCTTCTGGGACTGGAAGGGCCAGCCCGTGCCTTGGTAAAGTTCAGGTCGACAGGTGCGGCGCGGCCAGCCCCATGATCTGACGCCCGCCGGGCTTGGTAAAGGACCCCCAAGTGCCCAGCACCTGCCCGTCCGGCCCCAGCAGCACCTTGTTGAAGTTCCATTGCGGCACAAAACCGGTCTGCTGGCGCACCCAGACATAAAAGGGATGCACCTCGCCCTTGGCCACCGGCAGGATGTCGGTCATCGGCAGGGTGATGCCATATTCCAGCTGGCAGTATTCGCTGACCTCCTTGCCGGTGGCCAGTTCCTGTCGGAAGTCGTTCGAAGGGACCGCCAGAACGACCAGGCCGCGCCCCTCATGCGTCTCGTGCAGGGCCTGCATGTCGCGCAGCTGCCCTGAAAAGCCGCAGAGCGAGGCCGTGTTGACGACCAGAACGGGCCGCCCGCGCCAGTCGGCGGTGTCGTATTCCCCGCCGTCGATCGAGGGAAAGGTAAAGCTGGGTGCGGGGGCCTGCGCCCGGGCCGGGGCCAGCCCCAGGGCCGAGATCGCGGTGGCCATTGACAGGAAAACACGACGTTTCATGGTGCAACCTCCGGGATAAGATGGAACTATGCTAGACGCTGCTGCGGCTTGTCCAGATGCGACCCGCCAGCGCAGCGGCCCCCACTCCAGCCAGAATCACTACGATCCAATTGCCCGCGCCCCCATTGGCCGCGATGACGCCCAGCAGCGCCCAGATGACCGCCGCCGGATATCCCCATTCCCGCGGCCTGAGGCCCTGCACCGTCAGGGCGATGGCGCAGACCGCAAGCAGGCAAAGGACTGCAGCCACCTGCTCCGACAGCCAGCCGTGACCGCCCAGCCAGATGCCCACCGACACGCCCGAGGCCGCCGTCAGCCAGCCCGCATAGAGGCCCACCGGCCGCGCCTGCAGCCACGGATCATCCCGCCCGCAGCGCAGCAGCGCCATCAGGGCCGTGACCAGCATCGCCAGGATCATCAGCGTCGCCAAACCCGGCATTCGGTTGGCGACGGGGATCCAGAAGAACCCGACGCCCAGGCTTGCCAGCAGCCAAGGCCGCATCGGCCGCCAGTCAGGCGCCCCGGCCCTTTTCCACAGCCCATAGCCCGCGCCCCCGATTAGCCAGGCATAGATCACGCCCCAGATGGAAAAGGCCCAGCCTGCCGGCTGGACGGGCGGGTCCTGCTGGGGGATCGGAAACTGGTCTGGCTCGTATCCCGCAAAGCCCGAAAAGATCACGGGCGAGGCCGCAAAGGCAATCGCGGCCAGCAGGACAAGGATGGCAAGGCTGCGGTTCGACATGGGGTCATTCCTCTCGGCTCAGGCGGCGGGTCAGCCGCATCGACAGCGCATAGGGCAAGGCGCGGATCAGCTTGAGGCTGCGGGTCAGCCGATGAGGAAAGTGGATCTCGAAGCCGCGCGCGTCCAGCCCCTTCAGGATCGCGACGGCGGCCTGTTCGGGCGTGATGATCGCGGGCATCGGAAAGTCGTTCATCGCCGTCAGGCGGGTTTCCACGAAGCCCGGACAGATCAGCCGGATGTCCAGGTCGCGCCGCTCGGCCCGCAGGCTTTCGGCCAGGTTGATGACCCCGGCCTTGGTCGCTGAATAGATCTGGCCCTGCGGCAGTCCGACATAGCCCGCGACCGATCCGGTCAGCGCCAACTGCCCGCCGGGCCGCAGCACGGTGGGTCCCACCTGGGCCAGGTTGAAGCTGCCGGTCAGGTTGACGGCAACGATCCGCGCGGCCCGGGCAGGGTCCAGATCCGCAATGCGTCCCGGATCATAAAGGGCCGCCAGATGCAGAACACGGTCCACCGGCCCGCCGGTGCGGATGTATTGCGCCGCCCGGTCCAGCCCGGCGCGGTCGGCCACGTCCAGCGGCTGAACCTCGACCCGGGCCGGGGCCAGTTCGGCCGCCAGCGCCTCCAGCTGGGGACGGCTGCGGGCGGACAGGATCAGGTGGGCACCCCGCGCGGCGCAGGCGACAGCCAGCGCCCGGCCGATGCCTTCGCTGGCGCCGATGATCCAGATGCGCTCGGAGCGGCCGCGGGACGACGGGGCGGGCCGTGGATCAGGCATGGGCCAGGCGATACTGGATCACGTCGGTGCGCCCCACCTGGAACGAGGCCGCGCAGGCCGCCAGGTAAAAGCGCCAGACCCGGATGAAGCCTTCGTCAAAGCCCATCCCGCGGATCTGCGGCAGGGCATTGTCAAACCGCGCTAGCCAGTCGCGCAGCGTACGGGCATAATCGCGGCCAAAGCCGAAGGCGTCCTCGATCCGCAGGCCCGCCCGCGTCGCCTCGGCCTGGAACCGGCTTGGCGCGGGCAGCATCCCACCCGGAAAGATAAAGCTGCGGATCATGTCCGGCCCGCTGCGATAGCGATCGAAATAACGGTCGGCCACGGTGATCGTCTGGATCATCGCCCGGCCCCTGTCGGCCAGAACGTGGCCCAGCTTGCCGAAATAGACCGGCCAGAACCTTTCGCCCACAGCCTCGAACATCTCGATCGAGACGACGTGGTCGTAGCGCCCTTTTTCGTCCCGGTAATCCTGCAGGGCGATTTGCGCGTTGCCGCCAAGGCGCTGGCGGGCATAATCCGCCTGCGCGGTCGACAGGGTCAAACCCTTGGGCGCGAAATCGCCCCGCGCCAATGCCCGTTCCGCAAAGCCGCCCCAGCCGCAGCCGATCTCGAGCAGCCGCCCGGATGACGCGCTGAGGTTGTCGATGATGCGGTCGTACTTGCGGTGCTGCGCCGCAAGCAGGTCGTCGCCCGGCTGAAAGATCGCCGCGCTATAAGTCATGCTGTCGTCCAGCCACAGCCGATAGAAGTCGTTGCCCAGGTCGTAATGGGCCTGGATGTTGCGGCGCGACCCGGCGCGGGTGTTGCGGTTGAAGACGTAAAGCGCCCGCAGCGCCAGCGTCTGCAGCCGGTTGCCATAGATATAGCGGTCCAGCACATCCTCGTTCAGCAGGGCCAGCGTCAGCAGCGCCTCCAGGTCAGGGGTGTCGCACCAGCCGTCGCGATAAGCCTCGGTCATGCCGATGTCGCCCTTGGCGGCCAACGCCGGCACCATGCGCCAGTCGTGGATGGCCAGCCGGGCATCGGGTCCGGGTTCGTGCCCGCCAAAGCCGTGGACGACGCCTTCGGGCGTGGTGACGATCAGCGTGCCGCGGCGGATGCGCGAGGCGGTTTCAAGGAACTGTCGGGACAGTCGGCGGTGCAGCAGCATCTGGTTTGGCCCCTCTGTAGTTTTTTATGGATCGCCACGATCAAGCGTGGCCGCGGTGGAAACCGTGACGGCCCCTTGCGCGGGTTTCGTGATGTACCGGACGCCGCGCCCGAAGATGCGGGCGGCCTGCCAGTGGATCAGGCCCATGACCGTCTGCGCCTGGAACGGCCGCCGCCAGGTGGCGCGGCGCAGGCTGGCAGCTGTCAGCGGGCGGGCCGCGCCGGTCATCGAGGTGCCAAGCCGCAGCGCCCCGTCCGCCCCCAGCCAGTCCACCCATGCCCCGAACCGCCCCGGCCCCGCGTCAAAGCGAAAGACATAGCGCCCGTTGCGCGGCAGAAAGGGCGAGACATGGAACAGCTTGTCGCCCGACAGCCGGTCCACGGGCGTGATGGCGCCCCGGTCCGGGCGGTGGCACAGATACAGGTGCCGTTCGCCGAAGGTGTTCGACACCTCGGCCAGGACGGCGCGCAGGTCGCCCGCCCGGTCCCGGCACAGCCAAAAGCTGACCGGGTTGAAACCATAGCCCGCCGTGCGCGGCGTGGTTACCAGCGTGACGTCGCAGGCCGCGATCAGCCCGGCGTTTCGAAGCAGCCCGTCCACGAAGGGCTGCAACGGCCCGCCGTCGCGCGGCCCGAAGTCGCGCCGGCGCAGCGCCCACAGGCCCAGCCTGTCCACCGCCAGCGGCAGGTCGCCCGCATCCAGCCGCGCCAGGGGCAGCGCCAGATAAGTCGCGCAATAGCGGAAATCGCGCGCCGCGTCGCCGCGCCGGCCGTGCCAGATGCGGGCGTCGATCAGGGCGCCCTGCCACAGGTCGGTCATGCGGCCAGCGCCTCTTGCGCCCAGGGGTCGCGGCCCAGGGGCCAGTCGATGCCCATGGCCTGGGCCACCCGCAAGGCGGACAGCAGCCCATCCTCGTGAAAGCCATAGCGGCTCCAGGCGCCGGCGTAGTAGATGCCGCCGCGCCCCTGGATGCCCGGCAGGCGCTTTTGCGCGGCCATGGCGGCCGCATCGAACTGCGGATGCGACAGCATCGCCTGGTCATGGACTCGGTCGGGTTCCAATTCCGGGTTCAACGTCACGATCAGCGGATGCGGGGTGGACAGGTTCTGCAGCCGGTTCATCCAATAGGACAGGCTGATCGGCCGGTCGGGCACCGGGCGCGGGTCTTGGGTGATATAGTTCCAGGACGCCCAGGCCGCGCGCCGGCGGGGCATCAGCCGCGTGTCGGAATGCAACACCATGCGGTTGGGCTGGGTGCGGAAGTTGCCCAGGATCGCGCGCTCCTCTGGGTCGGCGCGGTCCAGCATGGCCAGCGCCTGCGGGGCATGGGTCGCGATGACCACCCGGTCGAACCGTTCGGGGCCGTGGGGGCTGACGACGGTGACGCCCTGGTTGTCGCGGATCACGCGGAACACCGGCGCGGCCAAACGCACCTGCCCCTTCAGCTGCGCCAGGATTGCCCGCACATAGGCGCGCGATCCCCCGGTCACGGTCAGCCATTGCGGCTGGCCGTTGACCGACAGCAGCCCGTGGTTGTCAAAGAAGCGCACGAAGCTGGCCGCGGGAAAATCCAGCATCCCCCCCACAGGCGTCGACCAGATCGCCCCCGATATGGGCAAAAGGAACATCCGGCGGAAATCCTCGCCCAGGCGCATCTGGTCCAGCATCTGGCCCAAG
Organism: Paracoccus saliphilus; assembly: GCA_003255745.1. Lineage (GTDB taxonomy): Bacteria > Pseudomonadota > Alphaproteobacteria > Rhodobacterales > Rhodobacteraceae > Paracoccus > Paracoccus saliphilus_A. The sequence continues at coordinate 26,975 of QKYL01000026.1, forward strand.
GACAGGCCACTGGTCCCGAATTCGCCGGCCTGGCGGAAGAACCGCAGGATGTCGCGCAGCATCAGCAGGTGGCGCGGGTCCAGCGCCCGCCGCCGCTGCGCGAACAGGGCAGCCATGCTGGCGGTGCCGTATTCATAGCGCCCACCGCCAAAGCTGGCGCTGAAGGTCATGTCCGCACGCTCCAGCGGCACGCCCAGATGCTCCAGCATCGGGATGAACAGCGGATAGGTTCGCCGGTTGCAGACGATGAAGCCGGTATCGACGGTGGTGCCCAGGGCCTCGACGGTGCGGGCATGGCCGCCGGGGCGCGGCTCGGCCTCGAACAGGGTGACGTCGTGATGGGGGTCCAGCAGCCAGGCCGTGCCCAGCCCGCTGATGCCGCTGCCGATTACCGCGATGCGTTGGCGCGGGCCGGGATGGAGGGAGCGCCCCTTGAGGGGTCGGGTGGCAAGGCGCGCGAAGGGTAGGTCAGCCACCGTCTATCTCCTGCTGTTGGACCAGACGCGCGAGCCTTTTGAAAAGGTTGCTCGCCCGCCGGAACCCGGATCAACAATTGTCACTAACGGACAAAGCCCGCAGGATGTGAGGTCCGGCCAGTTGCCACGACGCCGCAGACGCGGCATGGAGGACGCTGCGGGGGCCGACGCGACAATGCGCCGCGGAAAAGGGACAGGCGGGAATGAAGCTCAAGGAATTCGCCAAGCTGGTGGGGATGTCGCCCACCACCGTCAGCCGCGCCCTGAACGGCCATCCTGAGGTGAACGAACAGACCCGCGCCCGGCTGATCGCCGCCGCCCGACAGCACGGCTACAGCCCCAATGCCCATGCCCGGTCACTGGCCACCGGCCATGCCAGCGTGATCGGCTGCGTGATCCCGATGACCGGCCGGAACGAGATCGTGAACCCGATATATGCCGATTTCCTGGCCGGCGTGGGCGAAGAATGCGCCCGCCGCCGCTTTGACCTGAACCTCAGCTTCGTGGCAGATGACGACCAGGCGCAGGCCTATCGCGCGCTGAAGTCCAAGGGGCTGGTTGGCGGCGTGATCGTTCAGTTTCCGGGCCATGACGACCCGCGGCCCGCGATGCTGCAGCAGATGGGCCTGCCCTTCGTGGTGCACGGCCGGGTTTCGGGCCACCGGGCGCCCTACTCCTGGGTCGACGTGAACAACCAGAGCGCCTTTGAACGTGCGACCGGGTTTTTGCTGCAGCTGGGCCACCGCCGGATCGCGCTGCTGAACGGGGACGAGCGGCTGGACTTTGCCCATCGGCGGCGCGAGGGCTATCTGCGGGCGCTGCGCGATGCGGGGGTCGAGGCCGATCCCGGCCTGATGGTCACTGGCGAGATGACGACGGCCTATGGCTATGCCCATACACGGCGGCTGCTGGAGGGGGCAAACCCGCCGACTGCGATCCTGTGCGCGGCGACGATGATCGCCGCCGGCGTTCAGCAGGCCGCAGAGGAGCGGAAGCTGGCCTTGGGCGCGGACCTGTCGGTGCTGTGTTTCGACGACGACCTGTCCTATTACGCCAACCGCGAGGCGGTGCCGGTCTTTACCGGCATGCGCTCTCCGGTCCGGGTGGCGGGGCAGCGTTGCGCGGCGCTGCTGATCGACCGCATCGGCGGCGGCGAAGCCCCACCCGTGCAGGAGCTGCTGGAGGCCGAGCTGGTCGTCGGCCGCTCGACCGCCCCGCCGCGTCAGCCGCGCTAGGGTCGCGGACCCTGCCCTGCGGCCAAAACCGCCCGCGCGGCCGTGCGCAGCTCCGCTTCATGCCCAAAGCCCAGGATCTGCCCCTCGGCCGCCAGATCCGTGATGCGCGGATCGGGGGCCAGCATCGGCACCAGCCGGTCGCGGTCGTCCAGATGGCGCAGCGCCTTTGCCAGCATCGTGACCTGCGCGGCATCGCGGCAGAGAAAGCCCTGGGCCGTGCGCAATTCGGGCGCGATCATAGACGGATAGACCTCGGCCAGCACCACTTGCGCCTGGTCCCAGGGCTGAAAAGGCCAGACCGCGCGGCCCGGACGCTGGCGCAGCCGGTTCAGCCAAGGGATGCCGGTCAGGCTTTGCGCGCCAACGCAGCCCGCGCCGGCCAGCTGGAACGGCGATTTCGGGCGGGCGCCCCTCGGTGGCGCAATTTCGGTCACGCGATGCGCAGGCAGGTCAGGATGGGGCGGCGGGCACAGGCGCGGCAGGTCAGGGATCTGGTCCTTGCGCCCGTTGCCCCAAAAGACCGGCTGCCCCAGCCGGCGGTTCATCGCGGCGGCCAGGTCCCGGTAATTGCTGCGGTTGCGGTCGTCATCCTGGTGCAGCCCCGCCAGGTGATCCCACAGCGCCAGCGCGTCGGGGCGGCCGGTGATCGCCGCCGCCAACCCCGCGGGGTGGCCAAAGGCGAAATCCGCCCCGAGCAGCACGCGCAGCCCCTGTTTGCCCGCGCGCGACAGCGTGCATCCCAGTTGCTTCCAGGCGCGCCTGCGGGTGTCGGGATTGCTGGCCTCGGCCCGGTCAGACCCCAGCCAGATGGAATCGGCCCCGCGCCTGGGGCTGCCCGCAGCTGACCAGTCCAGGATCAGGATCAGGTCAAAGCGCGGCAAGCAGCGTCTCGGCACGGGCCAGGTCGCCCGGGGTGTTGATGTTGGTGAAGGGATCGAAGGGTCGATCATGCCAGACCGCGATCCCCGGCTGGTGACGCGCAGTGAAGCTTCGAACACGACCTTCGCTGCGGTTTAACGTGGCCGCAAGGTCTTCGCGCAGCCCCACCGGCCACAGGCCAAACGTCGGATGGTCGCGCGGATCGTCTATCGGTCCGCTGGCGGCCAGCGCCAGCCCGGTTGGGCCGCGCGCAGCCAGCAACCGGGGCGCAAGATCGGCCGGAAAGAACGGCGTGTCGCCCGCCACGGTCAGCACATGCGGCGCCCCCCGCTCCGCCGCCCAGTCAAGCGCCGCCAGTATGCCCGTCAATGGGCCGGGATGATTGGGCAGGCTGTCGGGGCGGATGGGCAGGCCAAAGCCCGCATACCTGGCCGGGTCGCCATTGGCGTTCAGTGCAACAGGTCCGGCCTGGGTCGCCAACCGCGCCAGAATGATCGACAGAATCGAGCGGCCGCCCAGCATCAGCAGGGGCTTGTCGGCGCCCCCCATCCGGGTGGCGCGGCCTCCGGCAAGGATCATCGCGGGCAAAGTCATGGCCCGATTGTGGCGCGGCGCGGCGACCGTCACAAGGGGGCCCGCCGTGGGATCAGGCGCAAAAGATCCCGCCAACCACGGCCACAGGACGGCGGGGACCCGCGATCCAAGTCTTGGATTGTTTATCCAGATTTGGGCTTTCAACCCGACAGGGCAGCTGGCTGGGGCCAACAGACGCTATTCTTGACATCTTTAGTCGGATTCCGTAGTCGGTTCAGGACGACCTCCCTCATCAGCGCATCAGGGCGCACATGGGGGCCATTGCAAACAACTGACGGTCTGCGCCGTGCCATTTGGAACCATACCACTTGTTGCCTCAGGGCGGGCCAGGGACAGCGGACAGCCGATCGTGCTGCGCGCGGCGACCACAACGGTGGCATCGTCGGTGCCGCAGTCGATCCGGGTGGTCGATGAAGCCCTTCTGGAGGACCGGCATTTTGTGAAAGGTCCGACCCACGTGCCCGACATGGCGGGCACGCCGCACAGCAACATCATCAGGAGGTTGCCGCAGGCCAGCGTCTTGGCCAAGCAGGTCATGCCCTCCCCATTCGCTCGAACGCCGGAGACGCAGCCGGCCGCGCTTTATAAATCGGCGGACATCTGGTCGGTCTTGGAGGCAGTGACGCCGAACAAGGGCATCCCGACACGATGCAACCTTTGCGACGGTTTCAAAGGCGCGGCCGGATCGGGGCGCTTGCCATCACAGATGGGCACCGCCGATGCGGAATGATCCCCTGCCCCCCTTCCAGACCGAGGCCCCTGCCCCGGAACTGGACTTTCCCCAACTGGCGGCGCTGGTGGCTGATCTGGCGCAGTGCCGCGGGCTGGAACTGCACAGCGGCCACGGTCGGTCCGCCTGGTGCAAGCTGGTGGACGGCGAGTTCGGCGCGCGGATGGGGCCCCTGGGCAGTATCCTCTATGTCCGCGCCGAAAGCCGCGCCCGGCTGGAGATGCTGCGCGATGGCTGGACGGCGGATCTGGCGTCATCTTTTCCGGGGCTTGCGCCCGACTGGTCGCGCCTTGACGACGCAGGCGCGCCGCCGCCGAACTTCAGCCTGGCCCGGCTGACGCGCGTGACGCGGCTGACGCCCGATTTCCTGCGCCTGCGGATCGAGGCACCGGACCTGGACCGCTTTTCCCGGCAGCTGATCCATTTCCGGCTGATCCTGCAGCCCGACCCGCAGCGGGCGCCGGTCTGGCCCGTGATCGGCGCGCAAGGCCAGACGGTCTGGCCGCGGGGCGACGACGCGCTGCACCGCCCGGTCTATACCGTCCGCGCCATCGACGCCGCCGCCGGCTGGATGGAGGCCGACGTCTTTTTGCATCCGGGAGGCAGGGTCGCCGCCTTTGCCCGCGGTGCCGCCGCAGGCGCGGCCATTGGTCTGACCGGACCCGGCGGCGGGACCATCCCCCATGCAAAGCGCCTGCTGATCGGCGGGGACGAAACCGCCTATCCCGCCTTGGCCCGCATCATCGCCGCACAGGACCCGCAGGCTGTCGGCGAATGCCACCTTTTCGGCCGCAGCGCCGATTACCCGATGCCTGCCCACGGCGGCATCCGCCTTCACCACGCGCCGCAGGGAGAAGCCGCGCTGGCCGCCCGGCTGGCGACCTTTGGCACCGATGCCCGCGCGGTGTGGTTCGCCACCGAACGATCCGCCCTGGCGCCGCTGAAGGCCGCGCTGAATGCCGGCGCCGCCCCCGGTGCGCCCGATCCTCATCTTGCGGTCTACTGGACCGCCACGCGCAAGGAACCCGACCATGACTGATCTTGGCAACACGCTGGCGGCCCTGCCGCTGTTCGGAATGATCCGCGACGGCGGCTGGACGATGTGGCTGATCGCGGCCCTGTCGGTCGTTACCCTGGCAGTGGTGCTGTGGAAGGTCTGGTCGCTATGGCGGCTTGGGGTCTGGGGCGGGCGCCATTCGCGCCGGGCCGTCGAGCTTTGGGCCCAGGGCCGGCGCCGCGAGGCCATCGACCAGGTGCGTGGACGTCCGTCGGCCCGCGCCAGGGTGGCGCAGGCCGCCATCGGCACCTCGCTAGATCCCCGATTTGATGACCAGGCCGCGCGCGAGGAAACGGCGCGGGTCGCACGTCAGGTTCTTTACCGGTCGCGCGAGGGGCTGCGCGCCCTGGAACTGATCGCGACCATCGCGCCGCTGCTGGGCCTTCTGGGTACCGTCCTGGGGATGATCGCGGCCTTCCAGGTGCTGCAAAGTTCGGGCAACCAAGCCGATCCGTCTGACCTTGCCGGGGGCATCTGGGTGGCGCTGCTGACCACCGCCGCAGGCATGGCGGTGGCCATTCCCGCCGGGGTGGCGCTGTCCTGGTTCGAAAGCATTGTCGACCGCCTGCAGGCCGATCTGGAGGATCTGGCGACCCGCGTCTTTGTCACGGCCGAGGATCGTTCCCCCACCCGCGCCCGCCTGATGGAGGCCGCGGAATGAGCAGAGGCGCCCGCAGCCAGGGCAGCTTTGACCTGGGCCCGCCGCGCCATCCCCGGCGGATGTCGCTGACGCCAATGATCGACGTGGTCTTTTTGCTGCTGATCTTCTTCATGCTGGCGTCGCGCTTCGGGATCGACGCGGTTCTGCCCATCGCCGGGGGCGCCGAGGGGGCCGGCAGCGAATGGCAGGGCGCGCCGCGGCTGGTCGACGTGACGCCCGACAGGGTCCTGGTGAACGGTCAGCCGGCGGCCGAGGCGCAGCTGGCCACGCAGGTGGCGCAGCTTCTGCCCGAACCCGGCGCCGCCGTGATCCTGCGCCCGCGTGACGACGCGCCGCTGCAGCGGCTTGTCACCGTCATGGACCTGCTGCGCGACGGCGGCGTCACCAACCTCATCCTGATCGAATAGGCCCATGCGCATCGATATGCCCCCCCGCAAGCCCCGCGGCGAATCGATCATCCCGATGATCAACGTCGTCTTCCTGCTGCTGATCTTCTTTCTGCTGACGGCGCAGATCGCGCCGCCGACCCCTTTTCCGCTGACACCCCCCGACAGCCGCTCGGACATTCCCGCCGCCGCGCGGGACGTGCTTTACATCTCGGCCAAAGGCGAGCTGGCGTGGAACGATGCGCGGGGCGCGGCGGTCTGGGACCTGATCGCCGCGCGACAGGACGCCGGTCCGGTCGAGATCCGGGCCGATGCCGCCACCCCGGCCGCGGGGCTGGCGGGCCATCTGAAACGCTTGCGCCAGGTTTCGGACGCGGGCGCGCAGCTTGTCGTCAGCGGGGGCTGATCCGATGATGACGCGACGCACGCTGGAAACCGCCGGCTTTTTCACGATCGCGGCTGCGCTGCATGTTTCCGCGGCGGCGATCCTGCTGCCCGACCAGGTCCAGAAGGGCGCGGTTGCCGACGCACCTCCCGCGGCTCTGGCCGCGGGGGGCGAGGAAATCCGGTCGATGGTGTCCGATTGGGAAACCCCGCCCCAGGTGCAGGACATCGCCACGCTGGCCGAACCCCAGCCGATGCCCGACCCGCAGCCGCAGCCGCAGCCGCAGCCCGACGATCTGCCGCAGGTCGCGCCGGCCCCGCAGCCGCAGATGGCTGCGCCCGAACCGGAGCTTGCTCGCCCCAACCTGCCCGCGCCGCCGCCGCCCCGGATTGAGCTTGCGCAGCTGGACCTGCCCGACCTGCAGGAGTTCACTCCGCCGCAGATCGAGACAGAGCCCGCGCTGACGCTGCAGGCCTCAGCCCGTCCCGACCCCCGGCCCGAGCGGCGCCAGCCCGAGGCGCAGCGCCAGGCGGCCCCCGCCGCGGCCAAGCCCGCCGCGGCTCCAGCCGCGCAGCGTGCCGGACAGGGCGGCCAGGCGCAGGCCAGCCGTCCAAGCGGCGGCAGCGGAGGTGCCAGCGCCGCCACCCGCGCCAGCGCCCTGGCGCAATGGAGCGCACAGATCCAGAGCTGCTTTGCCCGCCAGTTGTCGCGCGTCTCGGGCGGTCGCGGGGGGCGGGTCGCGGTGAACATCTCGATCGGGCGCAACGGAGGCGTGCAGGGGGCGGCGCTGGCGGGCGGCACGGGGAATACGCGGACGGATGCGCAAATCCTGCGCAGCATCCAGCGCGTGCGCAGCTGTCCTGCCGCGCCGGCGGCCCTGACCGATCCCAGCTACACCTTCCAGCAGCCCTTCACGATCCGCTAGGCAGGGCCGAGGCAGAGGCCCTTTGGCCCCGCCGCGACATCAGACATGGTGCAGGACCAGCGGCCGTCCCTGATGCTGCCCGACGCTGATCGGCACGTCGTAAAGATCCGACAGCAGCGCCTCGGTCAGCACCTCGCCCGCCGGACCCTCGGCCACCACGCGGCCTGCCTTCATGGCGATGACGTGGTCCGCCCAGGCCGCGGCATAGTTGATCTCGTGGACGACCATTGCCACGCTGCGGCCGCCCTGATCCACCAGTGACCGCAGGCGACGCATCAGGCCGCGGGCATGGGCCATGTCCAGGTTGTTCAGCGGCTCATCCAGCAGCAGCCAATCGGTGTCCTGCGCCCAGGCCATCGCGATATGGGCGCGCTGCGCCTGGCCGCCCGACACCTCGTCCAGAAAGCGCGCGGCCAGCGGGGTCAGGGCAAAAGCCTGCAGCGCCTCATCAACCTTCGCGCGGTCGGCTGGTCCGGGGCGGCCCTTGTGATGCGGCCAACGGCCAAAGGCCACCAGTTCCGACAGGCGCAGGCGGCTGGCGATGGCGGTCTGCTGGCCCAGGATCGCCATCACCAGGGCCAGCCGGTCGGTCGGGGTGGTCGCCACATCGTGACCGGCCACGGTGATCCTGCCCTGTTGCAGCGGTTCCAACCGGCCGATCAGGCGCAGCAGCGTGGATTTTCCCGCGCCGTTCGGGCCGATCAGCGCCGTCAGCCGGCCCTTGGGCAGGGTCGTGGTGATGCCGTGCAGGATCGCGGTTCCGCCGATCGCATGGCCGACCTGGTCGATCTGGATCATCGGATGCGTCCTCTCAGCAGCAAATACAGGAAGAACAGTCCGCCGGCGAACTCGACAACGACGGACAGGGTCGCGGCTTGGCCCAGCTGGCGTTCGAACAGCCACTGCCCGCCCACCAGCAGGATTGCCCCCAGCAGCCCCGCCGCCGGCAAAAGCACGGCATGGGCCGACCTGCGCATCAGCCCATGCGCCAGCCCGGCCACGATCAGGCCGAAGAAGGCCACCGGCCCCACCAGCGCCGTCGAGACGGAAACCAGCACCGCCACAAGGCCCAGCACCCCCAGCACGACAGCTTGGTGACGCAGGCCAAGCGACACCGCCGCATCGCGCCCAAGCGCCAGCACGTCCAGCTGCGCCGACAGCCGCAGCGCCGCCGCCACCGCGGCAGCGGCCACCACCGCCGCGATCGGCAGCAGGGTCACGTCGACCCGGTTGAAGCTGGCAAAGCTGACCGCCTGCACGACCGAAAATTCGTTGGGGTCCAGCACCCGGCCCAGAAAGCCCGACAGGGACCGGAACAGCACGCCCAGGATGACGCCGGTCAGGATCATCCGCGGCACATCGCGCCCCCCGCGCAGCAGCAGCGTCCCGAACAGCAGCGCGGCCAGCACGCTCATGACGCCGATCTCGGCCAGGAACTTGGTTGCTGCGGTAAGACCCACATAACCAGCCCCGCCCAAGCCCATGACCAGCAGCGTCTGCAGCAGGACATAAAGCGCGTCGAACCCCATGATCGAGGGCGTCAGCACCCGGTTCGCGGCCACGGTCTGAAACAGGATCGTCGCCACGCCGATCGAGACGGCGACAATCACCAGCGCTGCCAGTTTGCCAGCCCGCAGCCCGATGATGAAGCCGCGATTGCCGCCGCCCAGGCCCTGCCACATCCACAGCGCCGACAGCCCGGCAAGGATCGCCGCCAGCCCGGCCAGCATCAGGGTGGCGCGCCTATCCATGCGCGGGCCGGCGGTGCAGCAGCCACAGGAACAGCGCGGCGCCGATGATCCCCAGGATCAGGCCGGCCGGCAGCTCGTAGGGGCGGATGACCAGCCGTCCGACCAGATCGCAGGCCAGGACCAGCACCGCCCCCGCCAGCGCCACCACCGGCAGCGAGGCGCGCAGGTTGTCGCCCATGATCCGTGCCACCAGGTTCGGCACCACCAGCCCGACAAAGGGGATCATGCCCACGGTGGTCACGACCATCGCTGTCACCACCGACACCACCGCCAGCCCCAGCCGCATCACCGCCGCCGTGGAGAGGCCCAGCCCCGTCGCCACCTGATCGCCCAGGCCCAGGATCGCGAAACGGTCGGCCGAGAACCAGGCCAGCCCGGCCGCCCCCGCCGCGATCCACAAAAGCTCGTATCGCCCGGCGATGATGCCCGAAAATTCGCCGCTGAACAGCCAGGTGCCCACGTATTGCATCAGGTCGGTCTGCCAGCCGATGAAGGTCACGACCGACCCCAGCACGCCCGACAGGACCAGCCCCGCGATCGGGACCAGCATCACCTCGCGCACGGGCAGACGGCGGATGACGGCCAGGAACAGTGCCGTGGTGGTCATGGCGGCCAAGCTGGCCGCGACCATGCGCAGCCACAGCGGGCTTTCAGGCCACAGGATGGTAACGGCCAGCAGGCCCAACGCCGCGCCCTCGGCTGTGCCCGACGTGTCGGGGCCGACAAAGCGGTTGCGGACCAGCGCCTGGATCAGCACGCCCGCCACCGACAGCGCCGCCCCGGTCAGCGCCACGGCCAGCGTGCGCGGCACCCGCGATTCCAGCAGCACCAGCAGCGCCTGCGGATCACGGAAGATGCCGCGCAGGTCGACCTGCGCGGCGCCGACGGTCAGGCTGGCCAGCATCAGCGCCAGAAGCGCCGATGACAGGGCGGGCAAGGGGCGCATCAGATGGCGGGGGCTTGGGACAGCGCCTTGGTCAGCTGGTCCATCAACGTGGTCATCGCGCCATAGCCACCGGCCGAAATATAGGCCGCGGCCGGGTCCAGATAGATCACCTGGCCCTTTTGCCAAGCCGTCGTGCCCTCGATCAGGCGTGAGCGCAGCGTGGCCTCGGCGCCCTGCCCGTCCTCGCCAATGGCCGCGCCGCGATCAACGACCAGCAGCCAGTCGGGATTGGCCTCGGCAATGAATTCATGGCTGATGCCCTGGCCATGGGTGGCTTGGTCCAGCCCTTCGACAGCCTCGGCCAAGCCCGTGGCCCCGAAGATCCAGCCAAAGCGCGAATCCTTTCCATAGGCCGACATCTTGGGCCCGTTGGTCAGCACGATCAGCGCCGTTCCCTGCCCGTCGGCCGCCGCGCGCAGAGCCGCCAGCTTGCTGTCCAGTTCAGCTTTCAGGATCTCGGCTTCGGCCTCCTTGCCGAACAACGTGCCATAGGCCTCGATCCGGGCCGGGGCGTCTGCCAGCAGGTCGGTGCCAAACGTCATGTCGATGGCCGGCGCAACCTGGCCAACCGCCTGAAGCTGCGGGGCGGAACGGCCGCCCACGATCACCAGGTCGGGTCCCAGGTTGGCCAGCGCCTCCAGGTCCGGCTCGAACAGCGTGCCGACATGGGCGACATCGGCCACCGCATCACGCAGGGCCGGCACCATGACATTGTTGATCGTGCCCGCCGGTGTCACACCAAGCGCGGTCAGCGTGTCCAGCGCCGCCATGTCGTAAACCGCAACCGCCTGTGGGGCTGACTGCAGGGCAACGGGTCCCTGAGCGGTGCCGATCGTGACCTCCCCGGCCCAGGCAGGGGACCAGATAGCGGCGGCCAGCAGGCCGGACAGCGCAATGCGGCGCATGGCAGATCCTTTCCGTGTGACAACCGGGTTCGCGGACCGACCCCGTCATTCAGCGGGGCATAACGCGAGGCCAAGGGGAGGTAAAGAATGGCCATGTGTTTTTGTCAGAATATCCTGCCTATTTGTTGACAAAATAACTTTGCCATTTTAGCCGAAGTGTTCCTCCCGCCGTGACAAGGACAGATCCCCATGCAGATGACTGCCGATTTCCCCACCGAGCGCGCCTCCGGCCTGCTGGCCACCCTTTCAAAGCACTTCGCCCACAAGATCGACGTGACGACCGAAGATGACCACGCGAACCTGCATTTCGAAATGGGCGTGGCCCGGATTGCCGTTGCGCCGCAGGGCCTGCATCTGGTGCTGGACGCATCCAATCCCGATGGGATGGAACAGCTGCGCGACGTCGTCGAAAGCCATCTGCTGCGCTTTGCTCATCGCGAGGATCCCGCCCCGCTAGCCTGGTCCCAGGCCGCCTGAACCCTACAGCTGGTTCAGCGCAACCCCCGGCAGCTCCGCGGCATCCAAAAGGCGCGGCCGGGCGTCATGGGGGCACCAGTCCAGCAGCCAGTCTCCCAGCAACCCACGCTTGTTCTTGACCAGGGTCCATCGCTGCGTGGCCATGCCGCGCTGCGGGGCGGGCACCGGCGCGCAATGCCAGCGGCTTTCGGTCGCGTTCGATCCTGCCCCTTCGCGGATCAGCATCAGCCCGGTTGTGCCCCCGGACTCGGCCGCCAGCTGCAGGCGGCGCCCGGCGGTCAGGGACAGGGGCCGTTCCGGCTCGGCCAGCACGAAGCCAGCGGGGGCGGCGCGGAGGGTTTCTTCGGCCGACCACAGAAGGTCGGTTTCCGACCGGGTGCGGACCAGATGCAACCGGCCCGGAAGACCTTTGGGCAAGCCGCCCGGATAGGGCGTCCAGCGGCTGCGGACAGGCCTGATCCAGAAGACCGGCCCCCCGTGGCGGGCCGCTTGAAAGATCGCAAAGACATGACGGCCTTGGCCCTGGGCCTCGTGGATACGGGCCGGGATCAGCCGGAACGGGTCGGTGTCGTCGGGGTCCATCGCACCTCCTTTCACCGTGAACAATACAGGAACATGGCTTTGGCGCAAACGGGGATGCCGCGCGTCGGGGCTTTTCATTTCCCGGCCAGTCGCGTTGGGTGCGGCCCAAGGAGATGCGATGGTGCTTTATCTGGGAATCGACGGGGGCGGCACCGGCTGCCGGGCGGCCATCGCGGATGAGGCCGGGCGTGTGCTGGGCCAGGGCGAAGGCGGGCCTGCCAACATCAACTCGGACCCTGCGGGGGCCGAAGTCAGCATCATGAACGCTGCGACCTCCGCCATGCGGCAGGCCGGCGCGCAGCCGGCCGACCTGGTCGCGGTGCTGGGCCTGGCCGGAGGCGGCATGGCCGCGGGGGCGGCGGCGCTGCAAGCCCGCCTACCCTTTGCCCGCAGCAGGGTCGTCAACGATGCCGTCACCGCCGCGCGGGGCGCCCTGGGGCCGGGCGACGGCATCCTGGCCGCCATGGGCACCGGATCGGTGCTGGCGGTCCAGCGTGACGGGGTGCTGCGCCAATACGGCGGGCGGGGCTTTCTGATGGGGGACGAGGGCAGCGGCGCCGTCCTGGGCCGCAGCCTTCTGGCGCTGGCCATGCGCGCGGGCGACGGCTTTGCCCCCGACAGCCCGCTGCTGGCCCAAATCCGCGACGAATTCGGCGGGTTCGAGGGGATCATCGCCTTTGGCACCCGCGCCAGCCCGGCCCAATTTGCCGCCTTGGCCCCGCGCCTGGTCCAATCCGCCGATCCCGCCGCCGCCAGCATCCTGAACGCGGCGGTGGGCCAGATTTCGGAGGCGATCGCGGTGCTTCAGGCCGGCCAGCGCCTGCCGGTAGTGTGCCTGGGCGGCCTTGGGCCGTTCTATGCGGACCGCCTGGCCCGCGACTGGCCCATCCAGGCGGCACAGGGCAGCGCCGTGGACGGTGCCTTGGCCTTGGCCCGCGAATGGGCCGCGCAATGACCCGGCAGGTCCTGGCTGCGGATCAGGTCTTTGACGGCCAGACCCTGCACCGCGACCGCGCCGTGCTGGTCGAGGATGGCCGCATCGTGGACCTGGTCCCGCGCCCCGCCGATCTGCGCCCAGTGCCCGGCATCATCGCGCCGGGCTTTGTCGATCTGCAGGTAAACGGCGGCGGCGGGTTGATGGTCGGCGCCAGAACGGACGCGGCCGAGCTGGCCCGCATCTGCGCCGCGCATCGCGGCCTGGGTTGCGCAGGCATCCTGCCCACCCTGATCACCGACCGGCCCCAGGTCACCGCACAGGTTCTGGCCGCCGGAGTTGCGGCCGCCCGCGCCCGTATCCCCGGCTTTCTGGGCCTGCATCTGGAGGGTCCGCACCTGGACCCGCGCCGCGCCGGCGCCCATGATCCCGCCCTGATCCGGCCGATGACGGCGGATGACCTGGCGCAGCTGGTCGACGCCGCCGCCCACCTGCCCGCGCTGATGGTCACGCTGGCACCGGGCGCCGCGACGCCGGATCAGATCGCCGCCCTGTCGCGCGCCGGTGTCATCGTCAGCCTGGGACACAGCGACTGCACCTTGCCCCAGGCGCAGCAGTCCATCGCCGCCGGGGCGCGCTGCGTCACCCACCTGTTTAATGCCATGAGCCAGATGGGCCACCGCCAGCCGGGCCTGGTTGGCGCGGTCCTGGCGGGGCAGGTCCATTCCGGGCTGATCGCCGATGGCATCCATGTCGATCCGGCCGCCCTGGCTGTTGCGCTGCGGGCGCGGCCCACCGGCCTGTTCCTTGTCAGCGACTGCATGGCGGTGGCGGGCAGTGACATGGAGGCGTTTGATTTGCAGGGCCGCCGCATCCTGCGCCGCGACGGGCGCCTGACCCTGCCCGACGGCACGCTGGCCGGGGCGGACCTGCGGCTGGACCGGGCAATGCAGACGGTGGTCGCGGCAGGGGCGGAACCGGCCCGCGCCTTGGCGATGGCAACCAGCGTCCCGGCAGACCTGCTGGGGGCACAGGCGGGCAGGCTGTTGCCGGGGCGCACGGCCGATCTGGTGCATCTGGACGCAAACCTGGCCCTGCGCGGCATCTGGGACGGGACCGGCTGGCAGGCGCCGCTCTGAGGCGCCCTGCCGCGTCCGAAACCCGCGCAAACGCACTGGTCCTTGCCCTGCGCAGCCCCTACATCTGGGGCATGCAGAAGATATCCCTCCCCCCGCGGCCCGATCTGGCCGAAAAGGCCGCCGAAGTCGGCTTTACCTTCGCCCATATGCACGGCGAGCCCTATTGGGACGAGACCTCGGCCTATCGCTTCACGCTGGAGCAGATCGAGACCGACATCGAGGACCCGGCCACCGACCTGCACGCCATGACCCGCGAGGCCGTGGACGAGATCGTGGCCAGCGAGGCGCTGATGGGCAAGCTGGGCATCCCGCCTGCCCATTTCGGCCTGATCGCCGACAGCTGGTCCCGCAACGAGCCCGAGATCTATGGCCGCATGGATCTGGCCTATGACGGCAAGGGGCCGGCCAAGCTGCTGGAATACAACGCCGACACGCCGACCTCGCTTTATGAAAGCGCGGCGTTCCAGTGGCAGTGGCTGGAGGACCAGCTGGAGGCGGGCGTACTGCCGCAGGGCGCCGACCAGTTCAACGGCATCCACGAGGCGCTGGTCGAGCGGTTCCGGGAGCTGTTTACCCCCGACACCGATATCCACTTCACCGCCGTCGCGGGCAACCCCGAGGATTACGCCACCGTCGAATCAATGGCCTGGGCTGCGCGCGAGGCCGGGATGGGGGCGCATTACAGCGACCTGGACAAGCTGGCCGTCAGCAAGGACGGGCAGTTCCTGGACGCCGAGGACCGGGTGATCGGCACGCTGTTCAAGCTGTACCCTTGGGAAGACCTTCTGGCGGACGATTTCGCCCGCCACATCGCCAAGTCGGGCTGCATGTTCCTGGAGCCCGCCTGGAAGGCCGTCGTGTCGAACAAGGGGCTGCTGCCGGTGCTGTGGCGGATGTTCCCCGGACATCCGAACCTGCTGCCGGCCTTTTTCGCCGATGACGTGGCCGATGCGCTGGTCGGCGGAGGCCGGGCCGTGCCCGAGGCGGCCGCGGCCTTTGACCGAGTGGCGGGGCAGTTCCGCACAGCCCATGTGGTCAAGCCGATCTTCTCGCGCGAGGGGGCGTCGGTCGCCATTGTCGAGGGCGGCGAGGTGACCGAAACCTCGCCCAACACCGACTATGATCACCATCCCCGCATCGTGCAGGCCTATCACGCTCTGCCCGAATTCGACGGCTTCCGGCCCGTGGTCGGGGCCTGGATCGTGGGCCGGTCCTGCGCCGGGATCGGCCTGCGCGAGGATCGCGGCCGCATCACCCAGGACCTGTCGCGCTTCAAGCCGCATTTCATCGCGGAGTGATCCGTGCCAAGGAGGAGAGCATGAGAAAACGTTCCAGAACCGTCGCGCTGACGATCCTCGGCGCCGCCGCCTTCACCGTCGCCGGCTGCCGCGAGGAACAGGTCGAGGCGCAGGCCTTTCCCGATCTGGCCAGCTGCCAGGCCGCCGCGACCGAAGGCGGGCTGTTCACGCAGGCCGAATGCGACCAGGCCTTTGCCGAGGCCGAGCAGCTGCATGTCGAGGCCGCGCCCCGCTATGACAGCCTGGCCGTCTGCGAAGAGCAGCACGGCGAGGGCAATTGCGGATCCGAGGAGCAGCAGGTCAGCAACGGCGGCTCGGGCGGCATCTTCATGCCGCTGCTGGCGGGCTATCTGATCGGCAACATGCTGGGCCGCGCGGGCGGGGGCATGGCCGCGTCGCAGCCGATGTACCGCAACGCCCAGGGCGGCTTCACCAATGCCACCGGCACCACCAATTTCGGCAGCAATGCCGGGCGCGCGCAGATGGCCAGCCAGAACTTTGCCCGACCCGCCGCCACCGCCGGCCGCGCCCCCATGACACGCGCCACTGCCGCTTCGCGCGGGGGCTTCGGCGGCAGCCGCAGCAGCTTTGGCGGCTGAGGCGCCGCTGTTCCACCCAGCCTTTCGGATCGTCGGGAACCTTTCGGCTGATCCGGACATTACGGGGTTGCGCCGGGTCGCGTCGCCGGTGACACGAACCTGGTGCATTCCGCACCGCGTGACAGGAGAGAGCTTTCATGACATCCATCACCCCCTTTGCCGCAGCCGCATTTCTTGGGCTGGGCGTGGCCGCCGCGTCCGCACAAGACATCACGGTGTCGTCCAAGATCGACACCGAAGGGGGGCTTTTGGGCAATGTCATCCTGATGGCGCTTGAAGATGCGGGCCTGCCCGTGCAGAACCGCCTGCAGCTGGGCGGCACGCCGATCATGCGCGATGCGATCACCTCGGGGCAGATCGACATCTATCCCGAATACACCGCCAACGGCGCCTTCTTCTTCAACGAGGCCGACAGCGACGTCTGGAAGGATGCCGAGGCGGGTCTGGCCCGCGTCGCCGAGCTGGACCTGGAGCAGAACAACATAGTCTGGCTGCAGCCCTCGCCCGCCAACAACACCTGGGCCATCGCGCTGCGTCAGGATCTTGCGCAGGAGAACAACCTGACCACGATGAGCGAGATGGGCGAATGGATCGCCGGTGGGGGAGACATCAAGCTGGCCGCGTCGACCGAATTCGTGACCTCTGCCGCTGCCCTGCCGGCCTTTCAGGAGGCTTACGGCTTTACCATGAGCCCCGACCAGCTGGTGCAGCTGTCGGGCGGCGACACGGCAGCCACCATCGCGGCGGCGGCACAGCAGACCTCGGGCGTGAACGCGGCCATGGTCTATGGCACCGACGGTGGCATTGCGCCCGCCGGACTGGTGGTGATGGAGGACGACAAGGGCGTGCAGCCCGTTTATCAGCCCGCCCCTATCGTCCGGGCCGAGGTTCTTGAGGCGCATCCCCAGATCCGCGAGGTGCTGGCCCCGATCTTCCAGGCGCTTGATCTGGAAACCCTGCAGGAGCTGAACGGCCGCATCCAGGTCGGCGGCGAACCCGCCGATGCCGTGGCCCGCGACTTTCTGACGACCGCTGGTTTCCTCGACTGATGACCGCCCGGCTGGACCGGCCCGGCCTGCTGTTCGCCCTGATCGGGCTGGCCGGGCTGGTCCTGCCGCTGGTGCAGTTCAAGCCGAACCGCATCGTTCCGGGCGAAGGGATTGCTCTTGCCGGTGCCCTGCCTGCAGGCTGGCCATTGACGGCCGCATTGGCGGCGATCCTGCTGGCCGGCTGCCTGCACTGGCGCGCGGGATTGCGCCTGGCCCTTGCGCTGGCGGCGGTGGTGGCGGTGCTGCTGTCGCTTGGCGCTGCGGCCACCCATCTGACGCCGCCCGACAACACCCTGGCGCGCGTCGCCCCCGCCACCGGCTTCTGGCTGCTGCTGCTGGCCTTTGCACTGATGCTGGCCGATGGGCTGGCGCGGCTGCGGCCGTCGCTGATCCTTCGCTGGATGCTGCTGGGCGGGGCCTTGGCGCTGGTTGCGGCGCTGCTGGCCTCGGGCGCGCTGGAGGGCGTGTCGGTGATGCGCGAATACACGGTTCGGCGGGACAGCTTCCTGCGCGAGGCGCAGGCCCATCTGCTGCTGGCCTTTGGCTCGCTTGGGCTGGCACTGGCGGTTGGCCTGCCGCTTGGCGTCGGCATCCACCAGACGCCCACATTGCGGCGCCCGATCCTGTCGGTCCTGAACGTGCTGCAGACGATACCATCGCTGGCGCTGTTCGGCATCATGATCCCGATCTTCGGCTGGATCGCGGCCACCGTTCCGGGGGCGGCGCAGGCGGGCGTGTCGGGCATCGGCGTCTTTCCCGCACTGGTGGCGCTGTTTCTCTATTCGCTGCTGCCGGTCGTGTCGAACACCCTGACGGGCCTCAGCGGGGTCAGCCCGGCCACGCAGGAGGCCGCGACCGGCCTTGGCCTGACCCGCGCCCAGGTGCTGGGCCAGGTCCTGGTGCCGCTGGCGCTGCCGGTGATGCTGGCTGCGGTGCGGATCGTGCTGGTCCAGAACATCGGCCTGGCGGTGATCGCCGGCTTGATCGGCGGCGGCGGCTTTGGCACCTTTGTCTTTCAGGGGTTGAACCAGACGGCCATGGATCTGGTTCTTCTGGGGGCCCTGCCCACCATCGCGCTGGCCCTTGTTGCGGGCATCGCCATGGACCTGCTGGTCGAGGCCGCCTCGCGCCGCCCGAAAGGAGACCGCCCATGATCGAGATCCGCAACCTGACGAAAATATACGATGGCACGGCGGCGGTGGACGATGTCAGCCTGACGGTCGAACGCGGCCAGATCGCGGCCTTGGTGGGCACCTCGGGGTCGGGCAAGACTACGCTGCTGCGCATGATCAACCGGCTGGTGGAACCGACCAGCGGCCAGGTTCTGATCGACGGGCAGGACACGCATGCGCTGCCCGGATACCTTCTGCGCCGCCGCATCGGCTATGCCATCCAGGGCCACGGGCTGTTTCCCCACCGCACGGTCGGCCAGAACATTGGGACCGTGCCCCGGCTGCTGGGCTGGACGGCCGAGCAGATCCGCGAACGCGTGGACGAGTTGCTGTCGCTGTTCCAGCTGGACCCAGACGCCTTTCGCGACCGCATGCCGCACGAGCTGTCGGGCGGTCAGCAGCAGCGGGTGGGCGTCGCGCGGGCCCTGGCGGCCAAGCCGGACCTGCTGTTGATGGACGAACCCTTCGGCGCGCTGGACCCGGTGATCCGCGCCAAGGCCCAGGACGACCTGCGCCAGATCCAGCGGCAGCTGGGAACGACCCTGATCCTGGTCACCCATGACATGGAGGAGGCCGTGTCCTTGGGCGACCGGATCGCGGTCATGGACAAGGGCCGGCTGGTCCAGTACGCCCCGCCGGCCGAAATCCTGACCGCCCCCGCCACGCCCTTTGTGCGCGACCTGATCGGGCTGGACCAGCGGCCCTTCCACCTGCTGTCGCTGACCCCCACCCATGCCATCGCCACCGAGGGCCAAGCCGAGGGCCTGCCCATCGCGCGCGACGCCAGCCTGCGCGACGCCCTGGCCGAATGCCTGTGGAGCGGCCGCGACGCCCTGCCCCTGGAAGGCGGCGGCGTCGTGACGCTGGCCGCGCTGCGGGCGCAGGCCGCGCCCTTGGCACGGGCGGCGGAATGACCGGACGGGTCCTGCTGACGGCGGCCATGCTGTTCCTGCTGGCATTTCTGGCCAGTCCGGACAGCTTTGCCTGGCTGTTCCAGCCCGTGACCCGCAACAACGCGCCGGCCATCTATTCCCAGACCTCGCTGCTGTCGCTGACGTTGTCACATCTGGTGCTGGTGGGACTGGCGGTGGCGGCCTCGACCCTGGTGGCGCTGGTGCTGGCGGTGCTGGTCACCCGGCCCGCCGGACGCGAGTTCCTGCCCTTGGCGCGCACGGTTACTTCGGTCGGGCAGACCTTTCCGCCCGTCGCGGTGCTGGCGCTGGCGGTGCCGATCATGGGTTTCGGTGCGGGGCCCACCCTGGTCGCGCTGTTCCTTTACGGGCTGCTCCCGGTGTTCGAGAACACGCTGGCGGGGCTGACCGGCCAGCCTCCGAACGTGGCCGAGGCCGCGCGCGGCATGGGCCTGACGCCGTGGCAGCGGCTGTGGCAGGTCGATCTGCCGCTGGCCCTGCCGGTGATCCTGACAGGGATGCGGCTGACGGCGGTGATCTCGCTTGGCACGGCCACCATCGGCTCGACCGTGGCGGCGCGCACCTTGGGCGAGGTCATCATCGCGGGGCTTCTATCCTCGAACACCGCTTTCGTGCTGCAAGGGGGCATGGTCGTCGGCATCATCGCGGTGCTGATCCACGAAGGGTTCCAGATGCTGGAGCGGTCAGCCGCCCGCCGTGTCGGGCTGACCCGCTAGCGCGCGGGGCCGAGCACGTTAAACAGCGTGCCCAACAGCGGCGGCTTTTCGTCAAAACGGATGCCGGCCTCGATATGGCGCAAATGCTCGTCCAGCAGAGCCAGGGTCCGAGCCTCGTCTCGCGCCTCGATGGCGGCGACGATGCGGGCATGTTCATCCTCGGCGCACAGCGTGTCCGGCCCGGTTGCGTAAAGCCCGATGATCAGTGAACTGCGCATCGTCAGTTCGTCCAGATAACGTGCCAAAACCGAATTTCCGCCGATCCGCGCCAGCAGCGTGTGGAAACCGCGCGACAGCCGAATCTTGGCAGGGCGGTTATCCTGCCCCCGCGCCGCATCCTCCAAGGCCAGATGCTGGTGCAGCGCTGCAATATCCGGGGCCGAAGCCAGACGCACGACATTGCGGCAGATCGTCGTCTCGATCGCGCGGCGGGCCTGAAACACGTCGCGCGCATCTTGGGGCGTCGGGGTGGCGACATAGGCACCGCGGTTGGGCAGGTGATCCACCACCTGCCACGCCGTCAGCATCGACAGCGCGCGGCGCACATGCACCCGGTTGCAGGCGAAAATATCGGACAGCGCCTGTTCGCCCAACTTGGTGCCCGCCTGCAGCCGCTGGTCCGCGATGGCGTCCAAGATGCTGTCGACGATAAGCGTTTCCAATGGCTTTTCCATGGCTTCCAAATTGCATCTTCCGGAAGCGGCCGCAACATTGTTTCGCCCAAGGATCAGGCAGGAAATAATGATTATGGATTGTTAACAATCAGTGGTAACAAAGTTCCGACTCAAGGAACGGAGAGGCCGATGAAACTGGTAGTCATCAATCCAAATTCCACGCAGACGATGACCGACAAGATCATCGCCTCGGCGCGTGCGGTGGCCTCGCAGGGCGTCGATGTGCAGGGACGCACCGCCCATGGCGCCCCTGCCAGCATCGAAGGCCATTACGACGAGGTCATGTCGGCCGCCCACCTGCTGCGCGAGGTGCAGCAGGCCCAGGCCGAAGGTGCCGATGCCATTGTTGTTGCCTGCTTCGACGACCCCGCCATCGGCGCCTGCCGCGAGGTGGCAACCGGGCCGGTGCTTGGCATCTGCGAGGCGGGCGTAAAGGCGGCCAGCATGATCGCCACGTCGTTTTCGATCGTCACCACCCTGCCTCGGTCGGTCCCGGTCATCGAGGAACTGGTACGCAAATACGGCCTGGACCACCAATGCCGCCGCGTCCGGTCCGCCGCAATCCCCGTCCTTGCGCTGGAGGAGCCCGGCTCGAATGCCCGCCAGCTGGTCCGCGCCGAGATCCTGCGCGCCATCGAGGAGGACCGCTGCGAGGCTGTCGTGCTGGGCTGTGCTGGCATGTCCGACCTGACCGAATGGTTGAGCGAGGAAACCGGCATCCCGGTCATCGACGGCGTGACCGTTGCCACAAAGTTCGCCGAGGCGCTGGTAGGCGCCGGACTGAAGACCTCCAAGATCGGCGCCTATGCGCAGCCGATCCAAAAATAAGAAAAACCGCCACATCTTCAGACAGGGAGTCTGACACATGACCCATACGGGAACGGCTGCGGACCACGCGCCGCGTGCGGCGCAGGTCGCGGATGACAAGAAGTTCGGAGAGGAATCGCTGGCCCCGCAGCAGACGCGCATCATGGACCCTTGGTCCTACCTGTTCGCCTGGCTGGGCGGCTGCGTCAGCATCGGCACCTTCACGGTCGGTTCGGGCCTGGTGGGCACGCTGAACCTGGTCCAGACGGTGCTGGCCATTGCCATCGGCTGCACGGTGATCGGCGTCGCGTTGATGATCAACGGCCGCGCGGGCCACAAATATGGCATTCCCTTCATGGTGCAGGCGCGATCGGCTTATGGCTTTTCCGGCACGCGCCTGCCGGCCCTGGTCCGCTCGGTCCCGGCGATCGTGTGGTACGGGTTCCAAAGCTGGATCGGTGCCGGGGCGCTGAACCTGGTTGCGGAAACCATGTTCGGCTATTCCAACATCTGGGCCTTCTTCATCGGCTTCCAGTTCCTGCAGATCGGCCTGTCGGTGCTGGGCTTTCACGGCATCAAGTGGCTGGAGAACATCGGCGCCGTCTTCATCATCGGTGCGCTGGTCTACATGTTCTTCAGCGTGATCGGCCGCTATGGCGACCAGATCAGCACCAACCTGATCCAGGCCGAAGGCACATGGGGTGCGCCCTTCTGGGGGGCCACGATGCTGTTCCTGGGCGTCTATTCGACGATGATGCTGAACGTGTCCGACTATTCGCGCGAATTGCAGCACAAGGTCGGGTCCGGGCGGCAGGTGGCGATCTATGCCAATTCGATCCTGCCTGCGACGTTGTTCATGGGGCTGATCGGCCTGATGGTGTCCAGCGCGACCGGAGAGGTCGATCCGATCCGCGTCTTTGCCAGCGCGGTGGACAACAAGGTCCTGCTGGTCGTCACGCTGCTGTTCATCGCCTTTGCGCAGGTGACAACGAACATCCTGAACAACGTCGTGCCGCCCGCCTATGCGATGATGGACGTCTTCAATCTATCCTTCCGGTCGGCGGCGGTGATCGTGGGTCTGCTGGCCTTCGCAACCTTCCCGTGGATGCTGGTGCGCGACGAATCCGCGGCGGGCCTTGGACTGTTCATCCAGACCTACAGCGCCTTCCTGGGACCGATTTTCGCGATCCTGGTCGTGGACTACTATGTGATCCGCCGCCAGACGCTGGACCTGGACAAGCTCTATGACGCGGCAGGTCCCTATCGCGGCATCAATCCTGCCGCAGTCATCGCCACCGGGGTGGGCGTGGTCGTGGCGCTGATCTTTTCGGGGATCAGCTGGTATGCCAGCCTGATCCCGGCGGGCCTCAGCTATTACCTGCTGATGCAGTACCTGCCCTCGGCCCGCCGCTTCCGGGACTGAGGCGGATAAGGGAAAGCCCCCGCCTTGGCGGGGGCTTTCTGCCCATCAGGCCGTGGTCATCGGATCGGCATGCCAGATGTCGCGCATATAGCCGCGAATGGTCCGGTCGGACGAGAAGAAGCCCGAGCGCGCGATGTTCAGCGCCGCCATCCGGTCCCAGCTGGCCTGGTCGCGATAGGCCTGGTCCACCTGCCGCTGCATCCCGAAATATCCGTCAAAATCCGAAGCCACCAGGAACGGGTCGTCGTGCCAGGTGCGGTCCAGCAGCGAGTAATAACTGTCGGCCCGGCCAAACCGACCTTCGGCGATCAACTGCAACGCGATCTGCAGATCCTGGCTGCGTTCAATGGCAAGCCGGGCGTGACCGGGGGTGGCCTTTTCGGCCTCGGCCTCGGCCGCGGTCAGACCGAACAGGAAGAAGTTCTCGGCCCCGACCAGTTCGCGGATCTCTACGTTTGCCCCGTCCAGTGTGCCGATGGTCAGGGCGCCGTTCATGGTGAACTTCATGTTGCCGGTGCCCGATGCCTCCTTGCCCGCGGTGCTGATCTGCTCGGACAGGTCGGCGGCGGGGATCAGGTCCTCGGCCATCGAAACGTTGTAGTTCGGCGGATAAGCGATCTGGAGGTATTTTGATGTCACCGGGTCGCTGTTGATCGTCGCGGCCACGTCGTTGATCAGGTGGATCACCGATTTTGCCAGCCAGTATCCGGGCGCCGCCTTGCCGCCAAAGATCTTGACGCGCGGGGTCCAGTCGCCGTTCGGGTTGTCATGGATGCGCCGCCACAGCGCGATCGCCTCCAGGATGTTCAGAAGCTGGCGCTTATATTCGTGCATTCGCTTGATCTGCACGTCGAAGATCGCGTCCGGGTCCGCCTTGACCCCCAAGTCGGCCAGCAGGCCATTGGACAGCCAAACCTTGTTGGCGCGCTTGGCCGCCCGCAGTTGATCGCGGACCCCCCCATCCTCGGCATGAGGTTCCAGCCCCTTCAGCTGGTCCAGATCAGCGGTCCAGCCGGTGCCGATCGTGTCGTCCAGAAGCCGCGCCAAGGCGGGGTTCGCCATGCGCAGCCAGCGGCGCGGCGCCACGCCGTTAGTCTGGTTCACGATCCGGTCGGGATGCAGCTTGTGCAGGTCAGCAAAGACCGTGTCCTTGACCAGGTCGGTGTGCAGCGCAGACACGCCGTTCACGCGGCCAGCCATGATGAAGGCCAGTTCGCCCATGTGGACCTGGTCGCCATGAACGATGCCGACATGGGAGGGGCGGTTGGTGGTTCCCCGGTGATCCTCGTCGATCATCTGGATGATCTGCATGTGGCGGGGCAGGACGCGGCCCATCAGCCAGGTGGACCAGCGCTCCAGCGCCTCGGGCAGCAGCGTGTGGTTGGTATAGTTCAGCGACCGCTGCGCCAGGTCGCGCGCCCGGTCGAACGGCAGACCGTGGCCATCCATCAGCAGGCGGATCAGCTCGGGTCCGGCGATGGCCGGATGGGTGTCGTTCAGCTGGATCGCCACCTTTTCAGGCAGCAGGTCCAGGTCATCGCCATGTTCGGCCAGAAAGCGTCGCAGGATGTCCTGCAACGCGGCGGAGGTCAGAAAATATTCCTGCTTCAGCCGCAACTCCTTGCCGGACTCGGTTGTGTCGTCGGGATAAAGCACCCGCGACAGCGTCCGGGCCAGCGCCTCGGGCTCGGCCGCCGCCGTGTAATCGCCGGCGTTGAAGCGCGGCAGGTCCAGAAGCGTGGTGGGATGGGCGCCCCACAGCCGCAGGCTGTTGGCCCAGGTGCCGCCCCATCCGATCACCGGCGTGTCATAGGCGCGCGCGATGACGCTTTCGCCCGGATGCCAGACGGCGCGTCCGTCCACCGTCTCGACATGGCCCTTGAACCCGATCTCATAGCTGTAATCGATGCGCACGAATTCCCACGGATGCGGCTGGTTCAGCCAGTCTTCCGGCGTCTCGACCTGCTGGCCGCCTTCGAAACGCTGGCGGAACAGCCCATGCTCATAGCGGATGCCATAGCCGAAGGCTGGGCAATGCAGCGAGGACAGCGATTCCATGAAGCAGGCCGCCAGCCGCCCCAGACCGCCATTGCCAAGCGCGGCATCGGGCTCATTGTCCAGAATCTTCTGCTCGTCCAGGCCCAGCAGGGTCAGCGCCTCGCCCATCGCCGGTTCCAGTTGCAGGTTGACAATCGCGTCGCCCAGGATGCGGCCGATCAGGAATTCCATCGACAGGTAATAGACCCGCTTGGCCCCCTGGTCGCGCGCTGCGCGGATCGCCTCGACCCAGGGGCCGACCATAAGATCGCGCACCGTATAGCTGACGGCCAGGCGCCAATCGAAAACGGTTGCGAATTCCGGACCGCGGCCCTGGGTGTGGGTCAGGTGATGCAGGATCTGATCGCGCAGGTCCTGCGCCGTAAGAGAATGGGACAAGTTCGGCCTCGTGGGCAGGAGAAATCAGGACAACCAGACGCGAGCATAGGGTGGCAAGGCCAGCATGTCGTCATGCAGCGCCACCGTCGCATCGGACAGGATGTCGCGCATATCCGTCACGCCTTGAAAGCGCAACCAGTCGCCCGACACCTGTTGCCAGCTTTCGGTGAAGTTGAAAAGACAAAGAATGCTCCCCTGTGGCGCGAGTCGGCAAAAGGCGAAAACCGCCGGGTTGCCGGTGTCGCGGATCAGGGTCGGATGCGCCCCGTGCAGTCCATCGCATTGGCGGCGGCGCTGCAGGATGGCGCGTGTGCCATGCAGGATGCGACCTTCGGGCGAGGCCGGGTCGGCGCTGGCGCGGGCCGCGCGGTCCCAGTCCATCGCCGGACGGTGCAGCCAGCGGCTGTCATGCGCGTGGTCCGGCACCTGCAGATAACCATGGTCATTGGTCAGTCCCAGCTCGTCGCCCATGTAGATCAGCGGGATGCCGCCAAAGCTGGCGATCAGGGCATGGCCCATCAGGATGCGATCGATCGCCAGGTCGACCGCATGCGGGTCGCCCGAGAACAGCCCCGCCTCAAGCCCCGCCAGCGAGGCGAAGCTGCCCGAGATGCGCTTGTCGCCCGTCTGGGGGTTCACCTGGAACAGTTCACCCCGCGCAAAGCTGCCCGGAAAGCTGCCGTCGTAGAAATCCGACAGGAAGGCGCGATGCGCCGGCCCCGACAGGCCAAGCGCCCCGGCATCCTCGTCCGTCACCGCCCAACCGATGTCGTCATGGCAGCGGACATAGGTCGCATAGGTGGCGTTGGTCAGCACGGGCGGGAAGTGCGTGGCAAGCACATGGGTCATCAGGCGCGTGTCGCGGGTGGCCAAGGCCGACCAGTACTGAACCATCAGGCTGTTGTGATAGGCCAAGTTGCCCTGCCGCCCGTCATGTTCGCCCCGCCCGAAATAGGTCAGCATCTCGGCCGGGCCGACGATTGCCTCCTCCAAGTGGATCACCGCGCTGGCGGCGATCCGGGTGCAGGCCCGCAGGGCGCGCAGCAGCAGGTGCACCTCGGGCTGGCTTTGGCAGGTTGTGCCCATGCGCTTCCACATGAAGGCAACGGCGTCCAGGCGCAGCACGTCGACACCGTTGTTGGCCAGGTTCAGCATGATCGAGACCATCTCCAGGAAGACCCGCGGATTGGCCCAGTTCAGGTCCCACTGGTGTTCGTTGAAGGTGGTCCAGACCCATTTGCCGAATTCGGGATAATGGGTAAAGCTGCCCGGCGCGGTGTGGGGAAAGATCTCGACCAGGGATTGTTCATAGGCGCGGGGCAGCGTGTCGTCGTCGAACATCAGGTACATGTCCTGATATTCAGGATCGCCCGCCGCCGCCCGTTGCGCCCAGTCATGTTCCTTGGCCGTGTGGTTCAGCACCAGGTCGATGCAAAGCGACATTCCGCGGCCGCGCAGCGCGTCCGCGAGCCGCTCCAGGTCGGCCATGTTGCCATAGGCCGGGTTGACCTGGCGATAATCCATCACCGAATAGCCGCCGTCGCTGTCGCCGGGGCGCGGCATCAGGCAGGGCATCAGGTGGACATAGCTGATCCCCAGGTCGCGCAGGTAGTCCAGCCGGTCATGCACCCCGGCCAGGTTGCCGGCAAAGCGGTCGATATAGAAAACGTATCCCGCCATCTGCGCGCGCTGGAACCAGTCCGGCTCCAGGTCGCGCATCAGGTCCAGCCGCTGCAGGTCGGCGGGCCGCGCGTTCCAGCCGTCGCGCAGCACCTGCTCCAGCTGCTGGCGAAAGGCGTCATAGTCGGGGCGCCCGCCATAAAGCCGCTCCAGCATGGGCCAGAGGTCGGGGGCACTGCGCGCCATGCGCATGTCGAAGATGGTCGGGGTGCCTTGGGTCATGCATCCTGGCTCTGGTCGGTAAGAACGAACGCGACAACGCTTTCGGCGGGAATAGGTTCGACCGCCTGCGCGGCCTCGTCCGGGTCGTTGTCGCGGGTGCTGTCCAAGCGGCGTCGCCAGCGCCCGCCCTGCGCCGTGTCAGGCAGGCGCACTTGCGCGTCGGGACCGTTGTTGAAGACGACGAAGACCGCGCCGGTCAGGGCCGCATAGGCCGGGGTGCCCGAGGCCATGCGCATCTCGGCCGCCAGCAGGCGCAGCTGGGGATCGTTCCAGTCGTCGGTGGTCATCGCCGCGCCATCCGCGCGCCGCCAGAACAGGTCGGGCAACCCGTCCTGTTCGCGCGCCTGGCTGTGGAGGAACCGCTTTTGCCGCAGGATCGGATGCGCGCGGCGAAAGGCGATAACCCGCCGGACAAAGTCCAGAAAGACCGGGTCGGCGCCGTTCCAGTCGATCCATCCGGTCGGGTTGTCCTGGCAATAGGCATTGTTGTTGCCGCCTTGGGAATTGCCCAGCTCGTCCCCGGCCAGCAGCATGGGCGTGCCCTGGCTCAGCATCAGGGTGGCGATCAGGTTGCGGCGGCGGCGGTTGCGGCGGGCGCGGATCGCCGGATCGTCGGTCGGGCCCTCGGTGCCCATGTTGTCGGACAGGTTGTGGCCGTGGCCGTCGCGGTTTTCCTCGCCATTGGCGCCGTTCTGCTTTTGGGCATAGCTGACCGTGTCCATCAGCGTGAAGCCGTCATGGGCCGCGATGAAGTTGACGCTGGAGGTCGCGGCCCGCCCGTCATGGTCGAAACGCGCCGCCGATCCCGCCACCCGCTTGGCCAGCTTGCCGATCCGCCCCGGATCCCCCCGCCAAAAGCTGCGGATCTGGTCGCGAAAGCGGTCGTTCCATTCGGCGAAAGGGGCGGGATAGGCGCCCAGCTGATAGCCGTCATGGCCCAGGTCCCAGGGTTCGGCAATCAGCTTGACCTGGTTCAGGACCGGGTCCTGACGGATCGCCCGGAACAGCGGGGCGTCCCGTTCAAAGACGCCGCGGGTGCGCCCCAGCACCGAGGCCAGGTCAAAGCGGAACCCGTCCACATGCATCACCTGCACCCAGTATCGCAGGCTGTCCATGACCAGCCGCAGCGCAAAGGGATTGTCCAGGTTCAGCACGTTCCCGGTTCCCGCGTCGTTGACGTAAAAGCGGGGGTCATCGGCCAGACGGTAATAGGAGGCGTTGTCCAGCCCGCGAAAGCTGAGCGTCGGGCCCAGCTCGTTCCCCTCGGCGGTGTGGTTGTAGACCACGTCCAGGATCACCTCGATCCCGGCGCGGTGGAACCGCGCGACCATCTGCTGGAACTCGGCGATCTCGCCCCCCTGCATGTAACGCGGCTCGGGTGCAAAGAAGCCATATGACATGTAGCCCCAATAGTTCCGCAGCCCCTTGTCGGTCAGGAAACGGTCGTCGGCAAAGGCATGGACCGGCAGCAGTTCGATCGCCGTCACACCAAGGCGCGTCAGATGGTCCAGTACCGGTTCGGAGGCCAGGGCCAGGTAGGTGCCGGGATGCGCCAGGTCGGTACGCCCGGCGGTCAGACCCTTCACATGCGCCTCGTAGATCACCGTTTCGGTCAGGGGGCGGCGCAGCGGGTGGTCATGGCCCCAGGAAAAGCTTGGATCGACCACTACGGATTTCGGCATGTGATGGGCGCTGTCGCGGCGGTCGAAGGACAGGTCCGCATCGGCATGGCCCGCGCGAAAGCCGAACAAGGCGTCATGGTTGCGCGGGGTGCCGGTCAGCTGCTTGGCATAGGGGTCGATCAGCAGCTTGTGCGGGTTGAAGCGGTGACCCTCCTGCGGGCGATAAGGGCCATGGACCCGATAGCCATAGCGCTGGCCAGGACGCAGCCCCTCGACATGGCCGTGCCAGACGTGACCTTCGCGTTCAGGCAGGTCGATCCGCGTCTCTCGGTGGCCGTCGAACAGGCACAGGACCACCCGCTCCGCATGTTGCGAAAACAGTGCGAAGTTGACACCTGCCCCGTCAAAGGTCGCGCCCAAGGGCGAAGGATGCCCGGCCGAGATGGCATGCGTGGACGTCATCGGGCCGCAACAAGATCGGCATAAAGCGCCGCATAGGCCGCCGCGGACTGGCCCCAGCCCACGGGCTGCGCCATGGCATTGGTCTGCAGTTGCGCCCATGTCGCGCCGTCGCGGTACAGGCTGACCAGGCGGACCAGCGCGTTGCACAGCGCTTGGGCGGTCACCGGGGCAAACTGGATGCCGGTGGCCACGCCCTGCGCCAGCGCGGCGGGCGAGGCGTTGATGACGGTGTCGGCCAGCCCGCCGGTCAGCGCCACCACCGGCACCGTGCCATAACGCAGCCCGTACATCTGCGTCAGACCGCAGGGTTCAAAGCGCGAGGGGACCAGGATGGCATCGCCGCCCGCGATCAGACGATGCGAGAAGCCCTCGTCATAGCCGATGCGCACCGCCACGTTCGGATCGGCGGCGGCATGGCGAAAAGCCTGCTCGATCCCCGGATCGCCCGATCCAAGCACCGCCAGCTGGCCGCCCTGTTCCAGCAGGGTGGGCAGCATCTCCAGCACCAGGTCCAGTCCCTTCTGGTGGGACATGCGCGACACGATCACGCACAGCGGACCCTGGACCTGGGGCAGCCCCAGTTCCGCCTGCAGCGCCCTTTTAGCCGCGATCTTGCCCGACGGCGTTGAATAGGGACTGATGGCGGGGTCGGTGGCAGGGTTCCAGAGGTCTTCGTCGATACCGTTCAGGATGCCATGCAGCACGTTTCGGCGGTGTCGCATGACCCCGTCCAAACCCATGCCGAATTCGGGCGTCATCAGTTCCTCGGCATAGCTGGGCGAAACGGTGGTCAGCGCATCCGCCCCCATCAGCCCAGCCTTGAGTGCCGAGATGCCGCCCCAGAATTCATAGCCCTCGCTGTGAAAGCGCGCAGGGTCCAGGCGCAGCGACGACAGCCGCCAGGGGTCGGTCGATCCGTTAAAGGCGATGTTGTGGATGGTCAGCAGCGTGCGCACGTCGCTGCCGCCCATTTGGCGCAGGTATTCGGTCGCAAAGCCCGCCTGCCAGTCATGGCCGTGCAGCACCTGCGGCCGCCAGCCGCCCGCGCCATGCCGGGCGACATGGGCCCCCACCCAGGACAGGGCGGCAAAGCGTTCCGGGTTGTCAGGCCAGTCGCGGCCGTCCGGCGCCAGATAGGGACCGCCGCTGCGCGCGAACAGGTGCGGCGCGTCGATCACCAGCAGGTCCAGACCGGCGGCGGCCCCCTCCAGCAGGCGCGCTGCGCCGCCGAAGAGGTCGTCGAAACGGCCGATCTCGGCCGTGTCCTGCAACGCCGCCATCACCGCCGGATAGCCCGGCAGCAGGGTCCGCATCCGTACGCCGTGACCCGCCAGCGCGGCCGGCAGCGCGCCCACCACATCGGCCAGGCCGCCCGTCTTGACCAGGGGCGCGCATTCCGAGGCAACAGAAAGAACCTGCATCACAGCGACGCCGCCCGCCGGTCCAGCATGTCCTGGGTGATCAGCGTGATGCCGCGTTCGCTGACGCGGAACCACTGGGCGTCGTCCTGGGGGTCCTCGCCCACCACCAGCCCTTCCGGGATGATCACGCCGCGGTCGATCACCACGTTGCGCAGCCGCGCATGGCGGTGGACGGTCACATAGGGCAGCACGACAGCATGATCCAGGATGGCATAGCTGTTGGTATGCACCTCGGTGAACAGCAGGGAATTGCGGATCTCGGTTCCTGACACGATGCAGCCCCCCGATACCATGGACGAGATTGCGACACCCCGCCGGTCCTTTTCGTCATGGATGAACTTGGCCGGGGGCGTGCTTTCGGAATAGGTCCAGATCGGCCAGTCGGTGTCCCACAGGTCCAGTTCGGGGGTGAAATCGGTCAGGTCGATATTGGCCTGCCAGAAGGCATCGACCGTCCCCACGTCCTTCCAATAGGCCGGCGCCCCCGCCTCGCGCACGCAGGAGGTGTCAAAGCGGTGGGCCATGGCCCTGCCGTTTTTCACGATGTCAGGGATCAGGTCGTTGCCGAAGTCATGGCTGGAATTCGGATCCTCGGCATCCTTGCGCAGCAGTTCGCGCAGGAAGGGCCAGCTGAAGACATAGATCCCCATGGACGCCAGCGCCTTGTCGGGATGACCCGGCATCGCGGGCGGGTCGGCGGGCTTTTCCAGAAAGGACACGATGCGACCCTGGTCGTCCACGTCCATGACGCCAAAGGCGCTGGCCTCGTGGCGCGGCACGGTCAGGCAGCCGACCGTCACATCGGCGCCGCTCGTGACATGCTCGCGCAGCATGATCTCGTAGTCCATCTTGTAGATGTGGTCGCCCGCCAGAATGATGATGTAGTCGACGTCGTAATCGTCCACGATGTCGATGTTCTGGGTGACCGCATCGGCGGTGCCCCGATACCAGGAATGTTCGCAGACACGCTGGCTGGCGGGCAGGATGTCCAGAAACTCATTGCGCTCGGCGCGAAAGAAGTTCCATCCGCGCTGGCAGTGCCGGATCAGGCTGTGCGCCTTGTACTGCGTGGCGATCGCGATCTTGCGGATTCCCGAATTCATCGCGTTCGACAGCGCAAAGTCGATGATCCGCGTCTTGCCGCCGAAATAGACCGCCGGCTTTACCCGCCGGTCGGTCAGTTCCCTCAACCGGCTGCCGCGTCCCCCGGCCAGCACAAAGGCCATCGACCGGCGTGTCAGCCGCTGCGTTTCCACCATTTTCAGTTCCCCCCTCAAAGTATCATTCTTTGGCAACAAAGATCACCACCGACAACGGCGGCAGGGTGACGGTGATCGAGGCGGGTTGCCCGTCCTGCCCCGCGCCGTCCGCCTGGACACCGCCCAAATTGCCCATGCCGCTGCCGCCATAGATGGTCGCGTCGGTATTCAACGCCTCGTGCCAGGGGCCGGGTTGCGGCACGCCGACACGAAATTTCGGGCGCGGTACCGGGGTGAAGTTGCACAGGACCACCACCGGCGCGTCCCCCGCATCCCCCCGGCGGATCCAGGCATAGGTCGATTGCGCCGGATCGGTGGCGATCCACTGAAAGCCGTCCGCTTCGGCATCCTTGACGTGCAGGGCGGGCGTCCGGCGATAAAGCCGGTTCAGGTCGCGCACCAGCGCCTGCACACCTTGGTGCATCGGCAACTCGGCCGCCTGCCAGTTCAGATCGCCATTGTGGTTCCATTCCTCGGGCTGGGCGAATTCGCAGCCCATGAACAGCAGCTTCTTGCCCGGATGGCTCCACATGAAGCCGTAGAAGGCGCGCAGGTTCGCGAATTGCTGCCATTCGTCGCCAGGCATCTTGCGCAGCATGCTGCCCTTGCCGTGGACCACCTCGTCATGGCTGATCGGCAGGATGAAATTCTCGCTGAAGGCATACATCAGCCCGAAGGTCATCAGGTCGTGATGATGGCGCCGATGGGCCGGGTCACGCGCCATGTAGCGCAGCGTGTCGTTCATCCAGCCCATGTTCCACTTGAAGCCAAAGCCCAGGCCCCCCGCATCGACCGGGGCCGAAACCTGGGGAAAGGACGTGCTTTCCTCGGCCACTGTCATGATGCCGGGCTGTTCGCCATAGGTGACGACGTTCATGTTGCGAAGAAAATCGATCGCTTCGTAGTTCTCGCGCCCGCCATCCCGGTTGGGTATCCATTCGCCGTCCTTGCGCGAATAGTCGCGATAGAGCATCGAGGCGACCGCATCCACG
This sequence comes from Paracoccus saliphilus, assembly GCA_003255745.1. Classification (GTDB taxonomy): domain Bacteria; phylum Pseudomonadota; class Alphaproteobacteria; order Rhodobacterales; family Rhodobacteraceae; genus Paracoccus; species Paracoccus saliphilus_A. The sequence continues at coordinate 59,801 of QKYL01000026.1, forward strand.
CGCAGCCCGTCGACGTGATATTCCTCCAGCCAGTAGAGCGCGTTCGAGATCAGAAAATTCCGCACCTCGGTCCGGCCATAGTTGTAGATCAGCGTGTTCCAGTCCTGATGAAATCCCTCGCGCGGGTCCTCGTGTTCATAAAGCGCGGTGCCGTCGAAACGCGCGAGCCCGTGGGCATCGCTGGGGAAGTGGCCCGGCACCCAATCCAGCAGCACGCCCAGGCCCGCCTGATGCGCGGCCTCGACGAGGTCGCGGAACTCGTGCGGGGGGCCAAAGCGGATGGTCGGGGCGAAAAGCCCTACGGGCTGATAGCCCCAGGACCCGTCAAAGGGAAATTCGCTGACCGGCAGCAGCTCCAGATGCGTAAAGCCCATGTCGCTGGCATAGCCCACCAGCTCCTTGGCCATCTCCCTGTAGGACAGCGGCCGCCCCGCTTCGGTCCATCTGCGGCGCCAGCTGCCCAGATGAACCTCGTAGATGCTGATCGGCGCCCGGCGGTCCTGCGCGGCCACGCGCCCGTTCATCCAGTCGGCATCCTTCCACCCATAGCCCGCGATATCGCGCACGATGCTGGCCTTGTCTGGCGGGTGCTGGCTGCCGAAACCGACCGGATCGGCCTTCTGCAGCACGCTGCCCTGCGCATCCAGGATCTCGTACTTGTAAAGGCAGCCATCGCCCAGGCCGGGCAGGAAGATCTCCCACAGGCCGCTGCCGCCGAGGCGGCGCATCGGGTGGCGGCGTCCGTCCCATCCGTTGAAGTCTCCCACGATGGAAACCCGCCGTGCATTGGGCGCCCAGACCGCGAAATGCACACCCGCCACGCCCTCGTGCGTCATCACATGCGCGCCAAGCGCCTGCCACAGCCGGCGATGTGTCCCTTCGCCCAGCAGATGCAGATCGACCTCGCCCAGGACCGGACCGAAACGATAGGGATCGTCGAATTCCCAGCTGTCCCCGCTGCCCGCCTGTGCCTTCAGCCGATAGGGGCCCGCAGGGATCAGGCCGCCGAAAAGATCGCCCGCCACACGTTCCAGCACAACCTCGGCCCCGTTCACGATGGCCCACAGGGCCGCAAGATCGGGATGAAACACCGCCAGCCACTGCCCGTCGGGATGCGGCCTTGGACCCAGCATGTCGAACGGCCGATCCGCGCGACCCTGGGCCAGCACGGTCGCGTCTTGGGCATCGGGCCGTAGCGGTGCTGTTAACCTGTCCATGCCCCTACTGTAGAGGGATCACAGTTGAGGGCAATCGCCGGGTTAACGCTAACGCCCGCTTTTTCCTGCTGCTAGAACCGTGCTTCAATTACCCGAATCCGACAATGCAGGAGACGACTGAATGACGGAATGGTGGCGCGACGCGGTGATCTATCAGATCTATCCCCGCAGCTTTCAGGACAGCAACGGTGACGGCATTGGTGATCTGCCCGGCATCACGCGGCGGCTGGATCATGTCGCAGCGCTTGGCGCGGACGCGATCTGGCTGTCGCCGATCTTCACTTCGCCGATGAAGGACATGGGCTATGACGTGTCGGATTATACGGGCATCGACCCGCTGTTCGGCACGATGGAGGATTTCGACGCGCTGATTGCGCGGGCGCATGAGCTGGGCCTGAAGGTGATCATCGACCAGGTCATCAGCCATTCCAGCGACAAGCATCCCTGGTTTGCCGAAAGTCGCGCGGACCGCACCAACCCCAAGGCCGACTGGTATGTCTGGGCCGATCCGAACCCGGACGGAACGCCGCCGAACAACTGGCTGGCGGTCTTTGGCGGCCATGCCTGGGAATGGGAGCCGCGCCGCCGGCAGTACTACCTGCACAATTTCCTGATCCAGCAACCGGACCTGAACCTGTGGAACCCCGCGGTCCAGGACGCGCTGCTGGACACGATGCGCTTTTGGCTGGAACGAGGCGTCGACGGCTTCCGGCTGGACACGGTGAACTATTACTTCCATGACGACCAATTGCGCGACAACCCGCCCAACCCGGTCTATGACGGCCCCGACGTCTATGCCTGGCAGCGGCATGTCCAATCGCGCAACCGCCCTGAAAACGTTGCCTTTCTCAAGCGCATGCGCGCGCTGACCGACGAATTCGACGACCGCATGATGGTCGGCGAGGTTGGTGACAACGGCCAGACCGCGATCGACATCATGGCGGAATACACCGCGGGCACCGACCGGTTGCACATGTGCTACAGCTTCGAGATGCTCAGCCGGACCTTCACCGCCCGCCATTTTCGCAACACCATCCAAGGCGTGCAGAAGCACGCGCCTGACGGGCATTCCTGCTGGTCCTTTTCGAACCATGACATCGTCCGGCACGTGACCCGGTGGGCCGATCATGCCTCTGATCCCGACACGCTGGCCAAGCAGGCGGCGGCGATGCTGTCGTCCTTTCCGGGGACAATCTGCCTTTATCAGGGCGAGGAGCTGGGCCAGACGGAAACCGAGCTGGTGTTCGAGGAACTGACCGATCCCCCTGCCCTTCGCTATTGGCCCGAAATCAAGGGCCGCGACGGCTGCCGCACGCCGATGGTCTGGGACGCCGCGCAGCCCCACGCCGGCTTCACCACCGGAGAGCCCTGGCTGCCGGTCAAGGAACCCCAGGCTGCCCGCGCCGTGGCGGGCCAGCAGGGCCGCAACAACAGCGTGCTGTCGGCCTATCGCGCCACCCTTGCCTTCCGCAAGGCGCAGCCCGCGCTGCGTTGGGGCAAGACGCGCTTCCTGGACCTGCCCGAGCCGATCCTGGGCTTTCAGCGCGACCACCAGGGTCAGGCGCTGACCTGCGTCTTCAACCTCTCGAAACAGCCCGTGACCCTAACCGTCGCGGGCGACAGCGAATTGACCGGACCGGTTCTGGCCGAACTTGACGGGGACCGCTTGACGCTGCCCGCGAACGGCCATGCCTGGCTGACGGGCGCGGTGGCACTGTTCGCCTGACCTTCGGCGGCGGCCGGGCTCAGGTCTCCGGCCGCCGCCACACGAACAGCGCCAGCGCCAGGTAAAGCCCGGCCGCGCCGAACAGGATCGCCCAAAAGGCGTTGCCGGTCCAAAGCTCCAGCCCGGCCCAGGCCAGCGGCAGGACAACGCAGACCACCCGCACCCAAAGCTGCCGGAAGAAGGGGGCGTTCGGATCGACCATCATGTGCATGTTTCCTTTTTTCGGGGCGGCGTCCAGTCGCGCCGGTTCGGTTAAGTGCCGCGCAGGGGGGTCCGGGGGGCCGGCCCCCCGGCGGTCGCGGGACGCACATCAAGCCCGCGTTGCCAGGGCGGGTCGCCGGCGAAGGCTTGGGCGACATGATCGATGAATGCGCGGGTCTTGCGGGGCATGGGCCGGATCGGCGGCCAGACGATGCTGATCGGCAGCGGCCGCTGCCGCAGGTCGGGCAGCAGCCGCACCAGTCGTCCGTCGCGCAGCGCGTCATGGACAATGAACAGCGGCAGCAGTGCTAGCCCCAGGCCCCCCAACGCCATGTCGCACATCGCTTCGCCATTATTGGCGGTGATGCGGCCCATGCGCGGCGGCTCGATCTCGGGGCCAAAGGGCCAAATTTCGCCAAGCCGGGCGTTCAGATAGCCGATGGCGCTGTGCCGGGCCAGGTCAGCCGCGTGGTCAACCTGCCCGTACCGCTCCAGGTAATCCGGGCTGGCCACCAGGGCACGCGGGTCTTCGCACAGCCGCCGGGCCATCAGGCTGCTGTCCTTCAGGTGGCCGATGCGCAGGCCCAGGTCAAAGCCCGCGCGCGCCAGGTCCATGTGGCGGTCGTCATAATCCAGCACGATCTCCAGCCCCTGATGGGCCTGCGCAAACCGCGCGATCACCGGCCCCAGGTGGCGGATGCCGAAACTCATGGGTGCTGCAACAGCCAGCCGGCCGCGCAATTCGGCTTCCGGCGCCGAAACGCTTTCGGCTGCCGCGACCAATTCCGCCAGGGCCGGCCGCAACCGATCGGCCAGGGACAGCGCGCTGTCGGTGGGCGCGATCCGCCCGGCATGGCGGGCGAACAGTGCCACCCCCAGGGCAGCCTCGAAATCACTGATCCGCTTGCTGACGACCGATTTCGACAGATCCGCCCGCGCCGCCGCGCCCGAAATGCTGCCCGCATCCAGAACCGCCAGAAACGTCTCGATATCGCTGATGGTCCACCCCATCGCATCAGCATATGCGCCCCCGCAGCGTTCGCAAGAAGCGAACGCTGCATTGCCTAGGTTCACGGTGCCACGAACAGGCAATCTGCCCCATATGAAGCCGCAAGCAAGGAAAGGAGCCACCCATGCAACTGACCGGAATCCATCACCTGACCGCCATCACCGCCGATGCGCCGGGCAACAACCGCTTCTACACCCAGACCCTGGGCCTGCGCCGGGTCAAGAAGACCGTGAACCAGGACGACACGTCGGCCTATCACCTGTTCTTCGCCGATGGCGCGGGCACGCCCGGCACCGACATTACCTTTTTCGACTGGCCCGCCGCGCGCGAGCGTCGCGGCACGAACGCAATCACCCGCACCGGGCTGCGCGTGGGTCAGGACAGCCTGGACTGGTGGGCCGGCCGCCTGACCAGCCTCGGCGTCCAGACGGGCAAGATCGCGCTTCTGGACGGGCGCCCCAGCCTGGATGTAGAGGACCCCGAGGGGCAGCGCCTGCGCCTGGTGGCCGCGCCCCTGCCGCAGGGCCAACCCTGGGCGCAGACCGACATCCCGGCCGAACACCAGATCCAGGGCCTGGGGCCGATTACGATCTCGGTTCCTGATCTGGCCCCGACCGCCGCCGTGCTGACGCAGGTCATGAACATGCGACAGGTCCGCGACTATGCCAGCTCAGACGGTCAGGGCCAGGTTCATGTCTTTGAGATGGGCGAGGGCGGCGCGGCGGCGGAACTGCATGTCGCGGTCCAGCCGGGTCTGCCGCAGGCGCGGCAGGGCGCGGGCGGCGTCCACCATGTCGCCTTCCGCGTCCCGGACACCGCGGCCCTGACGGAATGGACCCGGCGCGTGGCCGGCTACCGCGTCCCGAGTTCCGGCGAGGTCGAGCGGTACTACTTCCGGTCGCTTTATTTCCGCGAGCCTGGCGGCAACCTTTTTGAACTGGCAACCGACGGGCCGGGCTTCGACGTGGACGAACCTCAGGAAACGATGGGCCAGGGCCTGTCCCTGCCCCCCTTCCTGGAGGGCAAGCGCGCACAGATCGAGGCCCGGCTGAAACCGCTGGTCTAAGGACAGAGGGGGGGGGGCCATGTCCCCCGCACCAGCCATCGTCCCTGCGGTTTCGGCAAAGCGCGATTCACTGGTGGGGGCGGCGTTTCGGTATACCATGATCGGCCGGCTGACGGCCTGATCGCCGCCACCCGCCGTTCCATAACGCCACAGGCTGGACGTTCAGCTTTGATCCAGCCACTCAGCGGCAGCATCAAGATCCTGTTGCGCCAACTCGTGTCCGGCGGGAACGACCTGCGCGTCCAGATCGGCACCCGAGGACGCCAGCCAACCGTTCAGCGCCGGTGCAAAGCTGCCATAAGGATCGCGCGCGCCCTGAAGGGTCAGCACCCGCGTCCCCGTCAGGTCGACAGCCGGCACTGGGTCCAAGACCAGCATCGGACGCATCAAAATTGCGCGCCGGATCAGTCCGGGGAAAAGGGCCATCACGGCGCCCGCGAAATTGGCGCCGTTCGAATAGCCCAGAACGGTCATCCGCACCGGATCAAGGCCGTAATCCGCCAAGGCTCCTTGCCAGAAGGCGGCAAAGGCCGCAGCCTCGGTCCGGACATGATCCTGGTCAAAGCTGGTCATCGACAGGCGGCGAAAGAACCGCAGGGCGCCCTCTTCCGCGGACCGGCCGCGCAGGCCCAGCAGCGTGGCGCGCGGCGCGATGCGGCCGGCCAGCGGCATCAGGTCGGTTTCTGACCCGCCGGTGCCATGCAACAGCAGGATCGTCCGGCCATCGGGATCTTCGGGGCGGTGGATGCGGTGGACAAAGGGCAGATCGGTCATGGGCTCTCCTTTTTGGGTCAAGATGGCTCGGACTGGCCGTCTGCACCACCAAGGGCGCGGCCAACGCGGTGTCCGCAAAAACCGAACGCAGAACCCCATCCCGGTCCGCCGCGTTGCATCCAGCCCCGCCCGGCAGAGGATGGGCCCCGACTTTCGGCAATGAAGGAGAACGCGATGCTTAAGACCCCGCAGCAGGTGCTGGATTTCTGGTTTTCGGACGAGATGCGGCCCAACTGGTTCGCCAAATCCGACCAGATCGACGCGCGCATCCGCAACGACTTTGCCGAAACCTATGCGGCCGCCCATGCCGGAAAGCTGGACGACTGGATGGCGGATGCCGACAGCGCGCTGGCGCTGGTGATCGCGCTGGACCAGTTTCCGCGCAACATCTTTCGCGGCAGCCCGCGCAGCTTTGAGAGCAACGACCTGGCGCTGCGTTATGCCAAGGCCGCGCTGGATCGCGGCTATGACCAGCAGCAGTCGCCGGACCGGCGGCAGTTCCTCTACCTGCCGTTCATGCACAGCGAGGAATTGGCCGACCAGAACCGCTCGGTCGAACTGTATCAGGCATTGGGCAATGAACATTCCCTGCATTTCGCGCGCGACCACCGCGACATCGTCGCCCGCTTCGGCCGCTTTCCGCACCGCAACGCCGTTTTGGGCCGCGACAGCACCCCCGAGGAGGCCGAGTTTCTCAAGACCCATCAAGGCTTCTGACCTTGCCGCGTCCGCAGGGCTTCCCTAGCCTTGCGGCAGGAGGCCCGCATGACCGATCTGCCCTGCTTTTACGCACCCGAAACCGCCGCCCATGATCCGCAGTTCTGGATGCTGCGCGGGGTCCCCATGCGCAACAAGGAAAGCGCAGAACGTGCCGATCGCCTGCTGGCAGGGCTTGCACTGGCCGGGCTGACGGCCGAAACCCCTCCGCGCACCGATCACACCCCCATGCGACAAGTCCATACGGCGCGCTATCTGGATTTCCTGCACAATGGCTGGGCCGAATGGCAGAAGGCCCCTGGCGCGGGGCCAGAGGTCGTGGCGAACCTGCATCCGCAAAAGGCCACGCAGAACTACCCCTTGGGGATCACCGGGCGCGCGGGCTGGCACATGTCCGACACCGGCTGCCCGCTTGGCCGCGACACCTATGCCGCGGCGCTGCGGGGCGTGGACACGGCGCTGGCAGCCACCAAGGCGGTCCTGGACGGCGCGCGGGCGGCTTACGCCCTCTGCCGCCCGCCGGGGCACCATGCCGATGCGGATACGGCTGCGGGCCACTGCTTTCTGAACAATTCGGCCATCGCGGCCCAGGCTCTGCGGGCCCGCCACGACCGGGTGGCGGTCCTGGACATCGACGTTCATCACGGCAATGGCACGCAAGAGATCTTTTATGACCGCGCCGATGTGCTGACGGTCTCGGTTCATGCGGCGCCCGATGCCTTCTATCCCTTCTACCTGGGCTATGACCACGAAACCGGGCGCGGGGACGGCCAGGGCATGAACCTGAACCTGCCGTTGCCGCTGGGTTCGGGGGATGCGGACTGGCTGGCCGCCATCGACCGGGCATTGGATCGCATCAGGGCCTTTGCGCCGCAGGCGCTGGTCCTGGCCCTGGGGCTGGATGCGCATGAGAACGATCCCTTTCAGGGGCTGCGCGTGACCACCGCGGGCTTCGCACTGGCAGCGGCGCGGATCAAGGCGGCCGGCCTGCCGACCGTCGTCGTGCAGGAAGGCGGCTACATGTCCCAGGATCTGACCCTGAACCTGGCCAGCTTCCTTCGGGGCTGGATCGAGGCCCCCTGACCGCCCTATAGGGGGCACAACCAAGGGGGCCTCATGCGGATCTGCATCATCAACACCGGCGGCACGATTTCCTGCACGGGGCAGCCGCTGGTCCCGATGCCGTCGGACTGGTTCGCGGCGGCGGCCCGGGACTTGCTGGGCCCGGCGCTGGCGGCCAGCCTGCCCGACCTGCGGCTGCATTTCGACACTGAGCTTCGTTTTTCCGACCAAGGGCCGGGCACGCTGGACAGCACCGACCTGCGACCCTTGGACTGGTGCCGGATGGCGACGCGGGTGCTGGACCTCTATGATGACCACGACGCCTTCGTGATCCTGCACGGCACCGACACGATGGATTATTCCGGGGCCGCCCTGCCCCTGCTGCTGAACGTTTTCGACGATCTGGGACTTGCGCGGGTTGCCCTGTCCAAGCCGGTGATCCTGACTGGGGCGCAGCTGCCCCTGCTGCGGGAAACGCCGCAGGGCCTGGTCCTGAACGCGGGCAGCGACGCGCTGGCCAACCTGACAGGGGCGCTGGCCATGACCCGCCTGCGCCTGCCCGAAGTGGCGCTGTATTTCGACGGGCAGCTGTGGCGCGGGTCGCGCGCGCTGAAGGTTTCGACGCGCCGCTTTGCGGGCTTTGCCAGCCCGCACCTGCCGCCTTTGGCCGAGGCGGGCATCGGCACATGGCATGGCGCTGCCGCGCCGTTGCCCGGCCCCGCCTCGCCCGCGCAGGCGCTGGACGATCCGGCCGCGCGGGCGCTGGTCCGGGCGCAACTGACGGCGGTGGCGCATGAAATCTGTCGGCAGCGGGTGGTGCAGATCCCCGCCGTGCCCGCCGATCACGGCAGCGCCGCCCCCCTGCTGGCGCAGATGATCGACGCGGCGCTGACCTCGGGGGCGACGGGGCTGGTGCTGGAAGGTTTCGGCGAAGGGAACATCCCGGCCGGCAACGGCGCCATCCGCCAAGCTCTGCTGCGCGCACAGGCCCAAGGCGTCACCACCTTGATTGCCAGCCGCGCCATCGGCGGCATTGTGGGCGCTTTTCACTATGCCGCCGGGGCCTGGATTGTGGACACGGGCGCCATCGCGGCTGGCGACATGACGCCGGTGGCTGCGCTGGCCAAGCTGATGATCCTGCAAGCTGCGGCGCCGCATCACGGATGGGACCGCAGCACGATAGCCGCTCTGCTGACCTGCAGCCTTGTGGGCGAAAGCGCCGCCCAGGATCGCATGTCCGGGCCGCTGTGGCCGGGACAGGCGCTGTCGGCGTCAAATGGCCCGGTGCGGTTGTGGAATGACCCGGCGACCGGACCCGTCCTTCGCGACGGGGATCACGTCCTGTGGCAGGGTCCCGGCGCCGGGCGCCTGCAGATGCTGGGCGACCGGCTGGTGCTGATCGCGCATGATGGCGCCCGGCTGTGGTCCAGCCCGCCCGCCGTGGCCGGCGCGGTGCCGGTGCTGACGGCCCATCCGCCCGCGCTGCGCCTGATCGACCCGTCGGGACAGGCGGCACCCGTGACCGCCCTTCCGGGCTGACAGCGCGCACACTTTGCGCTAGCAAAGGCCGACCCTGGAAGGAACCTGTGCATGCCGCTGATCCATGTCCTGAATGGCCCCAATTTGAACCTGCTGGGCAAGCGCCAGCCCGAGATCTATGGCCACGACACGTTGGCCGATGTCGAGGCGCTGTGCCGCGAGGCGGCGGCCCCCCACCAGATCCGCTTTCTGCAATCCAACTGGGAAGGCCAGATCGTCGACTGGATCCACGAGGCACGGGAGGAGGCCGCAGCCATCGTCATCAACCCCGCCGCCTTGACCCACACCTCGATTGCGGTGCTGGATGCGCTGAACGCCTTTGACGGGCCGGTAATCGAGGTGCATCTGAGCCAGGTCCACAAGCGGGAAGCATTCCGGCACCACTCCTATGTCTCGAAACGCGCGGACGGGGTCATCGCCGGGTTCGGCATCCAGGGATATGCTGCGGCGCTGCGGCATGTGGCGACGTTGATCTAGCCGCAAGATCCTGAAAAAGCCGCCGGTCCGGCCGCGGGAGGAGGGAACGGGGACCGGCGGCTTTCCGGAGGCTCGTTGCCAGCCTTGAGGAGGAATGCAACGATGCGAAGCGGCGCAGCCTCGCAACTTCAGGATGCACCCGCTGGGGCGCGGCGTCACCAGAAGATGCTGTCAGGCTGGGCAGCTTCATATAGAATGCCCGCTAAACGTGCAGTTTATGTGTGAATGCACGCAAAACGGGCATAAATCTGCCGGTCATGGGGAATCGCTGATTCGCCTATCGGCCAAGCGCATCCAGATAAGCCGCCGACCACCAGGCGACGTCATGTTCGATCACCCCCTTCAACAGGGCGGCATGGCGGCGGCGGCGTTCCTCCAGCGGCATCCGAAAGGCTTCTGCCATTGCCTGCGCCAGATCATGCGGATCATGGGGGTTGATGATCAGCGCCTCGGTCATCTCCTCGGCCGCGCCGGCAAACCGCGACAGGATCAGGACACCCGGATCCTCGGGGTCCTGGGCTGCCACATACTCCTTGGCCACCAGGTTCATGCCGTCGGCCAATGGCGTCACCAACCCGATCCGCGCCTGCCGGTAAAGCCCCGCCAACACCGGCCGCGGGAAGGGCCGGTGGATAAAGCGGATCGGCGTCCAGTTCAGGGTCGAGAACTGGCCGTTGATGCGTCCCGCCAGATGTTCGGTTTCCTCGCGGATGTCCTGATAGGCCTCGACCGCCTCGCGCGTCGGCGGGGCGATCTGCAGGAACGAGATGCATTCGACCAGATCCGGGTCCTGCTCCAGCAGGATCTGATAAGCGCGGAACCGCTGCGGGATCCCTTTGGAGTAATCCAGCCGGTCCACCCCGATCATCATCTTGGCGCCGGTCAGCAGGCGTACCCGGTCCTCGTCCGGTGCATCGCGCGCCTCTTCGATAAAGGATGCCGTGTCGATGCCGATAGGGAATACATCCGCGCGAACCTCCCGCCCCGACAGGCGGAAGCAAGTCTCTGACAACTGCTCGACCTCGGCCAGTTGCCGCGCGCTTTCTGCGAAGGCGCCCAGGTCGCGATGCGCCTGGAACCCCAGCAGGTCGAAATGCGACAGCCATTCGAACATTTCGGCCGGATTGGGCAGGGCGGCACAATCGGCGGGTCCCGGAAAAGGGATATGCAGGAACAGGCCGATGGGGCAGGTCACGCCGCGGGCGCGCAGTTCGGCGGCAAGGGGAAACAGGTGATAGTCCTGCACCCAGACCCGGTCGCCCTCGCGCAGATGGGGCAGCATCATGTCGGCAATGCGGGCATTCACCCGTTTGTACCCTTCCAGATACTCGGGCAGGATGCGCATCAAGTTCGGCCGTCCATGGCAGACCGGCCATAGCATCGAATTCGAATAGCCAAGATAATAGTCGTGATGATCCTGCGGGGTCAGATCAAACGAAAGCCGCTGGAACGGCGCGCCCGGATGATCCTGAAGCTGCTCGTCGGGATCGTCCTTCACCTCGCCGGAAAAACCGATCCAGACCCCGCCCGAACTGCGCAGGGCATCCTCCAGCGCCACAACAAGGCCGCCGGAAGGATTGTCCCCCAAGGGCAGGCGGTTGGAGACGACGATCAGACGGGACATGAAACCTCCTTCATCCCAAAGACGCGTCAAGCCATGCGGCCAGGGCGGCGGGATCGGACAGGCGATGACGGGCGGCGGTATGACCGTCGCCGATCTTGATGGCAAAGCCGCCACGCGATTGCGCCTCGGCCATCGCGGGTTCGTCGGTGGTATCGTCGCCCGCGAACACGGGCATCCGCCCGGCAAAAGGCGGCATTTCCATCAGCCGGGCCAGCACGGTGTCCTTGCCGACACCGGCAGGACGCAGTTCCAGCGCCATCTTGGCAGGCTGCAGCATCAGGTGGGGGTTCTGTTCCGCCAGGGCATGCATCGCATCCTCCACAAACCCCTGCAGCGCGGGGTCCTTGCGGTAATGCATCGCCACGCCGTGGGGCTTTTCCTCGACAAGAACCGAAGGATGCGGGGCCGCAAGCTCGCGCGCTGCCCGATGCAATCCCGGCGCATCGAATGGTTGCTGATGCAGCGCCTCGATCTGGTCGGGCGAATGCGACAACTCGGATCCGTGGCTGCCCGCGACCGTGCCGGGAAAATCGACCAGATGGCCCCGCAGGTCCGCCACGTCCCGACCCGAGATCAACGCCAGCGCCCCGTCAAGCCGCCGATGCAATCGGGTCAGCCGGTCCCGCAGGGCCGGTGCCACGACCACGGCGTCAGGACGGTGAGCAATCTCGACCAGGCAACCGTCAAAATCCAGAAACAGCGCGGCATCGGCAGGAAGCGGCGGAGGAGACGTCATGGGAGGGCAAGGTCCTTTGGCCATTTATACCAACCAAACCCTCAAGCCGGCCCGGGGGTTCACCCGGATGTGATCTTTTTCTGCTGCAGCGCGGCGACGGGTCAGAACTCGACCCCCGCCTGCGCCTTGATCCCGGACCTGAACGGATGCTTGACCTGCGTCATCTCGGTCACCAGGTCGGCCGCCTCGACCAGGCTTTCGGGTGCGCCCCGACCGGTCAGGACAACATGGGTCATCGGCGGCTTTTCGGCCTGAAGGAAGGCCAGCACCTCAGCCACGTCCAGATAGCCATAGCGGAAGGCGATGTTGATCTCGTCCAGCAGGACCATGCGGATCGCCGGGTCGCGGATCAATTCCTGCGCCTTGGCCCAGCCCGCCTGCGCGGCGGCAATATCGCGGGACTTGTCCTGGGTTTCCCAGGTAAAGCCTTCGCCCATGCTGTGGAACTGGCACAGATCAGCGAAATGCGCGGTCAGCAGGCGTCGTTCGCCGGTGTCCCAGGCCCCCTTGATGAACTGCACCACGGCGGACGGCATGCCATGCGCAATGCAGCGCATGATCATGCCAAAGCCGGACGATGACTTGCCCTTGCCCGGCCCGGTATGGACGATGATCAGGCCCTTTTCGCCGGTCTTGGTTTCCATCATCCGGTCACGGGCGGCCTTTTTCCTGGCCATCTTCTGGGCATGGCGGGCCAGGTCATCCGGGTCGCCCGTGGCGGGGCTGGGGTCGGTCTGCGTCATCGGTTCGCTCCTGAAGGTTGACAAATCGCGGGCGCGGGGCTTTTGGTGGGCGCGTGTTGGTTCCTGTCCTAAGGCAGGCGAAGAGGGAATGCGACAGGCAAGGTTTTGACCGCGCCCAAGCGCAGCCGCCCCCGCGACCGTGACCGGAAAGGTCGCCCCGATCCACTGGCACCGCCGCGCGGGGCCGGGAAGGTGGGACGACCGTTGGGCCCCGCGCCCGAGATCCGCAAGCCGGGAGACCTGCCAGCACCTGACGATGACCGGCGAACGGGGTGTTTCGCGACCGGCAGATGATGGCCGGATGACCCGCGCCGTCCTCTTCGGGCCGCCCCGGATGCCGAAAGCCAAGGGAATGCCCGCAATGCGCGCTGTTCTGCATGTCTGCACCACCTGTCGCGGCACCCAGCCGGGCAACGACCCCGAAGGGCCCCGCCCCGGCAGGGCGCTGCACGACGCGCTGCGCCAGGCGCCGCCGCAAGGGGTCGAGATCCGCCCCGTGGAATGCCTGTCGGCCTGCGCACAGGGCTGTTCGGTCGCCCTGTCGGGGCCGGGCAAGTGGTCCTATGTCTATGGGCGGCTGACCCCCGCCGATGCCGCCGACATCCTGTCGGGCGCGTCCGCCTATGCCGCCACCGCCGACGGGATCGTGCCGTGGCGCGAACGCCCCGCCATCTTCCGCAAGCAGAGCCTTGCCCGTATTCCCCCGCAGGAGTGACCCATGACCGACCTTGTGAAGACCCCCGTCACCGTGATCACCGGCTTTCTGGGCTCGGGCAAGACGACGCTGATCCGCCACCTGATGCAGAACCCGCAGGGGCTGCGGCTGGCGGTGCTGGTCAACGAATTTGGCACGATGGGCGTGGACGGCGACATCCTGAAGGGCTGCGCCGACGACAACTGCCCGGCCGAGAACATCATGGAGCTGTCGAACGGCTGCATCTGCTGCACCGTGGCCGATGATTTCATCCCGACGCTGGAGGCGCTGATGGCACTGCCGCAAAAGCCCGACCACATCCTGATCGAGACCTCGGGGCTGGCGCTGCCCAAACCGCTGCTGAAGGCTTTCGACTGGCCGGCGATCCGGTCGCGCATCACTGTGGACGGCGTGATCGCCCTGGCCGATGCCGAGGCGGTGGCCGCGGGCCGCTTTGCCCCCGACGTGGCGGCGGTGGATGCGCAGCGCGCCGCCGACGACAGCCTGGACCACGAAACGCCCCTGTCCGAGGTCTTCGAGGACCAGATCAGTTGCGCCGACGTGATCCTGCTGACCAAGGCCGACCTGGCAGGCCCCGACGGCATCGCCGCCGCCCGCGCCGTGATCGAGGCAGAGGCCCCCCGCAAGCTGCCGATCCTGACCGTGACCGAAGGCGCGATCGACCCGCGCCTGATCCTGGGCCTGAACGCAGCCGCCGAGGATGACATCGCCGCCCGCCCCAGCCACCATGACGGCGAGGATGATCACGAGCACGAGGATTTCGACACGGTGGTCATCGAGCTGCCCGAGATCACCGATCCCGCCGACTTGGCGGACCGCATCGCGCGGCTGGCGCAGGAACAGAACATCCTGCGCGTCAAGGGTCACGTCGCCGTGCAGGGCAAGCCGATGCGCCTGCTGGTGCAGGCCGTGGGCGCGCGTGTGCGGCACCAGTACGATCGCCCCTGGGGCAGCCAGCCCCGCCTGTCGCGGCTGGTGGTCATTGCCGAACATGACCACGTGAACGCGGCCGCGATCCGCGCCGTGCTGGAAGGCGTTCCCGCCTGATGCATGTCATCTTTCGCGAACAGGTCGGCCTGGACCAGACCGACACCCCCTATGATCCGGGCCAATCGCCGGCGGATCTGGTGGTCCTGTCCTTTTCGGACAGCGACCTGGGGGCCTTCGCGGAAGGGTGGCGGCGGGCGGCGGGCGGTTTGCCGTCATTGCGGCTGTGCAACCTGGTGGCGCTGCGGCACCCGGTGTCGGTCGATACCTACCTGGACCAGACCCTGTCCGGCGCAAAGGGTATCCTGATCCGCCTGATCGGCGGAGAGGCCTATTGGCCCTATGGCCTGGCCTCGGTGCAGGACCTGGCGCGGCGCCGGGGGATCGCGCTGGCGGTGCTGCCCGCCGACGGGCGCGACGATCCCCGGCTGGAGGAGGTCTCGACCGTGCCGGCCTCCGTGCTGCGCGTGCTGCGGCGGCATTGCGACCAGGGCGGCGCGGTGGCCGCACAGGCGGCGCTGGCGCAGATGGCCATCGCTTCGGGCCTGGCCGCCGCCCCGGTCGAAGGGCGCAAGACGCTGCCGCAGATGGGGCTTTGGGACCCTGACCGGGGCGTGATCGACCATGCCCCGCAGGGTGAACTGGCGCTGGTGACCTTCTATCGCAGCTGGCTGGCCGCCGCCGATACTGGCCCCGTCGATGCGCTGATCCATGCGCTGCGGGCGCGGGGGTTCGCGGCGATCGGGGCCTTCGCCCCCTCCCTGAAGGCCGAGGGGCTGGGGGACTGGCTGCGCGGCGTCCTGCCCACGTCGCCGGCGCTGGTCGTGAACGCTACAGGGTTTTCTGCCCGGACCCAGGCCGGCACGCCCTTCGACGACATGGCCTGCCCAGTCTTTCAGGTCGCGCTGTCGACCAACCGCAGACGCGAATGGGCGGGCGCCGAGCGTGGGCTGTCACCGTCGGATCTGGCCATGAACGTGGTCCTGCCCGAGGTGGACGGCCGCATCTTTGCCGGTGTCATCAGCTTCAAGTCGCCCGAGCCGCGCGACCCCGACCTGCAGTTCTCGCGGTTTGCCCATCGCGCGGATCCCGGTCTTCTGGCCGCCGCCGCCGACCGCATCGCGGCATGGGCGCGGCTGGCGCGGACACCGAAGGCGCAGCGGCGGGTGGCGCTGATCCTGTCCACCTATCCCGGCCGCGACTGGCAGATGGCGCATGCGGTGGGCCTGGACGCCCCGGCCTCGGCCGAAGGCGTGGCGCAGGCGCTTGCTGCCGAGGGCTACGATGTCCCTGCTGGTGTTGGGGCCGCCGCCTTGGCCGACCAGCGCATCACGTGGCCGCTGTCCGATTACCAAGCCGCGTTGCAGGCCCTGCCGCAGCCACTGCGCAAGGCGCTGCACGCGGCCTGGGGCGCGCCCGAGAGCGATCCTGACTGCCAGGACGGGACCTTCCGCTTTGCCGCCATCCAGCGCGGAAACCTGCTGCTGGCGCTGCAACCCGAACGCAGCCACCGCGCCGACCGCGACGACGACTACCATGACCTGACCCGCGTGCCGCGCCACGCCTATGTCGCCTTTTACCTGTGGCTGGCCGCGCAGGACCCGCATGCCATGATCCACATGGGCGCGCATGGCACGCTGGAGTGGCTGCCCGGCAAGGCCGTGGCGCTGTCGGGCGACTGCTGGCCGCAGGCGCTGACGGGCGCGCTGCCGGTCATCTATCCCTTCATCGTCAATGATCCGGGCGAAGCCGCGCAGGCCAAGCGGCGCATTGGAGCCGTGACCCTGGGCCACCTGCCGCCGCCGATGCGGGACGCCGCCCTGCCCGCCGGCATGGCCGGGCTGGAACGGCTGCTGGACGAATATTCCACCGCCGACGGGTTGGACCCGGCGCGCCGCGACCGCCTGATCGCCGGCATCCGGGACGAGGCGCGCGCCCTGGGGGTCGAGGCAGACCTGGGCATCCCCTCCGACGCCAGCGCGGCCGAGGCGATCACCCGCATCGACCGTTTCGTCTGCGACATCAAGGAAAGCCAGTATGGCGAGGGGCTGCACATCTGGGGCAGCGGCGCCTGCGGCGAGGCTGAACGCGCGGGGCTGGCGGCGGGGCTGGCGGGCCGCTTCGTGCCGCCGGGGCCGTCGGGGTCTCCGAACCGGGGCCGGTCGGACGTGCTGCCGACGGGGCGCAACCTCTTCAGCGTCGATCCCCGCGCAGTGCCGACCCCCGCCGCCCATGCCCAGGGCGTCAAGCTGGGCGAGGAACTGCTGCGCCGCCACCTGCAGGATCAGGGCGACTGGCCGCGTGGCCTGGTGGTCGACCTTTGGGGCAGCGCGACCATGCGGACCGCGGGCGAGGAGTTTGCCATGGCGCTGCACCTGGCGGGACTGAAGCCCGTGTGGGACCAGGGCTCGGGCCGGGTGTCGGGGGTCGAGGTCGTGCCGCTGGCGCTGCTGGACCGCCCCCGCATCGACGTGACGCTGCGCGTCTCGGGCCTGTTCCGCGACGTCTTTCCGGTGCTGGCGCAGTTGTTCGAAACCGGGGCCGCGACTCTGGCCGAACGTGACGAGGCGGTGGATCTGAACCCCTATGCGGCGCGCGCGCCCCGCGTCTTTGGTCCGCAGCCGGGGCAATACGGGCTGGGCATGGGCACGGCGCCCACGGAATTCACCGATGCCGCGCGGGCGGCGGCGGGCGAGGCCTGGCTTGCGGCCTCGGCCTGGGCCATCGGGGCGGACGGGACCAGCCGCCCGGACCGTGCGGGGCTGGAGGCGCGCATGGCGGGCGTCGACAGTTTTGTCCACGCACAGGACCTGCCCGAAACCGACCTGCTGCTGGCCGCCGATTATGCCGCACACGAGGCGGGTTTCGCCGCCGCGATGACGCGGATCGGGGCCACGGCCCCCGCCCTCTATCACCTGGACGCGACGCAGCCCGGCCGCCCCCGCGCCCGCACCCTGACCGAGGAGATCGCCCGCACCACCCGCGCCCGCGCCGCCGACCCGGCCTGGGCCGACGCGATGACGCGCCACGGCTATCGCGGTGCGGCGGAAATCGCCGCCACGCTGGACCACATGGCGGCTTTCGCGCATCTGGCAGGCGCGGTGCCACCGCATCTGTTCGACCTTTACCACGAGGCCACGTTAGGCCGCCCCGAGATCGTGGCGTTCATGGAGGCGGCCAATCCCGCCGCCCTGGCCGCGATGCGCGACCTGTTCCAGCGGCTGCACCAGGCGGGGCTGTGGGTGACGCGCCGCAACTCGATCGCGGTGACGCTGTGAGCGCGGTAAAGGGATGGTGCCCCGGTGCGCTGCGGCCGATGGAATCCGGCGATGGCTGGGTGGTGCGGGTGCGCCCGCGTGGTAGCCGGCTGACCGCAGCCCAGGCCGCAGCCGTCGCCGACGCGGCCGAGGCCCAGGGCAACGGCGTGATCGAGCTGACCGGCCGGGCCAACCTGCAACTGCGCGGCGTGACGCCCGACAGCCACGCCCCGCTGATCGCCGCCCTGCGCGCCCATGACCTGATCGACGCCGATATCGATGCCGAGCGGCGTCGCAACATCCTGGTCACGCCCTTTGCCGATGCCGCGACGGATGCCCTTGCCGCCGCGCTGGAGGCCGCGCTGGCCGCAAGCGGGCTGATGCTGCCGGCCAAGTTCGGCTTTGCCGTCGATGCCGGGCCGCTTCCCGTCCTGACCCGCGACCCCGCCGATATCCGCATCGAACGCGGCCCCCAGGGGCTGACGCTGAGGGCGGATGGCATGGCGACCACATCCCCCCTGCACGACGTGACCGATGCGTTGGTCTTGGCGCAGTGGTTCCTGGACCAGGGCGGCGCCCCCGGTGGCCGGGGCCGCATGGCCGCGCTGATCGCCCAGGGGGCGCGGCCGCCGGGCGCCGACCTGCCCGCCCCCGCCACCGCGCCCGCCGCGCAACCGGGGGCCACGGGACAGGGGATGCTGGCTGCGCTGGAATTCGGCCAGGTGCCGCCTGACACGCTGCGCCGCCTGTCGCGGCTTGGGCCGCTGCGGCTGACACCCTGGCGCATGCTGCTGGTGCAGGGCGCCCACAGCATGCCCGACCTGCCCGGCGTGATCCTCGATGGGGCCGACCCGCGCCTGCGCCTGCGCGCCTGCCCGGGCGCGCCCGCCTGCCCGCAGGCCCATGCCGCGACCCGGCCCCTGGCGCGCGACCTGGCGGGTCTTGTCCCGCCGGGCGCGGTGCTGCATGTGTCGGGCTGTGCCAAGGGCTGCGGTTGGCCGCGTCCCGCCGACCTGACCCTGACCGCCACGCCGGCGGGGTTCGACCTGATCCGCCACGGCCGCGCGGCCGACCCGGCCGTGCTGCGCGGCCTTCACCCCGACCAGCTGCCAAGGGTTCTGTGATGCCTCACGATTACGAAAAGGACGGCGCCGCGATCTATCGCCAGTCCTTTGCCACCATCCGCGCCGAGGCCGACCTGGCGGGCTTTGACCCCGATGAGGAACCGGTGGTCGTGCGCATGATCCATGCCGCGGGCCTGGTCGGGCTGGAACGTCATGTGCGCTTTACCCCCGGCATGGCCACGACCGCCCGCGCCGCCCTGGCGGCCGGCGCGCCGATCCTCTGCGATGCGCGCATGGTCAGCGAGGGCGTGACCCGCGCCCGCCTGCCCACCCAGAACCGGGTGATCTGCACGCTGCATGACCCGCGCGTGCCGGACATGGCGCGCGACATGGGCAACACCCGCAGCGCCGCCGCGCTGGAATTGTGGCGCCCGGACCTGGACGGCGCGGTGGTGGCCATCGGCAATGCGCCGACCGCGCTGTTCCACCTGCTGAACATGCTGGAGGACCCGAGCTGCCCGCGTCCGGCCGCGATCATCGGCTGTCCGGTCGGTTTCGTGGGGGCCGCCGAATCCAAGGATGCGCTGATGGCCGCCCCGCCCGCGCCCGCGGTCATCGTGCAGGGACGGCTTGGCGGGTCGGCCATCACCGTCGCCGCCATCAACGCGCTGGCCAGCCGGAAGGAGTAGCCGCATGGGACAGATCATCTGCGCGGGCCTTGGGCCGGGCGATCCCGACCTGATCTCGGTCAAGGCCGACCGGACGATCCGGCAGGCGCGCCACGTTGCCTATTTCCGCAAGCCCGGTCGCCAGGGCCAGGCGCGCCGCATCGTTGACGGCATGCTGGCGCCGGCCGCGATCGAATACCCGATGGAATACCCGGTCACGACCGAGATCCCCTTTGACAGCCCCGACTACAACCGGCTGCTGGCTGATTTCTACGACGATTGGGCCGACCGGCTGGCGGCACTGTCTGCCATCGATGATGTCGTCGTTCTGTGCGAGGGGGACCCGTTCCTCTATGGCTCGTTCATGCATCTCTATGTGCGGCTGAGGGATCGGGTGACGGTGACCGTGATCCCGGGCATCCCCGGCATGGTCGGCTGCTGGAACGCCAGCGGCACGCCCATCACCTGGGGCGACGATGTGCTGACCGTGGTCATGGGCACCCTGCCCGAGGGCGAGATGCTGCGCCACATGCAGCATTCGGACGCGCTGGTGGTGATGAAGACCGGCCGCAACCTGCCCAAGGTGCGCCGCGCCCTGACCATGGCGGGCCGGCTGGACGACGCCTGGCTGATCGAACGCGGCACCATGCCCGGCCAGCGCATCGTGCGCCTGGCCGATGTCGAGGCTGCCGACTGCCCCTATTTCGCCATCGTGCTGGTGCATGGCCAAGGCCGCCGTCCCGTGGCACTGGCCCAGGTCGCCGAATGAACGGCTGGATCGCCGTCGCAGGCCTTGGTCCCGGCGCCGAGGCGCTGGTGACCCCAGAGGTGTCGGCCGCGCTGGCGGAGGCCACCGATATCGTGGGCTACATCCCCTATGTCGCACGCATCGCCGCGCGCGAAGGGCTGGTGCTGCACGCCTCGGACAACCGGGTGGAGCTGGACCGCGCGCGGCTGGCGCTGGACCTGGCGGCGCGGGGGCGGCGGGTGGTCATCGTGTCGTCAGGCGATCCGGGGGTCTTTGCCATGGCCTCGGCCCTGTTCGAGGCGGTCGAGGCGGGCGGCGACGTGGCCGACATCCGCATCCTGCCCGGCATCACCGCCATGCTGGCCGCCGCCGCGCGGGCGGGCGCCCCCCTGGGCCACGACTTCTGCGCCATCAACCTGTCGGACAACCTCAAGCCCTTCGCGCTGATCGAACACCGCCTGCGCCATGCCGCGCGGGGCGATTTCGCGATGGCCTTCTACAACCCCCGCTCGGCCAGCCGCCCCGAAGGCTTTGCCCGCGTGCTGGAGATCCTGCGCCAGGAATGTGAACCCGCGCGGCTGATGATCTTTGCCCGCGCCGTCAGCACTCCGGACGAATCGCTGCGCATCGTGACCTTGGCCGAGGCCGAGCCGCAGATGGCCGACATGCGCACCGTGGTTCTGGTAGGCAACAGCGCCACGCGCAGGGTCGGCCCCTGGGTCTATACCCCGCGCAGCGCGGGGGCGGTCTGATGCAGATGCAGCCAGTCCAGCGCCTCGGCCGGGGTGGCGACGGTGGCGCAGCCGGGCAGCGCGGGCCGATCGATCATCACCACCCGCACCCCCAGGTCGCGCGCCGCCTGCAGCTTGGCGCTGGCCCCCGCCCCGCCGCTGTTCTTGGCGACCAGATGGGTAATCCGGTGCGCGGCCATCAGGCTGCGGTCGCCATCCACGGTAAAGGGACCGCGGGCAATGACCATCTGGGCGCGCGGCAGGGGCGGGCTGTCGGGGGCATCGACCAGGCGCAGCAGCCACTGATGCGGCAGACCAGCAAAGGGGTCCAGGTTCTGCTTGCCGATCGCCAGAAAGACGCGTGCAGGCCGGTCGGGCAGCGCGGCGACCGCAGCCGCGATGTCAGGAACCGGCTGCCAGTCATCGCCCGGACCCGGCTGCCATGCGGGCCGTTGCAGGGCCAGCAGCGGCAGCCCCAGGGCGGCGCAGGCGGCATGGGCATTACGGCTCATCCGGGCGGCAAAGGGGTGGGTCGCGTCGATGACATGGCTGATGCCGGCGCCCCGCAGCCAATCCGCCAGCCCGGAGGCGCCGCCAAAACCCCCAACGCGCATCGGCAGGGGTTGGGCGACTGGCGCGGCCGTGCGCCCGGCATAGGAAAAAACGGCGTCAACCCCGGCCCCGGCCAGCAGGCGGGCCAGGGCGCTGGCTTCGGTGGTGCCGCCCAGCAGCAGGACGCGCTTCATGTCTGACCCCTGGCTGACGATCATCGGCATGGGCGAAGATGGCGTGGCCGGGCTGGGGGATGCAAGCCGCGATGCGCTGGCGGCGGCAAAGGTGGTCTTTGGCGGGCCGCGCCACCTGGACTTGGCGGGGGTGGGCGCGCGCGGTCGGGCCTGGCCGGTGCCCTTCGACATCGCGCCGGTGCTGGCGCTGCGCGGGCGGCGGGTGGCGGTGCTGGCATCGGGCGATCCGTTCTGGTTCGGGGCGGGCGGCAGCCTGGCCGCACATCTGGCACCGGGTGAATGGCGTGCCCTTCCGGCACCGGGCGTGCCGTCGCTGGCCGCCGCGCGGCTTGGCTGGCGGCTGGAGGATTGCGTGGCCCTGGGGCTGCACGCCGCGCCGCTGGCCCGGCTGCGCCCGCATCTGGTGCGGGGCTGCCGCATCATTGCCACGTTGCGCGATGGCAACGCGCCCGCTTCCTTGGCCGCGTGGCTGTGCGGCCAGGGCGCGGGGGCGGTCCGCATGACGGTGCTGGAACGCCTTGGCGGCCCCCTGGAACGTGTCCGCACCACCCGCGCCGACAGCTTTGCGCTGAACGAGAGCGCGGCGCCCGTGGCCGTCGTGCTGGACGGTGCGAACCTGCCACGTGGCTTCGGACTATCGGCGGCGGCCGGACGTTCCGATGATCTGTTCGACCATCAGGGCCAAATCACCAAGGCCCCGGTCCGGGCGATGACGCTGGCCGCCCTGCAGCCGCGCGCGGAGGCCCTGCTGTGGGACATCGGCGGCGGATCAGGCTCGATTTCGGTCGAATGGGCGCTTGCGGGGGGACGGGCGATCTGCATCGAGCCTCGCGCTGACCGGCTGGCGCTGATCGCCGGAAACCTGGACCGCTTTGGCATGTCCCACCGCATCCGCATCGTCGAAGGGGCCGCGCCCGAGGCACTGGCCGGCCTGCCCGAACCGGACGCGGTCTTTGTCGGCGGCGGCGGCAGCACGGCCTTGTTCCGGACGCTGTTGCCCGCCCTGCCCCACGGCGCCCGGCTGGTCGCCAATGCCGTGACCCTGGAGACCGAGGCGCTGCTGACAGGTCTCCATGCCCGCCACGGCGGCGACCTGACCCGGATCGAGATCGCGCGGGCCGCGCCCCTGGGCGGAATGCGCGGCTGGCAGCCGCTGCGCCCGGTGGTGCAGTGGGCGGTCACGACATGACGCGCGTCGCGGGCATCGGCTGCCGTGCCGGGACGACGCGCGACGCGCTGGCCGCGGCACTGGCGGCGGCGGGGGGTGCCGATGCGCTGGCGACGATCATGCAGCGGGCCGGTCAGTTGCGCCCGCTGGCTGTCCTGCTGGACCTGCCGCTGCACATCGTCGACGTTGCGGGCATCGCCACCCCCACCCGCTCGGCCCGGATCGAGGCACTTTACGGCACCGGGTCCGTCGCCGAGGCCGCGGCCCTTGCCGCCGCAGGCCCCGGCGCACGGCTGTCCGCCCCCCGGCGCGTGTCGGCCTGCGGCCTTGTCACCATCGCCATCGCAGAGGTTCCATGACCGTCCACTTCATCGGCGCCGGCCCCGGCGCGCCTGACCTGATCACCCTGCGAGGGCGCGACCTGATCGCGGCCTGCCCGGTCTGCCTCTATGCGGGCAGTCTGGTTCCCGCCGCCCTGCTGGCGCATTGCCCGCCCGGCGCGCGGATCGTGAACACCGCGCCCCTGAGCCTGGACCAGATCATCGACGAGATCGCCACGGCCCATGCCGCCGGTCATGACGTCGCCCGGCTGCATTCGGGCGACCTGTCGGTTTGGTCCGCGATGGGCGAACAGCTGCGCCGCCTGCGCGCGCTGGACGTTCCCGTCCAGGTGACCCCCGGCGTGCCCTCATTCGCCGCCGCCGCCGCGGCACTGGAAACCGAACTGACCCTGCCCGGCCTGGCGCAGTCGGTCGTGCTGACACGCACCCCCGGCCGCGCCTCGACCATGCCCGAAGGCGAGACGCTGGCGGCCTTCGCGGCCACCGGGGCGACCTTGGCCATCCACCTGTCGATCCATGCGTTGGACCGGGTGGTGGCGGATCTGCTGCCCCTTTACGGCGGTGATTGCCCGGTGGCCGTCGTCTGGCGTGCCAGCTGGCCCGACCAGCGCGTGATCCGCGCCACTTTGGCCGATGTCCAGACCCACGCACAGGGCATCGACCGCACCGCGCTGATCCTGGTCGGCCGCGCCCTGGCGGCCGAAGGGTTCGAGGAAAGCCGCCTCTATGCCGCCGATTACGACCGCCGCTATCGTCCCGTCGGCGCCGACCCCCGGTTCCCGGAATGAGACCCGCCGCAATGACGCCTGGCCTGATGATCTCGGCCCCGGCCTCGGGAACGGGCAAGACGATGCTGATGCTGGGCCTGCTGACGGCGCTGCGCCAGCGGGGGCTGGCGGTACAGCCCTTCAAGTCCGGGCCAGATTATATCGATCCTGGCTTTCATCTTGCGGCGTCCGGCCGGGCGTCCTTCAACCTGGATGCATGGGCGATGCAGCCGGGACGGATCGTTGCCCATGTGACGGGGCAGCCGCCCGCCGACCTGATCCTGGCCGAAGGCTCAATGGGCCTGTTCGACGGGGTCGCCAGGGCCGGGGAAACCGGCATCGGCTCCAGCGCCGAGATCGCGCAGATGATGGGCTGGCCCGTTGTGCTGATCCTGGACGTCGGGGGCCAGGCGCAATCGGCAGCGGCCACCGCGCGGGGCTTTGCGACGCTGCGCCCGGACCTGCCCTTTGCGGGCGTGGTGCTGAACCGCGTCGCCTCGGCCCGCCACGACGCGCTGATCCGCGAGGGCATGGCCGAGGCCGGCATCCGCGTCCTGGGCAGTCTGCCGCGCCAAGGCAACATCACACTGCCCGAACGCCATCTGGGCCTGGTCCAAGCCGAGGAAACCGCCGGTCTTCAGGCCATCCTGGACCATGCGGGCGATTTCGTGGCCGCCCATTGCGATCTGGATGCCATCATCGCGGCCGCGGCCCATCGCGCCCTGCCCGATGCCGCCGCGCCCCTGCCCCTGACCCCGCCGGGCGGGCGGATCGCGCTGGCCCGCGACGCGGCCTTTTCCTTTACCTATCCCCATGTGCTGGAGGCGTGGCGGCGCGCGGGTGCCACGATCCTGCCCTTTTCGCCGCTGGCCGATCAGGCCCCCGATGACAGCGCTGACTGCTGCTGGCTGCCCGGCGGTTATCCCGAACTCCACGCGCCCCGGCTGGCGGCGGCCAACCTCTTTCGGCAGGCCATGCACCGGTTTGCCGATACCCGTCCGGTTCATGGCGAATGCGGCGGCTATATGGCGCTTGGCGCGGGGCTGGTGGATGCAGAGGGCACCCGCCACCAGATGCTGGGCCTGCTGGGGCTGGAAACCAGCTATGCCAAGCGCCGCATGCACCTGGGCTATCGCCGCGCCGAACCCTATGCAGCCCTGCCCGGGCTGGGGCGGCAGCCGCTGCGTGGGCACGAATTTCACTATGCCTCGATCCTGTCGCAGCCCGACGCGCCTTTGGCCCATGTCACCGACGCGACCGGCGCCCCCGTGCCGGAAACCGGCAGCCTTCGCGCCCTGCCGCGCGGCGGAAAGGTCACCGGCACCTTCTTTCACCTGATCGCCCCGGCGGCGACTTGACGCAGCGCGCTTGATCGCGTCTAGGTGAGGGTCTGTTTGGTGCCCACCAGACGCCTCAGCGTCGGGCTTCATCGGGAATGGGGAAGGGCGGACCCAATCGCGGCGCCCGAAGCCTCAGCCGCCCCCGCGACTGTATGCGGAGAGCGCGCGTCACCCATGCCACTGGGGCTTGCCCCGGGAAGGCCGACGCCGCGCCCTGACCCGCAAGCCAGGAAACCGGCCATGCAGGCAAAACCTTCATTGCCGTCGGGTGTGACGGCCACAGGAGACTGACCATGCATATCGAACCGGGCATCGTCGCCGGCGCCAAGATCGTGCTGAGCTATGCCACCGCCGCGACCGCCGGCCTCTATTCCCTGAAGCTGGCGTTTCAGGCGCTGCGCGACCGGGGCCTGACCGCGCTGACTGCACGCGCGGGCTTGGCCACCGCCGCCACCTTCGTCTTTTTCCAGGTCCTGCCGACCGCCCCCGTCGGCGTGTCCGAGGTGCATCTGATCCTGGGGTCGACCCTGTTCCTGCTGTTCGGCGCGGCGCCCGCCGCGATCGGGCTGGCTTTGGGACTGCTGATCCAGGGTCTGGCCTTCGCGCCCGCCGACCTGCCGCAATACGGCATGAACGTGACCACGCTGCTGGTACCGCTGTTCGCCGTCGCGGCCCTGGCGCGCCGCATCATCGCGCCAGGCACCGCCTATGTGGACCTCAGCTATGCGCAGGCCTTGGCGCTGTCGACTGCGTTCCAGGGCGGCATCGTGGCCTGGGTCACCTTTTGGGCCTTCTACGGTCAGGGCGCCGAAGCCTGGGGCGGCGTCGCGGCCTTCGGCGCTGCTTACATGCTGGTCATCGCGCTGGAGCCGCTGGTCGATCTGGCCGTGCTGGCGGGCGCCAAGTCGCTGCGGGGTCTGCGCGGCAGCGACCTGGTGACGCCGCGCCTTTTCGCATGATCCAGCTGACCCTGATCGGCATCGGGACGGGCCACCCGGACCACCTGACCCTGCAGGCCATCAAGGCCCTGCAGGGCGCGGACCTTGTGCTGATTCCCCTGAAAGGTGACAACAAGGCCGACCTGGCGGGCCTGCGACGCGCCATCCTGGACCGGCACCTGACCGGTGCGCCGGTTCGCCTGGCAGAGTTCGACCTGCCGCAACGCGACGCGGACGATCCCGACTACCTTGGTGCCGTCGAACGGTGGCACGACGCGATCGCAGGTGCATGGCAGGCCCAGATCAGCCGGCATCTGCCCGAAGGGGGGCGGGTGGCCCTGCTGGTCTGGGGCGACCCCTCACTCTATGACAGCAGCCTGCGCATTGCCGCGCGGCTGGATCTGGCGGTCACGGTGCTTCCAGGAATCACCGCAATCCAGGCACTATGCGCGGCCCATGCGATCCCGCTGAACGATCTGGGCGCCCCGGTGCAGATCACCACGGGGCGCATGCTGCGGGACCACGGATGGCCCGCCCCGGTCGACACGCTGGTGGTGATGCTGGACGGCGGCTGCGCTTTCCAGACCCTGCCGGCCCAAGGCGTGGATATCTGGTGGGGTGCCTTCCTGGGAATGGAGCAGCAGATCCTGGACCATGGCCCGCTGGCGGAAGCAGGACCCCGGATCATCCGCCGCCGCGCCGCAGCCCGTGCCGCGCATGGCTGGATCATGGACTGCTATCTGTTGCGGCGTGCCTAGAACAGGAAGATGTCGTCGGCCACGTCCTCGACCGTCAGGTTGCTGCCGAGGACCGCGATGCGGTTCCCCGACGACAACTCGATAATGACGCCGGCCGAGGTTTCGTGCATCTGGCTGTTGACGAACCGGCCCAGATCGCTGCCGATCAGCGCCTTGTCGATCAGGATCCGATCCAGGTCCGGCTGGAAATCCGTGATCTTGTCCAGGCCGATTGCGCCCTTGAAGATGAACTGATCCGCGCCCGATCCGCCTGCCAAAACGTCCCCGCCTGCCCCGCCGAACAGCCTGTCGTCGCCTGCCCCGCCCTCAAGCCGGTCATCGCCCAGGCCGCCGAAAAGCCGGTCCTGGCCATCCTGGCCCATCAGGTGATCCCGGCCCCTTTCACCGGTCACAAGGTCATTCCCAAAGCCACCCGACAGCGTGTCATTGCCGTACCCCGCAGACAACCGGTCGGGGCCCGCATTGCCGTACAGGCGGTCGTCCCCCAACTGCCCCAGCAGGACATCCCTGCCATAGCCGCCGCGCAGGACGTCATGGCCGTTCCCGCCGGCAATCCAGTCTTTCCCGCCCCTGCCCGACAGGCTGTCGCCAGCGGTGCTGCCCTGAATGTCGTCATGCCCGGCGGTTCCGGCGGCCGTTTCATGGGTCGTAACGACATGGGCTTGCCAAGCAGCCTTTGATGGAGGGGGCACGGCCAGGTCAGGAGCATCAAGGCTGGAGATCGTAATGCCCGGTGCCACGTCCACTTCCAGGTGGCCTGTCGTGCGGGCAAAGTTCTGTGTGGCCATAAGCACCTGAGAACCGGCAAAGCTTCCGACCTCAAGGCCGATGCCCACATGGGTCACGTCCGGGTCAAGGATGTTGGCGCGGTGGCTTGGGCTGTTCATCAGCAGGCGGTGCAGGGTCTGGATTTCGTTCTGCAGGCTACTGTCGCGGTCGATCGAGACATAAGCCAGATTTTCGGTCACGCGCCAGGAACTTCCCAAATCAAAATCAGCGGCTTGCACCCGGTCACCGGGGCTGGAGCCGTTGCTGCCCGTGTGCGAGAAGCTGTCGGTGCGCAGCAGCCAGCCGCTGTGCGATTCGGCTGCCCTGTTCAAATGCGTTTCCAGCTGAACAGGGTCCAGTCCGTGGCGGACGCGATCGGCGTTGATAAGGCTGAGGAAATAGCGCTCTTCGGGATTGGCTTGGGTCATCTGCACCTCTGGGATCGGGCGCAGATTGCCATGATCGACTACGCCTTGGCATGACAATTTGTTCAAATTGTCCATCATCTGCAGATCCTTGCCGAAGGGCCGCACGGGGCAGGCACTGCGTGTGCACAGGACGTACACCGACAACGCCCGGCCGGTTAAGGCCCCGTTAACGTGCCGGCGACAGGCTGGCGCGCGGATCGGGCCAGAGGGCGGGATGACGGGTAAGGCGGGGATGGCGGGCGGGGGCGCGGCGCGGAGCGAGGGGGCGCGGCGGGCCAACCACCACTACATGGCGGACGCGATGCGGATGCTGGAATAGGACCTGCACAGCACGGTGCTGGCGCGGATGCGCATCCCCGACGACTGGTACCAGATCGCGCGCGAACGCGGGCGGGTCGCCAAGACGCGGGTCACGCTGCGGCTGGATGCGGATGTGGTGGCGTTCTTCCGGTCGATGGGGCCGGACTGGCAGGCGCGGGTCAACCGGATCGTGTCGGCCTAGATACATGCGCGGCTGGCGGGGCTGATCGAGGGGGCCGAGAAATTGGATTACCTGAAACGCCGCGAGGCCGAGGGGCTGGACGGCCGCCGCCCGGAATTCGGCGACCTGCAGCGCGCCGAGGATGCGGCTTGGGCCGAGATGGGCGAGACGCCCCTGCCCCGGACGGGCCGGGGGTGCCGATGGAGGGGCCTCGGCGGATCAGCGAGGCGGGGAAGCGGGCGTTGCTGGAGGAGATGAACGGGTGGAGGGGGTTGTGAGAGGAAAGCTAGTCCTGAACCTAAGTGTCACATCCCGCATGATTATACGGTCGCTT
>QKYL01000027.1 GCA_003255745.1 Paracoccus saliphilus
TCAAGAGGCGGCGGAGCTAGGTCCTCCTCCCCCTCTTAGAGGTGGTCGCGGGAATTCGGACCAGTTGCTAAGCTTTGGCGATTGACGAAGGACTGATCCGCATGACGAAACGGAAGCGCTATTCGGCCGAGTTCAAGGCGAAGGTGGCTCTCGAAGCCATCCGCGAGGAGTTGACCACGGCTGAGCTGGCCAAGAAGTATGACATCCACCCGACCATGATCACGGGCTGGAAAAGAACCGCGATCGAGAACATGGCCTCGGCCTTTGACGGCAAGAGCGCTGCCGAGCCGGCTATTTCCGATCAGGAGGTCGAGAAGCTGCATGCCAAGATCGGCCAGCTGGTTGTGGAGCGGGATTTTTTATCCGCAGCCTCCAGTCTCATTCTCGGCACTGGAGGCAAAAAGGGGTGAAGCAGGACCACCCTGATCTCAGCGTCCGGCGGCAATGCAGCCTGCTGTCGCTGGCGCGCACCAGCCACGCGGAGAAAGCGCCGAGAACCTGAAGTTCATGGCCATTATCGACCGGCAGTTCCTGGAGGCGCCATGGTATGGCTCGCGGCAAATGGCCCGTCATATGCAACGCGAGGGACATCGATGCGGGCGCCATCGGGTTCGTCGGCTTATGAAGCTCATGCGACTTGTGCCGATCTGACCTGGGAGCCCAAGACCAGCAAGAAGCACCCGGAGAACAAGATTTACCCATATCTGCTCAAAGGCCTGGCCATCACCCGCCCCAATCAGGTGTGGTGCACCGACATCAGCTACATTCCCATGCGCCGGGGGTTTCTTTACCTCGCGGCCATCATGGACTGGCACAGCCGCAAGGTGCTCAGCTGGCGGCTGTCGAATTCCATGGGCACGAGCTTTTGCGTTGAGGCCCTGAAGGAGGCGCTGTCCCGATATGGTGCGCCCGAGATCTGCAAGTCCGATCAAGGTTCGCAATTCACAGATGACGTGCCACTTGCAGAACAAGGGCAATGCCGTGAACTACAAGCGCATCCGGCGACTGATGCGGCTTATGCGCCTGATGCCGATCTACCAGAAGCCCGATACCAGCAAGCCCGCGAAGGGCCACAAGACCTACCCCTATCTGCTGGGTGGGCTATGCGTGAAGCGGCCCAACCAGGCCTGGTGCGCCGACATCACCTACCTGCCCATGCGTCGGGGCTTCCTCTATCTGGTCGCCATCATGGACTGGTTCACCCGGAAGGTTCTGGCCTGGCGCATATCGAACACGCTGGAATGAGACCGTGTTCGCCACCGATTCAAGAACAGGGTCGAATGACTTCTGCGTCGAGGCGCTGAACGAGGCGATCCACAAGTTCGGCACACCCGAGATCATGAACACCGATAGTCAGAAGATGGTTGCCAGATCTCGGGCGGCTTGACCCAAACAGCGATCGACCGCGGTAGACTGGCGCCGCAAGGCGTTTCGGTGTGGCCTGACTCAAACACTGATCGACCGGCGTGTCTTTCCCTGGACCTGTCAGCCGCCCGGGATCGCCTTGCGGTGAGGCACAGCCTCGGACGGTGCTTGTGACCCGAGAAGGGCCTGACCACTTCGGTCTCGTGACTGTCCTGTCTATGCATCGGCCCCGGCTCTGCCAGCAAGTGATTGGAAAACGGGAGGCGAGGCATGGACGGAACAAACAGCACTGCAGCCGGTGTGACTGGCGGGGTCGATACGCATAAGGATCTTCATGTTGCTGCAGTGGTCGACGAACGCGATTGCGTTCTTGGCACGCGCAGCTTTCCGACGACCCGGCAGGGCTATCGCCAGATGCTCGCCGGGATGCGCACATTCGGGCAATTACAGCGTATCGGCATCGAATCCTCGGGCAGCTATGGCGCAGGGCTTTTGCGCTACATGCAGGCCGCTCACATCAAGGTCATGGAAGTCACGGCACCTGATCGACACGACCGGCGCAGGCGTGGCAAAAGCGACGATCTGGACGCCCAGAACGCCGCGCATGCCGCCTTCGCGGGCCAGCGCACCGTGACACCCCGAAGCAGAGATGGAATGGTGGAATCCCTGAGAGTTTTGCGTGTTTGCAGGAAGACGGCGGTTAACGCCCGGCGGATTGCCCTGCAGCTGATCCAGACCACGATCATTGCCGCGCCGGATGGCTTACGCGATCAACTCCGCCACATGACCCGGATGCAACTAATCCGATCCTTGGCGGCCTTGCGACCCGATCTGAGCACTTACCGCGATCTCGAAGCGGCCTATCGCATCGGCCTGAAGTCCTTGGCACGGCGATATCTGGAACTGCATGATGAAATTGCCGACCTCGATGTCATGATCAGCGGGATCGTTAACGAACTGGTCCCCGATCTCATCGCCCGCAATTCTGTTGGACATAACAGCGCGGCACAACTCTTGCTCACAGCAGGCGATAATCCCGAGCGCCTGAAATCAGAAGCAAGCTTCGCAGCCCTGTGCGGCGTCAGTCCCGTGCCCGCATCATCCGGGAAGACAATCCGGCACCGGCTCAATCGTGGTGGAGATCGAGCTGCAAACAGCGCGTTGCACATCATTGCCATCGGCCGGCTCAGAACCGACGAAAAAACCAAGGCCTACGTTGCGCGTCGCGTGGCCGAGGGACACTCCAAACTTGAGGTTATCCGGGTCCTGAAGCGCTACATCGCCCGCGAAGTCTACGGCATCATCATGCGTCGCCAGAAACAGATCAACATGACCCGCCCGCTGCTTGACAAATAGAAGGGCGTCCAAGGGTCGCAGTTCACGACCTTCGCCTGGACCGACCGGCTGAAACGGGC
>QKYL01000028.1 GCA_003255745.1 Paracoccus saliphilus
AAAGGACAGCCACTGATGAAAATCGCGCTTGCAGGCATCGGCCTGCAGCCAGAAGGCTTTCTTCAACGCGCGACGAAAGATAATCTGGCGCCGGCTCATAAGGATCGGACATGGCCCCTGCTCTGGCAGCTTTCCTTGTCGTAGCGAAGGCCCTTGGCACGGCGGCAGGATTGGCCGAACTTGCCCCGGCAGGGCTGCGCCATCTGGCGGGCCTGCCACAGCCATTCCTTATCGACCGGAACGGCGCTTTGACCGGCCTGAAGGTCGAAAGCCTGGACCCATCGGAGATCGTGGATAAGGGCCAACAGCCGCTAACCGCATGATCGTCGGGCGTATTGCACCCTTCGAACGAACCGATGCCCCTTCAGGACCAAATGCCTTCCGGCACCAATGGCCGGCTGTCCATGCAGTGGCGCGCTTTGACAGCGACGTGCTGGGCATGACCTTCGATGACCCGCTCAACCGCTATCGGTCCAGCTGGACGGCGCGGTCCTGCAGGTCGTGACACCGGGCCGCCGGGTCGTCCGCCTTTCCGGCCTGCGTCCCGGACCGCATGCCGTCCGCCTGAAGGAGATCAGCAAAGCCCCTTCGGGCGGCGGTGGGTTCCTGGGATTCTTTCTGCCTGCGACCGGCCGGCCTTTTGGCGCCGCCGCGCCCAATCATTGGCAGATGGAATTCGCAGGGGATTCCGACACCGTCGGGCCGGACAACCTGTCGCCAAACCTCGACTGCGACTGCTATGACATCTTTTCTGGAACCACCGACACACAGAAATGCTTCGGGCCTCAGGTTGCCGCGTATTTGTGGCGGCCCACGAAAACGTCGTCGCGGTCTGGCGCGCCGAAGGTGACGCACGGATCGACTTTCTCTCGATTCCCGAACTGGAGCGGACGGCCCGCAACTGGCATCCTTCAGCCGCGGATCATCGGCTGATCGGCCAAGCCATCACCAGGTTGGTCCAGACCCGGCCCCAGATCTGGAGCTGACGCCCGCGCGGCTGATGCCTGCGGCGTATGCAGGCCGAGGCAAAGATGGGTATGCGCCGTGCGGAGGGGCTTGTCTGGCCGCAAAATCCGAGGCTTAGTCAGAAAGCGGGTATCTCGGCTGCGGCTTTTGCCAGACGTGGTCTTGCAGGCTTTCATGACAGCAAGGGTGACTGCATGCTTTCACTCAGACCCCTTCACGGATACAGGCGGCGCCTGATGGGCATCCCGCAACCGGACATGGCAAAGGGAGCTTGCGACCGGTGGCAGCTGGCGCCTGGTGGACAGCGCCACGTCCCGCCGGCCCTCCATCTGCCAGGTCAGCTGGAGCGCATCAGGGGCACCGAATTCGCCCCGCCCGAAGTTGTCATGAAGGCATTGCGCGGGGGCTATGACAGCCTCGACCAGCCCACGACCGCCTGCCTGGTCGAAAACGTCGATCTTGTCGATGGCGTCCTTTACGCGCGTGGTCGGCAGCGCCACCTGCGGGGGCGTCGATCACGGCCGCTGGTTTATCGCATCCCGCGCGAGGTCATCAGCGCGACGATGTACGAAAGCTGGCGGGGCAACCGGTGGTTCGGGAATTGGCTCAGCGACGACTGCCTGACCTATCTGCTGGCCGAACCCGGCAGCACCACGGTGACCAGCATGTTGAAACCAACCGGCCACATGCCACGCTATGAAAGCCTTCTGGGCATGACCCCCCCTGCGCAAGGAAAACGTTCATTTCCGCGAGCTGGTGCTGTTCGACGACATGCCCAACAATACCGGCAAGTCGCAGCGCGCGGCCCAGATGCGCCGCCGCCTGCTGGCCGGGCGAAGCTGCAGCCCCCTGCCCGGCGTCTTCATCCTGCGCGGCAAGAGCGGCGACGCCCGCGTGATGGAGAACGAGCGCCAGATCGCCGAACAGATGGCCCAGACCTATGGCTTTCACCTGCTGGACCCCATGGCGGCCTCGGTAGACCAGATCGCGCAGCTTTGCGGAGAGGCGGCGGTCATCGCTGGTGTCGAAGGCAGCCATTTGGTCCACGGGCTGGCGATGATGCCGCCGGAAGCTGCGCTTCTGGTGTTCCAGCCGCCGGATCGTACGGTGGCCGCGCTGAAGACGCTGACTGACCGGCAGGGCCAACGCTATGCCCTGCTGGTCGGACAGGGGTCCACGGCGGGCTTCACGGTCAACTGGGACGAGGTGAGGCGCACCCTGGACCTGCTGGCCTGATCATCCGGCGGATCAAGGGGGCAGACCCCAGCGTCCTGCCAGCCAGGTGGCACCGGTCAGCCCGTCACCCTCGACCAGCACCTCGTGCGGAAGGGGGTGGCTGATGAAACAAAGCGGGCTAGTGATCAGCCCATAGGCCCCGCTTCCATGGATCGCCACCACGTCCCCTTCGGCAAAGGTCGGCAGCGAAACATCCCGGCCAGTCTGTCGATCGAGGTGCATACGGGCCCCAAAAGATCATAGTGCTCGGTCGCTTCGCCGCCGCCCACGCGGTGCATCCGATAGTTTCGGTGGATGAGGCATTGTTGCAAAACTCGGCGTTGAATTGTGATTTCCCCTTACCCCGTTTAAGCTCAGGCCACGGGCTCGATCTCGGCAGTGCCGCGTGCGTTGAAGCGGTTCATGAGCGCGATGCGGATATGAACTCCGGCCGTTTGTCTGTCCGGATCTGGCGAGGCAATCCGTTCGCTGAAGGACTTGAGGCAGCGCATCTTTGCCTCG
>QKYL01000029.1 GCA_003255745.1 Paracoccus saliphilus
TGGCGCTGACCAAGCGGTGGTTCGAGATCGCGACCCTGTGGGTGTATCTGCTGAGATAGGCCAGCACGGCCTCGGGTCCGCCGAAGGGCGGTTTGGCATAGACCACCCATTCGGATTTGCGGAACGGGGCGAGCCAGGCGCTGAAGGTGTCCGCGCTTTCCAGCTCGGCCAGATGGTTGAAAAAGACCAGCTGACCGGCCCGGTGCAGATCCATCAGCCCGTTCAGAAACAGGCGCCGGAACAGCCGCGACAGAACCCGCACATGCAGAAAGAACCCCGGCTTGCAGGTGACCCATCTCGTGCCATCGGGCGACAGGCCGCCGCCCGGAACGATCATATGGATGTGGGGATGATGGGTCAGCGCCGATCCCCAAGTGTGCAGCACACTGGTCATGCCGATACGGGCGCAAAGGCGCTTGGGGTCGGCGGCGATCGTCATGACCGTTTCCGCCGATGCCTTGAAGAGCAGTCCGTAGACCGCCTTCTTGTTCCAATAGGCGATCTGGGCGATCTCGGCCGGCAGGGTGAAGACGATGTGGAAATACTCCACGGGCAACAGGTCCTGCGCGCGCGCTTCCATCCAATCCCGCGCCGCCGGTCCCTGACACTTTGGGCAGTGCCGGTTCTTGCAGGAGTTGTAGGCCACATGCTGGTGGCCGCATTTGGCACAGCTCGCCACATGCCCGCCAAGCGCCTCGGTCCGGCAGGCTTCAATCGCCGACATCACCTTCAGCTGGGTCAGGCTGACGTGCCCCGCATTGGCTTGCCGCCACGCAGGACCATAGGCACGAAAGATGTCAGCCAGTTCCAGCGATGGCCGGGGCACCCCCGCACCCGATCACTCCAGGCTTCGCTTCACCGTCTGATCCTGCAACTTGGCCAGCATCTCGTAGGGGCTGACGGTATCCCGGATCGTCTTGGTGGCCACGTGGGTATATCGGGCGGTGGTCGTCAGCTTGGCGTGGCCGAGCAGCACCTGGATCACCCGCACGTCGGTATTGGCCTCCAGCAGATGTGTCGCGAAGCTGTGGCGCAAGGTATGCAAGGTCGCGGGCTTCCTGACCCCGGCCATGTGCTTGGCCGAGGTGAATGCGCGGTTCAGCTGTCTTGGTGAGATGGGATTGATCCTGGGCTTGCCGGGAAACAGCCAGCCTTCGGGACGTGCTTCGCGCCACCAGGCACGCAGCAACTCCAGCAAGCCGGGCGACAGCATCACCTTGCGGTCCTTCTGACCCTTGCCCAGTTCGACATGGATCAGCATCCGGTCGCTGTCGATATCGCCGATCTTGAGGTTGCAGACCTCGGCGGCCCTGAGCCCGGCACCATAGGAAATGCTGAGTGCGGCGCGATACTTCAGGCCCGGCCCGGGTGCCGCCATCAGGATGTCGGACACCTCCTCGACGCTGAAGACTACCGGCAATTTGCGCGGCTCGGTGCGGAATTGCATATAGCGCTTCATCTCCTCCCGTCCGCAGGTCATGCCGAAAAAGAACCGCAGCGCCACAATCCGCACGTTGAACGTCGATGGCGTGACCCCGGTGTCGGTCATGTGGAGCTGATAGGCGCGCAGATCCTCCGGTGTCGCCGTGTCTGGTGATCGCCCGAGAAAGGCCGCGAAATCCTTGATCGCCCGGATGTGCGACTTCTGCGCCTTGTCACCCATCCCGCGGATGCGCATGTCTTCGATCATCCGCTGACGAAGCGGGCTCACTCTCTCCTCTGTCATGGAAGCCTCCTGTCTGATGATTGAGAAGGCCCCAATCGTCAGTCAGGTCGGTCAGATCGCAAAACGCGCACCGTTATGGGCGTCTCATGCCATCAGCAAAATGCGCCAATGCCGCGGAGCGGCTTCGTCCTTGGGCCGCCTGTGCCAGGATAAAGCACAAGGACTGACGACATAGGTGACCATGTCCGGGTGGGAGCAGGTCAGACAGGCAAGGGGTGGATCATGGCGCGGGGGCAGCCGGCCTCCTCCCAGAGGAAGGCCAGCGTGATCGGCAGGCGGAAGCGGCGGGGGCCGGCTGCGCCAGGGTTCAGCCAGAGGGTGGTATCGGTCTCCTCGATGCCGGGCTTGTGGGAGTGGCCCGAGATCACGACATTCCATCCCTCGGCTCCCGGATCAGCCTGCAAAGCCTTGCGGTCATGGATCATGTGGATCCGCAGGCCTCCGATCGTGAGGCTCACCGTTTCGGGCAGGACCTCAGCCCAGTGGCCGCGGTCGATGTTGCCGCGGATGGCCGTCACCGGGGCGATGCGCGTCAGGACCTCAAGATGGTTGGGATCGCCGATATCGCCCGCGTGCAGGATGCGGTCTACGCCTTCGAGAGCCTCCAGCGCCTCAGGGCGGAGCAGACCGTGGGTGTCGGAGATGACGCCGATGCGCTCCCTAGGTAATGGCGGGCGGAACGGATGCATGGGGCAGCTCCTGATGGTCATCGCACGGCGGTCGCGCGTCAGCCCGGCAACGTGACGACGATGGCGCCGCGACGGGTCGTCACAACGGCATGCTCGGATTGCACAACCGGCGCGGCTGGCTCGCTGTAGAGGGTCCAATTTGTTGATTTTCACCCAGAACTGAGCCGGCAT
>KZ836028.1 GCA_003255745.1 Paracoccus saliphilus
ACGGCGGACCACTTCACAGGGGGAGGATCACAAGCTGGCGACGTGTCTCATTAAGGGCTAGTTGCTCCGCCCTTGCCAAAAGCCCTTCCACCTCGGGAAGGCCGTCGATGATGAGTATCTCGCATGCCTCAGCAGGAAGGTCGACACCATCGTATCTGTTTATAAACACCGTAATTCCGACGTGGCCCTTGCGCAGGCGGTCCGTGCCCTCCTCGATGGAGTTTTTATCAAGCGTCTGATTTGCAACGTCAGCCCAATACTTGGCACGCTCTTTGGACGGCACAATAATGCAGACGTTTACCGCTTTTAACCGGCGTAGCGCTAGTGCCTTTATTTCATCGACTGTGATCTCTGGATTGATCTCCTGTGGCGCTAAGATCATCCGATTTTCAATCGCTGACGCCGTGCCTGCGGCACAGATCAGCGACGGAAACCCCTGCCTCGTGCTCCTTCAGAATGCCGATGATCTGATCTTCAGTGAACCTGCTGCGCTTCATCTCTGGTCCTATCGGTTGGGCCAGAGTCTATCTCANGGTCCAAGCGTCATCAACTACGATGGAGCCGATCCGGATCTGAGTATTCCCTTGACCAACGCCGAACTTCGATTTTCCGTTAAATATCTTCCAGACACTGATAACAAGAATAGCTTCACCAGCCAGAAATGCTGCGCTGTTGGCATCTTCTGTTACCATGATGCCCAGATCGCGTGCTTCAGCAACGACTTGGGTGATAAAAAAATTGTCTGGCACAACGTAGACGGCCGGTCCTTTGCCTTCGTTTAGTGAGCTTTGCAGGCAAAGTAATCCTACGACGGTCTTGCCAGAGCCGGTGTTCATTTTCAACGTAACGCTTTGCTGCGTCCGCGCAGCATACCATCCATCCAGAACATCGCCCTGCTCATCTGAAGGCCGCTTGAATCGGGTGTTGCGCTTTAACGTCGTAAAAATCTTGCGCGGATCAATCTGCTTTTTTGACGAGTTTCCTGCTTTAAGTCTTTTGATATCAAGTGCCACAGAGCGCCCCCATACATATGCAGATGATAGGTTGGCTCGGAAAGAGGATCAGGACCATATCAGACAACCCCGACCGCAAGACATGTTTCGCGAGTGCCGAAGAGGCACGTCCAGTGCTCTTCACCAGTCCGGTTCGGGCGAGGCAGATGGTCGGGCTGGCGACTCATGCTAGTCCTCTCAGCTATTTTTGCCGAACCCTTGTTGCCTTAGATGCGCCGGAGTGACCTCTCCCCGGAGGATGCCGTTAATGCTCTGCCGCAGCACCAACAGTCCACTTGCCGCCATCTGGGACGAGCTTTCCATGATGATAGCCGCTGAAGCTGCACCTGTAGCAAATGGCAGCTCCGTGTCGCGAAGTGAGCGATCAACGCTAGTGCGGTTGCTTCCGAGTTGAGGCAGCGCATCAACGTTATTTTCCACATGAAGGGGCGCGCCGGCTGCGGTCGTAGCAGCGACGGAACAGTGGTCGCCTGCGCGCCTGCCGCCGGATGGTCCGGTGGCAGAGGGACCCGAGGGTCCTCAAGGGACGGCGCCTGCTCATGGCGCCGTCGGTGGTTCAGTCGTTATCTATCAGCCGGTTCGCGACGCGCTCCGCCTCGAGAGCGTCGAGGACGGTGGTGATGGACATCCGGAAGCGCCGCAACTCGGCTGCGGATGCGTTGAGGCTGGTGGCGGGCTGGTCGCGCCAGACCGTCGGCCAGCCGCCGCGGGAGTGGCCGTCGTCGGCCTCCCATCCGGCGTAGGTGCCGGCTTCTGCCTCCCGCTCCAATTGCGCGATCAGCGCGTCGAGGTCGTGCAGCGTCTCGGACGTGAAGATCCGGCTCGGAACGAGCCGCCGGGCGATGTGCTCCGCGGCGCCGCGTCGCGCCGGCGGCAGGTGCGGAACCACCTCGTCCTGAAGCATCGCGCGGATGCTGCGGGACTGCCCGAGGACAGCCTCGACGCGGCTGGTGAAGCGGGTGGCAGGAGCCATGTCCGTCATCAGGATGCCTTCCCGCTGTCGACCGCCTGCCGCTTTGTGCGGCGGACCTCCACGACGAGTGGCCGCGGTGCGCTCGGTCGGCGGTCGGCGAACTTGCGGCGGGACGCCCGCCGGTCGGCGGCGATGTCGCGCTCGGCATGGATGCGGGCGCGGATGGCCTGCATCCGCTCCCGGGTCTGGCCGGTGAGACGGCCGAGGACCGGCGCGCCGGTCATCGCGGAGCAGGCAAATCCGGCGCTTTCGAGCGGCACGAGGAGGCGCCGGGCCGCGACGAAGCGGGTCGGCTTGTGCAGACCGGCTGAGGCCAGAGCCTCATTGAAGCCGAACGCACTGCTTAAGAAGGTAGTGCCGCTTCGCTGGTAGCCGGAAAGACCATCGGGAAAGCGTGGAGCGTGATGTGTAGGCCCGGCCTGCGCGGAGATCCCGCTCGCGCTCAGGTCCGGGAACGCGCCACTGCCACTCCCTGCAGACTGTTGCGGACCACACCCCGAGGCAGCCTTGGCGTTTCGCTTACCGCGATTGCGTTGCCCACCTGAGCATCGACGTGAAAAGCCCAAGGACGAAGCCGCTCCGCGGCATTG
>QKYL01000032.1 GCA_003255745.1 Paracoccus saliphilus
CGGCCGCGACAGCGGCCACAGCCGTTCTGATGATCACGCTGGTGCGCGATCATGGGCTGGAATATTTGCTGGCCGCGACCGTGCTGGCCGGCCTGCTCCAGATCGGGGCGGGCTTGCTGAAGCTTGGCCGGTTCATGCGCTATGTTTCCAAATCCGTCATGACCGGTTTCGTGAACGCGCTGGCGATCCTGATCTTCATGGCGCAACTGCCTGAACTGGACCTGTCGCTGCCTGGCGTTACCTGGTTGACCTGGGTGCTGGTGGCAGCAGGTCTTGCCATCATCTACCTGTTCCCGCGCCTGACCACCACGATCCCTTCTCCGCTGGTCACGATCGTCGTGCTGACAGCACTGGTCTGGATGATGGGCTGGGACGTGCGTACCGTGGGCGACATGGGTGCACTGCCCGATACGCTGCCCGTATTCCTCATTCCCGACATTCCGCTGACCCTCGAGACGCTGTTGATCATCTTTCCCTACGCCGCCGCCGTTGCAGTGGTGGGGCTGCTGGAGAGCCTGATGACGCAGAATATCGTCGATGACCTGACCGACACGACCTCGAACCGCAACCAGGAGTGCGTTGGCCAAGGCATCGCCAACACCGCCACCGGCTTCATCGGCGGCATGGCAGGCTGCGCAATGATCGGCCAGTCGATCATCAACGTCAAATCCGGCGGGCGGGGGAGGTTGTCGGCCTTCACTGCCGGCGTCGTTCTTCTGATCCTTGTCGTGGGACTTGGAGGTCTTGTCGCCATCATCCCGATGCCGGCGCTGGTTGCCATCATGATCATGGTGTCGATCGGCACGTTCTCCTGGTCTTCCATCAGGAACCTGAAGACGCACCCGCGTTCCTCGTCGATCGTGATGCTGGCGACGGTGGTGACGGTCGTCTACACCCACAACCTCGCTATTGGCGTGCTGGTGGGCGTGATGCTCTCGGGGATCTTCTTTGCGGCCAAGATCGCGCAGCTGTTCCGCATCCGCTCGGCCCTTTCGGAAGATGGGCGCACCCGCACCTACACCGTCGAGGGGCAGCTGTTCTACGGCTCGGCCGAAGATTTCGCCGAAGCCTTCGACTTCCGCGAGGCAGTCGACCGCGTGATCATCGATGTGAGCCGGGCGCATATCTGGGACATCAGTTCCGTCCAGGCGCTGGACATGGCGATCCTGAAGTTCCGTCGCGACGGGGCCGAGGTGCAGCTGGTGGGCATGAACGAGGCATCCGAGACGCTGGTCGACAGGCTTGCCATCCATGACAAGCCCGGCGCGCTCGACAAGCTCATGGCGCATTGAGGGAGGATACCATGACCAACAAGATACTCGCCTTGGTGGACTGCTCGGCCTATTCCGAAAGCGTCTGCCACCACACCGCCTGGATCGCCGGCCAACTGAACGCCAGCGTGGATGTCATGCATGTCCTGGGCCGCCGCGAAGGCGGGGGCACGCAGAACCTTTCCGGGGCACTGACGCTTGGGGCCCGCAGCGCGCTGCTGGCGGAACTGGCGGCCGCAGACGAAAGCCGCGCCCGCCTGGCGCAGGCCAAGGGCCGCGCGATCCTGGAAGATGCGCAGAAGATCCTGCAGGCTGACGGCATCGGACCTGTTGTCCCGCACCTGCGCAAGGGCGACATCCTTGAAGCGGTGCGGGAGGTCGAGCCTGACCTGCGCGCCATCGTCATCGGGAAGCGCGGCGAGGGCGCCGAATTCGCGACGGGTCACCTGGGGTCGAACCTGGAACGGATCGTGCGTGCGTCGAAGGTGCCGGTCTTCGTCGCCTCGCGCGTCTTCAGGCCCATCGGCAAGGTGCTGGTCGCTTTTGACGGCAGCCCCTCGGCAATGAAGGCCATCGAGAAGATGTCGAACAGCGCTGTCTTCGGCGGGGTGGAGATCACGCTTCTTCACGCCGACAACGGCAGCGGGCCGATCGGATCGAAACTGGATGACGCTTCGATGGTGCTGAGCGCGGCCGGCCTGACGGTCGAGGTCCGCACCGTCAGGGGCGAACCCGACGAGGCGCTGCAATCCGTCGTCGCCTCGGAAGGCTTCGATCTCCTGGTGATGGGTGCTTACGGCCATTCGCGCATCCGCAGCCTGATCATCGGCTCGACAACCACCGCGATGGTGCAGGCCGTCAAGATCCCCGTCCTCCTTTATCGGTGAGCTTCGCAGGTACAAGGCATCCCGCGCCCGACCGATGGCGCGAGAACGCCAACAGTCATCTGGCACAACCGCAAGGAAAACTGGACCATGACCGAAGCCGTTGCTTCCTCCGCACCACAGGAGCCAA
>QKYL01000033.1 GCA_003255745.1 Paracoccus saliphilus
CGATACCGTTTCGATCCGGAAGGACAGGAACATCACGAAGGCCAGCGGGGCCAGCATCACCACCCACCGCAGCGGCGTGGAGAAGATCGGCACGTAGATCACTGGCACCGAGGCCACCAGCACGGCGACCAGTCCCGTGACCAGAAGGCCCAGGCCCATGTAGTTGTAGATGCGCAGCATATGTGCGCGAAGCCCGTCGTCATAGGCGGCGGCGGGGGCAAAGCCGGCGCTGCGGCCGGCTTGGCGGATGGGTTGCATGGATATCTCCACAATTTCGAAGGGTTAATACAGCGTGTCCGACAGCCGGATCGAGGCGTCCAGCAGCGGGTCGGCATGATCGTCCTCGGCCACCAGAACATGGGCCGTCTCGCCGATCTGGAACCAGGCGATGTTGTGATCGGGCGTCTCGTGCAGGCGCGGCAGGGTCACGTCGAAACTGCCCGCGCGCACCGCGAAATGACTTACCCGCCCCAGATCGGGTGTGTCGAACAGGATCTCGATCCCCGGCCCTTGGGGCGAGGGAAAGACCTGCGCATCGCGCACCGTCCAGTCGCCGGGAAAGCCGGGCAGCACGATCCCGGTTGCTGCGCGCAGCTCGACCGGGTCCAGATTGCGGACTTCGGGCTGCGAGGTCATGGCAAGGCGCAGCAGGCTGACCTGATGCGCCGAGACGGCAGCCGTGATGGAGGGCGGCCCAGGCTCTGCCGCCGTGCCCTCGCTGATGGACAGCGGGCCCAGGCCCGCATGGGCCAGCCAGCCCAGCCCCACCAGCAGTGCAGCCGGCACGATCCGCAGCACCCGTCGCAGTTGCGCATCGCGCCTGCGCGCCACGGCCAGCCTGCGCGCAGCCCCCAGCAGGGGGCGGGGCGTCGGCGGGGGGGCGAGAGCCCGGCGCAAGTCCCGCCGCAGCGCCAGATCGCGCATCACGCGGGCGGCAGCTTCGGGATGGCGGGCCAGATGCGCCTCAATCGCCGCACGCTGCGCCTCGCTCAGCTGGTCGTCGACATATGCGTGGAGGTCCAGATCGGAAACTTGCGGATCATCCTTCAGCATCGCGGCCTCCGATCAGCTTCAGCGGCGGGCGCGGGTCGGCCACCCCGTCCTCGAAATCGCGCAGCCGGGAGCGGGCCCGCGACACGCGTGACATGACCGTGCCCTGCGGCACGCCCAGAATGGTCCCGGCTTCGGAATATGACAGGCCCTCGACCGCGACCAGGGAGAGGGCTTCGCGCTGATCGTCAGGCAGGTCGAGAAAGGCCTGCCGAAGCTGCGAGAGGCGGACAGTGGCTTCCTGCGGGGCCTCCACGACCTGCGGGATCAGTTCCGTGAATTGTGTATCGCGCCGCGATTGCGCCAGATCATGGCGTCGGCGGTCCAGAAAACGGTTGCGCAGGATCGCCCGCAACCACGGACCCGGCGCCTTTCCAGGTGCCAGCTGGCGA
Source organism: Paracoccus saliphilus (assembly GCA_003255745.1). Classification (GTDB taxonomy): domain Bacteria; phylum Pseudomonadota; class Alphaproteobacteria; order Rhodobacterales; family Rhodobacteraceae; genus Paracoccus; species Paracoccus saliphilus_A. Next base: position 1,443 of record QKYL01000033.1, read on the forward strand.
CGCTGTTCATGTCCGCGCAGCAGCGCATCCTGGACCAGGTCATCCGCCTCGGCCCGGTTGCGGGTCAAGGCGAAGGCATAGCGCCGCAGAGGCGTCAGCAGGTCGAGGATCGGATCGCGTGTTCGGGTCATCTCAGAAATTAAGACGAGGCCAGCAAGCATCCTCTTCCATGACGGAAAAAATAAATTCGCCGCACGTCACGTCGGCCCGCCGCGCTCGACCAGAAGCTTGTCGATCCGGCGCCCGTAAGATCCACCACCTCGATCCGCCTGCCTGTGAAGAGGACATGTTCCCCAACCTGGGGAAGGCTTCCCCTGCGGTCAATTACAAGACCGGCGACAGTGTTGTAGTCACGGTCGGGTTCCAGGTTAATGCCGATGCGTTCCGTGAACTCGTCCGCAGCCATCCAGCCTGCGATCAGCAGGCTGCCGTCCTCGTTCCAAGATGCAGGGTTCGTCCTCTGCATCACCATCGAAGTCGCCGGCGATTGCCTGCAGCACATCCATGGGCGTGATGATCCCTTCGAAGTTGCCATACTCATCATAGACAAGAACCATTTGCGCGGGCGACCGGCGCAGGATCTCCAGCACATCGAGCGCGCCTATCCGCTCGCGGACCACTGGCGCCTCGATCAGCCATGACTTGAGATCTATCGGTGCCTCATCTGCTCGGCATTGTTGCAGGATTCGGCGTTGAAGCAGGGCTTCCCCTTACCCCGTCAAAGCTCAGGCCACGCGCTTGATCTCGGCAGTGTCTCGTGCGTTGAAGCGGTTCATGAGCGCGATGCGGATATGAACTTCGGCCGTTTGTCTGTCCGGATCTG
>QKYL01000034.1 GCA_003255745.1 Paracoccus saliphilus
CCGCATCCCCTTAACCATGGGGAGGATTACCGCCGGACACTCTCCTGACGTCGGCCATGCCGGCAATGGCAAATTTGAACTGACCTGCATCCACGTTCATTTTGCGCTCCTATAACTGACTAAAAACACACCCCAAACCGCAGGTCCGCAGAGCTGCTTTCATCACTGAACGACATCCTTCACCGCGGGATAATACCTCGTTCGGGGGACCGTCAGAAGAATTCTTGAAGCCGCCTTGGCTGGATCGCCGGATCAAGAGCAGAGGGACCGGCCCTCACGCGCCTCCCGCCCGGGCACGGCGGCAAATCTCTTTGCGGGCAAAGCTGCGGACAGATCACAGAGAGGCTCTCCTGCGGCGATCCAGAGGAAAGCCAGCGTCAGTCAGGGAACATCCGGCCTCTGTCCAAGGCACGCCGGGCGGCGGCAAGCAGGCTGCTTCTCCCGGCTGGCTTGCGGACATTCTCCACCTTCGCCAGAACCTCATGGGAGGTCAGTTGCGAGGCTTCATAGGCTGATGACAGGAAGAACGGGATCCCCAGAGACCGAAGGCATTCCGCGACCGGAGTCACCGGCTGGCCGCGAAGGTTTGCGTCCAGAACGGCAAGGTCCGGCCGCTCGCGGTTCAGCAATTGCAGGGCCGTGCTGACGGAAGCCGCTGGCCCGAGGACCGTGTAGCCATGATCTTCGAAGACGCACTGAAGATCGACCGCGATGACCGGCTCATCTTCAACGATGAGAATGCAGGGCGCGGCATCTGGATTTGTTTCATCGGACAAGGAAGCATCCTGTGACTGCGGCAGGTGACTTGGAACCGGGCGCTTCTGGCCCGGGAGCGACATCCGTTCCACAGGGCTGACGCTCCGGGGAGGCGATACGTGTAACAGGAGCTGACACGGAATGTTCCCATGCGCTGGAGGGCCTCGCACGGGAAGGGCGAGGCGATGGTCGAGAAGAGCAACAGGCTGATACTGTTTATCTTTTCCGTGTTACCCCCGATACTGTCCCCAGAAATTGTGGATAACGAGACGCATGTCCCTTCTGTCGCCCTCCTGATCAAGTCAGCCGGTGCAGATGACTAGAAGCTTCCTCAGGTAGCGTTCGCGCAAGAGCCCATCTTGTCCGCCCGGATTATCTTGATTGCGGCAGTGATGCCGCGCCAGTCCTCCAGTCCGGGCTCCTTATGACCGAAGCACCAGGCCCAGTTGTGCCAATGTGTAGCCATGCTGTCCGGCAACTCGCTCGAGGTCAGCCGCTGCAGCTGCCCGTTTCGCGATCCTGGCCTGCTCCCGGCTCCTGGACTCGTGGAGCTTTGGTGCCGTCTTTGCGATGACGGCCTCAGGTTCAGGCCTTTGCTTTATGCACCCCGTAGCCACTGGAGCAGTGATGCGCATCTCACCGGCAGAAGAGCACGTCTCTGGCGCAGTCGGCGCGGGCGCGGGCGCCTGAGGCTTCACAGGCCGGATGTCGGTGTGACAGACGGGATTGCCCAAGCGGACATAATGTTCGGCCGATTGCAGAAAGGCCTCGGACGCCACGCGATCATTCGCAAGCCGCGCTTCTTCGGCAAACTGAAGATAACGCTCGACGAGTTGTGGTGCCGTGCCTCGGATCTTGCCCCTTGCGCTCGTGCTCTCGAGGACATGGTGGCGGGGATCACGCAGTTGCTGTGGCGAACGCCGTCCGCCACGCCGTCGATATGGTCTCATGAGGCAATACGATATGTGAAGGGGGATGCGTACACCGCATGCTTCAAAGATATGCTGAACCTCGCTGATCAGCAAGACGGCTGTCGCAGCGCGGCAGCATTGCCACGGGTAGCGGCTGGTCCCTAAAGGCGCTGAGGGGGCCGTCATGTGCGACCTTCCGGTCAGTCGCTGCATCTTCAGCCTGAGGGAGTGTCAGAGAAGCCTCCGGTTTTCTGAAAGCCACCTAAGGAATGACGGTTTTTCGCGGCGCCTCCCGATGATAAGTTGGATTTATGTCGCAGATGGTGTTCTGATGTGCGACGTGGCTGTATCGCCTGTTGATTTCCACCCAGAACTGAGCCGGACA
>QKYL01000035.1 GCA_003255745.1 Paracoccus saliphilus
CGCTGCAGCTCTTTCAACAGCGCCAGGATCTGTGCCTGCACGGTCACGTCCAGCGCGGTCGTCGGCTCGTCCGCGATCAGGACGTCGGGCTTCAGCGCCAAGGCCATGGCGATCATGACGCGCTGGCGCTGCCCGCCCGAAAACTGGTGCGGGTATTTCGCCGCGGCGTCGGCCGGGTCGGGCAGGCCGACCTTGCCCAGAAGCTCGATCGTCTTTGACCGGGCATCAGCACGGCTGGTGCCATGAATGACCATCGCCTCCTCGATCTGCCAGCCGACGGTCCAGACCGGGTTCAGGTGGCTCAGCGGGTCCTGGAAGATCATTGCGATGCGCGGGCCGTTGATCCTGCGCCGCTGCTTGGGCGACATCTTCAGCAGGTCGCGCCCCTCGAACAGGATCTGGCCGCTGTCGATGCGCCCCGGCGGGATATCAATCAGGTCCATGACTGCACTGGCCGACACCGACTTGCCCGATCCGCTCTCGCCCAGGATCGCCAGCACCTCGCCACGGGCCAGATGCCAGTTGACGTTGCGGACGGCACGGACCGGGCCGCGGGCGGTTTCGAACGTGACGGAAAGGTCGCGGACCTCAAGGATGGGATCAGGCATCGTTGCTCCTCCGCGCTTCGAGGCGCCAATTCTGCTGCGGGTCCAATGCCACGCGCAGCCAGTTCGACAGCAGGTTCAATGACAGCGTCGTCAGGATGATCGCGAGGCCCGGCCAGAAGGACAGCCACCATGCACTGGTCAGGTAGGGCCGGCCCTGGCTGACCATCAGCCCCCAGGTGATCTCTGGCGGCTGGATGCCGATCCCCAGGAACGAGAGCGAGCTTTCGGCCAGCATCACGAAGGCGAAGTCCAGCGTCGCGATGGTCAGCAGCGTCGGCAGCACCACGGGCAGGATGTGACGCAGCACGATCCGCCTGCTGCTGGCGCCCATCACCAGCGCCGCCTGGACGAACATCCGTTCACGTATCTCCAGCACCTCGGCGCGGGTGGTGCGCAGGTAGACGGGGATGCGGGTGATCGCCAGCACGAGAATGATGTTGCCCACCGCCGGTTCCAGCATGAACAGCACGATCACCGCCAGAAGCAATGACGGAAAGGACATGATCACGTCCGCCAGCCTCGGGATGATCTGCGACATCCGGCCACGCGAATAGCCCGCGACCAGCCCGAGTCCGGTGCCGATGACAAAGGAGGCGGCGACGGCTCCTGCCGCCACCATCAACGTGTTGCGGGACGCCACGATGATGCGCGCCAGCAGCGGCCGGCCCAGCTGGTCGCCGCCCAAAATGAAGGCCCAGCCACGGCTGACGTCAAAGGGCGAGGCGTTGCGGCCGCGCAAGTTCTGTCGGGTCGCCAGATCCCCGAGGAACAGCGGCCCCAGAATGGCACAGAACATCATGACCAGCAGGAAGAGAGCTGCGATCAAGGCGGTCTTGTCGGCGACCAGCATCCGCCCGTAGCGGAGAAGCATCGGCGCATCCTCGGCGGAGGCGGTGATGTCGCGGGTGGCTGCGGTGTTTGGGGTGCTTTGGTTGGTCATGGCCATCTCAGTACCGGATGCGGGGATCGAGCAGCGCATAGGCCATGTCGATCAGCAGGTTCATGACGAAGATGGCGACCGCGGTGACCATGATCGCGGCCAGGATCACTGCAAAGTCCCGTTGCAGGATGGAATCGATCATCAGCTTGCCGACACCCGGAAAACCGAAGATCGTCTCGACGATCACGGCGCCGTTCAGCATGCCCGCCGCCTGGTCGCCCATGACCGTGACGACCGGCAGCATGGCATTGCGCAAGGCGTGGGTAAAGATGATGGGTCGGGGGGCGACGCCCTTGGCCCGCGCAGTCTTCACATAGGCTGAACCCAATGCGTTGATCATCGACCCCCGCACGACCTGCAGGATCAGGCCGAAGGGGCGGATGAACAGCACCGACACCGGCAGGATCCAGTGCCAGATCGTCCCCGTGCCCGAAGTGGGCAGCCAGCCGAAGGACACCGAGAAGACGACGATCGCGACGATGGCGATC
>QKYL01000036.1 GCA_003255745.1 Paracoccus saliphilus
CTGGCTGATCTCCTTCCCCCTCCCAGCTCCGCCGCATAACACCTCATATCGTGCCGACAGCGCCCGGAGGTTGAAGAGGGAGGGCGGATACCGGCGGATAGATTTGAGCTGAGTCACGAGTGGGAGGACTGATGAACACTAGAGAGAATGCGCGTGGGACGCGACGCAGAGGCCAATTTATACAGATACTGGGTATTGGGGTAAATATTGCAGATCAGACAGGGCGCACCGTCTTTGGTCGCCTTGGTCTGATGATCCTAATGGCATGGCTTTTCCTGGGTGTGCCCGATCTCGACCATCTATTTTTGCCGATCCTCCACCACCGATCAATCTTGACACATTCCATCTTGCCGGGACTAGTATTCCTGTTATTCGGCCGCAGCTTCGGCGCTGCGCCGATCGCTGGTGCAATGATCGGGATCAGCGTTCACCTAGCTTGCGATATGCTTTCTCCGATGGTGGGCTTCGGTCAGGTTTGGTTGCCTGCGCCGATCAAGGCACCACTTGGGCCGTTCAGCTATTTTTGGCTCGGAGGCAATGCGCTCATTGGTTACGGAATCGCCTTCACCATCGCGTCGATGACCCTGCCGTCGGCCATTGCTTTGCCATTTATCATTGCTCTCTCAGGTATCACAGGCGCTGCTTATGGTGCGCTGAACGAGCAAAGTATGGCTTCGGTCGTTGTCTCGGTCTTCTTTCCGGCGATAGCAGGCACTGTCGTTTGGCAGCGCCGGCAGAGGCGCTCGGGTGTGAACAGCTAGGCGACTGCTCACTGCTGTGAGAGCTATTTTCCAAAGAACCTTTTAAATAATCCACGGGGCCGTTTGTCCTCCAAAAGAGCTTGCTGCCTTTCTGCCATATGACGCCAATGATCGGCGTTTTTCTCTGCTGTGTTTAGCATCTCCCTCAACAGCTCAACTTCACGCTCCAAACCCTTGGTGTTTGAGTGGTTTTCTATGGGGGTAGAAACCGGTTCTGGGGAAGGGGTAGGTGACTGGTTGGGGGATAAAAAGGGAAAAACTCGATGAAGCTCTGATGGATCTATCTCATAGCGTCCCTTTGCATCTTTGGGCGCGCTAAGACGGCCAGTACGTATAGCATCAAGCAAGGTTGCCTTTGCGCGACCGGACATCTGAGCTGCTTTGTTGAGAGAGAGTTTCACTAGGTTCACTCAGCTTTCAGGGTGGTAGGAAAACGGTTTCTTATGGGTAAAGTGTCGGTTTTCCTGTTGGTTCTGCGGCTTGGCAATTCTGGCTCTAGCCCATCAAAGAACGGTTGTGATATTGGCGGTAGGCCCGCGCCAGAAGGAAGCTGTTGCTCTCCAGGGAGAAGGTCAGGAATTCGGCGCAATGACGCCTGCTCGCTCAGACTAGCTCGATCTGGTTGCTCTTCCTCTGAGACGATCACAGACGCCGAAAACAGACTGTAGCGAATACCGTCGCGCTTGCCGGTCCAAGCAATGCGGTCATTGACGATGTAAGCGTTGACGGTGCCGCGGTCGCCGATCTGGCGAACTTCGATCCAGTTTCGATCTTTTAAGGTAGAAACCGCTCGCTTCACGGTGTCACGCGACTTGCCCATAAGGTCGCCAAGAACCTTTTGGCTTATGACAACAGCATTATGCTGCCCAAGGCGCGCTACCAGAATGTGCATTAGCATGGCTGCAGAGGGGTTTTCTTTCATCAGCGCAGCCCAAGCTTCATGCGCCGCTCGCTCCGTCTGGACCCAAGCTCCTTTGACTTGCCGTTCTGGAAGTCCTTGTGCCGCCGTCTCATCAGCCATCAGCTAACCCTCGTGCAAATTCTAGTAATTTTTACGCATCTGTGCTTGCAAATTACTAGTAAAAAATACGCATAGGATCGTAATTTTTGCGAACCTATGCACTAGGGTGGTGCATGAGCTATGCACTAGGGGTGGTGCGTGAGCTATGCACTACCCCCCCCATTTTTATTAAGCAAATACAAACCCTTAATTTTTTGCCTTCTAATAATCTTAAGGCAGGCAAAAAATCCACAGTCCG
>KZ836029.1 GCA_003255745.1 Paracoccus saliphilus
TCTCTAGATATCCCCTCAGATAATTCTGATCGAGTATTGGCGGCGCACTCCTGATGTCGGAACCGCCCTCAAGTTCGCGGGTGAGGCGCGCGATCTCTCTATTTAGCGTCTCAATTTCCCGCGCATCTTGGCTGACTTCAAGTTGCCCGCTCTCTTGCGTGAGCGCTTCTCTTGCAGCCTCCGCGCGAGTAATCTCTAGATCAACCCCATCGAGATAATCTTTCCAAGATCCTTTGACCGCGGGATCAGTCGCTACTGTGTGACATAAAATGCAAAATCCCGCCGATAGCGCAAGTCCCCGTTCATCACATTCTCAGCAAAAGTTTCCAGAAACAAGCGCTGCTGCTCTTGCCGCGCAATACTCTGTTCGGCACTCGAACTTTGCTTATCAAGCTCGACACTTTTTTCATCAGAAAGATACTCTATGAACGACATGGTAACGCCGGAAACTGCACTAACTACTGCAACCGTTACCGCAACAACACCAGAAATCCATTTAATCTTCATCCGCTCTAGACGGCTCTAGACGGCTCTAGACGGCTCTAGACGGCTCTGATCCAGCGAGCGCTCCCGCTCAAGCGCAAGGCGCTTTTCTTCGAGATCTAACTTTCTTCCTTCTAAGGTTTCATTGCTCATCTCGCCACCGAAAGCAGACAGCACTTTGATTTAAGGGTCTATTGAAGAAAGACCGATAACTCTCGTGAGACAAGCCGCTGCACATGCTTACCTTTCCAGTCAACATTGGAAAAATCCGGGGCACGCAGACCTTCATCGCAGGCCTCACGTCGGAAGGTCTCATTGCCCCTTGGGTCATAAGGGGCGCAATGGACGGCTCCGCATTCGCGACTTATGTGCGCGATGTCCTGGTTCCGGAGCTGAAGCCCGGCACTGTCGTCATCCTCGACAACCTTGCCACTCACCGCAACACGGAGGCCGCCAAAGCCGTCCGTGATGCCAGGTGCTGGTTCCTGTATCTGCCGCCTTATTCGCCCGACCTGAACCCCATCGAGCAGGCATTCTCAAAGCTGAAGGCGCATCTCCGCAAGGTCGGAGCGATAACCTTCGATGACCTGTTCAGAGTTCTCGGTGACATCTGCAGCATGTTCTCGCCCCAAGAGTGCTGGAACTACTTCCACGCTGCTGGCTATATGTCAGGTTAAAACAGAAAGGCTTTAGATCCGCATTCCCGTCATCAACCGCTTTAACGCGCTCGGCACCGTCGAGGTCGAACGCATGGTCTGAGATCAAAGAGGGAAGGGGCCATCGTGCCTCAGGCGTGAGTTGCGCAACAATGCCCTTTTCCCGTCACAGTGCGTGATGCGCGGCCGGCTGTTTATTCGGCCGCGACCCCTGCCGGGATGCTGTTCAGCCGAAACAGCGTGTCGAGGTGGATGTTCTTCTCCTGCTCTGGAAAGTGGCCGGCGAGCAGGCGGTCCATGGTGCCGTCGGTGAACATGCCGTAGATCGCCATCGTGATCCGCTCGGGCAGATCGGGGATGCGGGCGGCGGACACCACCAGCGCATACGGTTCGTAGCGGCTGGCGCCGTTCGGAATGTTCGGGTTGCACGTCCGGCCCGTTTGAGCGGCGAAGGCGGTGATGGCGGCCTGGATGATGTCGCGGTCGCCGTAGTAGCGGTTAAGTTTCCCGGTGCAGAACGCCTCGGCCGCCTCGCTATGCGAGCCGAACACACGGAGGCAGGCGCCGGGCGCCTCGGCTCGGGGCGGCNGAGGCAGGCGCCGGGCGCCTCGGCTCGGGGCGGCTGGTCCCGTAGGTACTCGTCGCTGGTCGAGCCGCCGACGACGCCCCAGATCTCGAACCTGCGCTCGTCCGGGTTCGGCTGAGGCCGCTCCGGGCGCATGCGGACATAGGTGCCGACCCACTCCAGCCACGAGGGCGGCGGCGCCGGCTGCGCGGCCTCGTTCGTCTCAGGAGGGTTCAGAAGCGTGGCGCAGCTTGTTTCTGCGGTTCCGATGATCTGCGGCACGGTTAAATTGACCGCATGCG
>KZ836030.1:0-298 GCA_003255745.1 Paracoccus saliphilus
ATCGGTCTATCGCCAGTTCCGGCGCTGGACACAGGCCGGTCCGTGGGAGCAGATTTTGGAGGCGCTGAGCGAAAGCGGGCAGATCCCGGACGCGCTTCAGATGATCGACGGCACCGTGGTCCGGACCCACCATCAGGCAAGCGTTCCTTAACAGGGTGCTGAGATAGTCGGCTCTCGACGCGGTTTGCGGAACATGATTCATCACCGACAGGAAGACGTCGGGGGTGATCATGCGGGGAACGGACGAGACGAGCGGGTCGCTGTTCAGCTATGTTGATCTTGAGGACCGCATTCCTGC
>KZ836030.1:489-1982 GCA_003255745.1 Paracoccus saliphilus
GGCAATTGATGGAACAAATGCAGTATAACCTGCTGTTCCGCTGGTTCGTGGGCCTCGGATCGATGATCCTGTCTGGGGTGAAGGGCGTCAGCCCTGAACGGGCGAAGCCCCGGGCCGAAGGCCGACGGTGTTCACAAAGAACCGCGACAGGCTGCTGACAACGGAAATGTCGCGCAAGATCATGGGACTCGTCGGGCAAACAGTCCCCCGGACTGTTTGCTGACCCTTCTCATTCCTGGCCCATCGCGAAGTCGCGCCGCTCTTGTCGGACGATCACTTTTCGGTCGATGGCACGCGGGTCAAGGCGTGGGCATCGATGAAAAGCTTCAAGCCGAAGGCAGAGGGTGCCTCGTCAAGGGATGAGGGGCTGGGTGATCCGCCCGGACACGACATCGCCGCAGACCAGCCCGTCCAACCCCAACCCGAACCCCAGCCAAACCCGATGCCCCGCCTCACACACCGCAGCCGAAATGCCGAGGTCGACTTCAAAAACGAGAAGCGCTTGAATAAGACCCATGCCTCCACAACCGATCCGGAGGCGCGGCTTTACAAGAAAGCCTTTGGCGCGGGCGCCGTGCTCTGCTTCATGGGGCACGCGCTGATGGAGAACCGCCACGGACTGATTGTTCAGGGCGACCTGACCCAGGCCAACAGCCAAGCCGAGCGGAAAGCCGCGCTCGACATGCTGCATCGTCATTCTCCAGGCTCGACCCGGAAACTCACACTGGACGCGGACAAGGCCCATGATGCAGCAGGCTCCGTGGCCGATCTGCGCGGGGCCTGCGTCACCCCGCATGTTGCCCAAAAAGCGCGGCATTCCGCAATCAACGGACGCACCACACGGCATCAAGGGTATCCCCTGTCGATCAAGCATCGGAAGCGGATCGATGAACCGGTCGGATGGGCCAAAACCGTCGGCGGCATGGCCCAGACCGTCTATCGCGGCCTCGAACGGGTGAGGTCCCGCTTTAACATTATAATGGCTGCTAACAAGCTGGCCCGACTGCCCAGGTTGCTGGGAGCATAAAAGCGCAGGATGCCCAAGGGACCAGGCGTAGAGCCAAACAAGACTATTCGCGCTGCATCCAAGCCAGACCAGGAGAAGACCGTTCCCAAGTCCTGACTCATTCAGCGGCCTGTTAGGGCCAGCACGCTGCGCGGGGCCTATGGGACTTCCAAGGCGGCGGTGATCCACCTGACGCGCCAGCAGGCGGCCGAATTGGGCGAACAAGTCATTAGCGCGAACTGCGTAGCCCCTGGCCCGGTCGACACCAAGCTGGCCTTGGCGGTGAACAGTACCGCCATCCGCGCCGCCTACTATGATGCTATCCCGCTGAACCGGTACGGCGGCAAGGAGGAGATCGCCCAAGTCATTGCGTTCCTGTGCAGCGACCAGGCCTCCTACGTCACCGGACAGGTGCTGGCTGCAGATGGCGGGTTCGAGGCGACTGGCGTCGGCCTGCCGGCTCTGCGCGCGGGAAACTGACTGCCAA
>QKYL01000041.1 GCA_003255745.1 Paracoccus saliphilus
GTCTGCGGGCTGGCGCGGCTGTGGGGCCGGTCGCTGGTGGCGGTGGCGACCTTCATGGCGGCGGGTTTCCTGACTGTCTTTCTGCTGCGCCACGTCGTCGGAGGCTGAACATGCGCATCCTGTGGGGCTTTTTCGGCGGGCTTGTTTTCGGGCTGGGGCTGGTGATCTCGGGCATGGCTGACCCGGCCAAGGTCCTGAACTTCCTTGATCTGGCGGGCAGCCGGGATCCCAGCCTGGCCTTTGTGATGGGCGGGGCCACTGTTACGGCGTTCATCGGCTATCGCTTGGTCTGGCGGCGCCCGGCGCCGGTCCTTGACCCGGCCTTCGACATCCCAAAGAACCGCCGCATCGACAGGCCACTGGTGACCGGGGCGGCGCTGTTCGGGATCGGGTGGGGGATCGGCGGGTTCTGTCCGGGGCCGGCCTGGACCGCCCTTCCCCTGCTGGCGCCGGGAACGCTGACCTTTCTGCCGACGATGCTGGCCGGCCTGTGGATCGGCGGCCGGATCAAGGCCACCGGACTTCTCGACCCGAAAGGAGCAGGAACATGAGCAAATCGAAACTTGCACAGCCGGTCGTGCGTCATTCGCCCTCGCGCGGAGCAGGCAGTCCCGATGTCTGGGGCGTCTACGAACCCGACACCGGGTCGATCCAGTATGTCTGCGCGGACCCCGCCACCCGAAAGGCGGCGCTGATCGACGTGGTCTGGAACCTGAACCCCAGGAACTACCGCTTTTCGACCAAGAGCATGGACCAGGTGCTGGGCCTGGTGGGGCAGAACGGCCTGGACGTCGAATGGGTCCTGGACACGCATCCGCATGCCGATCACGTCATGGCCTCGGCCCTGCTGAAGCAGCGGACCGGCGCGCCCATGGCCATCGGCGAGAAGGCCCCGGACATCGCCCGCATCTGGGGGGATTTCTACAACCTGCCTGCGGCCTTCGATCCGGCGCGCGACTTCGACCGGCTCCTCGCCGACGGCGAGACCTTGCGCATCGGCGATCTGGATGTGCGGGTGATGCTGTCGCCGGGGCACACGCTCGGCTCGATCACCTATGTCTGCGGCGATGCGGCGTTTACCCATGACACGCTGATGCAGCCCGATGTCGGCACCTCGCGCGCGGACTGCCCCGGCGGCACGACCGAGGCGCTGTGGGACTCGATCCAGGCCATTCTCGCCCTGCCCGGCCAGACGCGCGTCTTTGTCGGGCACGACTACGGCAGCGACAACCGCGACGAGCCGCAATGGGAGGCGAGCGTGGCCCAGCACCGCGCCACCAACCGCCCTGTCAAGGACGGCACGCGGCGCGAGGACTGGATCAAGCTGCGCAACCGGCGCGACGCGACCCTGGCGCCGCCCGACCGCATCCTGGCCGCGCTGCAGATCAACCTGCGCGGCGGCCGCCTGCCCGCCGCCGAGAACGATGGCCACCATTACCTGAAGATCCCCGTCAACCGCTTCCAGAAAGAAAGATCATGGCCCAGACCCTGAGCATGAAGGAGCTTGTCGAAAATGCCCGCCGTCGCGTGGCGGCGATCTCTCCGCCCGAGGCCGCAGGGGCGGCCGAACAGGGTGATCTTGTTCTGGACGTGCGCAAGCCGGCGGAACGGGACACCGAAGGGCGCGTGCCGGGCGCGCTGCACGTGCCGCGCGGGATATTGGAGGCGCGCGCCGATCCCACCACCGAGGCAGCGGAGCCGCAACTGACCGCCCTTGCGCGGCACCGGCCGGGTGCATGTGCTGTGCGCCTCCGGCGCGCGCGGCGCTGGCCGCCGACACGCTGCGCGCCATGGGATACCACGCCGACCTGATCGAGGGCGGGCTGACCGCATGGAAGGCCAACGGCCTTCCCGTCAAACCCTCTACAAAACCGGAAAAACAAACGCCACCTTACCATTCCA
>KZ836031.1 GCA_003255745.1 Paracoccus saliphilus
GGCGGCTGCCAATTCGTGGATATCGCCGAGGAGCTGGCGATCGATCGGGCCAAGGCCCTGTTCGGCTGCGATTTCGCCAATGTCCAACCCAACAGCGGCAGTCAGGCCAACCAGGGCGTGTTCCTGGCGCTGCTGCAGCCCGGCGACACGATCCTGGGGATGAGCCTGGATGCCGGCGGGCACCTGACCCATGGCGCCAAGCCCAACCAGTCGGGCAAGTGGTTCAACGCGGTCCAGTACGGGGTGCGCCAGCAGGACAGCCAGCTGGACTATGACCAGGTCGAGGTGCTGGCGAATGAACATCGGCCAAAGGCGCTCATCGCCGGCGGATCGGCCATCCCCCGCATCATCGACTTTGCCCGGCTGCGGCAGATCGCCGATCAGGTGGGGGCCTATCTGATCGTGGACATGGCGCATTTCGCGGGGCTGGTGGCGACCGGGCTTTACCCCTCGCCCTTCCCGCATGCCCATGTGGTAACCACGACGACGCACAAGACCCTGCGCGGACCGCGCGGCGGGATGATCCTGACGAATGACCCTGATATTGCAAAAAAGGTGAATTCGGCCATCTTCCCCGGACTTCAGGGCGGGCCGCTGATGCATGTCATCGCCGCCAAGGCCGTGGCCTTCGGCGAGGCGCTGCGACCGGATTTCACAGAATACACCAAGCAGGTCGTCGCCAACGCCCAGGCCCTGGCGGACGAACTGATGAAGGGCGGGCTGGACATCGTGACCGGCGGCACCGACACGCATCTGATGCTGGTCGATCTGCGGCCCAAGGGGGTCAAGGGCAACGACACTGAATCCGCCCTTGGTCGCGCCCACATCACCTGCAACAAGAACGGCATCCCCTTCGACCCCGAAAAGCCGACGGTGACGTCGGGCGTCCGACTGGGTTCGCCCGCAGGCACGACGCGCGGCTTTGGTGAAACCGAGTTCCGCCAGATCGGCCGTTGGATCGTGCAGATCGTCGACGGACTGGCCACGAGCGGCCCCCAAGGGAACGCCGAGGTCGAGGCGCGTGTCGCGTCCGAGGTCAAGGCGCTGTGTGCGATGTTCCCGCTGTATCAGGGCATGTAAGCGCCCATTCGTGGCAGGCCCGTCCGGCGGGCCTGCCGCCGCAAGCAGACAAGCGCAATGACTTCATGTTCGGCTCCCCGGTGCCTTGCGCCGTGGGGCCGCGCTTGGTCTGGCAAGGGCCAACGATCTGCGACTGAGGCCCGATTGCGCCACCGCTCACCTGGGTCCTGTGGCAAAGGGGACATCACGTTGCGTCAATCCCGTCTGGTGCGGGACCTGATCTGTGCCATTGTGGGTTGACCACCGCTGCCGGAAACTGGCNCTGATCTGTGCCATTGTGGGTTGACCACCGCTGCCGGAAACTGGCAGCAGACCCGGATTGGCACATGATGGATTGGCGCAAGGAGGATGACGATGCCGAAGGTGCGAGCAACCTCTAAGACGTCCGAGCCAGCCTTTGGTCAGGACCCCCACCGCGTCACGTCGCCCCGCGAAAAGGACCTGCAGGTCGCCATCGGGCGCGAGGTGCGCGCCATCCGCAGGCAGCATTCGATGACCGTGGCCGATCTTGCGCGCAAGACGGGGCTGTCGGTGGGCATGCTGTCGAAGATCGAGAACGGGATCACCTCGCCTTCGCTGACGACGCTGCAAACGCTCAGCCATGCGCTGTCTACGCCGCTGACCGCCTTCTTTCGCCTGTTCGAGGAGCGGCGCGAGGCGCAGCATGTCAGGTCCGGCGAGC
>KZ836032.1 GCA_003255745.1 Paracoccus saliphilus
TATGTATCAGGTTAAGACCGCAACGCTCTAGTCGAGGATACGCGGCGCCATGCGAAGGATTGACCGCACCTGGGCAGTATCTGCATGGATGCGCACAATCTGCCCGTCCATCACTGCATAAAGTTCGCCCCGGGGCGGCATCGCCAGTCCATACAGACCTGGACGGGAGATCAGGTGAAGGTGTTCAGCCACCGCAATGTCGCCCACCTGAAAACTGGGCAACCGCGGACCGCAGATGGGTGCCCCCTCGCACCGCGGGGACAGCATTGGCATCGCGATCGGATCGGGCTCATTGGCAGCAGTCAGGGCGGTGACACCGAGCACCAGTCCTGCCGCTGCGGCGGCAACGGGGTGCAGCAGCGTCATCGAAACCTCACATGGTTGTCTGGCTCAACACTGGCCCGGTGACTGGGTTCCCCCAGGTTGTGCCTTTGCCGTTCAGTGAGGCCGCAAAGCCGCAGCCCTAGTCCTTAAGCTCCGGAAGAGGCCGCAGGATCGACAGGATCTGACCGCTTTCCGCGTCAATGCGGACCAGGTGCTTGCCCACGATGGCATAGCGGCTGCCGGGCAGGTCGGGGCCAAGGCCGAAGGTGCCAAGGTTCTTGATCAGGCGGACTTGGGCGGGCAACGGCGTGTCACCGACTACCGGTATGGCGGCGGGCTGTGGCGAAAGTCCGGTTGCCTCGGTCTGCCCCGAAATGATCGTGGCGAAGGAAAGCCAGGCGCAGGCTGCCATCGCGCCTGCCATGATCACATGCCGCCTGATCATTCGTCCCCGTCCTGTGCCTGGGTGCCGCTTGGAGAAGTAGAGCATGGAAAAGGTTAATTTTTCTACCTATCCTTCGGTCTAAGTCCGCTGCGACCTAAGGCATATGCCCCACAAAGCGGGAGAGCATGGCCGAGAAATCGCGGCCCCTGCCGTCCTCGCGCTCGACAAAGTCCTCGTAGAGTTGGCGTGCCAACGCTCCCATCGGCGTTTCGGCCCCGGCCGAGCTGGCGGCCTGCTGCGACAGGTTCAGGTCCTTCAGCATCAGTTCGGACGCGAAGCCCGGCTTGTAGCCGTTATCGGCGGGCGAGACTGGCCCCACCCCCGGCGCCGGGCAATAGGCGTTCATGCTCCAGCTGTAGCCCGAACTGGTCGAAACGACGTCGAACATCTTTTGGCGATCAAGGCCCAGCCTGTCGGCCAAAGCGAAAGCTTCGCAGGTGGCGATCATCGTGACGCCCAGGATCATGTTGTTGCAAATTTTTGC
Source organism: Paracoccus saliphilus (assembly GCA_003255745.1). Taxonomy (GTDB): domain Bacteria; phylum Pseudomonadota; class Alphaproteobacteria; order Rhodobacterales; family Rhodobacteraceae; genus Paracoccus; species Paracoccus saliphilus_A. The sequence continues at coordinate 1,254 of KZ836032.1, forward strand.
AGCCTGACCCGCGCCGCTGTCGCCGCAATGCACGGCTTTTTGTCCCATCACCTCGAACAGAGGGGCTACCCGGGCGAAATCGGCGCCGACGCCGCCGACCATGAAGGTCAAGGTGCCGGCCTGCGCGCCACCGATGCCACCCGACACCGGTGCATCCAGCGCGCCCAGTCCCGCGGCGCGGGCCTGTTCGGCGACCGCGCGGGCGCTGTCCACGTCCACGGTCGAACAGTCGCACAGCACCGCCCCCGCTGGCATGGCGGGAATGACCTGGGCCGCGACGCTGCGCAGGATCTGTCCGTTGGGCAGCATGGTGATGACAACATCAGCGTCCCGTGCCGCCTCGGCCGCGCTGGCGGCGGCGGTCACGCCCTCGGGCTCGGGGGCGGCGGTGTCGAAACCCGTCACCTGATGTCCGGCTGCGGCCAGATTGGCGGCCATGGGCGCGCCCATGTTGCCCAGCCCGATGAACCCGATCTTCATTGCGCATCCTCCCACAGCAATTCGTCTTCTTCCAGCGGCGCCAGCAGCGCCTGCACCCTCTCGGTCGACGGTTCCGCCTGCCAGGCCGGCCGGCGGTCCTTGTCGATGATCTGCGCCCGCACCCCTTCCAGGAAATCAGACTCGGCCGTGGCGCGGGCGGTGAAGCGGAATTCGCGGCTCAGCGCCTGCTGCATCCGCGTGTCGCCGCGGGCAGCGCGGACCATCACCAGTCCCGCGGCCATGGACAAGGGCGAATTGCGGCGCAGCGTGGCCAGGATCTCGTCCTCGCCCTCTTTCTCCAGCGCGTCGATGATGTCGGGCAGATGGCGGCCGCCAAAGGCCGACAGGTCGCGCCCGGCCAAGGGGGCTTCGGGGGGGCGCTTGCCGCGGATCAGGGCGGTGTCGCCCGTCTGCTCCAGCCGTGTGATCAGGTCGGGCCACTGCGCCTCGGGCAGATAGATGTCGGCAAAGCCTGCATGGATCGCGTCGCCCGCCTCCATCCGCGCACCGGTCAGTGCCAGATATTCGCCGATCCGTCCCGGCGCGCGAGATAGCAGCCATGTGCCGCCGACGTCGGGGATCAGGCCGATGCCGCTTTCGGGCATGGCGATCCGCGTGCTGTCCCCCACGATGCGGTGGCTGGCATGGCCACCAACCCCCACGCCGCCGCCCATGACGAAACCCTGCATGAAGGCCACGATCGGCTTTGGGTAATCGGCGATCGCCGCGTTCAGCCGGTATTCGTCGCGAAAGAAGGTGCGCCCCAGTTGGTGATCGCCCGCGCGGCCGGCGTGATAGACCGCGGCGATGTCGCCGCCCGCGCAGAATGCCCGGTCGCCTTGGGCGTCGATGATGACCAGCGCGACCCGCGGATCGTCCCTCCAGTTCAGCAGCGCCTGGTGCATCGCCAGCGCCATCGGGTGGCTGAGGGCGTTCAACGCCTTGGGCCGGGTAAAGGTGATGCGGCCGGCATGGCCGGTGATGCGGATGTGCAGGTCGTCCAAGATTACCCCCGTTCGGCCAGAAGCGCGCGGCTGACGATCAGCCGCATGATCTCGTTCGTGCCTTCCAGGATTTGATGCACGCGCAGGTCGCGCACGATCTTTTCGATCCCGTAATCGGCAAGATAGCCATAGCCACCATGCAGCTGAAGGCACTGGTTGGCCACCTCGAAGGCGCGGTCGGTGACGTGAAGCTTGGCCATGGCGCAGAACTTGCTGGCGTCCGGCGCTCCCTGATCCAGCTTCCAGGCGGCCTGGCGCAGGAAGATCCGGCTGCATTGCAGCGCAGTCTCCATCTCGGCCAGTCGGAACTGCAGGGCCTGGAACTGGTCCAGCGATTTGCCGAAGGCCCGCCTTTCGCCCATGTAGGTCAGCGTCGCGTCCAGCGCCGCCTGCGCGCCGCCCAAGGCTGCCGCCGCGATGTTCAGGCGTCCGCCGTCCAGACCGGCCATGGCATAGGAAAAGCCGCGCCCCTCTTCTCCCAGCAGGTTCGAACCGGGGATCACGCAATCGTCGAACTGGACCTGGGCCGTCGGCTGGGACCGCCAGCCCATCTTGTCCTCCAGCCCGCCAAAGGACAGGCCGGGCGTGCCGTCCTCAACGATGACGGTGCTGATCCCCTTGGGGCCGTCCTCGCCGGTGCGGACCATCACGATATAGGCGTCGGAATAGCCGCCGCCCGAGATGAAGGCCTTGGTGCCGTTCAGCCGCCAGCCCTGGTCGCTGCGATCGGCGCGCGTCCGCAGGGCCGCCGCGTCCGAGCCGCTGCCGGGCTCGGTCAGGCAATAGCTGAAGATCCGCTCCATCCGGCACAGGGCCGGCAGCCAGCGTTCCTTGGTCTCGGCCGAACCGAACTTGTCGATCATGCCCCCGCACATGTTGTGGATCGACAGGAAGGAGGCGACCGAGGGGCAGGCCATCGACAGCGCCTCAAAGACCAGCGTGGCGTCCAGCCGGCTGAGGCCGGTGCCACCGTGTTCCTCGCCCACATAGATCCCGCCCAAGCCCAGCTCGGCTACCTCGGGCCACAAGTCGCGGGGAATGGTGCCGTCTGCCTCCCAGGTGCGGGCATGCGGCGCGATGCGGGCTTGGCCGAAATCACAGGCCATGTCAAAGATGGCCTGCTGTTCCTCGGTCAGTGCGAAATCCATGCGGCGTCCCTCCCCAGAGCTGCGCGAATTGAACATGCGTTTAATTGGCAGATGTTGCGACAATGTTGCAAGGGTTCAGAGGTCGCGGCGAAACTCCTCGATCAGGTGGCGGGTCACGGCGCGCAGGGCCTCGGCATCATCGGCGCCCCGGGCACGCGCTTGCGCCGCGACGGCGCGCTGCGTTTCGGCCGCAGTGCCTTCCGCAACCATCTCGCGCAGGCGCGCGACGGCGGGCTGGCTGTCCAGCGCATCGGCATCCTCGGCAATCAGTGCCAGCCAATCCTCGGCGATCTGGGTGAAGGGGATGATCGCCCCGGCGCCGAAATCGATCTGCCCCTCGGTCGTGCCATAGCGGGCTGCGCGCCACCGGTTCTCGCCCAGCAGAAAGCTGTCATACTGCCGCCAGCGCTGGTTGCGGCGTGACAGGCGCCACAGCATCCGCAGCGTCGCCTGGATCAGCGCAGCCAGCGTCACGGCGTTCTCGATGCGGGGGCAGGCGTCGCAGATGCGGGTCTCCAGCGTCGGGAACTTGTTGCTGGGGCGCAGGTCCCACCAGATCTTGCTGCTGTCCTCAATGATGCCCAGGCTGGTCAGGGCGCCCACCGAGCGTTCGAATTCGGACCAGCTGTTCATATATGGGGGCAGGCCGGTCCGGGGCATATCTCCGAATACGGTGGTGCGGTACGAGGCAAGGCCCGTATCCTCGGCCATCCAGAAGGGGCTGGAGGCTGACAGCGCCAGAAGATGCGGCAGGAAATACGACATCTGATTCATCAGGTCGATTCGGGTGGCGGGGTCGGGGATGCCCACATGCACATGCATCCCGCAGATCAGCATTCGCCGCGCAACGCCACCCATGTCACGCGACAGCTGATTGTAGCGATCCTTGTCGGTGTGATCCTGGTCGCGCCAATCTGCAAAGGGATGGCACGAGGCCGAGATGGGCGCCAGCCCGTGCTCGGCCGCATGGCGGGCGACGGTGCCGCGTAGGTTACGCAGGTGGTCGCGGGCCTCGCGGATGTTTGCCGACACGGGGGTGCCGATCTCGATCTGGCAGCGCAGGAACTCGGGGCTGACCTGGTCGCCCAGGTCGGACTTGCAGGCCGACATCAGGGCGTCGGGCGCGTGGGCCAGCTGCCCGGTTTCGGCATCGACAAGAAGATATTCCTCCTCGATGCCCAAGGTGAAGTCAGGTTCGCTCGTCATCGTGGTCCTATCCTGCGGGCCGCGACCTGGATGCGCCGGGGGTGGCAAGACTTGCGTCCCGCGACGGCCGGGGGGCCAGCCCCNCCGGGGGGCCAGCCCCCCGGACCCCCCGGGGCGTCCCTTCAGGAAAGACGGATCACTCCATCGCCTTGAAGTTGAACTCTCCGCCTTCCTTGATGCCCGAGGGCCAGCGCGCGGTCACGGTCTTGGTGCGCGTATAAAAGCGGAACGCGTCCGGGCCGTGCTGGTTCAGGTCGCCAAAGCCCGATTTCTTCCACCCGCCAAAGGTGTGATAGGCCAGCGGCACCGGGATCGGCACGTTGATGCCCACCATGCCAATGTTGATTCGGCTGGCGAAATCGCGCGCGGTGTCGCCGTCGCGGGTATAGATCGCGGTGCCGTTGCCGTATTCGTGGTCCATCGCCAGGCCGATCGCCTCTTCATAGCTGGCGGCGCGGACGGTGGTCAGGACGGGGCCGAAGATCTCGGTCCTGTAGATGTCCATGTCGGGCGTCACGCGGTCGAAGAGGTGCGGACCCACGAAAAAGCCGTCCTCGTAGCCCTGCAGGTTGAAGTCGCGTCCGTCGACGACCAGTTCAGCGCCCTGATCGACGCCCGACTGCACCAGGCGCAGGATGTTCTCCTTGGCGGCCTTGGTGACGACGGGGCCATAGTCGATGTCGTCGCCGGCGGTCCAGGGTCCGACCTTCAGCTTTTCGATCCGCGGGACCAGCTTTTCGATCAGCGCATCGGCGGTCTTCTCGCCCACCGGCACCGCGACCGAGATTGCCATGCAGCGTTCGCCCGCCGCACCATAGCCCGCACCCACCAGCGCGTCGGCGGCCTGGTCCAGGTCGGCGTCGGGCATGATGATCATGTGGTTCTTGGCGCCGCCAAAGCATTGCGCGCGCTTGCCGTTCTGGGCGGCGCGTTCATAGATGTACTGCGCGATCGGGGTCGATCCGACAAAGCCCACCGCCTGGATCACCGGGTTGTCCAGGATCGCGTCCACGCAGTCCTTGTCGCCGTTCACCACCTGCATGACGCCGTCGGGCAGGCCGGCCTCCTGCAGCAGCTTCGCCAGCATCAGGGGCACGGACGGGTCCCGCTCCGAGGGCTTGAGGATCATCGCATTGCCGCAGGCCAGCGCGGGGCCCATCTTCCACAGCGGGATCATGGCCGGAAAGTTGAAGGGCGTGATGCCCGCGACCACGCCAAGCGGCTGGCGCATGGAATACATGTCGATGCCGGGGCCGGCGCTGTCGGTGAATTCGCCCTTCAACAGGTGGGGCGCGCCGATGCAGAACTCGATCACCTCCAGCCCGCGCTGGATGTCACCCTTGGCATCCGGGAAGGTCTTGCCATGTTCGCTGGACAGCACCTCCGCCAGCTTGTCCATGTCGCGGTTGATGAGGCGCACGAACTCCATCATCACGCGGGCGCGGCGCTGCGGGTTGGTCGCGCCCCATTTCACCTGGGCTTCGGCCGCGCGTTCGACCGCATGGTCCAGCTCGGCCTTCGTTGCCAGCGACAGGCGGGCCTGAACCTCGCCGGTGGCCGGGTTGAACACATCGGCAAAGCGGCCCGACGTGCCTTTGGTTTCCTTGCCGTCGACCCAGTGATGAATCTCTTTCATGGCATCCTCCTGTGCTTGGTTGCGGGCAGGTTAGTCTTGCGGATTTGCCGGATAAAGGGGCAGGGTGGCAAAAGGGTTTTGCATTTCTGCAAAGGGCGGCAATGGACTGGGATGACCTGCGCATTTTCTTGGCCGTTGCACGGGCCGAAAGCCTGTCGGCGGCGGGGCGCAGGCTGGCAATGGATGCCTCGACCGTCGGGCGGCGCGTGGCACGGCTGGAAGGCGCAGTAGGGGCGGCGCTGTTTTTGAAAACGCCACAAGGCTATCAGCTGACGGCCGAGGGGGCGCGGCTGGTGGCCCCGGCCGAGGCGGCCGAACAGGCAGCCGCCGCCGCGGCCGAGGGGGTGCGCGCCGATGCGGGCATCACCGGCCAGCTGCGGATCGGCGCCCCGGACGGCTGCGCCAACTATCTGCTGCCGCAGGTGGCGCGCGACCTGTGCGAGGCCCATCCGGGGCTGGAGATCCAGATCGTCGCCTTGCCGCGGGTGGTGAACCTGACCCGGCGCGAGGCCGACATGGCCATCGCCGTGTCACCCCCCGACACCGGGCGGCTGGTCGTGCAGCGTCTGACGGACTACCAGCTGCATCTGGCGGGCCACGAGGATTACCTGTCGCGCCATCCGCCCCTGCACGACCTGGCCGACCTGCAGGGGCACCGCATGATCAGTTATATCCCCGACATGATCTTCGATCGCGAGCTGGATTATCTGTCCGCGACCGGGGTCGAGACCGCGCAGATCAGCTCGAACTCGGTGGCGGTCCAGATGCAGGCGGTGCGGGCGGGGGCGGGGCTGGGGATTGTCCATGACTTCGCGATCCCCTTCGCCCCCGGCGTCAGGCGGGTGCTGGCCGACCGCATCGCGCTGCGGCGCAGCTTCTGGATGATCCGACATGCCGACGACCGCGCCTCGCGCCGGTTGACCCTGCTGGCCGAGGCGCTGGCGCGGGGCATCCGTGCCGAGGTCGCCCGGCTGGAGGGCCTGCTGCCGACGGCAGGCGATGGTCGGGCTTGACGGCGCCCGTTTCGCCGCAAAAGATAAAGGGAAGAAAGTCGCAAAGGGGGGCGTACCATGCTGGTCAAGCAGTTGCTGTCGATGAAGTCGAATTCCGGCAAACCGGGAATTGAGGCCGGTTCTATCGTGACCATCGGTCCGAACGCGACCTTGGGCGAGGCTGCGGCCCTGCTGGCCGAACAGCGGATCGGTGCTGTTGTCGTGTCATCGGACGGCATGCGCCCCGAGGGCATCCTGTCGGAACGCGACATCGTCCGGCAGCTGGGCCGCAACGGCGTCGGGGTCCTGTCCCAGCCCATCGGCGAGGTGATGACCCGCGCCGTCCAGACCTGCACCACCGGAGAAGACGCGCTGACCATTCTGGAGCGGATGACCCAGGGCCGGTTCCGGCACATGCCCGTGGTGGACGATCAGGGACAGATGCTGGGCGTCATCTCGATCGGGGATGCGGTCAGCGGGCGCCTGAAGGAGCTGGCGGCCGAAAAAGAGGCACTGACCGGAATGATCATGGGAAGCTGACGCATCGTCGCTCCTGCCCGCAATCTTGCAATTCGGGGGCAAATGGGCTTTGCCTGAGGCCGAGACCCTGATCAAGGACGCACCTGAATGCGCATCGGCCTCTATCCCGGCACCTTCGACCCCATCACCCTGGGGCATATCGACATCATCCAGCGCGCCATGGCGCTGGTCGACCGGCTGGTGATCGGCGTCGCGATCAACCGCGATAAGGGCCCGCTGTTCAACCTGGAAGAACGCGTGTCGATGGTGCAGGCCGAATGCGACGCGATCGCCGCCCGCACCGGGGGCGAGATCCTGGTGCACCCGTTCGAGAACCTGCTGATCGACTGCGCCCGCGACGTGGGCGCCACCATCATCGTGCGCGGCCTGCGCGCCGTCGCGGATTTCGAATACGAGTTCCAGATGGTCGGCATGAACCGTGCCCTGGACAGCAGCATCGAAACGGTCTTCATGATGGCTGACGCCCGCCGGCAGGCGATAGCTTCAAAGCTGGTCAAGGAAATCGCGCGGCTTGGGGGGGATGTGTCCAAGTTTGTAAGCCCCCCGGTCGGCGACGCGCTGCTGCGCCGCTTCGGCTGACCCTGCGGTTTTCATTGCCAGACCTTGGGTTCATGACTTAGCCTGATCATGAGCGCGCAGAAAACATGGAGGATTATCCATGGCCCAAGCTGGCATGCCTGACGCCGACATCCTGCCCGAACCCGCCGTCCTGAGCCTGTCCGACCTGACCGCCGCGCTGCGGCTTGGCTGGCGTGATTTCCGCCGCGCCCCGGCCTTTGGGCTGCTTTTTTCGGCCTTCTATGCGGCGGGCGGGCTGGTCATTGCAGCCGTGGCGCTGGCTGTGGGCCGCGACTGGTGGCTGATTCCCTTTGTTCTGGGCTTTCCTTTGATCGCACCCTTCGCGGCCGTGGGCCTTTACGAGGTCAGCCGCCGGATCGAAGCCGGGCTGCCCTTGGACTGGCGGCGGGTCATCGGTGTGGTGGTTGCGCAGAAGGACCGGCAAGTGCCATCGATAGCCATGGTGATCCTGCTGCTGTTCATGTTTTGGGTCTTCGTGGCGCATACCATCTTTGCGCTGTTCCTGGGGACGGCCTCCCTGACCCATATCACCAGCTCGGCCGCGATGCTGACTGAGGGGCGAGGCCTGGCAATGCTGATCACCGGCGCGGTGGTCGGCGGCGCCTTCGCGGTGGTGCTCTACGCCTTTACCGTCGTCGGGCTGCCGCTGCTGCTGGATCGCGAGGTCGACTTCATTACCGCCATCATCGCCTCAGTCCGGGCGTTGCTGCAGAATCTGGGCGTGCTGGCGGTCTGGGCGGCGCTGATCGCGGGGCTGCTGTTCCTAGCGATCCTGCCCGCCTTCCTGGGCCTCTTTGTTGTGCTGCCGGTGCTGGGGCACGCCAGCTGGCACCTCTATCGCCGCCTGATGCCGGACGCGGACTAGCCGCGCCCGATATAGGGCATCTGGGTCGCCATCAGGGTCATGAACTGCATGTTGGCGCCTCGGGGCAGGGTGGCCATCTGCCAAACCGCCTCGGCCACCGTCTGGACATCGATCATCGGTTCCGCATCCGGGTTTCCGGCGCTGGCCTGGCGCAGCAGTTCGGTTCCGGCATTGCCGATGTCGATCTGCCCGCAGGCGATGTTCAGCCCCCGTCCGTCCAGCGACAGGCTGCGCGTCAGCCCCGTCACCGCATGTTTAGAGGTCGTGTAGGCGACCGAACCCGGACGCGGCACATGCGCAGATACCGATCCGTTGTTGATGATCCGCCCGCCCTGCGGCGACTGCGTCCGCATCGCGGCAAAGGCCGCGCGCGCGCAGAGGAACATACCCGTCACGTTGACCGCGATCACGTCGCGGAAAACCTGCGCGGGCAGCCGGTCGGGATCGGCGATGGGCGCCGCCCGCCCGGCGTTGTTGAACAGCACGTCCAGCCGTCCCCATTGCGTCACCGCTTGGGCGAAGGCCGCGTCTACCGCGTGATCGTCGGTGACGTCGCAGGGCAGGATCAGTGCCCGGTCATGGTTCTGGGCGCTGTCCTCCAGCGCGGCGGCGTTGCGGCCGATCAGGCCCACACTCCAGCCCTGCGCCAGGAAATGGCGCGCACAGGCCTGCCCGATACCGCTGCCTGCGCCGGTGATGATGATCGATCCCGTCACGGCTTCAGGCTCCGATGACGCGCTGCGTCTGATTTCCCAGACCGTCAATGCCAAGGCGCATGACCTGTCCGCCGCGCAGATAAACCGGCGGCTTCTGCCCCATGCCCACGCCCGGCGGGGTGCCGGTGGTGATCAGGTCCCCCGGTTCCAGCGTCGTGAAGCGAGAGCAGTAGCTGACCAGTTCGGCCACGCCGAAGACCATCGTGCGGGTGCTGCCGTCCTGGCGCATCCTGCCGTCCAGCTCCAGCCACAGGCGCAGGTCTTGGGGGTCGGGGATCTCGTCCCGCGTGACCAGCCAGGGGCCGATGGGACCGAAACCGTCATGTCCCTTGCCCTTGTCCCAGGTGCCGCCACGCTGCGTCTGCCATTCGCGTTCGCTGATGTCGTTGACGACACAATAGCCGGCCACCCGGTCCAGCGCCTCAGTCTCGGGGATGTTGCGGCCGCCGGCGCCGATCACGATGCCAAGCTCTACCTCCCAATCGGTGGAGGTGGAACCTGCAGGCAACTGCAGGTCGTCATCAGGTCCGGCAATGCAGCTTGTCCACTTGGTGAACAGAACCGGTTCTGACGGGACATCCATGCCGGATTCTGCGGCATGATCGGCATAGTTCAGCCCGATGCCGATGAACTTGCCGACGCCGGCGACGCAAGGACCAAGGCGCAGGTCCTGTTGCGGCTGATCGGAAACCAGCGGCAGGGTCAGGGGATCCAGCGCCGCCAGCCGCGCCAGGGCGTCCGGCAGGAGGCTGTCGCCGCGAAGGTCGGGCAACTGCGCCGACAGATCCCGAACCCGGCCATCGGCATCCAGCAGGCCCGGCTTTTCCTGGCCGGCCGGTCCGTATCTCAGCAGCTTCATCGCAGTCTCCCTTGGCAATGCTGCGGCAGTCTTGCACCGGGGGCGGGCAGTTTGAAGACCGTGGAACGATTTTCTGGAAGCATCGGACATGCGGCCACGAAAAAGGCCCGCCGAGGCGGGCCGGGTCGACAGATGCGGCGGCGATCACTCGGCCGGGGCGGCCAGCTTCTTGGTGCCGCCGTTGTTCAGCGGGTCTTCCTGGCGCTGGACCGAACCTTCGAAATGGGCGCCCGATTCGATGGCGATGGTCTTGTGAATGATATCGCCCTCGACCCGCGCGGTGGCAGTCAGGCGCACCTTCAGGCCCCGGACCCGGCCGATGACCCGACCATGAACGATCACGTCGTCGCCCACGATCTCGCCCTTGATGGTCGCCGTTTCGCCGATGGTCAGCTGATGCGCGCGGATGTCGCCCTCGACCGTGCCCTCGACCTGGATGTCGCCCTGCGTCTTGATGTTGCCGACCACAGTCAGATCCGGCGAAAGAACCGAGGGCGTCGTGCGGCTGCGCAACGCAGGGGCGGCAGCCTGGGCCTCGAACCCGCGTTCGGGCAAGGCGATCGGGGCGGCTTCGGGCGTGGCGGTCTGGGGGGTGGGGGTCTGCTGGGGACGGTTCTCGGTCACACGGGTCTTACTGAACATTGTCTGCTGCCTTGATGAAGCTCATCGGGTCCACGGCCCGACCCTTCATCCGAACTTCATAGTGAAGATGCGGCCCGGTCGAGCGTCCGGTATTCCCCATATCACCGATGTGTTCACCTTGCGACACCCTTTGACCGACTTTGACGCCGATGCGGTTCAGGTGGCCATAGCGCGTTTCCGTGCCCAGTTCGTGCTGGATCGTGATCAGGTTGCCATAGGCGCCCTTGCGCCCGGCAAAGGTCACGACGCCGTCACCCGTCGCGTGAATGGGTGTGCCCACCGGCCCGGCCATGTCGATGCCTTCATGCATGCGACCCCAGCGGCGGCCGAAGCCGGAAGTATAGCGGAAATTCTGCCGGACCGGCATGGCCAGCGGCAGCTTTTCAATCGCGATGCGATAGGTGTTCATCTGGTCCAGCGTGACGATGATCTGGCGCGCCTTCGTTTCGCCCTGGCTCAGCGCCGCATTGCCGCGGGTCGAATAGGACATGGGCGTCAGCGGACCGCCCTGGCCGGAATAGCCGCTGCGGATCGTGCGCAGCACCTCGTCAGGGTTCATGCCGACCGAGCGGAACACGTCGTCCAGCGGTGCGACCGAAACGGTGACGGCATCCTCCAGCTGGGTCAGGATCTCGTCGTTGCGGGCCAGGATCTGGTCGCGCTCGACCTGCAGTTCGTGGGCGGCCAGGCGGGCCTCCTCGGCTTCCTGGACGGCTTTGGCACGCTGGTCGGCGGCGCTGCGCAGCTCGCCCGACAGGATGTCCAGGGCCACCGAAAATTCATCGCTGCGGTCGGTCATGTCCTCGCCCGCGGCATCGCCGCTGGCCAGGGTGGCGTCGCGTTCGGCCACCGCGTCGCGCAGGTTGGCCTGAACCGAAGCCATGCCGGCCTCCATCTCGCGGCGCCGTTCCTCCGATGTCAGCAGCTGCGTCTGCATCTGTGACACCTGGTCCAGCGCGACCGCGAACCGGTTTTGGGCTGCCAGCGCCTCTGCCGCCCGGGCGTCGCGCTCCAGTTGCAGCTGGTTCAGGCGCTCCTCGAACGAGGCTTGGACCCGCATGACCTGATCCTGGGACCCGCCCGCGCTGACGGTGTCGATAACCAGGAAGGAACTGGCGACCAACGTCCAAGCGCACATCACCGTGATACCGCCCAAGCCCAGGATCTGGGTGAGGGGGCGAAGGCGCACAACACGGGTGGTGTCTTCGGATCGCAGGGAAAGGCGCTGTTCCGGCATCCATTTTCCAAGCGATACGTTTAATCGATCCATGACCGTCATTGCAGGCACTGTCCCCTGAATGGCACGCCCGACAAATGAAATGGCGCCCAGGTTCCGTTCAGACGCCGGTAAACATGACCTGTGCCTTCGTGGCAACAGGGAGGGCCGCAGGCACTCGCCCCATGCGCGAAACCTCGCCCTGCTCGGCGGGATGCCGCCGAATATATGACTGTTTTGGTGGTTTATCAGCTGATCTCATAGGGCAGCGGCCCGTCCCTGTCCGACGGGATCCGCAGGGGCCGGTCGATGGGCGGGACAGACCGCTGATGACAATCCGGCCGCGGGCAGATGCGGCACGAGATCCCGATCGGCTCGAAGGCGCGCGGCTTGGTCAGGTCCAGTCCGTCGGCATAGACCATCCCTTCGGCCTGCGTCACCTCCACCCCCAGACCGATGGCAAAGCGGCGCACCGGGGCATTGAAGGCGCCCGCATGTTTCGACACGTCCCGCGCCAGCAGCAGATAGCGTACCCCGTCCGGCGTCTCGGCCAGCTGCCGCAGGAAGCGCCCCGGTTGTTCAAAGGCCTGATGCACGTTCCACAGCGGGCAGGCGCCGCCAAAGCGGGCGAATTGCAGGCGCGTGGCCGAATGGCGCTTGGTGATGGTGCCGGCCTGATCGACACGGACGAAAAAGAAGGGCACCCCCTTGGCGCCCGGCCGTTGCATCGTCGACAGCCGATGCGCGACCTGTTCCAGCGAGGCGCCGAACAGGTGGGACAGCCGTTCCAGGTCGTGCCGCTCGGTCCGGGCAGCGGCCAGGAAATGGCGATAAGGCATCAGCGCCGCCCCTGCGAAATAATTGGCCATGCCGACACGGGCGATCTCGCGCGCGGTGGCGCTGCGAAACCGCGCCAGGTCCAGCGTCGCGCCCAGCAGGTCGCCTTGGCGTTCCAGCGCGACCAGGTGCAGCAGCTGGAACAGACGCGTGGGCGCCTCGGCGGCGGCATTCACCAGCAGATGGTTGCCTTGGCGGCGGAACACCGAATTTGCCGGCAGTTCGGTCAACTGCACATGGATGTTGCTGGCCGACAGCGCGGCGACGGCCCTTTGCCACAGATCGCCCCGCTGTCCGTCGGGGCAGGCAAAGCGTTCGGCCGCGCGGTCCACCGCATCGATGTAGTTGTCGCAGTAGTGGAAAAAGTCGCGCACCTCCTCCCAAGGGGTAGTCAGGGCGTTCTGGCCGGCGGTTCCGATGGCCTCGTCCAGCGCAGCCAGGCGTTCCTGCCCTTCGCGATGCGCGCGATAAAGGTCCAGGAAGGCGCGGGCCAGCACCGGCGCATTGGTCGCAGCCAGGCGCAGGTCGGCCAGGGGCGGGGTGCTGTCGAACAGGGGATCGGCTAGCGCCTCCTGCATGTCGATGACCATGCGCTGTGCGTCACCGGCCGCAAGGGTGGTCAGGTCGATGCCGTATTCCTGTGCCAGCCGTAGCAGGACGCCGGCGCTGATCGGCCGGTGGTTGTTTTCCATCTGCGACAGATAAGGCAGCGAGACGCCCAAGGACTCTGCAAAGCGGCGCTGCGTCAGGCTGGCGCGGGCCCGTGTTTCGCGCAGCGCACTGCCGGCATAGATCTTTTGCGTGGCCATGATCTGCTCCGTCCTTTTGCAAAGCTGGTTCTAGCTGTTGCAAAGAGGGTCGGGCAAGTCCTGTCAGCCTTGGCGGGATAGCTGCCCTTCGCGGCGAAAGACCCACAGGATCGCGACCAGAGAGCCGAAGGCCGAGGCGCACATGATCGCCAACAGAGGCGTCGCCCCGCTGCCCGGTTGCAGCAGCGCGCCGGCCAGCGCCGACAGCGCCGCACCCCCCGCCACGGCAAGGGCGCCGCCCAGCCCGGATGCCGTCCCTGCCAGTTCGGGCCGCACGCTCATCATGCCGGCATTGGCGTTGGGCAGCACCATGCCGTTGCCCAGGCCCATCACGGCAATGGCGCCAAAAAAGATCAGGGGCCGCACCAGCCCCGCCAGATCAGCCAGCAGCGCAAGGCCAAGGGCCGCCAGACAGGTGACGGCGCCCATCAGGATCATCCGGTTCAGACCCAGGTGCTGGGAAAACCGCGCCGACAGAAAGTTCCCGATCAGGTAGCCGATGGAGGGCGCGGCGAACCAATATCCGACCTGTGCCGGCGTCAGTCCGAACACCTGTTCGCCCACAAAGGGCGCGCCGCCCAGATAGGCGAAGAACGCCCCCGATGACAGCGTCGCTGCCAGGCAATAGCCCCAGAAACGGTGCGATCGCGCTAGGATCGGATAATTCACCATCTGCGCGCGCAGCGGCATCCCCCCGCCGCGCACGGTTTCGCCCATGTCGCGCAAGGCGATGGCCAGCACCGCGATACCCAACAGTCCCATTACCGCAAAGTTCGCCTGCCAACCGAACCATTCGTCCAGCACCCCGCCGAAGACCGGCGCCATCATTGGCACCACCGCCATGCCCATTGTGACATAGCCCAGCATCGAGGCGGCGCGGTTGCCATCGTAAAGGTCGCGGATCACCGCGCGCGGCACCAGCATGCAGACGGTGATGACGGATTGCAGCAGGCGGAAGATCAGAAAGGTCGTGGCGTCCGTGGCCAGCAGCGTGCCGACCGTTGCCAGCAGGAAACTGACCAGCCCCCAAATCACCACCGGCCGGCGGCCGAACCGGTCGCTGATGGGGCCGCCCAGCAGCTGCAGCAGCGCACTGGCCCCGATATAGGCCGAAACCGACAGCTGCATCACGCCGTAATCCACGTCGAAATACCGCGCCATGCCCGGCAGTGAGGGCAGGAAGACGTTCATCGACAGGGCCGATACGCCGGACAGCGCCACGAGGGTCAGCAGATGGGGGGGCGTGCGGGTGGTCATGGGCTTCCCTTTGCGGCAGGGCCGGAGTTGCACATCGTGCAGTTCCGGATGCGCTTCTAGACCGCCCGGAGGGCCAAGGCCAGATCCGGCGTAGCTGTCAGCCGAAATCGTGGAAGATGAACCAGGCGCCCAGGCAGATCAGCGAAAACCCGATGCCGTGCTGCCAGCCGATCCTTTCGCCCAGATAGGCCCAGGAAAAGATCGCAAACACCGACAGGCTGATCACCTCCTGGATGGTCTTCAGCTGTGCTGCGCTGAAATGCCCGTGGCCGATGCGGTTGGCGGGCACCTGCAGCACGTATTCGAAAAAGGCGATTCCCCAGCTGACGAAGATCACCGTGAGCAGGGGCGCCGTCTTGAACTTCAGATGGCCGTACCAGGCGGCGGTCATGAAGATGTTGGACGCCAGAAGCAGCCCGACGGTGGCCGCCGGGACCGGCAGGCCTATTCCCATTGCGTCTGACGATCGCGCGCCAGATTGCCAAAGCGGGTGAACTGTCCTTCGAAGGCCAGCTCGACCGTGCCGATCGGGCCGTGGCGCTGCTTGCCCAAAATGACCTCGGCCTTGCCGTGGACGTTCTCCATCACCTGCTGCCACTTGGCCATCGCGTCCAGGTCGCTGTCCGATGGCTTTTCGCGTTCCTTGTAGTATTCCTCGCGGAACACGAACATCACGATGTCGGCGTCCTGCTCGATCGAGCCGGATTCGCGCAGGTCCGAAAGCTGCGGGCGCTTGTCCTCGCGGTTCTCGACCTGACGCGACAGCTGCGACAGGGCGATGACGGGGATGTTCAGCTCCTTGGCGACGGCCTTCAGGCCCTGCGTGATTTCCGACACTTCGTTCACTCGGCTGTCCTTGGCGGTCGCCGCCTTCAGCAGCTGAAGATAGTCGACCATCAGCACGTCCAGCCCATGCGTCCGTTTCAGCTTGCGCGCCCGCGCGGCCAGCTGGTTGATGGGCAGCGCGGGCGTGTCGTCGATGTAAAGCGGGCAGTTCTGCAGCGCATGGGCGGCCTCGACAAAGCGGCGGAACTCGGCCTCGTCCATGTTGCCGCTACGGATGCGTTCGGACGGCACCTCGGCGGCCTCGGACAGGATCCGGGCGGCCAGCTGTTCGGCGGACATTTCCAGGCTGAAAAAGCCCACAACGCCGCCTTCGACCGAGCCTTGGGTGCCGTCGGGCTTTTCGCCCATCTTGTGGGCCTTTGCGATGTTGAAGGCGATGTTCGTGGCCAGCGATGTTTTCCCCATCGACGGGCGCCCGGCCAGGATGATCAGGTCCGAATTGTTCAACCCGCCCATCTTGGCGTCCAGGTCGATCAGCCCGGTCGATATCCCCGACAGCTTGCCGTCGCGCTGATAGGCGGCGTTGGCGGCCTGCACGGCGCCCGTGACCGCCTTCAGAAAGCTCTGGAAGCCGCGCTCGGCGACCCCTGCCTCGCCAAGCTTGTAGAGCGTCTGTTCCGCGGCCTTGATCTGTTCCTCGGCATCGTCGCCCACCTCGACGGTCTGGGCGCGGGCGGCGATGTCCTGGCCCAGCTGCATCAATTCCCGCCGCAGGGCGAATTCGCGGATCATCTGGGCATAGTCGCGCGCGGCATAGGCGCTGATCGCCGCCGCCGCCATGCGCGCCAGATAGGCGGGGCCGCCCAGTTCCTTCAACCCCTCGTCATGTTCCAGGAAGGCCTTGATCGTGACGGGGCTGGCCAAGGCGTTCTTGCGGATACGCTCGGCGCAGATGTCGAAGATGCGCGAATGCACCGGGTGATAGAAGTGGTCCGACTTGATGATCTGGCTGACCCGGTCGAAGACATCGTTGTTGGTCAGCAGGGCGCCCAGCAGCTGCTGCTCGGCCTCCAGCGAATAGGGGACGGCCTGTTTGGTGTCCTCCTCCGCCTGACCGGGAACGATGAAGCGCGTGCTGCTGACGGTGAGGGTGCTCATGGTCTGCTTGGCCCCTTGTTGGTTGCGGTCCAGATTAAACCGAAGCGGCCGGCCGCGTCATCGGGCCGGCCGCAGAATGTTGGGGATAACCCCGGATCAGCCGTTCGCCGCCTGCCAGGCGCGCGGATCGGTCAGGAAGGCCTCGACTTCGGACAGTGTCGCTTCGTCGAAGGCGCGCTGGTCGCGAGCCTCGGCCAGAACGTCCCACCAGGTGCACAGGTGGTGCAGCGCCACGCCGTGATCGGCCAGCCGCTGCGTGGTTTCCGGGAAGATGCCGTAATAGAAGATGACCGCCGTATGGGCGCAGTCGGCGCCCGTCTCGCGGATTGCATCGACGAAGGACAGCTTGCTGCCGCCGTCGGTGGTCAGATCCTCGACCAGCAGGACCCGCTGGCCCTCGGTCATCACACCCTCGATCCGGGCGTTTCGACCGTAACCCTTGGGCTTTTTCCGCACATAGGTCATCGGCAGACCCAACCGTTCGGCGACCAGGGCGCCGAAGGGGATGCCCGCCGTCTCACCGCCCGCGACGTTGTCGAATGCCTCGAATCCCGCGTCGCGCATGACCGTCGCGGCCAGAAAATCCATCAGGGTGGCGCGGACGCGCGGAAAGCTGATGATGCGGCGGCAATCGACATAGGTCGGACCTTTCAGGCCGGACGCATAGGTGAAGGGCTGGGCCGCGTTGAAGTCGACGGCCTTGATCTCCAGCAGCATCCGGGCGGTCAGGCGGGCAATTTCCTCGCGCGCGGGAAAAGTCAGGCTCATTTGTCCTCCAGGTGCCAGTAGAGCGGAAAGCCGGGGTCGAAGACGGTGACGACCTCATCCCCTGCGGCGATCTGCGCCGGGTAGGTGGCGGGCGTGTCGCGGCGGGTCAGGGTGATGCGGTCATCGTTCGGGGCCATGCGATAGAAACCCGCACCGTTGAGGCTGGTGAAAGCCTCCAGCCGGTCCAGCGCGCCCTCGTCCTCGAAGACCTGGGCCAGGATCGACATGGTGTTCGGCGCGGTAAAGCAGCCCGCACAGCCGCATGGCTGCAGCTTGGCCGCGTCCGCGTGCGGCGCGCTGTCGGTGCCCAGGAAGAACCGCGGATCGCCGCTGGTCGCAGCCTCGCGCAGCGCCAGTCGGTGGGATTCGCGTTTCGCCACCGGCAGGCAATAATAATGGGGCCGGATGCCCCCCGCCAGGATGGCGTTGCGGTTGATGACCAGGTGATGCGTGGTGATCGTCGCGGCCAGGTCGTCGCCGCCGGCACGGGCATAGGCGACGCCTTCGCTGGTGGTGATGTGCTCCATCACCACGCGCAGGCCCGGCGTGCGGCGGCGCAGCGGGTCCAGCACGGTGTCGATGAAGACGGCCTCGCGGTCAAAGATGTCGACGGCAGGGTCAGTGACCTCTCCATGCACGCAAAGGGTGACGCCGGCCTCGGCCATTGCTTCCAGCACTGGCTGGACGCGGCCGAAATCGGTCACGCCCGAGGCGCTGTTGGTCGTGGCCCCGGCTGGGTACAGCTTGACCGCGCGGATGATGCCGCCCTGGAAGGCGCTTACCACATCGGCGGCCTCCGTCGCATCGGTCAGATAGAGCGTCATCTGCGGCTGCAGCGCAGCACCTGCGGGCAGGGCGGCACGGATGCGGTCGCGATAGGCGGCGGCCTGCGCGCCGGTCACAACCGGCGGCACAAGGTTCGGCATGATGATCGCGCGGCCGAAGCCTGCGGAATGCGGCGCGACCGCGGCCAGCATCGCGCCGTCGCGCAGATGCAGGTGCCAGTCGTCCGGGCGGCGGAGGGTCAGCGTCTGTGTCATGGGCTTGCCTCTATACATGGCAGTGGGCGCTTGCCAAGCGGCTGCGGCAAGAATCGGGGAACCCTGTCCGAAGGTGGCGGTTGTTCTTGGGTGCCGCGAGGCGCAAAATGGAAAGGCTGCGCAGTGTTTGCGACGGCACCTTCAAGAAAGTCCTGCACATGAACCCGATGCTGCCGATGATCCTTCCCGCTGCGCAGGTCCGCCTCATCACGCAGTTCAGCCGCATGGCGATCGAATCCCAGATGGTAATCGGCCTTCGTCTGGCAGGGATGATGGGCATCGTGGCCCAGGCCCCGGGCGAGCCTTTCATGATGGTGGCCGAAAAGCACGCCGCAGTGTCCGAATCGCTGTTCGCGATGGCCAGTGCCGGCATGCGCGGTCACAGCCCCGAACGCATGATGTCAGCCGCCATGCGGCCCTATGGCAAGCGGACTCGGGCCAACTCGCGCCGGCTTTCGGCGCCAAAGGCCTGAGGCAGCAACGGAAGTTCCACGACCCTCGTTGAAACCGGTCCTTCACGAAAAAAAACGGGGAAGTCATGAAAACGGCTTTGATCACAGGCGGCGCCCAAGGCATCGGCAAGGGCATCGTGCAGCGGCTGCGATCCGATGGTTGGCGGGTGGCCATCTTCGACATGGATACGCAGGCGCTGGACGAGCTGCGGGCCGAAGATCCGGGCTTGTTGGCATTGCAGGTGGATGTGGGCGACGAAGGGCAGGTGGCCCAAGCCTTTCAGGCCATATTCGAATGGCTGGACGCTGCGCCGCTGGACCTGCTGGTTTCGAATGCGGGGCTGGCTGATCCTGTCAGCGGACCCATCGAGGACCTGTCCCTGCAGGATTGGCGCCGCTGGCAGGACAGCCATGTGACGGGCGCGTTTCTCTGCGTCCGCGCAGCAGTGCCCCTGATGCGGCATGGGGTGGGCAGCATTGTCACCATGGCTTCGACCCGCGCCTTTCAATCAGAGCCGGACACCGAAGCCTATGCGGCCGCCAAGGGCGCGCTGGTGGCACTGACCCATGCGCTGGCCGTCAGTCTTGGCCCGCAGATCCGCGTCAACAGCATCCTGCCGGGCTGGATCGAAACCGGGCCGTGGCAGAAGCGATCGGCACGCCGTGAGCCTCAACATTCCGACCAGGACAGCAACCAGCATCCCGTGGGCCGTATCGGCCGCCCCGAGGACATCGCCGGCCTGGTGGCCTGGCTTGCCTCGGACGAGGCGGGCTTTGTCACCGGCCAGCGTTTCGTTGTCGATGGCGGGATGAGCGTGCGAATGATCTATGCCGAATGAATGAAAAACGGCGGGACATTGCCCCGCCGTTTCCGTGAAATCTGTCCGTTGTTCAGATCAGCTTGCCCATGGCGACGGCCGTGTCTGACATGCGGTTCGAGAAACCCCATTCGTTGTCGTACCAGGTCAGGATGCGGCACAGCCGGCCTTCCATGACTTTCGTCTGATCCATGTGGAAGATCGACGAATGCGGGTCGTGGTTGAAGTCGGAGGACACCAGCTGTTCTTCGGTATATCCCAGGACGCCCTTCAGCGGCCCATCGGTGGCGGCCTTGATGGCTTCGTTGATCTCGGCAACCGAGGTGTCGCGGCTGGCTTCAAAGGTCAGATCAACAACCGAAACGTTCGGCGTGGGCACACGGATCGCCACGCCGTCCAGCTTGCCCTTCAGTTCCGGCAGAACCAGGCCCACGGCCTTGGCGGCACCGGTCGAGGTCGGGATCATCGACAGCGCGGCAGCACGCGCGCGGTAAAGATCCTTGTGCATCGTGTCCAGCGTCGGCTGGTCGCCGGTATAGCTGTGGATCGTCGTCATGAAGCCGCGATCAATGCCGATCGTGTCGTTCAGGACCTTGGCAACCGGCGACAGGCAGTTGGTGGTGCAGCTGGCGTTCGACACGACCAGGTCATCCTTGGTCAGCGTGTCATGGTTTACGCCATAGACAATGGTCTTGTCCGCGCCGTCGCCGGGGGCCGAGATCAGCACGCGCTTGGCGCCGGTCGACAGGTGCGGCTGAACCTTTTCCTTGGAGGCAAAAAGGCCGGTGCATTCCATGATGACGTCGACATCGCCCCAGGGCAGTTCGGCGGGATTGCGGATCGCGGTGACCTTGATCGGGCCGCGGCCCACATCGATCGAGTCCCCTGACACGGTCACCTTGGCCGGAAAGCGGCCGTGGACGCTGTCATAGCGCAGCAGGTGCGCGTTGGTCTCGACCGGGCCCAGGTCGTTGATGGCGACGACCTCGATGTCGGTGCGACCGGATTCAATGATTGCGCGCAGGACGTTGCGACCGATCCGGCCGAAGCCGTTGATGGCGACCTTGACTGCCATGGGTACCCCTCTTGAGCAGGTGACGGTTGCCCCCATCTAGCGTGGCCGCAGGGGCGATGCAAACGCCGAACTGCTGTTATGCGCTAACTGCCCCGAAGGGCCATCAGCGCCAGAAGCTGAGATATTCGATGAACTGGTCGATGGTTCTGGCGGCCATCAGCGGCAGCGCGCCATCCAGCCAGACCTGGTCCACAACAAAGGCCGCGGCGATCAGGATCAGCAGGGCAATGGCAATCTGGTTGGTCATCGGTGCCTCCGGGTGGCCGGGTTTATTGCGCGGGGCCACGGTGGGGGCAAGGGGATGCGCGCAGGGCTATTCGTCGTCCTGCGGCATCTTCAAGGAGATCTGGCCGCTTTCCTGCAACCTGCGGATGGCTGCGACCACCTCGGTCAGCGCCGCCTCGACATCCTTGGCGCGCACCCGACCCAAGGCCTCCCGTTCTTCGCGCAGGCCATCGGCCATGCGCTGCGAAAGGCTGGCGAGGATGAATTCAGCCGCGGCGGCATCCGGCTCGTCCGAGGCGGCCAGCGCCCGCACCAGCACCGCCTGATCGACCTCGCGCACCAGACGCGGCACCTCGCGCGGTTCGATGCGCGTGGGAATGTGGGCAAAGATGAAGATCGCCTTTCGGACGCCTTCGGCGAAATCCGTATCACGCTGATCCAGCGCCTCCAGCACGTCGTCGCGCAGGTCAGCGGTCGCGAAGTTCAGGATCGCCCCCATCCGGTCGGCGGCCGGGGTGGCGATCGCGCGCTGGGGCAGCGCCTCGGCTGCCTGCAGCAGCACCAGCCCAACACGTTTGAGCGCTGTAGGCGTCACGCCTGCGGTCATCGACATTGCCTGCGCAACCAAACGTGCGCGTTCGCGCGGCATGGCGATAAAGGTTTCAGATGCCGCCTCGACCGGCAGTTTCGACAGCATCAGGGCCACCAGCTCGATCGATTCCGCATTGGCCAGCGCGGTCAAGCTGGATTGCGGCAGTTCCGCGATCCGACTCCAGGGGTCGGACCGTCCAGCGATTGCCGCCGCGCGCCGCAACTGGTCGCTGCTGTCGTCCGAGATGCGGTCGCCCAGGATGGCCAGGGTGCCGTCCAGATCGCCGGGAAAGGTGACGCCGACGGCTTCCAGGCGGTCGCAGAATTCATGGATCACCGCGTCGCGGGTCTGGCGGTCGATCAACTCCATCCCCGCCATCTCCTGCGCAAGCAGGGTCTGGCTTTCGATGTTCAGCCGTTCAAGTCCGCCTGCGTCGTCGTCGTCCAGCAGAAGGCGCACGATCACCGCCGCCTTCTGCCGCTGGCTCAAGCCGATCTGGGTCGTCATCTGCCGCCTCCGTCACCTTCGATCAGGAGCAATCTGGCACAACAACCCTAATGCAAGGTTGACGCGCGCGCCCTTACAGCGGCGTCGCGTCGAAAACCCGGCGGAAGATCGTGTCGACATGCTTGGTGTGATAGGCCAGGTCGAACTTTTCCTCGATCTCGGCCGGGCTCAGGGCGGCGGTCACCTCGGCATCGGCCAAGAGCTCGGTCTTGAAGTCGGCACCCTGTTCCCAGACCCGCATCGCATTGCGCTGGACCAGGCGATAGGCATTCTCGCGGCTGACGCCGGCCTGGGTCAGCGCCAGAAGCACCCGCTGCGACATGACCAGCCCGCGGAACTTGTTCATGTTCGCCAGCATGTTGTCGGGATAGATCACCAGCTTTTCAACCACGCCTGCCAGGCGGTTCAGCGCAAAGTCCAGCGTGATCGTGGCATCGGGCGCGATACCGCGTTCGACCGAAGAATGGCTGATGTCGCGTTCGTGCCACAGCGCCACGTTCTCCATCGCGGGAACCACGGCCATGCGCACCAGGCGCGCGAGGCCGGTCAGGTTCTCGGTCAGGACCGGGTTGCGCTTGTGGGGCATCGCGGAGGAGCCCTTCTGGCCGGGGCTGAAGAACTCCTCGGCCTCAAGCACTTCGGTGCGCTGCATGTGGCGGATCTCGATGGCGATGTTCTCGATGCTGGACGCGATGACCCCCAGCACGGCAAAGAACATCGCATGGCGGTCGCGCGGGATGACCTGCGTGCTGATCGGCTCGGGGCGCAGGCCCAGCTTGGCGCAGACATGTTCCTCGACCGCCGGATCGATGTTGGCGAAGGTGCCCACTGCGCCGCTGATCGCGCCGGTGGCGATCTCAGCCCTTGCGGCCTCCAGACGGGCGCGGCCGCGTGCCATTTCAGCATAGAAGCGGGCGAAGGTCAGACCCATCGTGGTCGGTTCGGCATGGATGCCGTGGCTGCGGCCGATGCGGACCGTGTCCTTGTGTTCAAAGGCCCGGGTCTTCAGCGCGGCCAAGACCCGGTCCATGTCGGCCAGCAGGATGTCGGCCGCACGTACCAGCTGAATGTTCAGCGTGGTGTCCAGGACGTCGCTGGAAGTCATGCCCTGATGAACAAAGCGTGCCTGATCGCTGCCGACATGTTCGGCCAGGTGGGTCAGGAAGGCAATGACGTCATGCTTGGTCACGGCCTCGATCTCGTCAATGCGGGCCACGTCGAATTCCACGTCGCGGGCCTTCCAGACGGCCTCGGCATTCTCGCGCGGGATCACGCCCAGGTCGGCCTGCGCGTCGCAGGCATGGGCCTCGATCTCGTACCAGATCTTGAACTTGGTCTCGGGGGACCAGATGGCGACCATCTCGGGGCGGGAATAGCGCGGGATCATGGAGGGCTCCTTTCGGTTGGCGCGGGCATAGCCGGGACCTGCCTCCGGGGCAAGTTTTCATCACGATCCGCCGACGCCTGACGGAACATTCGTCTCTGGCAGGGGGTTGATCCTGCGACAGGAAGCCAGCCGAGCCGGAGTTTGCCATGCACCGTTCCCAAGATCCCCATCACGACCAAACCGAAGCCGATCACACCAGCCAGACCCGCTTTGGCCCGCGACCGGTCCCCGAGGGGCATCACCCCGCCAGCCAGTCGCGGCACGGCAAAACGGTGTCTAGCAAGATCCCTCCTTCGGGGCGGGTGTCGCCTGACGGTCAGCAAGCCTGGCCGACACCCACGCTGACCGCCAAGGCCATCGTCTGGGGCGGAGTGGCACTTGGCGTTGCGGGACTGACGGCCGCGACGGCCATCACTGCCCGCAAGCTGATTGGTACCGACAAATCCGACGACGTTCCGCTCCGGCGTGGCCCCGCGCCAGTCGCACCCCGTTTTACCGTACTGGACGAGGACGAGCGCGAGGCCATGCGCCGGCGTGTCCGCGCTCAGGCCCGTGAAGACAGCCAGACAAAGGCGATGCTGCGGGCCGAGGCCAGCCGCAACCGACCGCGCCGGGGGAACTTTGCCCAAGACCTGACCAAGACCGCCAACGAGCTGTCCGAAGGGCTGAACGGCGTGGCGCAATCGCTGACTACCGCCTTTGCAGCCTTCCGCGGCGTCTCGCAGCAGGCAAACGGCATCGTGGATGACTTCGTCACCGCAGCCGACAAGTTGCGCGCGGTTATCGGGAATATGGCCCCAGCAGAGCCTGCGGCACCTCGCAAAACTGCGGAACCCGCCCCGGAAGATGCGGGTCCGGCCAAGGACCGCATCCGCACTCATCGTCTTTGACAGCGAAAGGCGGGCGCATGCAGGAAAACCCCGGCGTTCTCGAGGCACTGTTCGATCCTTTGGATGACCAGAAGCGACGCAGGTTCGGCCTGAGCCCGGAGGCCCCGTGCGAGGAGACCAATGTTTCCTCTCAGGGGGTCCTTAATCCCGCACCGGGTCGGCTGCGGGACCTGTCGCCCAAAGATTGGATTGCTGTGGCCAAGTCGACGATCACACAGATCGGCGAGGATCGCGTCACCTCTGTTGCAGGGGGCGTGACGTTCTTCGGCCTGCTGTCGCTGTTCCCTTCGATCACCGCCTTTGTGTCGCTTTATGGCCTTTACGCCGATCCTGCGACTATCGAGGCGCACCTGGCGCTGCTGGATGATCTGCTGCCCGAAAGCTCCCTTCAAATCATCCGCGATCAGGTCGTGTCGATCGCCTCGTCCTCGACGGGGGCTTTGTCGTTGGCGGGGGTGGTCGGGCTGCTGGTGGCGTTCTGGTCGGCCAACGGGGGCATGAAGGCCCTGCTGTCGGCGCTGAATGTTGCCTTCTTCCAGCGCGAAACGCGCAGCTTCATCCGGTTGAACCTGGTGGCGATGGTCTTCACGCTCAGCGGCTTGGTGATCATCGCCTTGATGCTGGGCGTGATTGCGGTGGTTCCGATCATGCTGCAGATGCTGCCGGGGAACTGGGGGGGAGAGCTTTTGGTTACCGTGATCCGCTGGCCCATCATGTTCGCGGTCCTGGTTGTGGCCTTGGCTGCCGTCTATCGATGGGGGCCGGCTGCACCTTATACCCGCTGGCGCTGGATTTCGCCGGGGGCGATCTTTGCATCCATCGTGCTGGTCATCACCTCGATGCTGTTCTCATGGTATGCGGTCAACTTTGCTCATTACAACGAAACCTATGGCTCGCTTGGCGCGGTGATTGCGCTGATGACCTGGCTCTGGTTGAATGCGATGATCGTCCTGGTCGGAGCCGAGGTCAATTCCGAGCTGGAGCGTCACATGAAGCGGATGGCCGGTCTTGAAGTTTCCAAGGCCTGACCTTCTCCACAGGAACCCCTGCATGATCGTTTCACCTTATGTTCCCCTGCTGGCTGCGATCGTCCTAGAGGTTCTGGGTACCACGATGTTGCAGCGCTCCGAGCAGTTCACCCGGATGGGGCCGACGCTGTTGATGGCCCTGTGCTATCTGTTCAGCTTCTACCTTTTGTCGGTCAGCCTCAAGGTGCTGCCTTTGGGTGTGGCCTACGCAATCTGGAGCGCCTGCGGCGTGGCGCTTGTGGCCATGGTTGGGCTGGTGGTGTTTGGACAGCGGCTGGACCTGCCGGCCGTGGCAGGGTTGGTCTTGATCGTGGCGGGTGTTGTCCTGATCAACGTCTTTTCAAAGACCGTCGGGCATTAACGCTCGGTCAGTTTCAACTCGATCCGCCGGTTCTGCGCGCGGCCTTGGGGGGTGTCCTGACCTGCCACCGGGCGGGTGTCGGCAAAGCCGGTGGCGGCAAGTCTGTTGGCCGGAAAGCCCAGTTGGTCCGTCAGCAGGCGCACCACCGCCAAGGCGCGGCCCTGGCTCAGTTCCCAGTTGTCGCGATAGCGGCCAGAACCCGACAGCGGCAGGTTGTCCGTATGGCCATCCACGCGGATAATCCAGTCGATTTCGGGCGGGATTTCGTCCGAGATGTCCATCAGCAACTGCGCGACCCGGCCGATCTGTTCACGGCCGGCTGCGGACAGGGTCGCCTCGCCGGGATCGAAGAGGACCTCGGACTGAAGAACAAAGCGGTCACCCACGACCTGCACGCCTTCACGGCCCGACAGGATCTGGGAAAGACGCCCGAAGAATTCGGACCGATAGCGGGCCAGATCCTGCGCCTCGGCCTCGGCGCGCATTCGGGCTTCCTCCTCCAGCGTCAGGCGGGCGCGGGTTTCCTCGGCGGCGCGGACAAGGGCGGCGTTCAGCTGCTGGCCCAGATCGGCCACCCGCAGCTCGGCCTCGGCCTGTTCGTCACCCGCCACATCCAGCAGCGCCTGCAGCGAGCCCAGCTGCGCAGTCAACTGCGCCACCTGTTCGTTCAGCAGCGCCACCCGACGCTGACCGTCCTCGGCCAGTCCCTCCTGCTGGGCCAGCTGTTCCTGGGCCACGGACAGCAGCGCGGCCTGCCGCTCGGCTTCGGTCAGCTGGCGTTCAGCCTGCTGCTGCGCCTCGTCGCGGGCCGCATTGGCGGCAGCCAGCAGCGTCAGGGTTTCCTCGGCCTCGCGCCGCTGTTCTTCCAGTGCCAGCGTCATGGCCGTCAATTCGGCATCCGCGGTTTCCAGCCGTTCCCGCAGCAGGCGCGCGGCTTCGGCATCGGCCAGCCGGGCCTCCTCGGCATCGCCAAGCCGGGTTTCGGCCTGAGCAAGTTCACCCTCGGTCGCTGAAACGCGTGCGCGAAGTTCGGCCGTCAGCGCCTCCAGCGCATCGCGGCGCGCTGCGGCAAGCCGGGCCGCCTCGGCCTGGGCGTCGGTTTCGCTGCGCGCGGCCGCCACGGCCAGTTCGGCGGCCGAGGCACGCTCCTGCGTTTGGGCCAGTTCCGCCTGAAGCTCGTCAACGCGCGTGCGGTTCAGGGTCTGCGCGGCCAGCAGCGTGGCGACCTCGGCCTCGAAATCGGTCAGCCGGCTGCGGGCCTGCGCCAGATCCGCGCGGCCCTGTTCCAGCTGCGTACTCAGCCGGGTGATCTGGGCGGCGCGGTTGCGGGCCTCTGCCTCTGCCTCGGCGGCGCGTTCCTCCTCGGCTGCCAGGTTGCGCGACAGATCCGCCTCGCGTTCCTCCGATGCGCTCAGCGCCTGCCCAAGCGAGGCGACCTGCTGTCCCAACCTGTCCAGCTGCTGCTGCTGACGCGAGATCTGGCGGGTCTGTTCGCTGATCGTGTCGTCCTGGGTGGTGATCTGTTCGCGCAGCACCGACTGGACCACCATGAAGATGGTCAGCACGAACATCAGCACCATCAGCAGGGCCGTCATCGCATCGACGAAGCCTGGCCAGATGGTCGACGAAAAACGCTGTGCCGATGATCCGCGCGCCAGCCGCATACCCCTAACCCTCGCCGCGGTGGATCATCGGGTCGGGCGGCAGCCTGTTATCCGGAAAAGGATCGCCGAAACGCGCCGCCCGCACCGCGCGGGTCAGCACCAGGATGTCCGAACGCAGTTCGGCCAGCATCTCATCCCGGCCCTCGTTCAGGTCGCTGCCCAGCTGCTTCAGGGCCATCTCGATCCCTGACAGGTCCGGGGCAGGGGAGGCCACGGGGGCCGCCTCTCGCAGACGGCGTGCCTCGGCCAGAAGCTGGTCCTGTCCGTCGGCCAGACGTCCCAGAGCCTGGGTCAGTTGCATCGCGCGGCCGTCCGTGGCCGCCTGGTCGGTCTCGGCCTGCTGGACCAGCGCCTCGATCGCCTGCGCCATGACGACGACGCGTTCATCCGCCATGAGGGCGGCTTCCTCGCGCAGCCCGTCGCGTTCGGCGTGATAGTTTTGCAGCCGGTCCATCTGGCCGGCCATCTGTTCCAGAAAACCTGCAAGCGCGGCCTGGTCCACGCCGTCCCCGTCCCCGGCGGCGATGCTGATGCGGGTAAAGCCCGACATCCATTCTTCCAGTTC
This sequence comes from Paracoccus saliphilus, assembly GCA_003255745.1. Lineage (GTDB taxonomy): Bacteria > Pseudomonadota > Alphaproteobacteria > Rhodobacterales > Rhodobacteraceae > Paracoccus > Paracoccus saliphilus_A. Next base: position 29,356 of record KZ836032.1, read on the forward strand.
GCGATAGAACCGGTTCTGGCCATGAGTCACGAACAGCTCCAGCAGGCCCACGACCAGCGACCCCGCCAGACCCAGCAGCGACGAGGAAAAGGCCGTTGCCATGCCGCCCAGCTGCGCCTCCAGCCCGGTCATCAGCTTTTCAAAGACGTCAAGCCCGGTTTCCCCGTCCTGAGGGGCCAGGGCGCGAATGGTTTCGACCACTGCCGGAACGGTCGTGGCAAGGCCGTAGAAGGTGCCCAACAGGCCCAGGAAAATCAGAAGGTTGGCCAAGTATCTTGTGATATCCCGCAATTCGTCGATGCGGGTTGCCACCGAGTCGAGGATCGAGCGTGCAGATCCCGCCGAGATGACGCCCCCCGACGGCCCGCGTGTGCCCAACAGGCTGGCCAAGGGCGCCAGCAGCCGCGGAGCCTTGTCATCATCCGGCGTGGTGCCGCGATCCGGGTTGCGGCGGCGCGCGGCGAAACGCTCGATCCAGTTGACCGAACCCACCAGCTGCGCCAGCTGCCAGAAACAGGCCAGCACGCCGATGGCGAAGACCGCCAGGATCAGGCCGTTCAGCCAGCGGTTGGCCATGAAGATCGGCAGGATCCGGCCATAGGCGAACCAGCCGCCTGCAAGGACCAGCCCCAGCACGATCAGCATCAGGACGACCTGCCGGACCGGTTGCGAAAAGCGCGGCGCTCCGGCAGCGATCAGCGCCTGGTCCCGGGTGGCCGAGATGCGCCGGTTGGTCAGGGTCAGTCGTGACGGCGCCTGCCGGGGGCCATTGGTCGGATCGCTCACGTAAATTCCTGTCCCTTCGAAGCTTTGAAGCCGACTGTAGGACGTGGCGGCCCACTTTGCCAAGCGTTCCTGACGACGGGGTGTCCCGCCCTTACTGCTGATCGTCCAGCAGCGTCCGTACTGCCCGCGACAGCGACTCGAGGTCTTGGTCGGGCAAGCCAAGACGCGTCAGGTGTGCGGTGGTGTTGAACAGGTATTCGGCATTGGGTCCGCGCCCGCCATGGGCGCTTGCGATGATGCGGGCCTGTTCGTCATGCGGCAGGTCGCCCGCATATTGCCAATGGTCCCGCCGCATCACATAGGCCAGCGCCTGGACCTGGCGCCCGTCCTCCAGCTCCAGCGGCAGGATCGCCTCGCGATAGGCATCGGTCACCAGTTCGCGGGCGCGCAGTTCGGCCAGAACCGCGTCATGGTCACGGGGGGCGATGCGTAGGGCCAGGCCCTGGCACGAGGCCCCTTCCTTGGGGTCCAGCCCCAGGACCAGACCCGGCAGCGCCTCGGTCCCGCGATGCTGGATCGAGCGCAGGCAGAAGCTGCGGGCATAGCCGCCAAGATGTGCGGGAACCGTCTCGGCCGGGGTAAAGCCGGGGTTCCAGATCAGTGAGCCATAGCCAAAGACCCATTCGACATCATGCATTTTTCTTCCGTCCTTTGTCCCTGAAGGTTATGCCACGGAGCGGGCGGAAAAAAGGGTTTGTGGATGCGCAACGCCGTGATTGGTGCCGTGGTTCTTGTGGTGATCGGGGCGGGGGGCTGGATCTGGGGCGAGAGCCGGCTGGCGGATCGCACGCGCGTCTGGATCGCCGCCGATCCGGCACTGGCGGCGGCAGCGGTGGAACCACTGCGCGACCCTCGCCGCTTTGGCCTGCGCCTGTCCGAGCCGCAACTGAGTGATCCGGCCCTGCGGCTGAGCCTGCCTTGGGCCGAGGCTTTGGTGTCGCCGCTGGCTCCGACGACCGCGCAGCTGGATCTGCCGCAGCAAGGGCAACTGGTACTGGCGGGGCAGGCCCATGACCTGACGCTGCAATCTTCGGAGGCGAGGCTGCGGCTGGCGCCATTGAACCGCATGGCGCCGGACCAGTTGATCCTGACGGCACAGTGGCTGGCGCTGGACGGGCAGCCGCTGGCCGACAGCTTGTCGGTCGAGGCGAGGCTGGGGCGGCTGGCCGCCAGTGCGCCGATGGAGGCGCGCACCGCCTATGACATCGACCTGAAGGCGGCGGGGGTGCAGTTGCAGGTGCTGGCGCGCGCGGGTCTGGATGCCGGACAGTTGCCCGATCCGGTCGCGATTGACGGGCAGCTGCGGCTGTGGCTGGACCGCACACCTGATGCAGAGGTGCCGCCTCAAATCGTCGGCTGGCAGACCCCAAGCCTGGTGCTGGAGGCGGGGCCGATCAAGGTGCGGGTGGTCGGGCGGGTGATCCGCGATGCTGGCGGACTGGCCGAAGGGCAGGTGGTCCTTTATTCGCGCAACGCCGACCAGATGCTGGACCTGGCCGCGGATATGGGCCTGATCCCCAGGCAGGTGCGGCTGCTGCTGCGGGCGGGGCTGGCGCAGCTGTCGCAGGTCGCGCCCGAGGCGGCCCTGCCCGGCCCTGCCTATCCCGAACCGCAGGAGGGTGAGCTGCGCCTGCCGATCCTGATGCGCGACGGGCAACTGATCCTGGCTGGGGTTCCGGTCGGACCCGCCCCGGCCTTTGCAGGTTTGGCCGTCAGGTGACGGGCTTTGCCTGGGGTGTGCGGCCGAAGTCGGGGGCGCCGGTGTCCTGGCCCGCCTCGATGATGCCGCGTCGGATCGCGCGGGTCCGCGTGAAGTAATCGTGCAGATGCTGGCCGTCGCCCATGCGGATGGCGCGCTGCAGCACGAACAGCTCTTCGGTGAAGCGGCCAAGGATGTCCAGCGTCGCCTCCCTGTTGTGCAGGAAGACATCCCGCCACATGGTGGGGTCGCTGGCGGCGATCCGGGTAAAGTCGCGGAATCCGGCGGCGGAATACTGAATCACCTCCTCATCCGTGACGCGGCGCAGGTGATCGGCCACGCCGACCATGGTATAGGCGATCAGGTGCGGCGCATGGCTGGTCACGGCCAGAACCAGGTCGTGATGCCCGGCCTCCATCCGATCGGTCTTGGCGCCCATTGCGGTGATCAGGCGGTCCAGGCGGGCGATGGCGTCGGGGTCCGCATCGGGCAGGGGCGTCAGCAGCCACCATCGGTTGCGGAACAGGGTGGCAAAGCCCGCGCGCGGGCCGGAATGTTCGGTTCCTGCAAGCGGATGGCCGGGGATGAAATGGACGCCTGGGGGAACATGCGGGGCCACCGCGTCGATGACCGACTGCTTGACCGATCCGACATCCGTGATCGTGGCGCCGGGCGCCAGATGCGGGGCGATCTCGGCCATGACCTCGCCCATCGCGCCGACGGGAACGGCCAAAACAACCAGATCGGCACCGGCCACTGCCTCGGCTGCGCTGTCGAATACGGTGCAGAGGCCGATGTCGCGCGCGGTTTCGCGGGTGGCGGCGCTGCGGGCATAGCCGGTGATTTCCGCGGCCAGACCATGTTCGCGCATGGCATGGGCCATAGACCCCGCGATCAGGCCCAGCCCGATCAGGGCGACGCGGTCATAGATCACGCTCATGCACCCCTCCGGTCGGCCATGAAGCGGCCAAGGGTTTCCAGAACGCGGTTGCATCCCGCCTCGTCGCCAACAGTGATGCGCAGCGCCGCGGGCAGGCCATAGCCCCCGACCCGCCGCACCAGGATGCCGTCGGCCCGCAGCGCCGCGTCGGCCGCCTGCGCCGTCTCGGGGCTGTCAAAGCGGGCCAGCACGAAATTGGCAAAGCTTTCGTCGCAGCCGATGCCCATCTGGATCAGCGACTGCCGCATCCGGTCGCGCATCCGGGCGTTCAGGTCGGCGCAGCGGGCCGTGAAATCCGTGTCGCGGATGGCAGCCTCGGCCGCGGCCATCTGGGCCGCCGACAGGTTGAACGGCTGGCGGATGCGGTTCAACACGTCGATGATCTGCCGGCTGGCATAACCCCACCCGATGCGCAGCCCGCCCAGGCCGTGGATCTTGGAAAAGGTCCGCGTCATGATCACGTTCGGATGCCGGTCCACCAGCGTGGCGCCGCCGTCAAAACCGTCTGCGAATTCGGTATAGGCGCCATCATGGACGAAGATCACCTGCGGGGGCAGCCCGTCGACCAGGCGCTGCAATTCGTCTTGCCCCAGCATCGTGCCGGTCGGGTTGGCCGGATTGGCGATGAAGACGACTCGCGTGCGGTCGGTGACGGCGGCCAGGATCGCGTCGACGTCGACCCGCCGTTCGGCCTCGGGCACGGTCACAGGGGTCGCGCCGACCATCCGCGCCAGGATCGGGTACATCGAAAATCCGTGTTCGGTGGTGATGACCTCGTCCCCTCCGCCGGCGAAGGCGTGGACCACGAATTGCAGCACCTCGTCCGAGCCCACGCCGCAGATTATGCGGTCCGGGTCCAGGCCGTGAATCTGGCCGATGGCCGCGCGCAGGCCCGCGTGATCGGTCGCCGGATAACGGTGCAGTTCGCCCGCTGCGGCGACGAAGGCCGCCTGCGCCGCCGGGCTGCACCCAAGCGGGTTCTCGTTCGAGGAGAGTTTCAGCACATCCTCGCGTCCCTCCAGCCGGCTTTCGCCGCTGACGTAAAGCGCGATATCCATGATGCCGGGCTGCACGGTGATCTGGGTCATGGGTCCATCCTTTGTCCGGCCCCGTTTAGTCGCGGGCTGGCGGCAAGAAAAGGCCCAAGCGGCCGCAGCATTGACCGGCACGAAAATATCCCGCCGACCAAGCGAAAGGGGCCGCATCGACAGATGCGGCCCCCAAAGGCATGAGATGCAGGCGAAGATCAGTTCTTCGCGTAGAATTCGACAACCAGGTTCGGTTCCATCTGCACGGCATAGGGAATGTCGCCCAGAGCCGGGGTGCGCACAAAGGTCGCGGTCATCTTGTTGTGGTCGACTTCCAGATAGTCGGGAACGTCACGTTCGGTCAGGGCGACGGCTTCCAGCACGATGGCCAGCTGGCGCGAACGCTCGCGGATCGAGATGACATCGCCTTCCTTGACGCGGTAGGACGCGATGTTCACGCGCTGACCATTGACCTGGATGTGGCCGTGGTTGACGAACTGGCGGGCGGCCCAGATGGTCGCCACGAACTTGGCGCGGTAGACGACCGCGTCCAGGCGGCGCTCCAGCAGGCCGACCAGATTCTCGCCGGTGTCGCCCTTGATGCGCTCGGCTTCGGCATAGATGCGGCGGAACTGCTTTTCAGTCAGGTCGCCATAGTAGCCCTTGAGCTTCTGCTTGGCGCGCAGCTGGGTGCCGAAGTCCGACAGCTTGTTCTTGCGGCGCTGGCCGTGCTGGCCGGGGCCGTATTCGCGGCGGTTGACCGGCGACTTGGCGCGGCCCCAGATGTTCTCGCCCATGCGGCGGTCGAGTTTGTACTTGGCAGACGTGCGTTTGGTCACGGCTGATCTCCTTCATGCGGTTGCGAAGGGCGTTGTCCTCTGGCCGGGGCCTGACAGGGTTCCCCTTGCGGGGTCCACCAACACCAACGAAGTGCGCGCTTATAGCCCCCACAGGTCGTGCGTCAAGCGTAATCGGATCAGTCCAATGCGCCGTCAGGTTGGAAGAAGTGCGACAGCGGCAGGCCGGCGGCACCCAGGATGCGCGCACTGCGGCCCAGGCTGCCCTCGATCACCTGCGGACGATCAATGCCGGCCGCGGGCATGGCGGCCATCGCCCGGCGGGTCGCATCGGTCAGCCGGGCGCGGGTGGCGGCGGGGATTGCACCGTCGATCACCACCAGCGGCAGGTCCGCCAGCGCCACCGCCGACAGCGCGACGAAGGCCAAAGCGCGACCGGCCTCCTCGGCCCATTCCTGCTCGATCGCCTCGGGAACATCCCAGCCCGAGTCGTCGGGGGGCAGGGACCGGCCAATGCGGCGCTCCAGCGCCGAGACCGAGGCCTGGTCCAGCAGCTGTCCGCCCCCCGGCACCGGCATCGAGCCGAGCGCGCCCGCATTCCGCTGCGGCCCGTGCCGCAGGGCACCGTCCAGCACGATGCCCCCGCCCGCGAAATGAGCGACATAGATGTGGATGAAGTCGCGGGGCAGATCGCGGCGCGAAAAGATCAGCTCGGCTCCGCAGGCGGTTGAGGCGTCGTTGTCCACGAAAACGGGATAGGGCAAGTCGCCCGCCAGCGCCGCCTGAAGGTCCACGTCCAGCCAATCGGCCATCTCCTGCCCCCAGTCCCAAAGGCGATAAGGCGTGGCAACGCCCAGGCCCATGATCCGTGCCCTGTCGGCCGCACCCAGAGAGCCGGTCAGTGTCGCCAGCCCCTGCCGGGCGAAGGTCAGCAGGCGGTCGGGCTGGGGAAAGGCATGAACCTCTTGTCGGTGCATCCGGACCTGGCCCGCAAAATCCACCAGCGCCAGTTCGGCAAGCCGGCGGCCGATCTTGAGGCCCAGGAAGAACGCGCCCCCGGCTGCCAGGGCCAAGGGGGTCGAGGGCTGTCCCACCTTGCCGCGCACGACCTCCTCCGCGCCCAGATAGCCGCTGTGGATCAGCTTGCGCGTGAGGTTGGTGATCGACTGGGGCGACAGGCCCATCAGATGGGCCAGCGAGGTCCGCGCCATCGGCCCGTGACGGCGGATCAGCGACAGGATCATCCGTTCGTTCCGGCTGAGCAACCCGGCGGCGTCGCGGTCTAGGGGCATCTGCGCGTCCTCCTGGCGGGTATTAATCAACATGACTGATTTATTGACAAGAGGCGATTGGTGGTGCTTTGTAAGTTCAGGGCGGCCGAGGAACCGCCATGTTGGAGGAGTTTAGCAAAGTGACCACCAAGACCATGTTCCGCGCATCCATCGCAGCCTCGGTGCTGGCCCTGTCGGCCGGCCTTGCCCATGCGCAAGAACCCGCAAAGGCCTGCCTGATCACCAAGACCGACATCAACCCGTTCTTCGTGAAGATGAAGGAAGGCGCCACCGCCAAGGCCGAGGAACTGGGCATCGAGCTGATGACCTTTGCCGGCAAGATCGATGGCGACCACGAGACCCAGCAGCAGGCCGTGGAAAGCTGCATCGCGGCAGGCGTCAAGGGGATCCTGATCACCGCATCCGACACCAAGGCCATCACCGAGTCGCTGGCGCAGGCGCGCGAGGCGGGCATCCTGGTGATCGCGCTGGACACGCCGCTGGACCCGATCGACGCGGCTGACGCGACCTTCGCCACCGACAACCGCGAGGCAGGCCGCCTGATCGGGGCCTGGGCTGCAGGCAAGATGGGCGATGCCGCCGCAGACGCCAAGATCGCGATGCTGGACCTGTCGGCCAGCGCGCCGTCGGTCGATGTGCTGCGCGACCAGGGCTTCCTGGCGGGCTTCGGCATTGATGTGAAGGACGAGAACGTTATCGGCGATGAGGACGACGCCCGCATCGTCGGCCACGAAGTCACCTCGGGCAACGAGGAGGGCGGCCGCCAGGCCATGGAGGCGCTGCTGCAGCAGGACCCGTCCATCAACCTGGTCTATACGATCAACGAACCTGCCGCGGCCGGAGCCTATGAGGCGCTGAAATCCTTTGGCAAGGAAAACGACGTGCTGATCGTTTCCGTGGATGGCGGCTGTCCCGGCGTGCAGAACGTCCAGGAGGGCGTGATCGGCGCGACCTCGCAGCAATACCCGCTGTTGATGGCGTCGATGGGCATCGAGGCGATTGCCGCCTTCGCCGCCGATGGCACCAAGCCCGAGACGACCGAGGGCCTCGATTTCACCAACACCGGGGTGAACCTGGTGACGGGCGAACCGGTCGAGGGCGTCGAGTCCATCAGCGTCGAGGAAGGGCTGGAGCGCTGCTGGGGCTAAGCCCCGGCACTGCCGCCTGACACGATATCTGGCCTGCGGCGGTCGATCCGCCGCGGCCATCCTGCCTGACTCACGGAGGCCCCGATGTCCGACACCCCCGATCCCGTGGTCGAGCGCAACGCAAGCGAAACGGTCGCCAGCTTCGACCATCGCAAACGCAGCGCGCTGGACCGGGTGCAGCATTTCCTGCACCAGTTTCCAACCATGGTCCCGGTCATCGTGCTGGTGCTGTCGCTGATCGCCTTTGGGTTGATCTCGCCCAACTTCTTCTCGGCCTTCAACCTGTCGCTGATCCTGCAGCAGGTGGCCGTCGTGGGAACCCTGGCGGCGGCGCAGTCGCTGGTCATCCTGACGGCGGGCATCGACCTGTCGGTGGGCGCGGTGATGGTGCTGATCTCGGTCGTGATGGGGCAGCTGGCGGTGAATTTCGGCGTTCCGGTGCCGATCGCCATCCTGGCGGGCCTGGCCTGCGGTGCCGCCACCGGTGCGCTGAACGGCGCCCTGGTGACGCGGCTGAAGCTGCCGCCCTTTATCACCACGCTTGGCACTTGGAATATCTTCCTTGCGTTGAATTATTATCTGTCGGGCCGCGAGACGATCCGCAGCCAGACCCTGGACGCCGAGGCGCCGCTGCTGAAGTTCTTTGGCGAACGCTTCACGGTTGGCGGGGCGGTCCTGACCTATGGCGTCATCCTGATGATCGTGGTCTTTGCGGCGCTGTACTATGCGCTCTACAAGACCGCGTGGGGCCGGCGCGTCTATGCCGTGGGCGACGACCCCGAAGCCGCGGCCCTGGCCGGCATCCAGACCAAGCGCGTGCTGCTGTCTGTCTATGTCGTGGCGGGCATGATCTGCGCGCTGGCGGCCTGGTCCTCGATCGGGCGCGTGGGGTCGATCAGCCCGACCTCGTTCTTTGAGGCAAACCTGGAATCCATCACCGCTGTCGTCATCGGGGGCATCTCGCTGTTCGGGGGGCGCGGGTCGATTCTGGGGCCGCTGATCGGGGCGCTGATCGTCGGCGTCTTCAACTCGGGCCTGCGACTGGCCGGGGTGGACGTCCTGTGGCAGCTGTTCGCGACCGGCTGGCTGATCATCTTCGCCGTCGCCATCGACCAATGGATCAGAAAGGTGTCGTCATGACCGAGCCGCTTCTTTCCGCCCGCAACCTGGTCAAGCGCTATGGCCGCGTGACCGCACTGGACCAGGCCGACTTCGACCTTTATCCCGGCGAGATCCTGGCCGTGATCGGCGACAATGGCGCGGGCAAGTCCAGCCTGATCAAGGCACTGTCCGGTGCTGTTAGGCCCGACGAGGGCGAGATCCGGCTGGACGGCAAGCCGATCAGCTTTGGCAGCCCGCTGGACGCCCGGAAGGCGGGGATCGAGACCGTCTATCAGACCCTTGCCCTGTCGCCCGCGCTGTCGATTTCGGACAACATGTTCATGGGACGCGAAATGCGCAAGCCGGGCTTCATGGGCAAGTGGCTGGGTATGCTGGACAAGCCGGCAATGGACGACTTTTCCCGCCAGAAGCTGTCCGAACTGGGCCTGTTGACCATCCAGAACATCAACCAGCCGGTTGAAACGTTGTCCGGCGGCCAGAGACAGGGTGTCGCCGTGGCGCGCGCCGCAGCCTTTGGCAGCCGCGTGATCATCCTTGACGAACCGACCGCCGCCCTTGGGGTGAAGGAAAGCCGCCGTGTGCTTGACCTGATCCAGGACGTCCGGGCGCGCGGCATTCCCATCGTGCTGATCAGCCACAACATGCCGCATGTCTTCGAGGTGGCGGACCGTATCCACATCCACCGCCTTGGACGGCGCCTGTGCGTCATCGACCCCAAGGAGCATTCGATGTCGGATGCCGTGGCCTATATGACCGGCGCACGCCTGCCCGAAGGTCTGGCAGCCTGATTGCTGGTCTGAAAACAGCGGGGGCGTAGTGCGCCCCCGGCCTTAGTCGTCCAGCCTGCGCACTAGAATCCAGGCCAGTCCCGAACAGATCAGCGTGGCAGAGATGGCGGGAATTGCCGTCCCGTCGTAAAGCAGGCCCACAGGCGCGGCAATTGCCACCGCCGCCAAGGTCGAAATCGCGGCGATGATCGAGGCGGCCATCCCGGCGATATGTCCCATCCGCTGCAGCGCCAGCGCGTTGAGATTGCCGAAGGTCACCCCGGCCATGAAGAACACGCTGGTTGCCCAGAAGAAGAAGGCCGGAAAGCGCAGCGCCTGCGGCAGCGCATCCGTCAGCAGCAGGACCAGCACGACAGCCGAGACGATCGTCTGCATCACATAGGCCCATTTTGCGATCCGCCGCATGCCGAAACGCATCACGAAGGTCGCGTTCAACACCGTCCCCGAACCCGACAGCAGCGCCATCAGCGCGAACCACAGGTGGAAGTTCTCACCCTTGCCATAGGTTTCGCCGAACAGCTGCTGGGCCGAGGAAAGCAGGCCGAACATCTGCCCGAAGCCCAGGGTCAGGATCAAGGTCGCCAGCATTACCTGACGGTCGGACAGCACCTCGCGGGCGGCCGCCACCAGCGTACCCACGCGCAGGGGGCGCCGGGCAGCGGGGGGCAGCGTCTCCTCCTGGCGAATGTTCAGCCACAGTGCGCCAATGACTGCGAAAGCGATAAAGGCCAGGAAGACACCATGCCAGCCTGAAATCGAGATGATTGCCGCCCCGAGCGTGGGCGCGACCGCCGGGATCATGATAAAGATCATCATCACGAAGCTGGTGATCCGCGCCATCTCGCGCCCTTCGTAAAGGTCGCGAACAAGGGCAAGGCCGACGATGCGGGGGCCGGCGGCCCCCAGCCCCTGCACAAAGCGGGCCGCCAGCAAAAACTCGAGCGAGTCGGCGTAAAGCGCGGCGATCGTGGCCAGGATGTAAAGACCAAAGCCCAGGGTGATCGTTCGCTTGCGGCCCAAGGCGTCCGAAATGGGTCCGGCAAACAGCGTGCCAAGCCCCATACCCGCCACAAAGCTGGTCAGGATCAGCTGGGCGCGGTTCACGTTGTCCGGCGTCAGGTCCGCCGCGATGTCCGGCAAGGCCGGAAGCATGGCGTCAATGGAAAACGCGATGGTCGCAAACAGGAACGCCAGCATGGCGATGAATTCGGGCAGCGGCAGGCGGCGAGGTTGCGCCGGCCCGGAATAGGCGATGTCGGTCATGGGGGTCACCTGTCGGTTCTGGCCCCGGAGATAGGCGCTTATTGCAGAGTCTGCAAGTCCCGCTAGCGGGAAGCCGCCGATATCTCGTCAATGACCTGCTGCCACAGGGTTGCCGGCTGTGCGCCGCTGATCGCATGGGTATCGGCCACGACAAAGGTCGGCACGGAACTGACGCCGCGCTGGCGCGCATGCTGTTCCCGCCGCATCACCTCGTCCCGATCGGCATCGCTGGCCAACAGGCGGGCGGTGACCGGGCCGTCCATACCTGCGGCTTCGGCCACGGACACCAGGGTTTCGGTATCGCCAATGTCGCGCGCCTCTTGCCAGTGGGCGCGCAGCAACCCCTCCATGACCGAGTCTTGCGCTCCTTCCAGTCCTGCCCAATGCATTAGGCGATGGGCGTCCGTCGTGTCGGGCTCGCGGGGCGAGGGATTCAGCGTCAGCCCCAGGCCCGCGGCGCGGTCGGCCAGCGCACGCCCCGCGGCCTCGGCCTGATCGCCCAGCTTGGCACGCAGATATGCGACCCGGTCCATTCCTTGCCGCGGCATCTGCGGGTTCAGACGGAACGGGTGCCAGGTGATGACAAAGGGATGGTCGGGGTGGCTTTCCAGCGCGCGGTCCAGTTCCACCTTGCCGATCAGGCACCAGGGGCAGACGGGGTCGGCAAAGATGTCCAGGCGAGTGGTGGCGGTCAGGGGCATGGGCGGTCCTTGCGATGCGCCTCGCGCAGGGCGCGGCGGTTGATCTTGCCGGTGGGGGTGCGGGGCAGCGCGTCCAGCCGGATATAGGCGCGCGGCTGCTTGTAGCGGGCCAGCTGTGCCTCGGCCAGTGCGCGCAGGGACGGCGGGTCGGCCGGTCCGGTCCAGAATGCGGCGATCACGCTGGTGCCGGGGCCGACGGGCAGTTCCACCGCCGCCACCTCGCCTGCCTGGGGATGGGCGGCCAGCACATCCTCGATCTCCGGTGGCGCGACGCGGAAGCCGCCCGCGTTCATCATGTCGTCGCCGCGGCCCAGCAGGGCGATGGCGCCCTGGTCATCCGCCACGGCCCGGTCGCCGGTCAGGAACCAGTCGCCCCGGAAGCGTGCGGCGGTGTCCTGCGGCTGGTCCAGGTAGCCCAGGAACAAGCCCGGATCGTCACGCCGCACCGCCAGGTCGCCCGCAGCGCCTGCCGGGACAGGCCGACCTGCCTGATCCAGGATCGAGACATGCCGGCCAGGCTGCGGAAAGCCTGCGGTGCCGTGCGGGGCCGGGCGGTCGGGACTGCCCGACAGGAAGGTCGAGATTTCGGACGCGCCCATCGCCTCGTGCAGGTCGGTTCCGGTGCGGTGGGTCCAAGCGTGCCGCAGGGCAGGGTCCAAGCGTTCGCCCGCGACCAAGGCGTGGCGCAGCGTGGGGATGGGCCCCCAGTCCGCGCGCAGCAGGCGACGGAAGATGCCCGGCGCCCCGGCCAGGATCGTGCCGCCGTGCCGGCTGGCCAGCAGGGGGATTTGCTCGGGCGAGGTTCCTTCGGCCGGGATCAGCGCGGTGGCCCCAAGCGTCCACGGGTCCATCAGCCCCGTGCCCAGGGTAAAGGTCCAGTTGAATGCGCCCGCATGCAGCAGGCGATCCGTAGCTGTCATCCCGTACCAGCCGTCGAACATCATCCGTCGCGCAAGGATCGCGCGATGGGCGTGCATCACCGCCCGGGGTTGGCCGGAACTGCCGGAGGTGAAAACGATATAGGCCAGCCGGTCGGGGTCGCCCTGGATGAATTCTGCAGGGGGCATGTCCAGGAAGGTCTGCAGCGCTTCCTCGGTCAGGACCGGCGCGGAATGGTCGGGCAGGGCGACGCCCGGGCCTGCCACAATCATTGCAGGGCCAATCTGTGCGGCCAGCCGGGAAATTTCGGGACCCGTGAGTTGGGCCGAGGTCGGCACCGGAATGATCCCTGCCGCGATGGCACCAAGATAGGTGATGGGAAACGAGGGGCGGTTGCCAAGTCGCATCAGCAACCGGTCGCCGGGGCGCAGGCCCGCATGCAAAAGCCCAGTCGCGGTGCCCCGCACGGCCTGCGTCAGGCGTCGGAACGACCACTGTTCGGCCCGCATCGGGCCAATCACCGACAGGGCAAGTTTATCGGGACAGGACAGTCCGGCGGTCAGGACATGCTGGGCAAGGTTCATGGGTCAGGTCCGCATGGTTCGGCGACCGTTCTGCCAAAGAAAAACGGCCCGCGCAAACGGGCCGTCGCAATTCGCGCAATGTCTGGATCAGAGCAGTTTCAGATCCGCTGCCGAGGCGCGGCCATCGCGGCCCGACTGCAGTTCATACGCGATCTTCTGGTTGTCCTGCAGGCCCGTCAGGCCGGCACGCTCCACCGCCGAGATGTGCACGAACACGTCCTTGCCCCCGTCATCGGGCGCAATAAAGCCAAAGCCCTTGGTGGCGTTGAACCACTTCACCGTTCCGGTCGCCATAACCGTTCTCTCCTTCAAGTCATCCCGACGCAGGATTGCGTCAGGCCGTGCAGCCCGCTTTCGGTCTTCCGGCTGCCCGTCAAAGGGAGGCGGTAGAAAGTCTTCGCTCACGCAATGGCGAGGATGCCCGAATCAATTAAAAAGGCAAGCGGGAAACGCCTTCAGGCTGACGCCTGAACCTGAAGGTCCGGTGACAAAGGCGCATTTCCACGCAGGTCGGGGGGTGTCGCCTCGGCCCGCAGCTGTTCGATTGCGTCAGAAAGGGTCAGGGTGCGGCTGCCCTGCTGATCCAGACGACGCATCGAGACTGTGCGATCTTCGACCTCTTTCATGCCGATTGCAAGTATTGCGGGAACTTTTGCCACAGAATGCTCGCGGACCTTGTAATTGATCTTTTCGTTGCGCGTGTCCGCCTCGGCGCGGATGCCCGCCTTGCGCAGCGCCTCGACGACCTCGGCGACATAACCATCGGCGTCCGAGACGATCGAGGCGACGACCACCTGGCGGGGGGCCAGCCAGAAGGGCAGCTTGCCCGCGCTGTTTTCAATCAGGATCCCGATAAAGCGTTCAAAGCTGCCCAGCACGGCGCGGTGCAGCATGATGGGCCGATGCTTGTGCCCGTCCGCGCCGACATATTCCGCATCCAGCCGTTCCGGCAGGTTCGGATCAACCTGCAGCGTGCCGCATTGCCAGTCGCGGCCGATGGCGTCGGTCAGCACGAATTCCAGCTTGGGTCCATAGAAGGCGCCTTCGCCGGGGAAGATCGTGAAGTCGTGCCCCGCCGCCTTGCATGCATTGCCAAGCGCGGCCTCCACCCGGTCCCAGCTTTCGTCCGAACCGATGCGCTTTTCCGGCCGCGTGGACAACTTGATGCGCCAGCCGTCAAAGCCCAGGTCGGTATAGATGCCGGCCAGGAAGTCGATGAACTTCTTGGTCTCGGCCTCGATCTGGTCCTCGGTGCAGAAGATATGCGCGTCGTCCTGGGTAAAGCCGCGGACCCGCATGATCCCATGCAGGGCGCCCGAGGGTTCGTAGCGGTTGCAGGACCCGAACTCGGCCATGCGCAGGGGCAGGTCGCGATAGGATTTCAGGCCGTGGTTGAACACCTGCACATGGCAGGGGCAGTTCATCGGCTTCAGTGCATTGATGGTCTTGGTCTTGGCGTGCTCCTCATCGACTTCGACGATGAACATGTTTTCCTGGTAGTTTTCCCAGTGGCCCGAAGCCTCCCACAGCTTGCGGCTGACGACCTGGGGCGTGTTCACCTCGACATAGCCGTCGGCGCGCTGCTTGCGGCGCATGTAGTCCTGCAGCGTGGTATAGATGTTCCAGCCGTTCGGGTGCCAGAAGATCTGGCCCGGCGCCTCCTCCTGCATGTGGAACAGGTCCATCTCACGGCCCAGCTTGCGGTGGTCGCGCTTGGCGGCCTCCTCCAGCATGGTCATGTGCGCCTTGAGGTCGTCGCGGTTGCGGAAGGCCACGCCATAGATGCGCTGCAACTGCGGGCGGGTGGCATCGCCCAGCCAGTAGGCGCCGGCGATATGGGTCAGCTTGAAGGCGTCGGCGGGCAGCTGGCCCGTGTTCTGCAGATGCGGGCCACGGCACAGGTCCTGCCAGTCGCCGTGCCAGTACATCCGCAGGTCCTCGCCCTCGGGGATGCGGTTGATCAGCTCGACCTTGAAAGGTTCGCCGGCGGCTTCGTAATGGGCGATGGCGCGGTCACGGTCCCAGACCTCGGTGCGGACGGGATCGCGGGCGTTGATGATGTCCTTCATGGCCGCCTCGATGCGGCCCAGATCCTCGGGCGTGAACGGCTCGGCGCGGTCGAAGTCGTAGAACCAGCCATAGTCGCGCACCGGGCCGATGGTGACCTTCACATCCGGCCAGATCGACTGCACGGCACGCGCCATCACATGGGCAAAATCGTGGCGGATCAGTTCCAGCGCCTGCGCCTCGTCCTTGAGGGTATGGATGGCGATGGCGCCGCTGTCATGGATGGGCCAAACCAGGTCGACGTGCTGGCCGTCCAGGCTGGCCGAGATGGCGCGCTTGGCCAGGCTGGGCGCGATGCTTTCCGCGACCTCGGCCGCCGTCACGCCGACGGGATAGTCGCGCGCATTGCCATCGGGAAAGGTGAGGGTGATCTGGGACATGTCGTCCTCCTCGTCGGTTTGGCGCCCACGGAACGCCCGGTTGCGGGTTTGGTGCGCGCAGGCATGAACGCCGCAGGCTGGACTGTCAAGCTGGCGGCGCGCTAGCTGTGCATGCAGCAAAAGACAGGGGACGCAGATGAGCAGTTATCTGGACACGGCCGCAGGACGGCGCATCGCCTATCAGCGGACAGCAGGGCAGGGGCCGGGCGTGGTCTTTCTGGGCGGGTTCAAGTCGGACATGACCGGAACCAAGGCGCTGCACCTGCAGGACTGGGCCAGCAGGCGGGGCAGGGCCTTCCTGCGCTTCGACTATTCCGGGCATGGCGACAGCAGCGGGTTGTTCGAGGAAGGCTCGATCGGGGATTGGTTCGAGGATGCCCGCGGGGCGATCAAGGCGCTGACCGAAGGCCCGCAGGTACTGGTCGGGTCGTCGATGGGGGGATGGATCAGCCTGCTGATCGCGCGGTCTATGCCGCAGCGGGTCGCGGGACTGGTCACAATTGCCGCCGCGCCCGATTTTACCGAGCGCGGCTTCTGGGCCGGATTTTCCGAGGCGCAGCGACAGGCAGTGATGCGGGACGGGCGGATCGAGATCCCGAGCCAATATGATCCACGCCCTTATGTCATCACACGCCGGCTGATCGAGGATGGAAGACGGCATCAAGTTCTAGGCCAATCCTTGCCCCTGCCGTTCCCGGTCCGGATGCTGCAGGGAACGGCAGATGTGGATGTGCCGATGCAGTGGGCGCTGGACCTGCTGGACCATGCACAGGGGAGTGACCTTCGCCTGACGCTGGTGAAGGGGGCGAACCACAGCTTCTCAACGCCCGAGTGCTTGGATCTGCTGACCCAAGCCATCGAGACGCTGCCGCTGCGGGATCAGAACGCCAGGTTGTAGTGGTCGCCCATGTCGGGTTTGTTACCGGTCAGCTTCGACTTGGCGATTTCATACAGGAAGGCGGCGCGGCCGCCGGTGGCCCAGACTTCGGCCTCGGCCAGATCAAAGCGCAGCAACTGGACATCGGGGTCCTGCCGGCCTTCTTCGAACCAGCTGGAGGCGACGGCGTTCCACAGTTCGTCCAGCTTTTCGCTGTCACTCGACAGGGACAGGCGACCATGAATGCGGGTGTAAAGGCCCTCGTTCGCGGAAGACACAACATGGAGCGCGTCCTTCGAACCCTCTCGCAGGCTTTGCGACAGATCGGTGCCCTTTGCGGTGATAAACCACAGGGTGTTCAGGTCGCGGTCGGCGTAATGGGACATCGGCACCAGGCGCGGGTCCTCGGTCAGGCCGAGCATGCCCGAGTTGATGTCGTCGAGGCGTTTCCAGAACGTGTCCACAAGATCAGTCATGATAATCCCTTCGCGCCGCGTCAGGCGGCATTCGGGGTCACAACGACAGTCGCAAAGCCACGGTTCCTGCCCCTCACACAGCGACGTTCGCGGATTCCACGGGGTCGTTCACGCCGCAATCTGCCGCAGGACCGCCGCGCGTGCGACGGCGCTTTGGCTTGACGCTATCGGGCAGGGCTGCGTTTTCGTCGATGAAATCCAAAACAAGCGGCCGGATGTTCAGCCGCCAGGATTTTCCCGCGAAAATTCCGTAATGGCCGGCACCGGGTTCAAGGTGCTGAACCTTCTTGTCGTCGGGAACGCCCGTGCACAGGCGCAGCGCCGCGACGCATTGCCCGGGGGCCGAGATGTCGTCATTGGCGCCTTCGACCGTCATGACCGCGACATCGCTGATCTTGCCGATATCCACCGGGCGGCCGTTCACGGTAAAGCGGTTCTGCGCGATCTCGAGGTTCTTGAAGATGCGCTCGACGGTTGACAGATAAAATTCCGCCGTCATGTCCATGACTGCCAGGTATTCGTCATAGAACTTGTTGTGCTTGTCGCCTTCCGAGGCCGTGCCGCGCGCTTCCGAAAAGATCTGGTTCATGAAGGCGCGCGTATGTGTTTCCGCATTCATCGAAATGAAGCTGCCCAGCTGCGCAAGACCAGGATAGACCATCCGTCCGGCGCCGCGATACTTGAAGCCCACCGACTGAATCAGAAGATGTTCCAGCTCGCCCATTGTGACGCGGTTGCCGAAATCCGTGACCTCGGTCGCGGCCGCGTCGGGATCGACAGGGCCGCCGATCAGCGTCAGGGTGCGCGGCTGTGCGGCCGGATCGTCCTCCGCCAGAATGGCGGTTGCGGCCAAGGCCAGCGGCGCGGGCTGGCAGACGGCAATCACGTTCGTGTCCGGCCCCAGATGACGAATGAAATCGGCAAGATACGCGGTGTAATCCTCGACGTCGAACTTGCCTTCGCTGACCGGGATGTCACGGGCGTTGTGCCAGTCGGTGACATAAACTTCGCAATCCGACAGGAGCGAGGTGACGGTCGACCGCATCAGGGTCGCGTAATGCCCGGACATGGGCGCGACAAGCAGCACCTTGCGCGGCGAAGGTTCGCGCCGGGCAACGCGGAAATGGATGAGGTCGCCGAATGCGCGGCGCACGACCGGTTCGACATAGACAATGTGGTCCTGACCGTCGTCGCCTGCGATCGGCGGAATTTCCCAGTCAGGCTTGATCACCATGCGGGCAAAGCTGCGCTCGGTCACGCGGCCCCAGGCACTGAGCATCTTGAACGCCGGATGCGGGATCAGCGCGAAGGCCGGATAGGATCCCATGGCGCGCGCGGTGGCGCCCATCCATTCGTTCGTGTTCCTGATCGTCTCCATCGCGTCGTAAGACAGGATACCCTTGAGACCTTTGACCGGCATGTGACCTACCATTTGCTGCGCTGCGGCATCTATCATGCGCGACAGGACGGGGCGAGGTTGGACAAATGCCGGTTTACGCCCCGCCTGCCCTGCGCATATCATCGGATCATACCTAGGGGGGAATCCGGGTCATGGCAAGGCAGTCACGCGCGACAGGTAAAAATGTTGCTGAATCGGGCACTAAGTCCGCAACTTCTGGAAAAACCCGCGCACCGCGCGTCAAAAAGCCGGCAGCACCGCGTGCCAAGAAGCCGGCCGCTTCCGCAACCGAGGCTCCTGCGACTGATCAAACCAACGCGGCCCCGCCCGCCGATCCCAAACCCCAAGTCGATATGCAGCCCGAAGCACCTGCGGACCAACTGCCCGGCCCGACCGGGGCGGGCGAGATGCTGGCCCGGCTTGCCGGTAGCGGCCATGCCCCGAACGCGCAGCGCCTGGCCGAGAACATTGAACGGATCGAAACCCTGGGCCACCGTCTGATGTCGGCATTTGCCGAACGCAATCTGCCCAATCCCGGGGTCGAGGGACCCGGGCCTGACTTTTACATGACGGCGGCAAACGCTTTCCTGAAAACGCTGACCGAGCAGCCAGGCAAGATGATCGAGACGCAGGTGTCGTATTGGGGCGAAACGCTGTCAAACTACGCGCGCGCCCAAAAGGCCTTGGCCAGTGGCCAGTTGACCGCACCCCAGGATGACACACCGCCGGACAAGCGCTTTGCCAACCCGTTGTGGGCGACACATCCGTATTTCAACCTGATCAAGAAACAGTACCTGACCAATTCGAAGGCCCTCAAAGATGCCGCTGACGGATTGCAGCTGTCGGACGAGGTTGCGCGGCGGCGGCTGAAATGGCTGACCAACCAGATCGTCGACATGATGGCGCCCACCAACTTTCTGGCGACCAATCCAGACGCGCTGGAAAAAGCCATTGAGACCGAAGGCGAAAGCCTGGTCCGTGGGTTGGAAAACCTAGTCCGTGACGTGGAGCAGAACGGTGGCGAGATGATCGTGTCGCTGGCCGATCGCAAGGCCTTCGCGGTGGGCGAGAACATCGGCACCGCGCCCGGCAGCGTCGTCTATCGTAGCAAGCTGTTCGAGCTGATCCAGTATGCGCCCAGCACCGACAAGGTGCATGCCCTGCCGCTGATGATCTTTCCGCCCTGGATCAACAAGTTCTACATCCTGGACCTGAAGCCGCAGAACAGCCTGATCCGCTGGCTGGTGGACCAGGGCCAGACCCTGTTCATCGTCAGTTGGAAGAACCCGGATGCCAGCTTTGCCGAAATGGGGTTGGAAGACTATGTGACAGCCTATCAAGAGGCGATGGACAAGGTGCTGGAACTGACGGGCCAGTCCCAGGTCAATGCCGTCGGCTATTGTATCGCCGGAACCACCCTGTCGCTGACACTTGCCCTGCTGAAGCAGCGCGGCGACAAGCGGGTCAATTCGGCCACGCTGCTGACCACCCTGACCGACTTTTCGGATCAGGGCGAGTTCACCAGCTTCCTGCAGGATGATTTCGTGTCGGGCATTGCCGAAGAGGTCAAGCGCCACGGCCTGATGCGCGCGCAACTGATGTCGCGCACCATGAGCTTCCTGCGTGCCAATGACCTGGTCTGGGGACCGGCCATCCGCAGTTACATGCTGGGCGAAACACCGCCCGCCTTTGATCTGTTGTTCTGGAACGGCGACAGCACCAACCTTCCCGGGCGCATGGCCATGCAGTATCTGCGCGGCCTTTGCCAGGAAAACGCCTTCGCGGGCGAAGGGTTCGAGTTGATGGGCCACAAGCTGCGCCTGGCGGACGTGGCAGTGCCCATTTGCGCGATCGCGTGCGAAGGGGATCACATCGCCCCTTGGAAGGACTGCTGGCGCGGAGTGGCGCAGATGGGATCGAACGACAAGACCTTCATCCTGTCGCAGTCCGGGCATGTCGCGGGCATCGTGAACCCGCCCACGCGCATGAAATACGGCCATTACATCGGGGACAATGATTTTGGCGGCGGTCACCAGCGCTGGCGCGATTCGGCGACCTTCACCGAAGGCAGCTGGTGGCCCCACTGGGGCGAATGGCTGGCGCGACGGTCGGGCGACATGGTCGCCGCCCGCGATCCGGGGGAGGGGCTGGAACCGGCTCCGGGGCTTTACGTCCATGAACGGGCCGGTTGAGAAGGGCAGGTGTAGCTCGCAGCTTTTCAAGGGACTGCGGGAAACTGCCGGAATATCGGCAGGCCATGCTGCAACGCAGAAGAAAAAACTTGAAATGCTGCAGTGCAGCATTCATATTGGCTGCATGGAATTGAAGCGGCGATGGTTCCCCAAGTCTTTTGATCGCTGCAGCAGTAGGAGTGATTGACATGGCAAAGACCCCCGATTTCGCAAAGACGATGCAGGACATGATGGCAAACTTTCCGATCGACACCAGCTCGTTCCAGGAAGCGATGAAGTCGCAGAACCTCCTGGGCGAAAAACTGGCTCGCGTGGCGCTTTCCGCTGCCGAGCGTTCGACCGAAATCTCGGCCCGCTGGGCCAAGGACTCGATCACGCGCATGGGCGAACTGGCCTCGATCAAGGAAGAGCCCTCGGACTACACCAAGGCGATGAGCGATTTCGCTTCGGCTTCAGCTGAACTTGCGGCCGAGCACATGGCAGCCTATGCCGAAGTGGCCAAGAAGGTTCAGATGGATACCGTCGACCTGATGCTGACCGCAGGCAAGGACATCGCTTCGGACGCGCAAAAAGTGGCCGAAAAGGCCAATCGCGACACCCAGACCGCCGCGAAGAAAGCCACCGCGACCGCTGCCGCGGCAAAGTGATCTGCTGACGGATCTTGTGCGAAGGGGCGGCTTGGCCGCCCCTTCTGCATGTCTGGCAAAGGCTTTTTCCTTTGCCTTTTGACCTTGCAGCTTTCATCATGGGCAAAACCGACTGCAAGGACCCCAGGATGGCCGCATCGACTGCGCCGCTGCTGATCAAGCGTTATGCCAGCCGCCGCCTCTACAATACTGAGACCAGCGACTATGTGACCCTTGAGGACATTGCCGCCTTCATCC
Organism: Paracoccus saliphilus; assembly: GCA_003255745.1. GTDB lineage: Bacteria > Pseudomonadota > Alphaproteobacteria > Rhodobacterales > Rhodobacteraceae > Paracoccus > Paracoccus saliphilus_A. Next base: position 50,658 of record KZ836032.1, read on the forward strand.
GAGAGGGTCGAGAGGTCAAGATCGTGGACCTCAAGTCCGGCGATGATCTGACACGCCAGTATCTGTTGCAGATCATCGCCGAACATGAAAGCCGCGGCGAAAACGTCCTGCCCTTGGATGTCCTGACCGACCTTGTGCGCAGCTATGCCGGCAACGCCCAATCGGTCGTGCCGCAGTTTCTGGCCGCCAGTTTCGAAATGCTGCGCGAGGGGCAGTCCAAGCTGATGGAGAACATGGCGATCATCCCGAACCCGATGGCCAACATGCCCGGCTTTGACGCGCTTCAGCGGCAGCAGCAGATGTTCCTGAAAGCGATGATGGGCGGCTGGCGCGGCGGGGCTTCGGGGCCGGCGCCCGAAGATCTCGACACGCCCGTGGCCGCAGATGCCGCCCCGGCACGTGACGAGGGCCAGGACATGGCCGAGATCCGTCGTCAACTTGCCGAGTTGCAAAAGCGCATCTCTAAGCTGTGACAACCGGCTTGCGCAGGCGCCCTGCGCAGGTTAGACCCCCGCCAACGGAGCGGTGGCCGAGTGGTCGAAGGCGCACGCCTGGAAAGTGTGTAGGCGGGGAACCGTCTCGAGGGTTCGAATCCCTCTCGCTCCGCCAAGGTACATTGAATTCTTTACGAATTTCGGCGGATTTGGCAGTCTACCCCCCATAGAGCCCGCCATCCCTTTCCGGTTGTTGGTGCACTTGCTTGGCTATTATCGAATCGGCTAGCAGTATGGCGTGGGCTCAACTTAACTTCCTGTTGTTCGCCTAGCGCATATGCAGCTACATGAGGCATTGCTCACAGACTTACGAGGAACGCTTTGCCCAAGCTGACAAAGACCTTGGAATATCGCCGTGCCCGCTTCCTGGACGACAGCCAGAACCTCGAACAGCTAGTCAGGAAGGCATGGTCGATCTTTCCTAGTCACGCCGACAGAACCGTTACTTACACAGACGGTCGATCGACCTGTGGCCTCCGGTCCCGAGACGCTGGGAACAAAGGCATAGCTGTTCATTGCGGACGCTATATCGACGGGCAAAGTGTCGGGACTATTCCAACCAATCCTGCTCCAGAGGTTGAGGTTGGGGAGCGCGCACCTGAGCCAGGCGAGAATTTCCTCAACTCTGATCTCATGGCGCTGCTCAAGGACAACCACCTTATCTGTCTGAACTGTGGCCGTAACGCCGGCTCACTGCGCATATATCTTCAGCAGCTCTTTCAGAAGGCGGGAATGCCAGAGGCAGCCCGGCAGTTCGAGATTGCACGGATAGGAAGTCCGGACAAGGTAGCGCTGATCCAAGCGGTCGGAGTCGGCCGCGTTGATTTGGAAATTGACATCGCGGACACGACGGCCGCGGATTTGATCAACGGTCAGGTGTCGAAGTCAATTTGGTCGAACATCAAGAGCGGTGCAGCTGAAGCCGTCCGAGCTATTACTCGGCAAGATCAAAGACTGGAGCAGGTCCGCCAAGCTCAGAAGGGTACCGTTACCGTTTCGATCAATGTTCCGAAAGGCGACGTTTCGACTGCTAAAGACGGCCTGGACCATCTAGCGGAAGAGGTAACCGAGGATGAAGATGCCGAAGGGTTCACCATCCACCTTCGTAACGGTAATACCATCAAGTCTGACGAGGTGTCAGTCAAGAAAGCGGTCAGGCTCGAAGCCGCGGCTAACTCTGTTAGTGTGTTCCAAGCCTGGGATGCTATGGAGGGTTATCTGGACGAGTTGGCGAAGAGCGGGCAGTTGAAGGCGTAGGGCAATGAGTGGCGCGGGGAATACCGACTGGGTCAGGCTTGTGAAGCTTATCGGAGCAGTAGCCGTCTCCCTCTATGTTGGCTACCGCTTCCAGCCGGCAGTGGCTGACAACAAAGATGCGGTGAACACGGTTGTTACGATATTTTCGATTCTTGCTGGATTCCTCATCGCTGTAATTACGTTCGTTGCCGAGCCGATCTTGAAGCAGGCCACCGACTGGAACGAGCTTCAAAAGATGAAGGACACAGTTCGCCGGAAGCTGTTTCGCCAGAAAATCCTGTTCTTTTTGTACCTGCTTACCCTCGGTCTCGCATTGGCGATGTACCTCACTCCTAAGGAGATGGTGGACGTTCTGAGGTGGCTCCAGATGGCCTTCCTTAGCCTAGCTACTTTTGTTTTCTTGGCTTCTTTTTCTCTACCAGGCTCTCTCACGCGCATTCAGATGGAGCGCTATGATGCGGCACTTGATGCAAGTCGGCCGCCAGTTGTTTCCGCCGCTAAGCAAGAAGCGGAAAGAGCTACGAGATTGCAGAACTAGGTCGCGGCCGAGGACACTCGGGATAATCCAGCGCAGCGCAGAAGCATTGCAGACGTTCAGTTCTCTGATGTGCTCGACGGTCACGAGAGCAGCCCTCCGCTGCTCAAGTAGGCTGCCTGGTGCTGGGCGTGTCGGAAGTAGTGCATATCTAGACAGCTAGTTGCAACGAGTTGCAAAAGTCGCCTCCAGGGAGCCGTGGATGAAGCGTAAGCGGTGTTCCGATCACACAGTTGCGGC
>QKYL01000046.1 GCA_003255745.1 Paracoccus saliphilus
AATGGCACCAAGTCCCAGTTCATCGAAATGATCCTGCCAGTGCTGCATGGTGAAGCTGCTGATGTTGCGCTCAGGCGCGGATTGTGCCCCCGCGACTATGGGTGCGGCCAGGCCACCCATTGCGATCAGGCCCATCATCCGACGGCGTGGAATCATGGTCATTTTCTGCTCCTTCTTGGTTCAAAGAAAAGGGGTCAGGCGCCGCTGCGCGCCGCGGCGATGGCTGCGCGCAGGCGATCCCGGTCCAGCGCCCCCGCATGAATGGTGCGACCGATGATAAAGGCCGGCGTTCCCTGCAGGCCAAGGGCGGCCGCCTGCTGGGCATTGCGCCCCATCAGCCCGTCCCATCGTTGCCTCTCCTGACGATAGCTTTCCAGCATCTGGTCAGGGTCATGACCGGCTGCGGCCAGGGTGGCCCGAACGTCTCCCTCGGTCAGGCGTGCGGGTGTGGCCATCAGCGCTGCTTGCGCCGCCGCATAGCCCTCTTGATCCGCCGCACCCCAAGCCAATTGCGAGGCCAGAACCGAGGCGCTTCCGAAGATCGGCCAATCCTTCATCAACAGGCGGACGTTCCCGTTGGCTTCGACCTCTGCCATGAGATCAGGGTGTCCGCGTTTGCAGAAATGGCACTGATAGTCGAAGAACTCGGCAACGGTCACATCACCCTGCGGATTGCCCAGAACGGGCTGATCGGGATCATGAAGCACGTCATCGGTAGTGGGTCCTTCTGCGCGGTCGGGCTGACGCAGCAGGGACCATGCGCCGCCCCCAATCACCACCAGGCCGGCGCCTGCACCGGCGGCCAGGAACGTTCTGCGGTCAAGGGTCATGCTGGTCCTCCGCTGGTGATTGGCCTTTGTGCGCGGGGAGGCGTTGTTCCTTGCCCCGACTGCGCTTGCGTCAGGACAACGACCTTGCTCATGCTGCGGGTGTTCTCGGCCAGATGGATGATGTCCTGGTTGAACAAGCGGATGCATCCGGCCGAACTGGCGGTGCCGATCGATTTCGGGTCAGGCGTTCCGTGGATGCGGTAGAAGGTGTCGCCGCCGCTGTTGTGGATATAAAGCGCGCGCGCGCCCATGGGGTTTGACAGCCCGCCCTCGACGCCTCCCGACGACGGACCGTAACGCTCCGGGTTCTCGGCCAACATGCTGTCGGTGGGCGTCCAGCGGGGCCAGTCACGTTGGTAAGGAGTATGGGCCTCGCCGGTGAAGCCGTACCCCGCTGCACCGACACCCACAGTGTAGCGCATGGCCTTGTTGCCCGGCTGCACATGGTAAAGCCGCTTGGCATGAGGATCGACAATGATGGTGCCGACAGGCTCGTCAGTCCAATAGTCGACCACCTGTCTGGCCTTGTCCTCGGTCAGCAGGTTCTGGGGGATGGCAGGAACGGTGAGGTCGCCGTCGTCCTGTGCGGCATAAAGGGCTGCGGTTTCCGGACGGACCGGAGGCGGCGCAGGCGCGGCGGGCGGTGGTTCGGCGACAGGCGATGCCGTTTCGCAGGCCGCCATTGTCAGCAAGGCCGTTCCGGCCACAAGCGCCCTCAGAAGTCGTGTCATCATCATTCCTTTGCAGTCTCGATCAGGGTGCGAAGCGCGGGGCGGGAGATCTCGCCCGTGTGGGCTGCGGCCAGAAGACCTTGGGCATCGAAGATCAGGGT
>QKYL01000047.1 GCA_003255745.1 Paracoccus saliphilus
CCATGGAAACACCGCCAGTAGCGCGAACGAGGCCAGCAACGGCGGCGAGACGATGCCTGACAGGCTGTCCAGCGCGGCCAGTTGCGTGCCTGCATTCACATAAACGGCCGTCCCAGGCAGCATCCCCAACTGGCTGACCCAATAGAACGTCCATGCCCTGATCGGCGTCAGTCCCATCAGCAGGTTCACTGCAAAGAAGGGCACCACTGGGATCAGCCGCAAAGAGAACAGATAGAACGCGCCGTCGCGCGCCAGCCCAGCCTCGATCCCCTTGGCCCGCGCGCCGAGCCGGGCCCGGACCCAGTCCCGCAGCAGATATCGCGCGGCAAGAAAGGCCAACGTCGCTCCAATGGCCGAGGCGAAAGATACGATTAGGAGCCCTGTCCAGAAACCGAATAAGGCGCCTCCCGCCAGCGTCAGCCAGACGGCGATGGGCAGGGACAGCGCCGCAACAGCGACATATATAAGTCCGAACAACGCTCCTAAGGCCAGCGGATGGCGTTGCTGGAGTTCTCCGACGCCGTCCAACCGGGCGCGCAACGTCTGCAGGTCGATGTCTTGCCTATTCAGCAGCCACAGCAAGGCGATAACAAGCAGAACCACAACGATCAGCAGGAGGGGCTTCTTCACGATATCTCCTTCACGAACAACGGGAGCGGACATGCCGCTTTGCTTACAAGTCGGTCCTGCGGCCGGTTTGTTGCAACGCCGGACGTGAAATCTGGCGCTGGTTGCCCTGCTCAGCCGCGCAGAGCGACCAGCGCATCTGCGGCCGCTTTCGCGACCGGCCTCAGCAGATCTGCCCCTTGGCCGGACCTCGCCCGCGAGACGATGCCCCGCGCCATCGCGGCGGCAAGCGAGGCCGCGACCGAGGCAGAGCAAGTACCGTCCTCAGACCAGCCGTCAGCGGCCAGGCGCCGGGCAATGCGTGCCTCCAAGGCGTCGCACCGGTGGTTGCGCTCTGCTTGAAAGGCCGGGTTTGTCACCGCCGCGTCTGCCAGAACCGACGAGATCAGGCAGCCTGGCGTGTCCGCATCCCCGCTTGCCAGATATACGACTTGGTCGAAGAAGGCCGTCAGATCCTCGTGCAAGGAACCAGTGGGACCCAAGGCTTCAGTCACGGGGCGCAAGCGTGTGGCTGTGTAATGCGCCACCGTCGCCAGGAAGAGGCCCTCCTTGTCCCCAAAGAGATGGTAGAGGCTGGACCTTGGCATGTTCATTGCCCGGCACAGCGTCCCGACCGCAGCCTGTTCATAGCCGCGCGACCAGAAGACGCGCATTGCGCCTTCCAGCGCAGTGGTGTCGTCAAAGCCACGCGGGCGGCCGCGAGGGCGGTGGATGGAGTTGGTGGACGCCATGGTCGCTCTTTCCCAAACACTAGTCTTGGACAGTCGGAAGCCTCCAGCTGTTCCCTGCCCGGTCAGCCGCCCTGTCCCTGCGTGCCCCAACGGGCAATGATAGCCTCTGCCAGCGTGGTCAGGTTGAATGCAATGACATCGGGCTGCGGGACACCGTCCAGCGGCAGCGGGGCATTCATGCCGTGGGTGACCAGTGCGCCCTTGCCGCCCAGAGCCTGCATTCCGACCGTGTCCCAGACATGGCACGCCACCAGGCACAACTGGTCCATCGGCACGGAAAGTGCGTCCGCGACGAGATGATA
>QKYL01000048.1 GCA_003255745.1 Paracoccus saliphilus
CGATGTAATCGAACACGTCCTGTCTTGCGTCGTGGCGTGTCCGGTAGGTCCTGCGCCTGATCCGTTCACGCTTGAGCAGGTTGAAGAAGCTTTCAGCGACGGCATTGTCATGGCAATTGCCGCGGCGGCTCATTGGATGCTCAAGATTGTGGGCGCGCAGGAACGCAGCCCAGTCCATGCTGGTGAATTGGCCGCCCTGATCTGAGTGGATCAGCACCTTATTCTTCGGTTTTCGCCGCCAGACGGCCATGAGCAGGGCCTGCAGGACGATATCTGTCGTCTGCCTGCTTTGCATCGACCGGCCGACCACATGCCGGGAATAGAGGTCGATGACCACTGCCAGGTAAGCGAACCCCTCCTGCGTCCGAATGTAGGTGATATCGGTCACCCAAACCTTATCCGGGGCTTCGACCTCGAGCTGCCGATCAAGGGTGTTGTCGACCACGACCGACGGCTTGCCGCCATAACCACCGGGGCGGCGTTTATAGCCGATTTGCGCCTTGATCCCCGCAAGCTGTGCCAGTCGGGACGGTTCGGACAGATACTTTCGCCCTGTTCGACCAGATCGTCATGCAGCTTGCGGTATCCGTAGACCTTCCCGCTCTCTGCCCAAGCCCTTTGCAGCAACTCAGTCTGGCGTCTGTCTTCCTGCGCCCGTCCGCTCAGCGGTGCCTTCAGCCATGCGTAGAACCCGCTCGGCTGGACGCGCAGGCAGCGGCACATCGCACGGATGGAAAACTGACCCCGATGCTCAGCCACGAACGCGTATCTCACTTTGCATCCCTGGCGAAATACGCGGTGGCTTTTTTAGGATGTCACGCTCCTCCAAGACCCGGACCAGCTCCCGCTTCAGTCGTCGGATCTCAACATCCTTCTCCGCGTCACCCGACACCGCCTTCGCGAACTTGCGCTTCCAGGCATAGAGCGAATGCGTGCTCACACCGAGCCGAGCCGAAACCTCCTTCGCCGGGTAGTCCCGTTCCGCGATCTGCGCAACCGCATCGCGCTTGAAATCGTCAGTGAAATTGCCTGTGCCCATCATGGCATCCCTGCCTCAAAGTTAGCAAAGAAGGCGTCTAAGAAACAAGGGGCTATTCACCTTGGCGCTGACACTGCATCTTGGTGACGTGACGGCTGGAAATGTCATGCCGCCTACCGAAAATGCGTCAAATGCCGAGCACTAAACATTTCGGTCAACCGTCCGTTCACGAATATGAAGAAAACCTCAACATAACGCTGCCCGGCGCCGCCGGCCTTACGTGGGTAGACCATGAATATGAATGCTTATCTTCGCATGACCGACAACAAGGTTCAGGCGCTTGCCGAGACAAACTTGACTGCCCTCGATCCGGCTGCGCTTGAAGCATTGAAGAAAGCGGTTGCGGACGCTTTCGAAGTGACCGTTGCCGCGAGGGAGCGGGCATTCAGCAACCGCAAGGACGCCAGGGAAAAGCTGTTCGAAGAAGCGTCCGACGCGCTTGAAGACGCGTTCGAGGCTGAGCAGGACGCACGCGAGGAGGCTTTCGAGCAGGAGATGGAAGCTCTCGAGGAGGAAGCCGACGCTGGTGGCGACGAAGATGCCATCGAGGCAACCATGGAATTCATGCGTGAGGCTTTTGAGGCTGCTCAAGAGGCACGGGAAGAGGCTTTCG
>QKYL01000049.1 GCA_003255745.1 Paracoccus saliphilus
CGGCCAGCCACTTCTGGTTTGGCCGATCTGCTTGGAAATCCCGGTCCAGGATGTGAGATATAGCTGAAAGTTGGTGATGGCCCTGAGGGGCGGCATATCATGGCGTTGTTCACGCGCCTCAATTCTCTGCGGAGAAAGGGATATGCCACATGACGAAAGCTACCATCACGCCATTGCCCGATCCATCGGGATTTTCGTCCGATCCGCTGACGGAGATCCTGCGCTTGGGGGCACGCCGTCTGATTGAGCAGGCGGTGGAGGCGGAACTGGCCGCGCTTCTGTCCGATCATGCTGGCGAGACAATGGAAGACGGTCGGGCGCGGCTTGTTCGATGAGCCAGTGTGACGCCACTGGTTCCAGTCCACTGGCGAATGCCATCTGCCGGCACGCGAGGTGATGACGGGGCTTGGTCCGGTGTCGGTGAGAGTGCCCCGAGTGCGAGACCGCGGAAACCGGGGCCGAGAAGGTCCGCTTCACCTCATCGATCCTGCCACCCTATTTGCGCAAGGCCAGGTCGGTCGAGGAGCTCTTGCCCTGGCTTTATCTCAAGGGCATTTCCAGCGGCGACTTTCAGGAGGCGCTTGCAGCTCCTCTTGGTCCGAACGCGGCGGGGCTGTCCTCGACCACGATCTCGCGGCGCGACAAGCGGACTGGTGGGAGGAGTATGACCGTTGGCAGCGTCGGGACCTCGGCGCTCGGCGCATTGTCCATGTCTGGGCCGACGGCGTCTACTTCCAGCCGCGCATGGCCGAGGAAAAGCAATGCGTCCTGGTCCTGATCGGGGCAGACGAATGGGGGCGCAAGGAGGTCCTCGGCCTTGCCGACGGTTACCGCGAGAGCACGCAAAGCTGGCGGGAGCTGCTGCTCGATCTCAAGCGCCGGGGCCTTACCCAAGCCCCGGACCTGGCCATTGGCGACGGTGCGCTTGGGTTCTGGACGGCGCTGCGCGAGGTGTTTGGCACCACCCGCGAGCAACGCTGCTGATTCCACAAGACCGGCAATATGCTCAACGCGATGCCGAAATCAGTCCAACCGAAGGCCAAGGGTCATCTACACGACATCTGGCAGGCCGAAACCAGAGCCGACGCGGAAGCCGCCTTCAACTTCTTCGTCGAAACCTACGGTGTGAAATACGACAAGGCGGTCGCGAAGCTGATTAAGGACCGGGACGTGCTGCTGGCGTTCTACGACTTCCCCGCCGAGCACTGGAAGCATATCCGCACCTCGAACCCGATCGAGAGCACCTTCGCCACCGTGCGCCATCGCACTGGCAGGACAAAGGGCTGCCTGAGCCGCAAGTCCGGTCTCGCCATGGCCTTCAAGCTGATGATGTCTGCGCAGGCAAAATGGCGAAAGCTGGACGGGGCGAACCGCTTGCCGGAGATCGTCCAAGGGATTGCCTTCAAGGACGGCATCAAGCAACTTCAAGCCGCCGCCTGATCAAGCCGTCACCAACTTTTGGGCATAGCTCCCAGGATGTTGTCGGCAATGATTGAGCGCTCACCATCGTCCTTGGGCTTGCCTCTGCGCCGAGGCCGAGCCTTGAAGGCGTTGCAGCGCATCAGTCGCTCGATCCTGTGCAGGCCGCAGGCCAGTC
>QKYL01000050.1 GCA_003255745.1 Paracoccus saliphilus
CCACCTCGGTCTGCTTGCGCAATGCGGCCATAACAGACGTCACAAGTTCGGGCATCGAGGTTCCGACTGCCACGATCGTCAGCCCGATGATGGTTTCCGAAATCGAGAACAAGCGCGCCAGGCCAACAGCACCGCTGACCAGGAAATTGTCTCCCAGCACGACCAAAGCCAATCCGGCTAGCGCGATCAGGATCGAGATCAACGCGGATTTGCCGATGTCACCTGCGGCTTTGAGTGCAGGATCTGCTTCCTGCATTGCCAGCGACTTGTCGAACGCCGCGCCATGCGCACCGTCCGCAGCGCCAGCGGCCAAGCCACGCTCCTGCCAGAAGGCTGCGAAGACGTAGACTGCAAGTGCCGCCACGAAGACCAAGCCGGCAAGCAGTCCCACCGGTGCAAGCGCGGCAACGATCGCAAAGATGATCGCGACCAGCACCATGATCGAGCTGTCCCGCTTCAGGGCATTCGAGGACACCATGATCGGCGTCAGAATTGCCGCGATCCCGAGAATGAGCAGGATGTTGGCAATGTTGGAGCCGACGATGTTGCCATAGGCTATCCCGGGAGAACCGCTCAGTGCTGCCTGAACGGAGGTGACCAACTCGGGCGTGGACGTCCGAAGCCGACCAGCGTGAGCCCGATGACGAGTGGAGAGACCCCGAAGCGGGTTGCGACCTGCACGGCCTCCCGAACCAGCAGCTCTCCCCCAAGTACCAGCAGGATCAACCCGCCCATAGGCTGGAGCGCTATCCCCATAGTTCATCTCCTGATTGATCCCCCTGCGCAGCCTGCCGTGGGAGAGGGAAAGCTTCAACCCCTGCCGGAGCGAGAGCAGCCGGAAGAAGTTGATGATGGCTCGGACAATGTACTGGTCCGCGGCATGGCGGCGGTGTCGGGATGTTCAAGAACAGCCAGCCACGGCGGTGGCAAGGGTCGCTGCCTGCTCAACGCCGTCAGATGCCTGCCGCGAGACCGCCCACCATCCAGTTCTCCTGACGTTTCCGAGGTCGTAATGCTACCCCTGCAGCAAAGGTGACCCCGTACGGCGCGCAAATCGTCTCATGTCTGCTTCTTCCTGAGCCTTTCATATCAACTCGACAGGAAGGCATTCGAGACGTCGTCGGAAATCCGGCGCGGACGGCGATTGGCTGCGTCCACGCAGCCCCATGTACTGCACACTTCTGCCGCCAGTTCCTTGCCGCGCCTGAACTGCGTCGTAAAGAAGGCCCGGGAGCCCTTTGCTCCGGTTGCCGTCACATCCGCTTCCACATTGTCTCCAAGAAACAGCGGAACACGGTAGTTCACCTCGTGTCTGAGGGCGACCCAGAGAAGCTCCGACTGAGTTTCGGCAGAAGCGTTGCGCTGCCAGTACGCGACCATCGCTTCCTGCACCCATTGAAGGTAGACCGCGTTGTTCACATGCCCCATGGCATCAATGTCCGTCGCGGAGATGGCTATGGGGTAACGGAACATCGGTGCGAGATCGGCTGCCATGGCTTCGGATGATAGAAACTCCGAGGTGAGCCTGCAAGATGATCAGCCGCTGCCTTGCCATCGCTCACGCT
>KZ836033.1 GCA_003255745.1 Paracoccus saliphilus
TCTGGCTCCGCCATTTGTCAACATGACCTAGCGATCGGCTGCGGCCAGGAAGGGGTTGGTTCCAACGGCTGCGGCAGGCATTGTCGCAGCCGTTGGGATGAACCTCAGCTGGCGCCGTAAAGCTGGCGCGCCTCGCGGAAGGACATGAGGCGGCCCAGCTTTTCGTCCCACAGATGCAGGTTCACCGAACGCAGGCTTTCCAGGGGGGTCAGGCGCTGTGCGGAGGCCAGTTCGGAGTGATCGCGCAGGATCTCGGGCAGCCGGTAGAAGGGGATGCGGCTGTAGAGGTGGTGGACGTGGTGGATGCCGATATTTGCCGACAGCCAGCGCAGGGGCTGGGGCAGGACGTAGTGCGACGACCCTGCCAGTGCAGCCTCATGCAGCTGCCAGTCATCGCCCTTGGCCCAATGCGTTTCCTCGAACTGGTGCTGGACGTAGAACAGCCAGACGCCGATCGTGCCCGCCACCATCGACGTGGGCAGGAAGATCAGCAGCACGGGTGCCGGTCCGCCCAGCCAGATCATCAGCCCCAAAATCGCCGCCAGCGCCAGGTTGGTGCCAAGAGCCGAAATCCAGAACTGCGATCCCGCCCGCATCAGGCCCACCGGCAGCCGGTTCTGCAGGATGAACAGGTAGCTGGGGCCCAGCACGAACAGCACGAAGGGGTGACGATAAAGCCGGTACATCAGCCGCCCGAAACGGGTGCGGCTGCGATATTCGGACACGGTCAAGGTCATCACATCGCCGATGCCGCGCTGGTCCAGGTTGCCGTGCTGTGCGTGGTGCAGCGAATGGGTGCGCCGCCAGACGTCATAGGGCGTCAGCGTCAGCACACCGAGGCCCCGGCCGATCCAGTCTTGGACCTTGCGGTTCTTGAAGAAGGACGCATGGCCGCAATCGTGCTGGATGCAGAAGATCCGCACCAGGAACAGGCCGTTGATCATCGCGATCGCCAGCGCCAGCCAATAGCTGACCGACAGCGTCGCCCATGCCAGCGCCCATAGCCCCAGGAAGGGGACAAGCGTCACCACCAGCTCGAGCACGCTGCGGCGAGTCGAGGGTTCGCGGTATTTTGCAAGGATCTGGACCCAGTCCTTGGCCTGACGCGCAGCGGTGGGGGTATCGGTAATTATCATGGATCAGCGCCCTTACGCCTGCCAATGGGCTTGGATATAGATGTGGACTGCCCCGGCCTTCTGCAAGTCGCGCATGCGCGAGCCGCTGATACCGCTGCATTTGATTGCCCCTATATCGCGGCAGGCCGGTGGATGGCGAGAACTTATGTATAACGTGCGCGAGATCGTCCGTTGACGCGGCGGCAACCGCGCCGCCTCTGGCCCACTGGGGAAACGCCGGGCGCAGACGCAGGAAAAGCTTGCATCGCTGCAGCGCCGACGCCATGCAGATGGGGTGACAAATGCGACCCAAATCACCCCCGCCGCACTGGCCAGCCTTGGCTGGTCCCCGTTCTTTGCCGATCAGACCGGTCCCGACGACGCCGGGCTGGTTCCGGCGCGGATCGCGCTGGTCCACCGGTCGCGTCTGGCGGCCGAAACGGCCGGGGGGCAGATCCGTCTTGGGCTGACCCCGCAGGTGAACACCGCCGATTTCGCGGTGGGGGACTGGGTGCTGATCGACCCCGATAGCCGGGTCCTGATGCGCCGCCTGGACCGCCGGACCTTGCTGCAGCGTCGGACTGAAGGTGCCACGGTTCAGCAGCTGATCGCGGCGAATGTCGACACGCTGTTCATCGTGACCTCGTGCAACGACGACTTCAACCCGGCGCGGCTGGAGCGGTATCTGGCCTTGGCGAACGAGGCCGGGACCGATCCGGTGATCGTGCTGACCAAGGTCGACAAGGTCGATGACCCGGCCGTTTGGCAGGCGCAAGCAACTGGCCTGCAGCGCGGCTTGCAGGTCGTGATGCTGAACGCCAAGGCACCCGACGCGGCCGCAACGCTGCTGCCCTGGTGCGGGCCGGGGCAGACGGTGGCGCTGGTCGGATCGTCGGGCGTGGGCAAATCAACGCTGCTGAACACGCTGGCCGACAAGGCCCCGGAGCACGCGCAGGAAACCGGAAGCATCCGCGAGGATGACGCCAAGGGGCGCCACACCACCACCGCGCGGTCGCTGCATGCCATCAGGGGCGGGGGCTGGGCGATCGATACGCCGGGGATGCGCACGCTGCATGTCAGCGACGTGGCCGCCGGCCTGGACGTGCTGTTCGCCGAGATCACGGACCTGGCGCCTGCCTGCCGCTTTCGCGACTGCACCCATGCCCATGAACCAGGCTGCGCCGTTCAGGCGGCCGTCGCCGCCGGAGATTTATCGGCGGCGCGGCTGGATCGCTGGCGCAAACTTCAGGATGAAAACCGCGCCAATACGCCGGTTCTGTCCGGGCCGCGGGGCAACAGGACGGTCGTGCCCCGAAAGCGCCGCTGATCGCAATGCTTCAGTATTTCTGGGGGACGTACAGCTCGCGCGGTAGGATCTCGCGTTCGTAGTCGGGGTTGAAGACGCGATCAGGCAGCCGGACCTCTTCATGGGGGACGTCCTCGTAGGGGATCATCCCCAGAAGATGGCTCATGCAGTTCAGGCGCGCGCGTTTCTTGTCATTGCCCGGCACGATGTACCAGGGCGCCTCGGGGATGTTCGTGCGCTCGAACATTTCTTCCTTGGCCTTGGTATAGGATTCCCACCGAACGCGGCTTTGCAGGTCCATCGGAGACAGCTTCCACTGTTTCAGCGGATCGTGGATGCGCATCAGAAAGCGCATCTGCTGTTCCTCGTCGGTGACCGAGAACCAGTATTTCACCAGCCGGATACCCGACCGCACCAGCATCCGCTCGAATTCCGGAACGTCCTGGAAGAACTGCTCGACCTGGTCCTCGGAGGCAAAGCCCATCACCCGCTCAACGCCCGCGCGGTTGTACCAGCTTCGGTCAAACAGCACGATCTCGCCGCCCGCAGGCAGATGGGGAACATAGCGCTGGAAATACCACTGGGTCTTTTCACGGTCCGACGGCGCCGGCAGGGCCACGACGCGGGCCACGCGCGGGTTCAGCCGCTGCGTGATACGCTTGATCGCGCCGCCCTTGCCGGCCGAATCGCGACCTTCGAAGATGACGACCACCTTTTCCCTGTGGTGGCTGACCCAGTCCTGCAGGCGGATCAGTTCGGATTGCAGGCGCAGCAATTCGTGAAAATACAGCTTGCGGTCAATCTGATCGGGGTGATGGCTGCGATAGATGCGCCGGATCTCGGCCGACAGGACAGCGTCCTCCAGTTCGATCTCCAGATCCTCGTCCAGCGTTTCCTGCAGCTCTGCCTCGAGCCAGTCCTTGTAGTTGTTGTCCATTGCCGTCTCCGGATCCTTGTCTCGGCGGTGTAGGGCCGCAGTGTAACCGATTTGCGTCGCTCCGGTTTCAGCGGGAAAACAGGCGGGCGCATTCGGCCGTGACCGCCAGCACAAAGCTGCCGTCGCGCAGGCCATCCACAGTGCCGCACCAGGCGCCCGCCGTCGTGAACAGGCTTTTCGTGCCGCGCGCCGGGCGATAGGCCACGCGACCGCCGTTCACGTCGAACAGGTTCAGCACGCCGCCCGCGTTGGGCGCGTAATAGCCCAACACATCTCCGCCCGCCGAGAAGATCAGCCGCTGTTCATTGGCAGGATTCGAAGGCCGGTTTTCCCAGGCCGCCGCCGAGTTGGCCGTATTACCGGCGGAATTCCAGGCCGCGTTCGGGGAATTGGCGGCACGCGCCGGAGTGTTGGCAGGATGCCCCGGCCCCAGGTCAAAGGGCAGCTGGGTCTGGTCCAGGATGATCAGCGGCGCGTCTGCCAGCGCGGGTCCGGTCAAAAGGGCGGGCAGCAGGGCCAAGTGCCGAAGGCGGCAAAGAAAGGGCAGGGTCATCAGGGGGCTCCGTCACGAACAGCGCCATCATGGCGCGATCCGCGCCGGGATAACAGGGACCGGGTGCTGATGGCGCTATGCACACAGCGCCTTCAGCAGCCTGTCCCACTCGGTCCGGGTGCCGGGGATGCCAAGCCGCAGCCAGCGGTCCGAATAAGGAAAGCGCCGGGACCAGATACGGGCGCGGGCCAGTCGTTCCTGTGCCGCGGCGGCATCGGGCGTGTCATAAAGCCGGAACAGATGCGTGCCGCCCGCGGGGCGCCAGCCCGCCTTTTGCGCAACATGGTCCAGCCGCAGGCTGGCTTCGCTGTGATAGGTCACGGTCTGGTCAGCCCAGTGACGGTCGGCCATTGCTGCGGCTGCGATCTCCAGGGCGGGGCCGTTGACGGACCAGGGGCCGGCCGCCTCGCGCAGTTGCGCCAGCAGGTCGGGTGCCGCGATCACGAAACCGAGGCGCAGTCCCCCAAGGCCCCAGAATTTTCCAAAGCTGCGCAGCAGCACCGTGTTGTCCGGCAGGTCAGTGGCCAGCGACAGGTCGGGGCGCGGATCGGCAAAACTCTCGTCCACGACCAGGCGTTCGACCGTGGCGGCCAGTTTCGTCAGCCGTGCAGGTGTCCATTCGCGGCCGTCCGGGTTGTTGGGGTTCACAACCACGGCCAGGTCGGCGCCCGCCATTTCGTCGGGCCCCGCGGCCGTCCTGACGTGCCAGCCTGCCGCGCCGAGGCTGGCCGCGTGTTCGTTGTAGCTGGGCGCCAGAACCGCCGCCCGGCCAGGCACCCACAGGCGCGGAAGCAACTGGATCGCGGCCGAGGCCCCCGCCACTGGCAGCAGCTGTTCCCTGCGGCAGCCGTACCAGTTGGCGGCCACGCATATCAGGTGCGATTCGGCCGTTGCGGTGGGCAGGCAGCGCCAAGCGGCGTCCGAAAGCGCCGGGACGGGCCAGGGCTGGCGGTTGATTCCTGTGGACAAGTCAATCCAGTCGTCGCCCCCGAAACGCGCCTGCGCGGCGTCCAGATTGCCCCCATGATCCCGCTGCATCTTGCGTTTCCCGACCGTTCCCAACCTTGATCTGGTAGGACAGAGGGCCTGTGGATGCAATTGCCCCATCACTTACGACTTTACACTCCCACCAAAGCTGCCCACGATATCTGGTAGGACAATCGGGCTAGCCTGCCCGTCATTGTGTGGTCACCAAGGGTTAGCGGGATCCTCCGCCCCCCGACGTCAGGAGACAGGCCATGGCACAGACCGACCATTTCATCGCCAGCGACGAGATCCATCCGATCGACATTGTCGAAGCGGTGGCCACTCATCACGAATGGGACTTTGACCGGCTGGCCGATGACCAGATCGCCATGGTTGTCGAGGGGCAGTGGCGCAGCTATTCGCTGACCTTGGCCTGGTCGCCGCGCGAAGAGGTGCTGCGCCTGATCTGCACCTTCGATCTGGACCCGCCTGCCGACCGGTTGCCGTTGATCTACGAGACGATCAACCTGGCCAACGATCAGGTCTGGGATGGCGGTTTCACCTTCTGGACGCAGCAGCGGTTGATGGTCTGGCGCTATGGTTTGGTCTTGGCCGGCGACGCGTTGGCCCTGCCCGAACAGATCGACCAGATGATCGGCAGCGCCATCACCGGCTGCGAACGGTTCTATCCCTCGTTCCAGCTGGTCGGATGGGGGGATGCCACGCCCGCCGCCGCGCTGGACATCGCTTTGGGCCGGGCCTACGGACGGGCCTGAGGGGGCAGCCGCCCCAAGGACAGAAGGGGGAAGCGGATGAGCGATTTCGACGACATCAACCAGCGCGGCCTGGTGCTGGTCGGGTGCGGCCGGATGGGCGGGGCGATGCTGACGGGCTGGTTATCGCGCGGGTTGGAACCTGAGGCTGTCACGGTCATCGACCCGAACCTGGCGCCGGAATGGCAGGACCGTGGCCTGCGCGTGAATGACGCGCTGCCCGAACGACCGGCCGTTGTGGTCCTTGCCGTCAAGCCGCAGATGATGGGCGGCGCGCTGACGCAGATGCCCGACCTTGCCGACACGCTGGTGATCTCGGTCGCGGCCGGGACGACCATCGCCACCTTCGAGGCCGCTTTTCCGGGCGCGCCCATCGTGCGGGTTATGCCCAACACGCCCGCCGCGATCGGGCAGGGGATTTCGGCGCTGGTGGGGAATGCCCGCGCATCCGAGGCACATCTGGTTCTGGCCGAGGCGCTGATGCGGGCGGTTGGCCGCGTGGTCCGGCTGGCGACCGAGGACCAGATGGACGCCGTGACCGGCCTGTCGGGCAGCGGTCCGGCCTATGTCTTTCACCTGATCGAGGCGATGGCTGCGGCGGGCGAGGCGCAGGGCCTGTCGCCGCAATTGGCGCTGGAACTGGCACGCATGACCGTTGCCGGCGCGGGCGCGCTGGCCGTCCATGCGGACGAAGATCCCGCCGTTCTGCGCCAGAACGTCACCTCGCTCGGTGGGACGACCGCCGCCGGGTTGAAGGTGCTGATGGACCCGCAGATCGGCCTGCCGCCGCTGATGGCGCGCACGGTCGCGGCCGCCACGGAACGGGGACGCCAACTGGGCCGGGGCGAAGGATGACCATCAGCTTTGACGATTTCCTGAAGGTCGACATCCGCGTGGCCACCATCACCCGCGCCGAGCCCTTCCCCGAGGCGCGCAAACCCGCCATCAAGCTGTGGCTGGACCTGGGCGAACTTGGCAGCCGCAAGTCCTCGGCCCAGATCACCCGCCATTATGATCCCGCGACGCTGGTCGGCACCCAAGTCCTGTGCGTCGTGAACTTTCCTCCGCGCCAGATCGGCCCGGTTTTGTCCGAGGTCCTGGTGCTGGGGGTTCCTGATCCGGAGGGCGAGGTTGTGCTGATCCGGCCCGATATGCATGTTCCCAACGGCGGGAGGCTTTATTGAAACTGCTGGTGACACGGCCCATGACGCCGCGGGCCACTGCCGCGATCCGCGCGCAGTTTGAGGCAACCTTTCGCGATAATACCCCCCTGACCGAGGCCGAGGCCCGGCAGGCTTTGACGGAATATGACGTTATTCTTCCAACCCTTGGCGACGCCTTCACGGCGGGCGCCTTTGCCGGGCAGCCCCGCTGTCGGCTGCTGGCGAATTTCGGGGCCGGATATAACCACATCGACATTGCCGCGGCACGTGCGGCGGGCATCACGGTGACCAATACCCCCGATGTGGTGACCAACGCCACCGCCGATCTTGCACTGGCGCTGATGCTGATGGTCCTGCGCCGCGCTTCGGAAGGGGAACGGCTGCTGCGCGAGGGGCAGTGGTCGGGCTGGAATCCGACGCAGCTTCTGGGGCACGAGATGTCGGGACGGACCGTCGGCATCATCGGCATGGGCCGCATCGGAAAGGCCATCGCGCGGCGCTGTCACCTGGGCTTCGGCATGGATGTGGCGTTCTTCAACCGCTCGATCATTTCGGCGCTGGAGATCCCGGCCCGCCAGTTCCAGGACCTTCATCAGATGCTGGCCGTCAGCGACGTGGCCGTGGTGGCCGTGCCGGGCGGTTCAGAGACCCGCGGGCTGATCGGTGCGCCTGAACTGCGTGCCTTGGGATCAGACAGCTGCCTGATCAACATTGCGCGCGGCGACGTGGTGGACGAGGAAGACCTGATCGCGGCACTGCGGGACGGCATCATCGCGGGGGCCGGGCTGGACGTCTACGCGCGCGAACCGCATGTTCCGCAAGCTCTGCTGGATGCGCCCAATGCTACCCTGCTGCCGCATCTGGGAACCGCAACCGACGAGACGCGCACCCGGATGGCGTTGCGGGCGCTGGACAATATCCTGGCCGTGAGGGCGGGGCAGCGGCCGCAGGATCTGGTCGTTTAAGCCGCAACGCCACCCGGCTGCACCTTGTCGCGGCCGGTTGGCTCAAGGTCGGAGTGGCGTGATGCACCGCCCTGTGGTGCCGCGTGCCAGCTTGGCGGCAGCGCCCCGGTGGGGGCGGAAAGTCCGCTGTCCCGTGTCAGAACCGGCAATCGGTGCTTTGCGCTTACCTCGCGCAGCCTTTGGCGACGGGTTTGTCAAAGCGCCCATCTGCGGCTGGTGACCGCGCCTTGTTTTGCTGCGAGGCATCCTGCAGATTAACTGCCTTGCAGGACTTGGGCTGACCGAGGCGCAAGGCTCGACTGCGGCTCTTGTAGGCTTTGATCCACCCGCCGATTATATTTGAGATGCTTGCAGATTATCCGGACGAGGTCGTCTCGGTTCCGATGGTGGAGTGAGCGGCAGCACGCGCGGCCTTGGGGATCTGGTACGCCCCGACCTTGCCGGCCCGCCACGTGCCTGGCCGTGACAGCCTTGACGCTGGTCCCTGACCGGAACTGCCTGGTCGGATCTGACCGGCACAGCATTGCGGCTTCAGGCGCAATCGAAGGCAGGACGCCGCCGCGTGCGACCTCTGCTCATTCTGAGATCCGCAGGTTGCGTTGGGCCGCAACGCGACATCGGGGCAAGCTGCCTTGAAACACGATGCGTTGCCCATCAGCCCGGCGCCACGGGCATTGATGTGGCCGATCTGGCACCCTTTCCTGCCCCGCGTCTAAAGCCGGTCGATCAGGTCCAGCATCTCGTCGGGGATCTGCCTCTCGGCAAGGATGAAGATTTGAGGAGCGTGTCCGGCCTCAATGACGGTGATCCGATAGCTCAGCCCGTCGGGACAGGCGGCGCAGCTTGTCTGCGAAAGCTCTGTCAGCGTTTTCGGCGCGAAGGCCGCGCACAGCGCATCCCGCAGGTCCTGCGGCTGCCGGTCCGCTTCGATACGCTTGCGGCTGGCGGCGGCGCTGATGCCGCCGAACCCGCCCTCGGTTGCGATCTCGATGATCATGTGCCGCCCCCTGCCAGACGGCGCAAGCCTAGCGCTAGAGCGCGATCCCGACAAGTTTCCACGCCCGCCGCAGCATCTGTCCTTCCATGCTGCCCTGACCGGTCAGCGCGGATGCCGTCCGCAGGGTCTGGTCGGCCCAGTCCGAAAAGCTGGCCATGGGGTTGTTCAGGTCCTGCAGCGCCCGATACCAGATCCTGCCCGGAAGCTGCCAGGACCGCCCGCCCAGATAGGCGCAGAACAGGTAGAAGGCATGGTTCGGAATGCCTGAATTGATATGCACCCCGCCATTGTCATCGGTCGTGGTGACGAAGTGATCCATGTGCCAAGGCTGCGGGTCCTGCCCCAGAAGGTCGTCGGCATAGGCGGTGCCCGGTGCCTTCATGCTGCGCAGGGCCCGCCCGTTGACGCCCGGACCCAGGATGCCGCGACCGACCAGCCAGTCGGCCTGATGCACCTCCTGGTTCAGGGCCCGTTGCTGGGACAGGGCGCCGAAGACATCGGCGACGCTTTCGTTCAGTGCGCCGGACTGGTTTTCATAGATCAGCCCACCCGAGTGCTGGATGACGCCATGAGCCATTTCGTGTCCGATCACCGACAGTTCCAGGAAAGTTCGGAATATCTTTCCGTCCCCGGTGCCATAGGCCATCTGCTCGCCGTTCCAGAAGGCGTTGTTGTAGTTGCGGCGGTGCTGGACCGTGGCCACCAGCGGCATGCCGCGCCCGTCCAGCGAGTTCCGGCCGTATTCTTCTGCGAACAGCGAAAAGACCTGGCCTGCGCTGTCATAGGCAAGGTCGGCATCGGGGATACCGCTTGGCGCCTCGCCCTCCGACCGGACCAGGCGACCGGGCAGGGCAGCGCGGAATTCGCCGTCATGGATGCGCCGTTCGGGACAGCAGAGACCCGGATCTGCCATCGGCAGAACACCCTCAGCCGCAACCGGGGGGCTGACATGGGCGGCGCGTTCGTCGCGCAGCTGTTCGTCGTGCCGCAGAAGCGTGCGCGCCATCTGCACCGTGGCCGGGTCCCCCCGCAGCGCCAGCACCCGCAGCATGTAGGGCGGCACGATGCAGGCGACAGGGTTGTGATGCGTGCAGGACAGCGACAGGCACATGGGGAAACCTCCGGACGATGTTCCCGCTAGGGTAGCACGATCACCCCCTGCGGCAAGGCCGGATGTTCATGCTTCAGTCCAGCCGCTTGCCCGTGTCCTTGTGGAACAGGTGCAGCGCCTGCGGCGGGTAGGACAGGCGCAGGCGGTCCGACAGCGGCGCGTCCGAGGGCAGGGTGATCGTGATCCGTTCGCCGCCCGTCTGGCCATGCACCAGCCGGTGGGCGCCCAGTTCCTCGACCGCAGTGACCTGCATCTCGATCGGACCGTCGGGGGTGACGGTCAGATCCTCCGGGCGGATGCCGATCAGGCCGGCATGCGCCGTGCCCGACAGATGCGGGACCGCGTGGCTGTTGATCAGGTTCATCGCCGGACTGCCGATGAAGCCCGCGACAAAGGCCGAGGCAGGGCGGCGATAGACCTCCAGCGGCGTGCCGATCTGTTCAACATGGCCACCGTTCAGCACCACCAGACGGTCGGCCAGGGTCATCGCCTCAAGCTGGTCGTGGGTGACATAGATCGATGTGGTGCGCAGCCGCTTTTGCAGTTCCTTGATCTCCAGCCGCATGGCGACGCGCAGCTTGGCGTCCAGGTTCGACAGCGGCTCGTCGAACAGGAACGCCGCGGGTTCNGAACGCCGCGGGTTCGCGCACGATGGCGCGGCCCATGGCCACGCGCTGGCGCTGGCCGCCGGACAGGGCACGCGGCTTGCGGTCCAGGAAGGGTCCGATCTGCAGGATGTCCGAGGCGATCTTGACGCGCCGCTCGATCTCGGGCTTGGGCGTGCCGCGGTTCTTCAACCCATAGGCCAGGTTCTGGCGCACCGACATATGCGGATAAAGCGCATAGTTCTGAAACACCATTGCGATGTCACGCTCGGCCGGTTCAATGTCGTTGACGACGCGGTCGCCGATGCGGACCTGGCCCTCGCTGATCGATTCGAGCCCCGCGACCATGCGCAGCAGCGTGGATTTCCCGCAGCCCGAAGGCCCCACCAGGACGATGAATTCGCCGTCCGCGATGTCGATGTTCACGTCGCCCACGGCGCGGGTGCCGCCGGCATAGATCTTGCCGAGATTGTCCAGGATGATGGAAGCCACGTCTTATTTCTCCGTCTCGACAAGACCTTTGACGAACAGGCGCTGCATGCCGATGACCACGATCACGGGGGGGATCATCGCCAGCATCGCGGTCGCCATGACCAGGTGCCATTGCGGCAGGCCGTCCACGGCATCCGCCATGCGCTTGATCCCCGCAACGATGGTGTAATAGTCCGAACTGGTCGTGATCAGCAGCGGCCAGAGATACTGGTTCCAGCCATAGATGAACAGGATCACGAACAGCGCGGCGATATTGGTGCGCGACAAGGGCAGCAGGATGTCGCGAAAGAACTTCATCGGGCCTGCGCCGTCAATGCGGGCCGCCTCGGTCAGCTCGTCCGGGATGGTCAGGAAGACCTGACGGAACAGGAACGTGGCTGTGGCACTGGCGATCAGCGGGATCGACAGGCCGGCATAGCTGTTCAGCATGCCGAGGTCGGCGACCACTTGGAAGGTGGGGACGATTCGCACCTCGACCGGCAGCATCAGCGTGATAAAGATGCACCAGAAGGCCAGTCCCCGCAGGGGAAAGCGGAAGTAGACCACGGCAAAGGCCGACAGGACCGAGATGGCGATCTTTCCGATGGCAATGCACAGCGCCATGATCAGGCTGTTCAGCATCATTGTGCCCACCGGCGGGGTGCCGCTTGTCGAAAGGCCGCCGCCCAGCATCTGCGAATAGTTTTCGACCAGGTGGGGGCCCGGCCACATCGGGATGGTGCCCGACATGAAATCGGTCGCGCCGTGGGTCGATGCAACAAAGGCGATCCAGACCGGCAGGGCCACGACGCAGACCCCAAGGATCAGCGTCAGATGCGCCAGCGCGTTCAGGTAAGGGCGGTTCTCGATCATCAGTAGGCCACTTTCTTTTCCACATAGCGGAACTGGATCACGGTCAGGGCCGCCACCAGGACCATCAGCACCACCGACTGCGCGGCCGAACTGCCCAGGTTCTGGCCCACGAAGCCGTCGAAATAGACCTTGTAGACCAGGATGTTCGTAGCTTGCGCCGGGCCGCCCTCGGTCGTGGCGTCGATCACTGCGAAGGTGTCGAACATGGCATAGACGATGTTCACGACCAGCAGAAAGAAGGTGGTCGGCGACAGAAGCGGGAAGGTGATGTCGAAGAAACGCCGCACCGGACCCGCCCCGTCGATGGCCGCGGCCTCGCGCAGGGACGCGGGGATGGCCTGCAGTCCCGCCAGGAAGAACAGGAAGTTGTAGCTGATCTGCTTCCAGGCGCTGGCGATTACCACCAGCGTCATCGCGTCGCCCTTGTTGCTGATGTGGTTCCAGTCATAGCCCAACTGGCCCAGCACATAGGGCATGATCCCGATGGTCGGGTTGAAGATGAACCACCACAAGATGCCCGCCACCGCCGGCGCCACCGCATAGGGCCAGACCAGCAACGTCGTATAGGCGCGGGTCGACCGGATCATCCGATCCACCGCGATGGCCAAAAGCAGCGACACACCCATCGACAGAGCCGTGACCGAAATAGCGAAGACCGCCGTCACCTGCAGCGAATTCAGGTATTCCGGGCTGTTCCAGAGGCGGATGAAGTTGTCGAGACCAACGAACGTCGTCCGTGTCCCGAAGGCATCCTCGCGCAGAAAGCTCTGCCGCACGGCCTGGGCGGCCGGCCACAGAAAGAACACAAAGGTGATGATCAGCTGCGGGGCCAGCAGCAGCCAGGGCAACAGCTGGTTGTTGAAGATGGTGCGCTTCATCGGATACCGGGGCTTTGGGTCGTGGAAATGGGCGCGGGGCCGCGCATCAGGCGCGGCCCCGGCCATGACTGCCAGTGCTTATTGGCTTTGCGCCTGGAACTGTTCCAGCAGGTCGTCGCCACGCTCGACCACGCTGTCCAGCGCACCCTGGGCATCCTTGGAGCCGGACATCAGCTGCTCGAACTCCTCGTCGATGATGCCGCGGATCTGGACATAGTTGCCGAACCGCAGCCCCTTGGAGTTCTCGGTCGGTTCGTTCAGCGTGATCTGGTTGATGCCGGTATCGGCGCCGGGGTTCTGGGCATAGAAGTCGGCCATCTGCTCGCGCGCAGCTTCGGTGATCGGCAGGTAGCCCGAGAAGGACGCCCAATCCGCCTGCACCTCGGGCGAGGAGAGATAGTCGAAGAAGGCCGCAGCGGCGGCATATTCCTCGTCCGACTTGCCCGACAGGACCCACAGCGTCGCGCCGCCGATGATCGAGTTCTGCGGCGCGCCCTCGACATCGTCGTAATAAGGCAGCATGCCATAGCCCAGGTCAAAGTCCTTGGCATTGGCAATCACGCCGGCCCGGCTGGCCGAGCTGCCCATGATCATCGCGCATTCCTGCGAATAGAACATCGGTGCGGCGTTGTCGCCGCCGACCGGGCCGCCATATTTGAAGATGCCCTCGTCGGACCAGCGCTTGAGGTTCTCCCAGTGCTTGACCTGCACGGGGCCGTTCAGCGACAGCCGCGCATCCAGCCCGCCAAAGCCGTTTTCCATCGTGCCGATCGGCTGGTTGTGCCAGGCCGACAGGTTCTCGGTCTGGATCCAGCTGATCCACTGGGTGGTGAAGCCGCAGCTGGCCGCACCCGAGTCCTTGATCTGCTTGGAGAACTGCTCCAGCTCGGCCCAGGTCTTGGGCGGCTGTTCGGGGTCCAGGCCGGCCTTCTCGAAGACCGACTTGTTGTAATACACGATCGGGGTGGAGCTGTTGAACGGCATCGACAGCATGTTGCCTTCGGGATCGGTGTAATAGCCCACGACCTGCGGCAGGAAGGCGGACTTGTCGAAGCCCTGGCCATGTTCCTCCATCAGCTGGTGGACGGGGACGATGGCGCCCTCGGCCGCCATCATCGTGCCGGTGCCGACCTCGAAGACCTGCACGATCGTCGGCTGCTGGTTGGCCCGGAAGGCCGCGATCGCGGCGGTCATCGTCTCGGGATAGGTGCCCTTGTAGGACGGGTTCACGCGATACTCGTCCTGGCTGTCGTTGAAGCCCTGGACGATCTCTTCCAGCTTGGCACCCAGTTCGCCGCCCATGGCATGCCACCACTCGATCGTCGTTTCGGCCGAGGCCGCGCTCAGCGACGCAACAAGCGCCACCGCAGATGCGGTGCTGTATCGGATCATGTTGTATTTCCTCACATAGAGTTGCGATGTGCTGCCCCGCCTAAGCCCTCCGCGTGACAGCTTCGCAACATTCCCATGGACAGAATGTGACAGTTTTTGACCAACCGGTCAATCTTGGTGAATGTTCTTCTGGACGGGCCACCAGCGTGCCATCAAAGGCAACATCGTAGCTTGCAGCAACGGGTTTATGACCCGCGTTGCTATGGGCAGCAGCAGCAGGCCGATGGCCAGGCCCAGCAGCCCGTCGAAAAAGGCCGTGGTGATCCAGGCGACGATCCCCGGCGCGGCGGGCACCGCGGCCGCAGCCGATTCCGCCAAGTCGTGGACCAGGTCATAGGGGGCGTGCCAGCCTAGTTCGTGCAGACCGTGGACGATGATCTGCCCGCCGACCCAGATCATCGCGGCGGTGCCGACCACGGTCAGCGTCGTCATGAAGCCGGGCATGACATGGACGATCCCGCGTCCAAAGGCAGCAACGGCGCCAGAACGGCGGGTGGCCATGTGCACCCCCACGTCGTCGGCCTTCACGATCAGGGCCACGAAGCCATAGACCGCCACCGTGATCGCCACCGCGACCAGCGCCAGGATCAGCGCCTTCATCATCAGCGAATCCTGCACCGGGATAGTCGACAGCGCGATGGTCATGATCTCGGCCGACAGGATGAAGTCGGTCTTGATCGCGCCGGCCACCCGCGCCTCCTCCAGCGCGGCGCCGTCGGAAGCGGGGTGAGTGTGCTTTTCGCTGTCATGGGCGTCAGTGTGATGAAACAGATGCGCCACCTTGTGCGCACCTTCGTAGCACAGATAGGCCC
This sequence comes from Paracoccus saliphilus, assembly GCA_003255745.1. Taxonomy (GTDB): domain Bacteria; phylum Pseudomonadota; class Alphaproteobacteria; order Rhodobacterales; family Rhodobacteraceae; genus Paracoccus; species Paracoccus saliphilus_A. The sequence goes on from KZ836033.1 coordinate 14,918, forward strand.
CGCCCAGCATCAGCAGGGGCGGGATCGCCCAGGGCGCAAAGGCCGACAGCAGCAGCGCCACCGGCAGCAGGATCACCAGCTTGTTGAACAGCGACCCGCGCGCGATCTTCCACACGATGGGCAACTCCCGCCGGGCATCGAACCCGTGAACGTATTTCGGCGTCACCGCGGCATCGTCGATGACGGCCCCCGCAGCCTTGGCGCCGGCCTTGGCGGCCTGTCCCGCCACGTCGTCGATCGAGGCCGCCGCCACCTTTGAGATGCTTGCAATGTCGTCAAGAAGCGCAACCAGACCGCTCATGTTGTCCCTCTGGGGTTGTTGGTTGCGACACCGTGCCGCAAGCACCTTTGGCTGCGCAACGCCTGAAACGGGCCAGAGGTTCTGCCGGGGCGCGCATGCCCATGAAAAAGCCCGCGCAGTCGGACTGCGCGGGCCGTGGGGCAGCCGGATCGGGGGCCGCTGCCCCCTGCCGCGGCGGGTTACGACGCCGGCAGCAGGACAGTGTCGATGACGTGGATCACGCCGTTCGACTGATCGACATCGGGGATGTTGACGGTTGCGACATTGCCGTTCTCGTCGGTGATCTGCAGGGCGTTGGTCGTGGCGTCGATGGACGCGGTCAGCGTGCAGCCGCCCACGGTCTCGAGCGCGGCCGAGCCGCCGCCTTCCATGACCATGCGGCCCACGGCCGGCGAGAAGGCCTCGGTCGGGACGACGTGGCAGGTCAGGACCTTCTGCAGCGTTTCCAGGTTCTCGGGCTTCAGCAGGTCCTCGACTGTGCCGGCCGGCAGCTTCTCAAAGGCACTGTTGACCGGTGCGAAAACGGTGAAGGGTCCTGGACCCGACAGCGTCTCGGCCAAGCCTGCGGCTTGCACGGCAGCCACCAGCGTGGTGTGGTCGGCCGAGTTCACGGCATTTTCCACGATATTGCGGTCGGGGAGCATCTCGGCACCGCCGACCATGGTGTTCTGGGCCATGGCAGGTGCGCCAAAAACGAACGTGGCGGCAAGGATCGAGGCGCTGATCTTGGTGAAGCTGTAGGTCATGAATGGTCCTCCGGTTGCTGGGGCGTTCTTCGTTGCCCGCTATGCCAGCCACGAAGGCCGGGCAGGGAAGTTGCACCCTGCCCAAACTTGCCCGGTTCACAAACGCGTGAGTTCGGCGATGGCGACCACTGGTCCTGTCGCCTGCCCTGTGGGTGAACCGCCGGCGGGTTCGTCTGACAGGGCGATACGGATCCGGTCTGACGGCTCCATGCCGTCGGGCAGGGTCATCCGCATGTCGCCGCCGCGCGGCAGCACCCCCATCGAGATCGGCGGCGTTCCGTCAGGCTCGATCCACCATATTTCGAGGTCGCGACCTTCGGCGGCACCGCCACTCTGCATCAGGAACTGCATCTGGCGGCCGTACACCTGCGCCGCCACGCGCAGGGCCATGTCCTGCGCCACCAGTTCGGCCTGGTAGCCAGGGCCGGTAACAGGCTGCTGGCCGGGCAGCCACAGCACGGCGACCGTCGCCGCGACTGCCAGCGTTCCCAACAGCGCCCCCCAAGGGCCGCGCCACCACGAAGAACGCTCGTTCGGGTCGCGGGCCAGCGGAGCCTGCGCATGGCCAAGGCGTTCGCGGATACCCTGCCGGGCGCGGGCGGGGGCCATCACCGGGGTCAGGTCGTCGGCCAGCCCGGCCAGCCGCTCCTGCCAGTCGCGGACCAGCTGTGCGAATTGCGGGTCCTGCGACAGCCGCGCAACCGCATCCTGCGCCTCGGCGCCATCCAGCAGGCCAAGCGCCACTTCGGCGGCCAGGGCCTCGTCTTCCTCGTGCGGGGTCAGGGCGTTGTCGGTCATTGCGTCACGCAATCCTTCAGACGCAGCAGGCTGCGGCGCAACCAGCTGCGGACGGTGTTGATCGGCATCCCCTCGCGCGCGGCAAGGTCGGCATAGGTGACACCTTCCAGATAAACCGCGCGCACCGCCCCGGCCTGCGGCCCGCCCAGTTGCGCCAGGCATTCGTGCAGCATGCGGCGTTCCTGGGCCAGGATCGTAGCGGTTTCCGGACTGGGTTCCGACGAGGGCACCGTGGCCGCGGCATCTTCGGGGGCGGTCGCGGGCCGGGCGCTGCGCGAGCGCAGCCGGTCGATGGCGCGGTTCCGGGCGATGGTGATCAGCCAAGTCATCGGCGACAGCCCGTTCGAGGCATAGCGCGCCGCACTTTGCCAGACGCGGATATAGACCTCCTGCAAGGTCTCCTCGGCCTCGGGGCGGTCCTTCAGCACCGACAGGCAGACCGCGTGCAGCTTGGCCGAGGTCGCGTCGTAAAGGGCGTCAAAGGCGGTTCGGTCGCCGATGGCGACACGCGAAATCAGCTGCTCCAGCTCGGTCAGTCGTGCTTGGGTCACAGGCAACAGGTCCTCGGCATGGGTGTGGGCGCAGCTTATGGACCCTGTTCCCGCCCGTCAACGCGGCCCTGCCTTGCGCCTGCGCCATGAATGGGCGATCAAGGCGCGGATATGTTGAAAGGGCCGGACGATGCTGGACATGAACGCCAAACCCACCGAAGAGATCGACCTGCGCGAGGTGTTCGGTCTGGACAGCGACATGAAGGTGAAGGGCTTTGCCGAACGCACCGACCGCGTCCCGGAAATCGACAGCACCTACAAGTTCGACCCTGACACCACGATGGCGATCCTGGCGGGCTTTGCCTATAACCGCCGGGTGATGATCCAAGGCTATCACGGCACCGGCAAGTCCACGCATATCGAGCAGGTGGCCGCGCGCCTGAACTGGCCCTGCGTGCGTGTGAACCTGGACAGCCATGTTAGCCGCATCGACCTGATCGGCAAGGACGCGATCAAGCTGGTCGACGGCAAGCAGGTCACCGTCTTCCACGAGGGCATCCTGCCCTGGGCGCTGCGCAACCCGACCGCCATCGTCTTTGACGAATACGACGCCGGCCGGGCCGACGTGATGTTCGTGATCCAGCGCGTGCTGGAGACCGACGGCAAGCTGACTCTGCTGGACCAGAACGAGGTGATCACGCCCAATCCCTGCTTCCGCCTGTTCGCGACAGCGAACACCGTGGGCCTTGGGGACACCACGGGACTTTATCACGGCACGCAGCAGATCAACCAGGGCCAGATGGACCGTTGGTCCCTGGTGGCCACGCTGAACTACCTGTCCCATGATGCCGAGGCCGCGATCGTTCTGGCAAAGGTGCCGCAGTATAACAACGAAAAGGGCCGCCGAACCATCAACCAGATGGTGACGCTGGCCGACCTGACCCGCACGGCCTTCATGCAGGGGGATCTGTCCACGGTCATGTCCCCGCGGACGGTCATCTCATGGGCGCAGAACGCCCGGATCTTCGACAATGTGGGCTATGCCTTCCGGCTGACCTTCCTGAACAAGTGCGACGAACTGGAACGCCAGACAGTGGCCGAATTCTATCAGCGCCTTTTTGACGAGGAACTGCCCGAAAGCGCAGCCGCCAAGGCGGGCTGAGATGGTCGGCCCCGGCCAGGCGGCCGGGGCCGACCCTGCATCAGGGCTTTGGCGCGTCCTTCAGAAGCTTGGCCCAGAAGGTCAGCTCGTCCAGCGTGGCTTGCAGCGAGCCTTTCAGGTGATCCTCGATCGCGGACATCGGGGCATCCTCGCCCAGGGGCGAGACCTTCAGGAAGTCGCCGCCGCCGATATGGACCGCGTTCCGCAGCGGCACCATCTGCAGCTCGATCGCAATCAGGCGCAGCTGTTCCAGCGCCCGCGCGCCGCCCACGCCGCCATAGGCCAAGGCGGCCATCGGCTTGCGGTTCCATTCCTTGTAGGCTTGGTCCAGCGCGTTTTTCAGCGCCCCGGTGATCGAGTGGTTGTATTCCGCGACAACGAACATGAACCCGTCAAAACCCGCCAGCTTTTTCTGCCAGGCGACGGCGTTCGGGTCCTCGGACGGGGCCCAGAGGTTCGAGGCGGCCTCGTCGAAGAAAGGCAGGTTCTGGTCGCGCAGGTCGACCAGCTCAAAGTCCAGATCGGGATGATCCTTGACCTGCTCCATCAGCCATCCTGCCGGCTTGTCGGCAAAGCGGGCCTCGCGGGTCGAGCTGATGATGACGGCGATGCGGGGATTGGACATGGGAACCTCGGGCGTTGATGCATTCGCCGGACCAACCCCGCCGGTGCGACAAGGTTGCCTGCCGCCTGCGCGCATGATCGCACAGCGGCTGCGCGGCGTCGCGCGGCCCCTCTTGTCTGGCGCGGTCTGTGGTGTTCTATGGATGGCATGAAAAAGTCCGATAATCCTGCCGACCCGTTCAAGAAGGCGCTGACCGAGGCAACCCGTGCCCTGGCCGACGAGCGCGAGCTGAACGTCACCTTCAGCGCCGACCCTGCGGGCGTGGCGGGCGACACGATGCGCCTGCCGCAGATCAGCCGCCGGATGGGCCGGGATGAGGTTCTGCTGGCCCGCGGCACCGCCGATGCCCTGGCAATGCGGATGCGCCACCACGACACAGGCACCCATGCCCGGTATGCCCCCGCAGGTCCCATGGCCCGCGAGCTTTACGAGGCGATGGAGACGGCCCGCTGCGAGGCGCTTGGCGCGCGCGACATGCCGGGCGCGCTTTCTAATATCGACGCCAAGATCGGGGCCGAGGCCGATAAGAAGGGGTATGCCCAGATCAAGGCCCCGGCGGATGCGCCGCTTTCCGTGGCGGCAGGTTATATCCTGCGTCAGGCCGCGACCGGGCGGGCCCTGCCTGCGGGCGCACAGCATGTTGCGGACCTGTGGCGGCCCTTTGTCGAAAGCCAGGCCGGCGGGGCTTTGGCCGATGTGAACGCTGCGCTGGCCGACCAGGCGCTGTTTGCGCGGCTGTCGCGGCGCATCATCACCGACCTGGGCTATGGCGACCAGCTGGGCGAGGATCCCGACGAACCCGAAGATGACGACGCCGAGGAGAACGCCGAACAGGACGAGGAGGGCGGCGACAACCAGTCCCGCGACCAGGACGACAGCGACGAGGCCGAGGCCACCCCCGAACGCAGCCAGGAACAGACCCAGGACGAACGCCAGGCACAGGTCAGCATGGACGACAGCTCGGAGGACGAGATGTCGGACGAAGCCGAGATGCCCGAGGCCGAGACGCCCCCCGACCAGCCGCCGCCCGTCAGCGAGGCCAGCCCCGACTATCGCATCTTTGCCCAGACTTGGGACGAGGAGATCCGCGCCGAGGATCTGGCCGACCCCGCGGAACTGGAACGCCTGCGCGCCTATCTGGACAAGCAGCTTGAGCCCCTGCGCGGCGCCGTCAGCCGCCTGGCCAACAAGCTGCAGCGCCGGTTGCAGGCCCAGCAGAACCGCAGCTGGGAATTTGACAAGGAGGAGGGCGTTCTGGACGCCGGCCGCCTGGCGCGCGTTGTGGCCAATCCGACCACGCCCCTGTCCTTCAAGGTCGAGAAGGACACGGAATTCCGCGACACGGTTGTCACGCTGCTGATCGACAATTCGGGGTCGATGCGCGGCCGCCCGATCAGCATTGCCGCGATCTGCGCTGACGTCTTGGCCCGCACGTTGGAGCGTTGCAACGTCAAGGTCGAGATCCTGGGCTTTACCACCCGCGCCTGGAAGGGCGGGCAGGCACGCGAGGCCTGGCTGGCCGCGGGTCGCCCGGCGCAGCCCGGCCGCCTGAACGACCTGCGCCACATCATCTACAAATCCGCCGACGCGCCCTGGCGTCGGGTGCGCCCGAACTTGGGGCTGATGATGAAGGAAGGGCTGCTGAAGGAAAACATCGACGGCGAGGCGCTGGAATGGGCGCACAAGCGCCTGTCGCGGCGACCCGAGGCGCGCAAGATCCTGATGGTGATTTCCGATGGGGCGCCGGTGGACGACAGCACGCTGTCGGTCAATCCGGCCAATTTCCTGGAACGCCACCTGCGCGACGTCATCGCCATGGTCGAGAAACGCCGCGCGGTTGAGCTGCTGGCCATCGGCATCGGCCATGACGTGACCCGCTACTACCAACGCGCCGTCACCATCACCGATGCCGAACAGCTGGCCGGGGCGATCACCGAACAGCTGGCCGCATTGTTCGACAGCGACCCGCGCAAGCGTGCGCGGGTGTTGGGCATGGCGTCGATTCGCCGGGGCTGACCGGCGGTTAGCCGTGTTCTTCCGCCGCTGTTTCCGCCAGGGCGCGATTCAGTTCCCGCAGGGCGTCGACATGGCGTACGGTGCCGACGATCTGGGGATCGGCCTCCGGATCAGTCGTCTCGATCACCGGCAGGAAGGCCGCGCCGGTTCGGTCAAACTCTAGCAGCGCCTCGGCCAGGGTGCTGGTCAGGGGCAGGCTTGAACCCGCGGCCGCCAGGTTGCGCACCAGGTCGGGGGCGGGGGCGCCCTCTTGGTCCATGGGGCGGATCACGGGGGTGATGCGCAATTGGTGTGGCAGCCATGCTTGCGGCCCTTCGGTCAGGCGGATGCCGCGCCGCTCCAGCTGAGTCAGGAAGAACGACCGCTTCACAAGCCGCGAGGCCAGGGCCGAGCTGAGCGATACCGAGGTCATGACGGCGATCCCCGTCTGCCAGTCGCCGGTCATCTCGAACACGATCAGCGCGGTCGAGATCGGCGCACCCAGAACGGCGGCGCCGACGGCGCCCATGCCCGCAAAGGCATAGACGTTCACGCTGCCCGAATAATCAGGCGCGATGCCGGTCGCGATGATCCCGAAGGCCAGCCCCGTCAGCGAGCCCATCACCAAGGCCGGTGAAAAGACCCCGCCGCCCATCCGGCCGCCAAGTGTTATCGCCACCGCAACGGCCTTTACGGCGGCGAACAGGATCGCCTGCCCCAGGCCGATCTGGCCGCCAAGGGCGGCGGCGGTGGTTTCGTATCCGACGCCAATGATGTGGGGAAAGGGGATGGCGATCAGCCCCAGGCACAGCCCCGCCAGCGCCGGACGCGACCAGCGGGGCCAGCCAAGGCGGGCCATGATCCAGGTGGCGGTGCTGTCGGCGCGAAAGATCGACCGCATCAGCGCCGCCGCAACCAGGGCGCAGATCAAACCCAGGGCCATGAAAGCCGGCAGTTCGACGTAGAATGCCAGGTCCATCTTCAGGGGCAGGGTGAATTCGGTCAGCCCACCGAATTGCAGCCGGTTGATGACCGTTCCCGCGACCGCAGCAATGGCGATGGGGGCAAAGGCATGAAGCGCGAAATGGCGCAGCACGACCTCGTGTGCGAACAGCGCACCTGCGATGGGGGCGTTGAAGCTGGCGGCGACGGCGCCCGCGACGGCGCATCCCAGAAGCTCTCGGCCGGTCATGGGGCTGGCCTTGATGCGCCGGGCGACCAAGGTCGAGACGACGCCTGCCAGATGCACCACCGGCCCCTCGCGTCCCGAACTGCCGCCGGTGCCAAGCGTGATCAGCGATGCCGCAGCTGATGCCAACCCGGCGCGTACCTCGACGCGTCCTCCGTCAAGCGCCGCCCCCTCGATCACGTCGGACACGGCGCGGGCCCGGGCGTCGGGGGTAAAGCGGTCCAGGACCAGGCCGACGACCAGACCGCCGATCACGGGCACGATCATGACCCAGATCCAGGGCAGGTTGCCCGCGGCACTGGCCAGCGTCACGTCATCCGCCCCATAAACCGCCCGCTGCAGGGCCGAGATGCCCAGCCTGAAGCCAAGCGCGGCAAAACCGGCCCCGATGCCGATCAGCAGGGCAAGCAGCCAAAACTGAGCCTGGCTGGGACCGCGCTCTCGCATGATGCGCAGGGTAGTGCGGGCGCGGTGGCGAAAGGCGTGCAGGGCCTTCGCGGCGAAGGATCGGAGCATGGGAATGGGCCGTCGGTGACTGGTCTTCAGCCGATCACAGATCAGCCACCGGGTCCAGCAAATCGCGCAGGCTGTCCTGCAGCAGGGCCGTGCCGCCCGGCGCCCAGCCCATGGCCCCAAGACCGGCGCAGTCAAGGGTGCGCAGCGCACGAGCATCCGTGCGTGGGGGCGGCAGATGGGGGCAGCCGGTCAGGCCCTGTACCCGCGCCAGCAGGTCGTGCCGGTCCAGCACCAGGTCGCTGCAGTTCAAACTGGGCAGCGGGGCAGGGTGGTCCAGCAGCAGCAGCAGCGCCCGCGCAAGGTCGTCCACATGCACTTCGGTCGCGACGCGCGGTTCGACCGCTTGCCCCGCCAGATAGTCGGAGAACAGGCCGCGCCACTTGTGGGCCGGTCCGGGACCATAGACGCCGGTGGCCCGAAGCGCGCAGGTATCCCGCCCCGGTGCCCGCAGGCTGGACAGATGCGCCTCGGCCCCTGCCTTGACTTCGCCATAAAGGCTGGTCGGTGCGGGGGGCAGGGCGTCCGGCAGCCGCATGCCGGCTGGATGGCCGTCATGCACTGCGCGAGAGGACAGGAACAGGATGCGCTTCACGCCCGCCGTGGCCGCCTGGTCGAACAACCGGCAACTGCCGTCCAGGTTTGCGGCCACAAAGGCGGCCGGATCGTTGCCCTCGCCGCCCCGATAGCGGCCCGGCGCATGGGCAAAGGCGCAGTGGATCAGCGCATCGTGACCCTGCAACGGCGCAGGCTGGCCCAGATGCCACCCATGAGCGCGATCCAGCGGCGTCACCTGGTGGCCGGCCCGGATCAGCGCGGCCCGGACGGCACTGCCGATGATCCCCCCTGCACCGGTCAGCGCGACCCGCATCTTACGCGGCCGGTCTGGCCTGGGCGCTGAGGTCGGGAACCGGCTGGCCGGCGGCGATGGCGCGCCACAGATCGATCAACGGGCGCAGCAGATGGGCCTTGTCGTGATCCTGCCACGGTTTTTCATATTGATAATGCAGGATTCGGACCTCGTCCCAGTTCCACAGTTCAGGCATGTGGATCCAGACATATTGCAGCAGGTTGTGATGCACCGAGAGCCCATGCCAGTCAGGAAAGAAGTCCTGCAGGAAGGTCTGGTCAGTGCGCCGCCAGAAGACGCCGGGCCGGTCAAGGCATGCCAGCATCTCTCGGTACGTGGCCGGGTTGGGACAGGCCGTGAATACCCCCGAATTCATGCGGTGAAACCCGTCCAGGCCGTCATAGACGTTCGGGGCCGCGCACAATTCTGGCATCTCGAAAAGCTTGTCCACCGGGCGCAGGACCACTGCGTCTGCGTCGATGAAGATGCAGCGGTCGTAATCCAGCTGCCACAGGCGAAGCTTGATGAAGTTATCCAAAGGGGTGTGGAAGTTGGGCTTGCCACCGCGGGTAAAGGCTGCGCGGGCATGCAGCGCATCGCGGGCATGCGTCAGGTCAAAGCCTTCCGATGTCGGCAGCAGGTCCGCCGCAATCAGCCGCGCCCCATGCTGACGCAGCCGCCCCAGATGCGCTTCCTCCAACCCCCGGTGCATCACGACCAGGTCGGCGGGCGTCCCTGTCAGCCGCAGGGAGCGTAACAGCGCCTCGGCCCCGGGAAGATAGGAAGGATTGCTGACCAGCGTCACAAAGGCATGGTCCGCCCGTCGCCGGCTTTCGGGCACAAGTCCGTCAATGCCGCCGGGTGCGGCGCGACGGATAACAGGAGTAATTCGCGCTAGATCCATGAGAGCCCTGAGAAAAGCGTAGTTGTCGGCGAGGTTATGTCGTCGGGACGACGCCTTCATGACAGAACGCCGCACCCTTTGCCAAGTTTCCATCGACGTCTAAGGTACCCTCACTTAGCGGAGGATCGCCGATGACACTGCCTGACACCTTGGTGGCGGAACTGAAGAACGCCCTTGGCGCGCGTTTCTCAACAGGTCGCGGGGACAGGGACCATCACGCAGCCAGCGAAAGTTTCCACCGCGGGCCACCACCAGACGCTGTGGCCTTTCCCGAAACCGTGGATGAGGTTTCTGCGATTCTGCGGACCTGCTGTGCTGTTCGGGTTCCGGTCGTGCCCTGGGGCACCGGAACCTCGCTTGAGGGGCATGCGCTGGCCACCCAGGGCGGCATTACGCTGAGCCTGCAGAACATGAACCGCGTCCTGGACATCCGCACCGAGGACATGCAGGCCAGCGTGCAGCCGGGCGTCACACGCGAGGGGCTGAACGTCGAACTGCGCGCCAGCGGGCTGTTCTTTCCTGTTGATCCGGGGGCCAATGCCAGCCTGGGCGGCATGGCCGCCACACGGGCCAGCGGCACCACGGCCGTTCGCTACGGAACGATGCGCGACAACGTCCTGGCGCTTCAGGTTGTGCTGGCCGACGGGCAGATCATCCGGACCGGGACACGCGCGGTTAAGTCCAGCGCGGGCTATGACCTGACCGGGCTGTTCGTGGGTTCCGAGGGGACGCTTGGCGTCATTACCGAACTGACCCTGCGCCTGCATGGGCAGCCCGAAGAGACGGCCGCGGCCATCTGCGCCTTTGGCGCGCTGGAACAGGCCGTGGAATGCGTCACCGCGACCATTCAGTCAGGCATTCCCATGGCACGGATTGAATTTGTCGATGCGCTGACGACGCGGGCCTTCAACCTGCAGGCGGGCGCCAGCCTGCCCGAGACGCCGCACCTGATGGTGGAGTTCCACGGCTCGCCCGGCGCGGTGCGAGAAGACGCCGCCCGCTTCGGTGAGATCGCGCAGGAATTTGGCGCCCAAGGCTTTGACTGGGCCGTCACGGCCGAAGATCGGGCGCGGCTGTGGCGGATGCGGCACGGGGCCTATCACGCGGCCCTGGCGCTGCGGCCCGGGGCGTCCGGGATGACGACCGACGTCTGTGTGCCCATGTCGCACCTTCCCGCCGCCGTCGCCGCGGCCGCGGCCGACATCGCTGCATCGGGGCTGATTGGTCCGATCGTGGGGCATGTGGGCGACGGGAACTTCCATTCGCTGCTGCTGGTCGATCCGGGGACCCCGGACGAGATTGCCCGCGCCAAGGCCGTTGCGAACCGCATGGCCGAACGCGCGCTGGAGGTCGGCGGCACCATCAGCGGCGAACACGGCATTGGCCTGGGCAAGCGTGGCCTTATGCACACCCAGCACGGTGCGGCATGGCAGGTCATGGGCGCGATCAAGATGGCACTGGACCCCCGGGGCATTCTGAACCCCGGAAAGCTGGTTCCCGACAGGAACCAAGCTTATGTTGCGGACGTTTTCGCATGAAATCAGAGAGTCGAGGAACCCATGTCCCACAACACCGAGCCCGAGCGCGCCGCCCCACGTCACAAGCCCGCGCTGATCGGCATCGCCGTGGCCCTGGCCGTCGCCCTGATTGCATTTCTGGTCTTTCGTCCGGGTGCTGACGAAACGAACGACGGCATTGCGACCACGCCGCCGCCGGCAGGTACGCCGATCATGGACGCAGAAGGAACCGACGTCGAGGTCAGCTCGCCCGTGGCCCCCGTAGCGGACACGCCTGCGGGCGGAACGACCGCCCCTGCCGGCACCGACAGCTTGCCCGCTGGCGCCGATCCGGCATCGCCGGGCGCCCCCGAAACGCCGGTGGGTGGCCCTGCGGAAGAACCGTCGCCTTTGAACTGAACGTTTTGATAAGGGCCCGCAGACCCTGCGGGCCTTCTCTGATGCCGGAGGGGCCGCCACTGTGTCGGCCGCCGCTGCGGTGGCGTCGCAAGCGACTTGGCTTGTGCGTCTTTTGAATTGTTCTTTTGTCCTGACGCACTCGTGACCCTCGCCTGCCGATGACATTGCCTCACGCTTTTGAGATAACGCGGCCAACGGCGCGAAAAGCGCCTGGAGCAGGTGTCTTCGAAGGAAGGACGGGGCAGGCATGAAATTCTTTGTAAAATTGCTGATGGGCTTGGCGGTTGTGGTATTCGCCGTGTCTTGCGCACGGACCCCGCCCCGCGGCGGGGCGCCGGGAGGTTATTCCGCCTCCCCGGGGCCGGGGGCGAACCCCCAACTGGGGGACAGGGCACCGCATCCGTTCCGCAATGGCGCACCCTACGGTCACGCCGTGCATGGCATCGACATCTCGCGCTGGCAGGGGGACATCGACTGGAACCGGGTTCGCGGGGCAGGGGTCAGCTTTGCCTTCATCAAGGCCACCGAAGGCGCCGACCATTCGGACCCCAACTTCCGCCGCTACTGGTACCAAGCCGCGCAGGCGCGTATCCCGCGTGGCGCCTATCATTTCTATTACTTCTGCCGCACCGGGGCCGAGCAGGCATATTGGTTCATCCGAAACGTCCCGCGCGAGGCAGGATCGCTACCCCCGGTGCTGGACATGGAATGGACCAATTCGCGCAACTGCCCGCGCCGTCCCCCAGCGGCCGAGGTCCTGCGCGAGGCCGAGATCTTCATGCAGCTGGTGGCCCGTCATTATGGTCAGCGTCCGGTGGTCTATACCACGGTCGACTTCTACCGCGAAAACCAGCTGGGGCGTCTGAACGCCGAGTTCTGGCTGCGCTCGGTCGCGGATCACCCCAGTGCGACCTATCCGGGACAGCGCTGGACCTTTTGGCAGTATACGGGGACCGGCATCGTTCCGGGCATTCAGGGCGACACTGACCTGAATGCCTTTGCGGGCTCCGCAGCGGATTGGGCAAGATGGTTGCAGACACGACTGGTGCGGTAGCCCCGCACCGCTGGCTTCGGGTCGAGTTCGCGGCGCTCTATCTTGGGGCGCCGCTGGCGATTGCGCTGTTCCTGCCGCCGGACCGGCTGTTCACGGCGCTTGCGGTTTTCAGCTTGGCGGGGATGGGTCTGCTGTGGCTGACCGGCGGCTTTCGTTGGCGCGTTCTGGTGCGGGGCTGGCGCCGGATGCCTGCGTGGGAGCTGCTGGCGATTGCGGCGGCCACCGCCGCCGCCGGCTGGCTGATCCTGTCCCTGACCCGGCCCGAAGCGCTGTTCGCGCTGCCGCTGCACCGGCCCCAGATGCTGCTGGTGATCTGGGCCCTCTATCCACTCGTGTCCGCCCTGCCGCAGGAACTGATCTTTCGCCCCCTGTTCTTCCATCGCTACGGCGCGATCCTGCCCCAGGGGCAGGCCGCCATCGCGCTGAATGCGAGCGTCTTCGCCTTTGCGCATCTGATGTACTGGTCGTGGATCGTCGCGCTGATGACCTTCGTGGGCGGCTGGATCTTTGCGCGTGCCTATCAGCGTCACGGCTTTCCCGCCGCATGGGCGCTGCATGCGTTGGCAGGCAACATCCTGTTCACGGTCGGCATGGGCGCCTATTTCTACACCGGCAACGTAGTGCGCCCGTTCTGAGCGGTTGACTTCCCGCCCGTCCCGCGCTTTGTGCGGGGGCTGAAAACTTGGGGAAAACGCTTATGCACGCCTATCGCAGCCATACCTGCGGCGACCTGAAGGCCGCCGATGCCGGTGATACCGTCCGCCTGTCGGGCTGGGTCCACCGCGTTCGCGACCACGGGGGCGTGCTGTTCGTGGATCTTCGCGACCATTACGGCATGACGCAGGTCTTGGCCGACAGCGACAGCCCCGCCTTTGCCGCGATGGACAGGCTGCGTGCCGAAACGGTGATCCGCATCGACGGCCGGGTCAAGCTGCGCGACGCATCGCTGGTCAACGCCAAGCTGCCAACCGGCGAGATCGAAGTGTATGCCACCGAGATCGAGGTGCTGGGTCCCGCGGAAGAGCTGCCGCTGCCGGTCTTTGGCGACCAGGATTACCCCGAGGAGACGCGGCTGGCCTATCGTTTCCTAGACCTGCGCCGCGACAGCCTGCACAACAACATCATGCTGCGGTCGCGGGTGGTCCGGTCGATCCGCAATCGCATGTGGGACCAGAACTTCACCGAGTTCCAGACGCCCATCATCACCGCCTCCAGCCCCGAAGGGGCACGGGACTTTCTGGTGCCGTCGCGCCTGCATCCGGGCAAGTTCTATGCCCTGCCGCAGGCCCCCCAGCAGTTCAAGCAGCTGATCATGGTGGCGGGTTTCGACAAGTATTTCCAGATCGCGCCCTGTTTCCGCGACGAGGATCCGCGCGCCGACCGCAGTCCCACCGACTTCTACCAGCTGGACATGGAGATGTCATTTGTTCGGCAGGAGGACGTGTTCGCGACTGTCCAGCCCGTCATCCAGGGCCTGTTCGAGGAATTTGGCGGCGGGCGCCGCGTCGATGCGGACTGGCCGCAGATCCCCTATGCGGAATCGCTGCTGAAATACGGCACCGACAAGCCCGACCTTCGCAACCCGATCGAGATGCAGGTGGTCAGTGACCACTTCCGCGGCTCGGGCTTTGGCATCTTTGCCAAGCTGCTGGAACAGGACGGAACCGAGGTCCGTGCGATTCCCGCGCCGACCGGCGGCAGCCGCAAGTTCGCCGACCGCATGAACGCATTTGCCCAACAGCAGGGCCTGCCCGGTATGGGTTACATCATCTGGCGCAAGGCCGAGGATGGCTCGACCGAGGCCGCCGGTCCCATCGCCAAGGCGCTTGGCGTCGAGAAGACCGAGGCGATCCGCGCGCAGCTGGGTCTGGCCGAGGGTGACGCGGCCTTCTTCCTGGGCGGCCGTCCCGACCAGTTCGAGGCCGTCGCGGGCCGCGCCCGCACCGAGATCGGCCGCGAACTGGGCCTGATCGACGAGAACCAGTTCAAGTTCGCCTGGATCGTCGATTTCCCGATGTACGAGAAGACCGACGAGGGCAAGATCGACTTCAGCCACAACCCGTTCTCCATGCCGCAGGGCGGGATGGAGGCGCTGGAGGGTGATCCGCTGAAGGTGCTGGGATACCAGTACGACCTGGCCTGCAACGGTTACGAGTTGATCAGCGGCGCGATCCGCAACCACAAGCCCGAAATCATGTTCAAGGCGTTCGAACTGGCAGGATACCCGGCCTCCGAGGTGGAAAAGCGGTTCGGCGGCATGGTCAAGGCGTTCCGCTATGGCGCGCCGCCGCACGGGGGTTGCGCGGCCGGCATCGACCGCATCGTGATGCTGCTGGCGGATGAGCAGAACATCCGCGAGGTCATCATGTTCCCGATGAACCAGCGCGCCGAGGACCTGATGATGGGTGCGCCGTCGGAGCCCACGAACGAGCAGATGCGTGAACTGCGGCTGCGGGCGTTGCCAAAAGAGTGATCTGACAGCCGGACCTGCGGCGTGGCAGGGTGCTGCGCAGCAGCAATCCCCCGCCGCGAGGGTTTTTCCGTGATGTCCTTGCCCTATGACCAGCTGGCGGCGATCCGCTTGGGCTTTGGCCTGTCGCCCCGGCTGACCGGCCCTGCCGATCCTGCCGGGGTGGCCGCATCGGTCGCTGCCGCCATGTCTGCGGGCGACAGCGTTTACATGGACGGCGTGCGGCAGATGCAGATCGAACTGCGCCGCCTGCTGCTGATCGCGCGCAAAGGCGGGCAGGTTGAGGACGAGGCCTATCGCAGCCATCGGCGCGGGATGAACGACCGCTATCTGCGTGCCATCGTTGACCGGTTTGCGCGCATCATGGACGACCCTTCGGGTTTTGGTGAACGGCTGGTGGCCTTCTGGTCCAGCCATTTCGCCGTTCGCGGCGGCGCGCCGCATGCCAATCTGATGACGGCTGCCCTGGTGGATGAGGCGATCCGCCCTCATCTGACCGGCCGTTTTGCCGACTTGATGTTTGCCGCCGAAACCCATCCGGCCATGCTGATCTATCTGGATCAGGTGGGCTCGGTCGGGCCGAACTCGGTCAGTGCGCGCCGAAACCCCGACAAGGTCATGGGCCTGAACGAGAACCTGGCCCGCGAAATGATCGAGCTGCACAGCCTGGGCGTCGGTGCCGACTATACCCAGCAGGACGTGGAGGCGCTGGCCCGGCTGCTGACAGGGCTGACCTACAGCGCCCGGCAGCCGGGCGTCTTTCGGCCCGCGCAGGCCGAACCCGGCGCGGACACCGTCCTGGGGCGCAGCTACGGAGGCGACAGCGCAACGCTGAACGACATCCGCGACGTGATCGAGGATCTGGCGTCGCATCAGGCGACCGCCAGCCATATCGCGCGAAAGCTGGCCATCCATTTCATCGCTGACGATCCCCCGCCATCCGTCGTTGAGAGGCTTGCAAACGTTTTTCGCGACACAGCCGGCGATCTGGGCGCAATCAACCTGACATTGGCCGAGGCGCCCGAACTGGCCACCCAATACCGCCAGAAACTGCGCCAGCCGCACGAATTTTTGGCCGCCAGCCTGCGCAGCCTGGGGCTGACTGGCGACGACATCCGGGGCTTTTCCCGCAAGCAGATCCGGCAGGTACTGCTGAACCCGATGGCGGTGATGGGCCAACCCTGGGCACGGCCGAACGGTCCCGACGGTTGGCCGGAAGAGGCCGAGGCTTGGGGAACGCCCCAAGGTCTTGCCATGCGCATCAACTGGGCCATGGGGCAGCCCTCGCGGCTGGTGCGGCAGCTTCCCGATCCGCGGGAATTTCTGACAATGGCACTTGGCGAGGCCGCGTCAGAGCCGCTGCGATGGGCCGTGCCGCGGGCCGAAAGCCGCAGCCAAGGCATTGCCTTGGTGCTGGCCTCGGCGGACTTCAACCGGAGGTGATGATGATCAGCCGACGCCTGTTCCTGACCTCTGCCGCGCTGATCGGCTGTTCGGCCGCCGCGCATCCGCTGCTGACGCCGATGGCCTTTGCCAGTGCGCCCGGCGACAACCGGCTGGTCGTCATCATCCTGCGCGGGGCCATGGACGGCATCGATGCTTTTCAGCCCTATGGGGACAAGAACCTACGCCGGGTCCGTCAGACGCTGTCCTTGGGCCCCGACCACGGCGCCAAGGATCTTGACGGCTTCTTCGCGCTGCATCCGGGGCTGCACGGTCTGTGGCCGCTTTGGCAGGCGGGGCAGCTGGGCTTTGCGCCGGCCGTCTCGACCCCTTACCGCGACAAGCGCAGCCATTTCGATGGCCAGACCATGCTGGAGGCCGGGACCGGCACCGATCTGGACCTCGACCGCCAGCAGGACGGCTGGCTGAACCGGCTGTTGCAGGCGATGCCCAATCAGTCGTGGGAAACCGCATATTCCATCGGGGCCGAGGATATGCGCATCCTGCAAGGGCCAGCGGCGACCAGCAGCTGGGCGCCCGAAGCCAACCTGGCGATCAGCCCGCAGGCGATGCGCCTGTTGACGCATGTCTATCACCACGACCCGCTGTTCCGCGAAGCGGGCGAACGGGCCATGGCGATCGCGGCCGGGCTGGAGGCGGAAGGCAAGCTGGTGCCGGACCGAAAGGAGCATCTGGCGCTGGCCCAGTTCGCTGCGGACCGGCTGAACCGCGGCACGCGCATCGCGACCTTTTCGCTGGCAGGGTGGGACACTCATGCGCGACAGGCCGCTAACCTTCCCGATATGTTGGAGCGCCTGTCCGAAACGATCCTGGCGCTGCGGGATGGCCTTGGTTCCCACTGGGGCAGCACCACCGTCATGGCGATGACCGAGTTCGGGCGCACCGTGCACGAAAACGGCTCGGCCGGGACCGATCACGGCACGGGCGGAGCGCTGCTGGTGGCGGGCGGGGCGGTCCGCGGCGGGCGCGCGATGGGAGACTGGCCGGGCTTGGCCGAAGGCGATCTTTATGACGGCCGCGACCTGATGCCCCTGCGCGATATCCGTGCCTATGCAGCTTGGGCCATGCACGCCAAGTTCGGAATTGCCCAAACGGTTCTGGAACAGGCCGTCTTTCCGGGCCTGGACATGGGCAGCGACCCGCGCCTGCTGGCCTGAGCTTACATCTCGGCCACGCGGGACAGCCGGTCCTGAACCATGCCGCTGATCCGCGCCAGATCCGTCGCCAGCGCATGCCCAGCCAGATGATCGCGCGCCAGCGCCGCTGCCGCTGCCTCCAGCGCGGGGTCATGGGCAGATCGCGCGACACCGGCCAAAAAGCGGGCGATATAGTCGATGGCCGCCGTATCCTGGGCGCTGGACAGCACCTCGGCCACATGGGCCAGATCGTCACGCAGTCCCGAATGGTCCGGATGGATCACGTCGTCGGGCAGAAGCCGCAGCCCCGGACCCGAACCGCTGCAGGGCAGGACGGACAGGATGGCCTGCTGGAACACGCCCAGGCTCTCGACCGGCTTGGCCAGAAAGCCGTCCGCGCCCGCGGCGAGGGCCTTGTCCGCCAAGCCGGCATCACCAGACATGGCCAGGATCACAGGCACGCGCGGTTCGGCCCCGTGCAACTCGGCGATCAGCGTCGTGCCGTCGCCGTCGGGCAGGCCAAGGTCCACGATCAGCACGGCGGGCCTGTAGTTCCGCAGATGCCGCGCCGCCGAGCGCAGGCAGTCCGCGCGGCGAATCCGCGCACCCGACTTGAGGCACAACAGGCGCACCGCCTCGCTGGCAAAGCGCGAATCCTCGATCACCAGAACGGTCAGTCCCGTCAGCGGGCGCTGCGGCAGCGATAAACGCCACTGCGGCAAGGGCTTGTCGGCGCCTGTGTCGGAATCGCTTAACATGTCATGATCCCCGTCGATCTGTTCCCGGACAGTAAAGTCGGGATTCGCTAAGAACCGGTTAACGGCGCTGCTTTTCCTTTCAACGAAAGCGCAAAACGCCTAGATAGCAGAACAAACGGAGGATGAGATGATCGGTCGCCTGAACCATGTCGCAATCGCGGTCCCCGACCTGGAGGCTGCGGCGGCGCAATACCGCACCACCCTGGGCGCCAAGGTGGGCGCGCCGCAGGACGAACCCGATCACGGGGTCACCGTTGTTTTTATCGAACTGCCGAACACCAAGGTCGAGTTGCTTTACCCCTTGGGAGAAAACAGCCCCATCCAAGGCTTTCTGGACAAGAACCCGTCGGGCGGCATCCACCACATGTGTTTCGAGGTCGAGGACATCTTGGCCGCGCGCGACAAGCTGAAGGCCGAAGGGGCGCGGGTGCTGGGCACGGGCGAACCCAAGATCGGCGCCCATGGAAAGCCGGTGCTGTTTCTGCACCCAAAAGACTTCAACGGCTGCCTGATCGAACTGGAGCAAGTCTGATGAACCTGACCGGCGGTATCGTCCTTTTCGCAACCTTGTGGTTCCTGACATTGTTCGTGGTCGTGCCCATCGGGCAGCGCAGCCAGGCGGATGCTGGCGAAGTGCTGCCGGGGACGCATGCGGGCGCCCCGTCAGGTGTGCCTTGGCGCCGCAAGCTGTTGTGGACCACCGGGATCACCACGGCGATCTGGGCGGTGATCGCCTATCTAATTCTTGGCGACGTCATCACGCGCGCGGATATTTCCCAGCTGGATCAGCTGCTTCGCTGATCATGTGAAACAGATGCGTGAACGTCGCCGCCGCCAGAAGGGGCAGGGCGATGTTCACGATCGGCACAGTCAGCCCGATTGCCACCAGAACGCCGGTCAGCGTCACCCGCCCGCCATGGGCCTCGCGCAGGGCCTGTGCCTGCGTGTCCGGCAGATGGCGCCGTGCGGCCATCTGGAAGAATTCCCGCCCTAGCAGCCAGCCGTTCGCGCCATAGAACAGCAGCGGCGCGAACGGCCCCAGAAAGGGGGTCAGCATCAGCGACAGGATTGCCACGCCCAGCACCGCCGCCGCCACCGCCAGCGACTCCAGAAGCCCATCCCAGAAATCGGGTGAGCGGCCGCGCCGCTGAGGATAGTGCAGATCCTCGACCGCTTCGGCCACGTTCTCGGCGAAAAGGCCGGAAAAGCCAGCCGCGACAGGGGCCATCAGGAAAAAGCCGATGACCGGGAACAGGGCCAGCGACCCCCAAGACAGCAGATTGCCAAAGTCCACAGGACCCAACCAAGGAAGGCTAAGACCCCCCGGCAACCAAATCCGCACCATCCAAAAGATGACCGCCTGCAACAGAACAAACAGCAGGATGGTCAGCGCGATTCCCAAGGCAGCCAGCCGCAGGACCGAAGGGCGCAGCAGGTCGGACCAGCCCCGCGCAAAGGACGCAACCACCATCATGGGCGCCACTCGGTTTTGGCGGCGATGTTGGGACGGGGACGTTCGGGCGGGGTGTCGCCGCGGGTGCCGATATGAACCATACCTGCCACACGTTCCGATGCCGACAGGCCCAGGTGCGCGCGGCCGAAATCCTGGTCCAGCGCCGCATGTCCGGTCAGCCAGGCCGCGCCCCATCCCGAGGCAAGCGCCGCATTCACCAGGCCCAGGCAGACGGCGCCGGCCGACAGCACCTGTTCCCACTGCGGTACCTTGGGGCTGGCCACGGGCGAAGATATCACCGCGACGATGACCGGAGAAGCCAGGGCCGAGGCCGCCTTGTCCGCCGCCGCCTGCTGCTGCCCGGTTTCCAGCACCGCCGCGTGCAGGATCGGCGCCAGCGCGTCCAGCGTCTGGCGGCCAAGGACGATGAACCGCCATGGCTCCAGCTTGCCATGATCGGGGGCACGCGCTGCCAAGGTCAGCAACTGGGTCAGCTGGTCACGGTCCGGACCCGGCTGCACCAGCAGCTTGGGAGGATGCGACCGCCGGGTCGCCAGAAAGTGCAGGGCGTCTTCGTTGCGATGGGTCATGCCGATTTCCTTTTTTGGCGCCGCCTGCCGGGCTTTTGCCCCGCGGTGTTTCAGAAGGGCAGCCATGTCGCAAGCACCGATGGCAAGGGGGCGGCGGCGCTGACGGGCACTGCCGGAAGCCGCACCCCCCCCAGCCGACCAAAGCCATGTCAGTCCTGTTTTTCGATGCGATAGTTGCCTTCCGGCAGGTTCAGTGCCAGCCGCAGCTCGGTCAACTGGTGCATGCTTAAGGTGACGCGGACCACTTCGTCGCCGTCCGGGCTCATCTGCTCCAGGATGACCCGGTCGTCGAAGCTGAGGATCACGACATCTTCGTTCAACGGTCGGGTCTGCGCTTCGGCCTCATCGATCAGGGTGATCACGGTCGCGTCGAAGTCATGCTCGATGGTGAACATCCGAATCTCCTTGGTGAAGCAACGACAATCGCGTGAAGTTCACGCCGCATCAAGCGGCCGGGCTTTACCCTGCGCGGGCGAAAGGTAAACTGCCCGGCATCACGCGACAAGCCGGCGGGCCGGCACGACAACGGGGCAGAACAAATGCGCAAGACAAGCACGGGCCGGTGGCTTGCAGGCATCATGGTGACCATGCTGACGCTGGCCGGCTGCGCGCCCATGCCCATCCAACCGCCCCTGCCGCCTTCGGCTCCTGCAGGGCAGGTGCAGCCGCGGCCGCTGCCGGCGCCGTCCGACCCCTATGCGGCGACGCCCGATGCCGCGGCACGAACCTTCGTGCAGGTGATGCGCCGGATGGAGCCAGCCGTTCGCCAAGACTGCCTGAACCGCCGCACCCGCCCGATCAGCTGTGACTTTGTCTTCGTCGTGGACGACCGCCCGGGGCTGGAGCCGAACGCTTTCCAGACCGTGGACCGCAATGGCCAGCCTATCGTCGGCTTTACCCTGTCCCTGATCGGCCAGACCCAGAATGCGGACGAGATCGCCTTTGTCGTGGGGCACGAGGCGGCGCATCACATTCTGAACCATCTCGACCGCAAGTCGGGGGCATCTTCGGCGGCCGCGGTGGTCCTTGGCAGCATCGCCTCGGCCTATGGGGGCGACGGTTCAGCCATTTCACGCGCGCAGGAAATCGGCGCGTCGGTCGGGGCACGCTATTATTCGCGCGATTGGGAACTGGAGGCCGATTACCTGGGCTCGATCATCGCGCTGAACGCCGGCTTCGACCCCATCCACGGCTCGCGCCTTTTCGAGCGTATCCCCGACCCCGGCAACCACATGCTGGGCACTCACCCGTCGCGTGCGCAGCGGCTGGCTCAGGTGCGGCGCGCCGTTGCGGATGTTCAGGCCGGGCGCGTGCGCTGAGGCATGGCGCAAGGCCTCAACATCGGCAGGTTCCACTTTCGCCTGCGCGAGGTGCTGCAACGGCTGTGGGTCCGGGTGACTTCGTTCGCGGTGCTGGGCCTGCTGACGGCTGTGACCGGCTTCCTGCTGCGCAACCAGATCCCGAATGGTCTGGCCGGCATGATCGGCGCCGACGCCATCGCGCCGATCCTCGACATCATTGCTTCGTCCATGCTGACGGTCACGACATTCTCGCTGTCGATCCTGACCGCGGCCTATGCAACGGCCAGTTCCGGCACGACCCCGCGGGCAGTCCAGCTGCTGGTCAAGGACGGCGTCAGCCAGACGGTGCTGGCAACCTTTATCGGCGCGTTCATTTTCAGCCTTGTTGGGCTGATCATGCTGAACACGGGGCTTTATGGCGATGGTGGCCGGATCGTCCTTTTCGGGGTGACTTTGGCCGTGATCCTGATCGTGGTGGTATCTTTGCTGCGCTGGATCAACCGCTTGGGCGAACTGGGACTGGTCGGGGACACCCTGTCCCGGGTCGAGCAATCGACCGACAAGGCATTGGCGAACCGGTTGGCGGCGCCCTGGCTGGGGGCCAACCCGCTGCGCGGCGCGGCGCCGCTGGACAGCGTGGCGCACCATGCGCCACAGGTTGGTTATGTGCAGAACTGCGACATGCAGGCTTTGTCCGAACTGGCCGACCGGCACGACCTGATCCTGTACCTGTCGGCAACGCCAGGAGATTTCGTTCACCTGGGCAGCCCGCTTTTCCACGTGCAGAACCTGCCCGACGATGATGAGAAGGCACAGGCCCTCTGCCGCCGGCTGACTGCCTGTATCACCCTGCGGCCGGCCCGAAGCTTTGAGCAGGACCCCCGTTTCGGCTTCAGCGTCCTGTCCGAGATCGGACAGCGGGCACTGTCGTCGGCTGTAAACGATCCGGGCACTGCGGTTTCTGTTGTCGGGCGGATGCTGCGGATCTTGTCGCAATGGGATTATGAGGCGGTTCCCGAGGTCTGCTATCCCCGCCTTTATGTTCCGGCCATAACCGCCCAAGAGATTCTGCGCGACAACCTGCTGCCTTTGGCAAGGGACGGATCCCAGATCTTTGCGCTGCAGGTCACATTGCAAGAAGCGATGATGGCATTGGTTCGGCTGTCGCCGCCCATCTTCGGTACAGCCGCCGCGTCGCTGGCCCGGGATTTCGTGAATTACGCCTCCCAAGGCCTTGTTCTTGAGAGCGAAATTTCAAAGATCGCGGCTATGGCAGACAATGTGGCGCGGATGGTGCCGTCCAGTTGTGCCAACCCGGCCACATGACAACTGGAGGCTGACGAAAAGTTGAGAATTCACGATAAAAAAGATGGCAAATCGGCGGATTTCTGCTTTAGTCAGCTCACATTAGCATAAGACCTGTCCGAAAGGACAACCTGGCGCCGCGGCGTCGAAATTCATGAAGGGGCCGCCCATGATCGGGGTTGTCGTGTGGAGCAGCGGTTCGCGTGAAAAGGCGATCATCTGGTGCGAAGATCAAGCAACCTTGGCCTATCTTCAAGGCAGCGAAAACTTGGTCGATCCAGGAAAGTGGCCTCAACCCGGGGACTTGGTTGAACTCGAAACGGAAACGCTTGGCAATCTTCGCCATGCTTTCAACGTGTCGATGCTGTCCGAACAGTGCTGCCCCCAAATCCCTAAGATCTTGGCCGAAGTCCCGGTTCAGCCGCGCCAGTCGCATCTGCGTGTGGTGTCGGATGGGGAGGATTGCCTCCAAAGTCGGCCTGCATGCACGAATCATGATTCCAGAAACGGTCCATGTGGCCTGATCCGAAGCGGAGCCGCCTGTCGCTAAACTTTCTCGTGACCGAATGGTTCCGATCTTTTTTTTAAAAAGCCGCGCTTGGCGCGGCTTTTTTAATTTTTTGCGGTCTTTAGATCCCGCGGGACAGAGCAGCCACGCCGGTCCGGGCGATATCGGTCAGACCCAGAGGCCGCATCAGGTCCGCAAACGCGTCCAGCTTGCTTGGCGTCCCTACCAGTTCAAAGACAAAGCTCTCCAGAGTAGAGTCGACCACATTCGCCCGGAAGATCTCGGCGATGCGCAGCGCCTCGACCCGCTTGTCGCCTTGGCCGCGAACTTTGAACAGCCCAAGCTCCCGCTCGACAGCCGGGCCCTCGACGGTCAGGTCGTGAACTTCGTGCACGACCACGATCCGCCCAAGCTGAGCCTTGATCTGTTCGATCACCGACGGCGTTCCGCGCGTCACCACGGTGATTCGGGAACGATGGCCCGTATGATCAACCTCTGCCACAGTCAGGCTGTCGATGTTGTAGCCGCGCCCCGAAAACAGGCCGATCACCCGCGCCAGAACGCCCGGTTCGTTCTCGACCAGAACAGCCAGCGTGTGGCTTTCTTCGATCTGGGAATTAGGGTCCCGCAGGTCATAGGCCGAATGGCTCGACATGCCCTTCTGGATGTTCAATGCATTCACGAACCTGTCCTCTTCTTCGTTGTCCAAATACCCATAACAGGCATCAGACCAGCACCGCGCCTTCGGTTTCGATCACGCCCTGCGTCTCGGCCTCACCCAGCAGCATCTCATTGTGCGGCTTGCCTGAAGGGATCATCGGGAAGCAGTTCTCATGCTTCTCGACCAGGACATCCAGAATGAAGGGACCGTCATAGTCGATCATCTGCTGGATCGCCGCGTCCAGATCCTTGGGGTCGCGCACCTGCGCACCCTTGCACCCGAAAGCCTCGGCCAGTTTGACGAAATCGGGCAGACTGTCCGACCAGGACTGGCTGTAACGCTCGCCATGCAGCAACTGCTGCCATTGGCGGACCATGCCAAGGCGTTCGTTGTTCAGGATGAACTGCTTGACGGGCAGGCGGAATTGGACGGCGGTACCCATTTCCTGCATGTTCATCAACCAGCTGGCATCGCCCGCAACATTGATGACCAGCGCCTCGGGATGGGCCATTTGCACGCCGATCGACGCCGGCAGGCCATAGCCCATCGTGCCCAGGCCGCCCGATGTCATCCAACGGTTCGGTCCTTCAAAGCCCAAGTACTGCGCGGCCCACATCTGGTGCTGGCCGACCTCGGTCGCAATGTAGCGGTCGTGATTCTTGGTCAGCGCCTCCAGCCGTTCCAGCGCGTGCTGCGGCTTGATGATGGTGTCGCTGTTGCGATAGGCCAGACATTTGCGCGCCCGCCATTCCTCGATCTGTGCCCACCACTGCTTCAGTGCCGGGTTGTTCACCTTGCGGCCGCGCGACTTCCAGACCTTCAGCAGGTCCTCCAGGACATGGCCCACATCGCCGACAATCGGCACATCCACACGGACGACCTTGTTGATGCTGGAAGGGTCGATGTCGATATGCGCCTTGACCGAGCCGGGGCTGAAATCCGCGATGCGCCCGGTGATGCGGTCGTCAAACCGGGCGCCGATGTTGATCATCAGGTCGCAGCCATGCATCGCCAGGTTGGATTCGTAGGTGCCGTGCATTCCCAGCATGCCCAGCCAGCCGTGGCCCGAGGCCGGATAGGCCCCCAGACCCATCAGCGTCGATGTGACCGGGAAGCCCGTCGCATCGGCCAGTTCGCGCAGCAGTTGGCTGGCACCCGGACCCGAATTGATGACGCCGCCGCCGGTGTAGAAGATCGGACGCTCGGCCTGCTCGATCAGCTCGACCAGACGCGTGATTGCGCCCAGATCCCCTTTGCGGGTCGGATGATAACGGCCATGATCGACCTGCTTGGGCCCGACATATGTGCCGGTCGCGAACTGAACGTCCTTGGGGATGTCGATCAGCACCGGGCCAGGCCGGCCGGAGGTGGCGACATGAAAGCCCTTGTGGATCGTCTCGGCCAGCTTGTCTGTGTCCTTGACCAGCCAGTTATGCTTGGTGCAGGGGCGGGTGATGCCGACCGTGTCGGCCTCCTGGAAGCCGTCGGTGCCGATCATGAAGGTCGGGACCTGGCCCGACAGCACGACCAGCGGGATCGAATCCAGCAGCGCGTCGGTCAGGCCGGTCACGGCATTCGTGGCCCCCGGACCCGAAGTGACCAGCACGACGCCCGGCTTGCCCGTGGCACGGGCATAGCCTTCGGCCATGTGAACCGCGCCCTGTTCATGGCGGACCAGGACATGGGTGATGTCGTTCTGCTGGAAGATCTCGTCATAGATGGGTAGCACGGCCCCGCCCGGATAGCCGAATACGGTATCGACGCCCTGATCGCGCAGCGCCTCGACCACCATTCTCGCACCCGTCATTGTTCGGGACATCGTCTTGCTCCATCCAACAAAAATACCCGCCGAAGCCCCATTGGCTGACCCGGCGTCGGCGCAAACTATGGTCAGGCCGAGGGAGGGTCAATGGGGTTTAGCGGATAAAATGACGCAGCTGGGGAGGAATTTGAAACTTTCTTTCGCCACCTGTCAGACGCTATCGGTCGAATTGCGGCAGGGCGATGCGGGCCACCTGTTCCACAATCGGATCAACCGACAAGGGATGGGCTTCGTTCGAATGCGTTTCAGGGTCGCCCAGGTCCTGCCATACCCCGCCCTTATAGATTTCCAGCGCGCTGAACTTGGCCTTGTAGTCCATCTTGCGGCTGCCCGGCACCCAGTAGCCCAGATACACATAGGGCAGGCCCGCCGCCCGCGCGATCTCGATATGGTCAAGAATGATATAGGTGCCCATGCTGGCACCGCGCAGCAGCGGATCGTAAAAGCTGTAAACCAGGCTAAGCCCGTCATCCAGAACGTCGGTCAGGCAGACCCCGCCAAGATGGTCGTCGCCGTGGGACAGTTGCGGAAGATTCGTACCGCTGCAACGGTATTCGATCACCCGTGTTTTGACGGGCGTTTCCTCGATCATCGCGGCAAATTCAAAGATGTCCATGTCGGCCATCCCGCCATCGGCATGGCGGCTGTCCAGATAGCGGCGGAACAGTTCGAACTGTTCCTCGGTCGCCCAGGCACTGGTGGCAAGGCGCCGCATCGGCGCGTTGCGCGTGCGCACCCGACGCTGCGTGCGGGTCGGGTGAAAGTCCGCAACCCGGATGCGCGCCGACATGCAGGCCACGCAGCTTTCGCAGCTGGGGCGGTACAGCACGTTCTGCGACCGCCGGAAACCTTGCCGCGACAGCGCATTATTAAGCTCTGCGGCGTTGTCGCCCTGCAGCGCGGTGAACAGCTTGCGCTCGGCCCGGCCATGCAGATAGGGGCAGGGCTGGGGGGCCGTCACATAAAATTGCGGCGCATGGGGCAACGTATGGCGCATCAGGCGCCCCTCATGCCACGTATGTTCAGAACAAGGGCGGTCATGGGCGCGCTGGATCCGTTTCGCCTGTTGATTGCGCGAAGCCTAGCAACGATTCAGGGACAGGCCAAGCAGGGAAACGGTTGACGTGGCTGCAGCGGCAGTCCTCGGGCGGGATGCCGCGCGTTGACTGCCCTTGGGGCTTCACTAAGGTGGCCGCCATGACCTTCACGACCCGCATCACCCGCCTGCCGCTGCCCGCCGATCCTGCCCGTGGGGCGGATGTCGCGGGCCTGTTTCCCCTGCTGCCCGATCGCTTGCGCGACTTGATCGCGGGAACCGCCGGCAGCAGCCCCTTTCTTGCGGACCTGCTGCGCAAGGAGGCCGACTGGCTGCCCGGCGCGCTGGATCATGACGACGTGGTCGCCCGCGAGACGGCGGGGCTGGAGGATCTTGACGCGGAAGCCCTGGGCATCGCGCTGCGCCGCGCCAAGCGCCGCGTGGCGTTGCAGGCGGCCCTGGCGGATCTTGGTGGCGTCTGGACGCTGGAGCAGGTGACGCGGGCGCTGTCCGATCTGGCCGACCGGGCCGTGGACCTGGCGCTGCGCGTCCATGTCGCGGCCGAGCGGCGGCGCGGCAAGCTGCCACCGACCCAGGCCGACGCCGGGGGCATCTTCGCGCTGGCGATGGGCAAGGGCGGTGCGGGCGAGCTGAACTACAGTTCCGACATCGACCTGATCGTGCTGTTCGACGAAACCGCCTATGCCGAGGCCGACCAGATGGAGGCGCGCGCCGCCCTGATCCGCGTCACCCGCAAGATGGCCGCCACCTTGTCCGACGCGACCGCGCATGGCTACGTTTTCCGCACCGACCTGCGCCTGCGCCCCGATGCCGCCGTGACGCCTGTCTGCATCTCGACCGCCGCCGCGCTGGCCTATTACGAGGCCGAGGGCCGCACTTGGGAGCGCGCGGCCTTTATCAAGGCCCGCGCCGCCGCCGGCGACATCGCGGCAGGCGAGCGATTCCTGCGCGAACTGCGCCCCTTCATCTGGCGCAAACACCTTGATTTTGCCGCCATCCAGGACGCCCATGACATGCGGCTGCGCATCCGCGACCACAAGGGTCTGGGCGGGCGGCTGGAAGTGGCCGGTCACAACCTGAAGCTGGGCCAGGGCGGCATCCGCGAGATCGAATTCTTTACCCAGACCCGCCAGCTGATCGCCGGGGGCCGCGATCCGGGCCTGAGGGCGCGGGACACAGTGGGCGGGCTGCGGGCCTTGGCCGATCGTGGCTGGGTGCCGCCCGAGGTGGCCGAAGAACTGATTGACCATTATCGCCAGCACCGCGACATCGAGCATCGTATTCAGATGGTGAACGACGCCCAGACCCATGCACTGCCCAAGGATGCCGAAGGGCTACGGATCGTCGCGGCCCTGGCGGGCGAGGCGGATGTAGAGGGATGGTGCGCAGGGCTGAAGGCCCGCCTTGCCCGTGTCCATGACCTGACCGAACGTTTCTTTGCGCCTGGCGAGGTTCAGGCCGAACGGCCGCACATTTCGGACGAGGCCACCGCGATCATCGAGCGGTGGCAGACCTATCCGGCGCTGCGGTCGGATCGTGCGCAGCAAATCTTTCGCCGCATCGAGACACCGCTTCTGGAGCGGATGGCCCGTGCCGGCCACCCGGCCGAGGCGCTCATGCGGTTCGACAGCTTTCTGTCGGGCCTTCCGGCGGGGGTGCAGCTGTTTTCCCTGTTTGAAGCGAACCCTCAGCTGATCGAGCTGATCGTGGACATCTGCGGCACCGCACCAGCGCTGGCGGGCTATCTGGCGCGGCACCCGGCGGTTTTGGACGGCGTCCTGGGCGGCAGCTTCTTTGCCCCTTGGCCGGGCGAGGGGGGGCTGAAGGTCGAGCTGGACCATGCGTTGCAGCGGGCGTTGAACGCACCGGGTGGCGGTTATGAGCGTGCGCTGGACGCCGCGCGGCGGTGGGCGCATGAATGGCATTTCCGCATCGGTGTCCATCACCTGCGCGGCCTGATCGACGCGGACGAGGCCTCGGGACAGTATGCCGATCTGGCGGGCGCCTGCCTGGGCGCGCTGCTGCCGGTCACGGCCGCCGATTTCGCCCGGCGGCATGGCGTCCCGCCGGGGCGAGGGGCGGTTGTTCTTGGCATGGGTTCGCTTGGCGCACGGGTGCTGAACGCAGGCTCGGATCTCGACCTGATCGTGATCTATGACACGGACGGGATCGACGCATCCGACGGGCCACGACCCTTGGCCGCGCGGCCTTATTACGCGCGATTGACGCAGGCGATGGTCACGGCGCTGTCGGCGCTGACGGCCGAGGGGCGACTTTACGAGGTGGACATGCGGCTTCGTCCCTCGGGGCGGCAGGGACCGGTGGCGACTGCGGTGCAAAGCTTCGAGACCTACCAGATGAGCGAGGCTTGGACGTGGGAACACCTTGCCCTGACCCGTGCCCGGTGCGCGGCCGTCGTCGGACAGGATGCCGCGGCCTTGTCCATGCAGATCGAGGCGCTGCGGGTGGCGATCCTGGCGGCGCGGGGCGGTGACGCGGGGGTGATGCCGGACCTGGCCTCGATGCGGGCGCGGCTCTTTGCGGCCAAGGCTCCGGACGGGCCGTGGGATGCCAAGCAGGGGCCGGGGCACCTGCAGGACATCGACCTTCTGGCGCAGGCCTGCGCGTTACGGGTCGCCGATCCGGCGCGGACCACGCTGGCGCAACTGCGCGCCGGGCGCCGTGCGGGTCTTCTGAGCAAGGAGACCGCCGACAAACTCAGCACGATATGGCGCAATCTGTGGCGCCTGCATGCGGCAGGGCGCCTGCTGACCGACCGGGCGTTGGACATGGTCGAGATCGGGCGCGGCGGTCAGGATTTCCTGCTGCGGGAAACCGGGGCCGCCTCGCTGGACGAACTGGCGGCGCGGCTGGCGGACCAAAGTGCCTGTGCCGCCAGCCTGATCGAAGACCTCATGCCGGCCGAGGCTTCGGACGCGGCCGGCTGACTGCGCCTCAGCCCGCTGCCCTCTGCAGGTCCTGCATGGCAAGGGCGGGCGGGGCATCTGCGAAACTGTTGCCTTGGGTCGCCGCCACCTCTGACAGCGACCTGCCGCCGATCTTGCCCAGAACGGGGATCGAGACAAGGCCGGGCGCCAAATCCGGCACTTCGGCAGCCTCCATGAACAGCCCATGCGCGGTCTTGTCCCAGTAGAACGGCTTGGCCACCACCTCGTAGATCGCCTTCCATCCTGCCAGGCAGCCCAGAGGGAAATACAGATGCAGGGTCGGCACCCAAGCCAGAAGGTGCCGGTGCTTGGCGCCGCGGACGGCATGCATGCCCACGAAGATGCTAAGCGTCTCGGAGGCAAGGAACAGCCCGAACAGCCAGGTGGTCGCGCCGTTGCCCATCAGGTCGCGCAGGGGATGGGGCAGCCCAAGCGCCAGCAGCCAGAAGCTCCACAGCACCGGAGCCAGCAGATATTGCGACAGGGCGCCGAAGAACTGCACCTGAAAGCCCCAGAACCGCCGCGCCCCCAGTTCCCGATACAGCAGCACCGGATCGCGCATATGCACAGCCCAGGTCAGCGCATAGCCCTTCAGCCACCGGGACCGCTGCTTGACCCAGGGCAGCGTGCGGCAGTTCGCCTCCTCATCGGTGGTGGTGTCAATGATTTCGGTCCGGTAACCCCGCCGGGCAAGCCGCACGCCCAGGTCGGCATCCTCGGTCACATTCCAGGCGTCCCAGGCCCCGACCTTTTCCAGGATGGCCCGGCGAAAGAACAGCGTCGTGCCGCCCAACGGGACGACCAACCCCATCCGGGCGACGCCCGGCAGCAGGACCCGGAACCAGGTCGCGTATTCGATCGTGAAGCAGCGCGCCAGCCAGTTGCTGCGGGGGTTGTAGAAATCCAGCGCGCCTTGCAGGCAGGCAACGTCGGCAGGGGCAAAGTGAAAGCGCCGGGCAACCTTGTGCAACTGGTCGGGGTCCGGCCGATCCTCGGCGTCCCAGATCCCCACGATCTCGCCCCGGCAGAAGTTCAGTGCATAGTTCAGGGCCCGAGGTTTGGTCTTGATCGGGCCGTCGGGCACACGGACGACGCGGATCCAGTGGGGCAGCCGTGCCCCCGCCAAGGCGTTTTCGGTGACCCGGTCGCTGGCCTCGATCACCAGCAGCAGGTCGGTCAACTCGCGCGGGTAATCGAGCCGCGCGAGCCGC
The DNA here is from genome assembly GCA_003255745.1 of Paracoccus saliphilus. Classification (GTDB taxonomy): domain Bacteria; phylum Pseudomonadota; class Alphaproteobacteria; order Rhodobacterales; family Rhodobacteraceae; genus Paracoccus; species Paracoccus saliphilus_A. The sequence goes on from KZ836033.1 coordinate 46,146, forward strand.
GCCACCAGCTTGCCCGCCACGTCGCTTTCCTCGAACAGCGGTACCATGACCGAGATGATCGGCAGCGGCGCCTCCGTCTGGGCCGGCAGCACCAGTCCCTGGGCCACCGCGCGGGCCAGCTGGCCCTGTTCCGCGCGGACCCGGCAAGAAGCCAGGAAGGCCAGCAGCTTCAACCCGGCTTGCAGGATCAGCGTCAACGCCGCCCAGCCCGCCAATACTGCGGCCACAAGCGTCGGTGCCGCCGTCAGGCCCAGCACCAGCAGCGCCAGCAAGCCCGCTGCAAGCTGGCCTGTCCGCACCGGATTTTGCGTGCGGCAGCTTTCGGCGGCAGGCACGCGGGTTTCAGCCTCGCGGATCAACCGGATCCGGCAAGAGTTCAGGACGCCGGACTGGGCTTGGTCATGGCTGCACAGCAACATGCGCACTTGGCCGAATTGCGCGGGCAGGCGCGGCAGCAGCTCCTGGAACAGCCCGGGACGGGACGTCGCAATCCAGGTGACCCCGCCCATGCGCCGCCAAGGCAGGATGCCGTGGGTCAGGCAAAAACCGGCACCGGCGGCGTCGATCAGGCGCGGATCGGCAGGGCTTTGGGCGGGATCTATAGCGGTGGTCCGCCATTGCCGCGACAGTGCCTTGGCCAGCGCCTCGGGTGTCACCATGCCCTGCGCCAACAGTATCTCGCCCAAGCGGGCGCTTTGCTGCTCGCTCAGGACCGTGGCCTTTAGCAGATCAGAGGGATCAACGGCACCATCCTCGACCAGGATCTGGCCAAGGGGCAGCTTGCTGGGCGGTGCCAGCGTCGGGCCATGCAGCACCACTTGGCCCGACGCCGAAGGCACGTCGGGCAGGGCGATGGTCTGGGGCAATGACGCGAGCTGGGCCATGGGCGTTCCCTGTCGGACCGCCCCTTGGTGGCATGATTTGATTAACAACCGGTTAAGGCGCGGCTGCGGAACGTCTTTATTGCCCCACAGCCGCGCCTTTCAGGTTCAGCTGCGACGGGCCCGCATGGAGTCGCTAAAACGCTTGAACAGGTAGAGGCTGTCCTGTGGACCAGGCGATGCCTCGGGGTGATGCTGGACCGAGAATACCGGCTTGTCCGTCATCCGGATGCCGCAATTGCTGCCATCGAACAGGCTGACATGCGTCTCCAGCACGCCCGCCGGCAGCGACTGAGAATCGACCGCGAAGCCGTGGTTCATCGACGTGATCTCGACCTTGCCGGTCTCGACGTCGCGCACGGGATGGTTCGCGCCGTGATGGCCGTGGCTCATTTTGACAGTCTTGGCGCCAAGCGCCAGAGCAAGCATCTGGTGGCCCAGGCAAATGCCAAAGATCGGCATGTCGCGTGCCAGCAGGTCCTGGATCATCGGAACGGCATAGGCGCCCGTCGCCGCCGGATCGCCGGGGCCGTTCGACAGGAACACGCCTTCGGGCTGATGGGCCATTACCTCCTCGGCAGTGGCATTGGCCGGCAGCACGGTCACGTCTGCCCCAAAGGCCACCAGCGAACGCAGGATGTTGCGCTTGGCGCCATAGTCCAAGGCCACGACCTTGAAGGGCTTGTCCTCGGGCGAGGTGCCAAAACCCTTGCCCCATTCCCACGCGCCTTCTTCCCACCGATAGCTTTGCGCGCAGCTGACATCCTTGGCCAGGTCCAGCCCGACCAGGCCCGTCCAGTTCCGGGCGCGGGCGATCATCGCCTCGATGTCGAAATTTCCGTCAGGGTCGTGGGCCAGCACGACATGCGGTGCCCCTTGCTGACGGATGGCACGGGTCAGACGGCGGGTGTCAACCGCGCCGATCCCGATACGGCCGCGGCGGCTCATCCAGCCGGTCAGATCCGAGGTGGCGCGCCAGTTCGACGGTTCCGTCGGGTCCCACCGCACGACGATGCCGCTGGCCACCGGGTCCTGCGTCTCGTCATCTTCGGGGTTGACGCCGGTGTTGCCGATATGGGGAAAGGTAAAGGTCACGATCTGGCTGGCATAGGAGGGATCGGTCATGATCTCCTGATAGCCGGTCATCGCGGTGTTGAAGACCAGTTCGGCCACAACTTCGCCCGGGGCTCCAAAGCCCTGGCCATAGAAGACTGTGCCATCGGCAAGCGCCAGGCAGGCGGTCGGTTTTGCGGCCATGTCGGCACCTCTGGAATGAAATCAGGCGGTGAATAGGGGGGGCAGGCCCCGAGGTCAAGCCGAAGCCGCCGTCGCTGCACCGCGCCGCGCTTGATTTGCGCCGCCCGCCAGCCTAGATCGCAAGCTTTCCGGCGCATCCCCGCGCCCAGATCATGGAGACAGGATCATGGAACTACGCGCCAGACTTCAAGCCGCGACCAAGGACGCGATGAAGGCCAAGGACAGTGCCCGCCTGTCCACCCTGCGCCTGATTGGAGCCGCCGTGAAGGATCGCGAAATTGCGTCGCGTGGCGGCGACGGCGACGGCGAACTGACCGAGGCAGACCTGATCCTGATCCTGTCGCGCATGGTCAAGCAGCGCCAGGAATCGGCCAAGGCCTATGAGGAGGGCGGCCGGCTGGAACTGGCCGCCAAGGAAGAGGAAGAGATCCTGGTCATCCAGGAATTCCTGCCCCGCCAGATGAGCGAGGCCGAAACGCGCGCCGCCGTCGATTCCGCCATCTCGGATCTGGAAGCCACCGGCATCCGCGACATGGGCCGGGTTATGGCCGCCCTGAAGGACCGCCATGCCGGGCAGATGGACTTTGGCGCGGTGGGGGGGCTGGTCAAGGGCAGGCTGCTGGGCTGAACCTTCCCGCAAAAGGCGCGTTGGGTGGGCAGGAGGTAAGATCATGCCCGCAAAATCAAAAGCACAGCAGCGCGCCGCCGGAGCCGCCTTGTCGGCCAAGCGCGGCGACACGGACGTCAGCGACCTCAAGGAGCCGTCCAAGGACATGTATTACAGCATGTCAGAGGCCGAACTTGAAAGGGTTGCTTCGACCGACCAAGACGACCTTCCCGGTCACGTCGACGAAGAAGACTAAGGCGAAGCGGGCGGGCAGTGACCCGCCCGTCTTGCTGTTATTCCCTTGCACGGCCCAAAGCGCGGCCCAGTTCGTCACACAGGCTTACGCGTTCTTCGGGGGTCAGGAAGGCCCCAAGCTCGATTTCGCGCTGCCCGTCTGTCAAGGTCAGGTAGTTTTGGACCGGGCCTTGGCGCAGGCAGGCCCTGACCCAATAGCTGTTGGTCCGCCATTCGCGGGTTGCCCGGCCTGGATCGCTGCGCCGCACCTGTAGCTTGTCGTGATCCAGCAGCAGTTCCTCTCGGGTCTGGCCGCTGCGGTAGGTGTGCTGTATCGCCCACCACACTCCCAACATCACCAGCACCACGAAGGGCAGAAGGCCCCACAACACCTGTGTGCCCAGAACCGCAAGGATCGGCAGCGCCATGAAGGTGGCAGTCGCCCCGATGAACCACACGAACCCTTGCCTAGGCAGCGACCGATGCGGCCACAGGATCAGCCTTTGCAAAACGGCCCCGGAATCATCCGGGGCCGTCTCTGTCCATTGGTATGGCATCGCTACACGCGCTCTTAGTGGTGAGCCGGGCTGCGGTCCCAATCCTCGCGCTTGGGCAGCTGCTCGAACGTGTGTTCGGGCGGAGGCGAGGGAAGGGTCCATTCCAGCGTATCCGCGTATTCGTTCCAGTAGTTGTTCTGGGTCACGCGCTTGCCGGCGAAGAGGGTATAGAACACGATGCCGATGAAGAACACGAAAGAGGCGAAGGACAGGTAGGCGCCCCACGAGCTGATCCCGTTCCAGAACGCAAACTCCACCGGATAGTCGATGTAGCGGCGCGGCATGCCCTGACGGCCAAGGAAGTGCTGCGGGAAGAAGGTGATGTTCGCACCGATGAACATCATCCAGAAGTGCAGCTTGCCGGCCCATTCCGGGTACTGGCGGCCCGACATCTTGCCCATCCAGTAATAGACCCCGGCGAAGATCGCAAAGACGGCGCCAAGCGACATCACATAGTGGAAGTGCGCTACGACGTAGTAGGTGTCGTGATAGACGCGATCCAGCGGTGCCTGGCTCAGAACAACCCCGGTCACGCCGCCGACGGTGAACAGGAACAGGAAGCCAAAGGCCCAGAGCATGGGAGTCTTGAACTCGACCGAACCGCCCCACATCGTCGCGATCCACGAGAAGACCTTGATGCCCGTGGGCACGGCGATCGTCATGGTGGCCAGCATGAAGTAGCTTTGCTGGGTCAGCGACATGCCAACCGTGTACATGTGGTGCGCCCACACGACAAAGCCCAGGATCCCGATTGCGGCCATGGCCAGAACCATCGGCAGATAGCCGAAGATCGGCTTCTTGGCGAAGGTGGCGATGACGTGGCTGATGATGCCGAAGCCGGGCAGAATGATGATGTAAACTTCGGGGTGACCAAAGAACCACAGGATGTGCTGGTACAGCACTGGGTCACCGCCACCGGCCGGATTGAAGAAGTTCGTGCCGAAGTTGCGGTCCATCAGCAGCATGGTAATCGCGCCGGCCAGCACGGGCAGGGCCAGCAGGATCAGCCAGGCGGTGATGAAGACCGACCAAGCGAACAGCGGCACCTTGAACAGCGTCATGCCGGGGGCGCGCATGTTCAGGAAGGTGGTGATGATGTTGATCGCGCCGACGATGGACGAAGCACCCGAGACGTGGACGGCGAAGATCGCCAGATCCATCGAATAGCCGCCCTCGTTCGTGGACAGCGGCGGGTACAGCACCCAGCCCACGCCCGAACCCAGCTGCTGGTTGCCTCCGGGGGCAAGCAGCGAGGCGATGCCCAGCAGCAGGCCCGCGACGTACAGCCAGTAGCTGAGGTTATTCATGCGCGGGAAGCTCATGTCCGGCGCGCCGATCTGCAGCGGCATGAAGTAGTTGCCGAAACCGCCGAACAGCGCCGGGATCACGACAAAGAACATCATCAGCACGCCATGATATGTGATCAGGACGTTCCACAGATGGCCGTTCGGTGTGCATTCGGCGGCGGCGTCTGCGAAGAATCGCGCGCCCTCCAGGCACATGTACTGGACGCCCGGCTCGTGCAGTTCCATCCGCATGTAGACCGTGAACGCGACCGCGATCAGGCCTGCCAGTCCGGACGTGAAAAGGTAAAGAATACCAATGTCTTTGTGATTGGTGGACATGAACCAGCGGGTGAAGAACCCGCGATTGTCATGATGGTCTCCGTGGCCGTGTGCGGCTGCGTCTGCCATACCCGAACTCCCTCAAGATGTCGTCGAGCCGGTCTGGCAGACCGGCATTATCACGGGTTCTTTAGACCACCTGCGCAGACCGGGCAATGCGTCACTGTGGTCCGGGTAGGATGCGCGCCCGCCAAAAAACACTTGCCGGCGGGCGCGGCCCGCGGGACTGCGGCGTCAGGCCGCAGTCCCGTCATCTTACTGGGTCGCTGCTTCCGCGGCTTCCGGAGCGTCCGGGGACACCGTGGTCAGGTATGCCGCGACATCCGCCTGGTTCTTGTTCAGCTTGAACGTCATCTTGCTTCTGGCCGACGGGTCGCCCGACTTTTCCTTCACCCAGGCACCGGGATCGGTGACATAGGCGACCATTTCCTCTTCGGTCCAGACCAGGTCCGGATTCGCGGCAGCGGCGGCCAGGATGCCGTCGCCATAACGGAAGCCTTCCTCGGAGGCGATCTTGGCGCCCATGACGTTCCACAGGTTCGGACCGGTGGCCCCGCCCTTGACGATGTCGGTGCCGCTGTCGTCACGGATCATGTGGCAGGCGCGGCACTTGCGGAACTCGGTCTCGCCCACAGCGGGGTCGCCGGCCTCTTGCGCGATGGCGGGGATGGCTAGAGTCGCGCCCAGAACGGCGCCGACGATGGCTGCTTTCATTATGATATTCCTCGATCAACCCCGAAGGGTGGTTTTCTCCCGTTCCGAGACTACAGGCGGCAGCCGGAAGAAATCCACCCACCGAAAGGTCGCATCGAAAGAATTGATCGCGGATCAGGGAAAAATCACACGGAATTGCTGCTTCAACGCGACGTCCAGATCAGTCATCGTGACCGGCAGTCCCAGGTCGACCAGCGAGGTGACACCGTGCCCGGTGATGCCGCAGGGGACAATTCCGTTGTAATGGTCCAAGTCCGGATCAACGTTGATCGAGATGCCGTGAAAGCTGACCCAGCGACGCAGCTTGACGCCAATGGCGGCGATCTTGTCCTCGCGCGCGGTTCCATCGGGTAGGGGCGGCTTGTCAGGGCGGGGCACCCAGACCCCTACGCGACCTTCGCTGATCCGGCCCGAAATGCCGAATTCGGCCAGGGCCCCAATGACCCATGCCTCCAGATGGCCCACGAAAGCCCGCACGTCGCGCCCACGCCGGTTCAGGTCCAGCATCACGTAAACGATCCGCTGACCGGGTCCGTGATAGGTATATTGCCCACCGCGACCCGTGGCATGAACCGGAAACCGGGCCTGCAGCAGATCCTGCGCCCGCGCGCTGGTTCCGGCGGTGTAAAGCGGCGGGTGTTCGACCAGCCATATCGCCTCGGGGGCCTGACCCGCCAGAATCGCGGCCACCCGCGCCTCCATAAAGGTTACGGCCTCGTCATAGCCCGTCAGGCCGTCGCTGATGATCCATTCCACCATTTCAGGGATGTGGCCCTGCCGGGCCGGGGCGTCAATAGTGATCTTGTGGGGGGAAGGTGCCCCAAAAAAGCTCTTTCCATCGCCGTGCCGCTCGGCTATCAGGCCGGAACTGCCCGGATGCGGCCGTGGCGGAATTGGTAGACGCGCAGCGTTGAGGTCGCTGTTCCTTAACCGGAGTGGAAGTTCGAGTCTTCTCGGCCGCACCATTAACATGCAAGACATTTAGCGTCGTCAAGGCGTTACCTGGCTTGGGTCTAGTTGTCACATCCCGCGTGATTATACGGCCTCTT
>QKYL01000053.1 GCA_003255745.1 Paracoccus saliphilus
GAAGCGTGAAATCAATGGGACTGGAGCCTAGAAGACAAGGGAATTGAAGTCTGCATCCCCGCCCTGAAACTCTTGCGATCAGGCGGTGAAACATGACAAGCGGCGAGGCAACCGCATTGAGGTCCTGTTCGGACGGCTCAAGGACAAGAGGTGCACCGCTACTTGATGCGACTGTTGTCAGTAAACCTATGCTCAGTGCTTGAAGCGCGTCGAGATCAAAAGTATCTTGCGGCCGAGCTGATCCGTATCATCGTCGGCAGGTCCACTGGACACCGGACGTTCTTCAATCCTAGGGCGGCTCGCCTGTAGGACGTCCAGCATGTCGGGGAAGCCGTCCGCCATTTCCGGCATCCCTGCCACCGCATAGGCGGTTTGCCCTAAACCCGCATAATGGACGATTGTGCCGCCCTTGCGGGTCAGGCGCGTTTCGAAGAAGGCGCAGGAGATCAGGCATTCGTCTCCGATCCTTCGCGACTCGCTCCGTCGCGCGCCTTTTTGCGCCGCATCCATGAGGCGGATCGTCAGATGGTCGGGCCTGATGGGGTAATGCATGTAGCGGGCCAAGGTCGAGGCGAGATGAAATTCGAGATCCTCGGACAGCACAACCTGGCTTTCGCGCATACCTTCTACTACCATATCACGTGCCGCGAAAAGATATGTGTCCATCTTGACTCCCCGATATTGGAACGTCCGAACAACCAGAACTCCATAATAAGTTTGCCGCACTGCGACTATCGGTCAAGTCCTTCATTGCTCGGAGGTGCCTGTTCTACATTATTTGTGTTGCCGGTCGAGTTGTAACGCATGCGCTGCTTGCCGACCGCGCCGACCAGCGGAGGGTCGGCGTCCTACTGCATCTCGATGAAGGCAAGCATGTCGCCAAGGCGCTTGTTCTCAGTGATCTCGGTGTCGGCCATGCGCTGCTGGCGGGGATCGAAGACCCGGTAGGGCGGATGGATGCTTTTACAGCGGATCTCGAAAGGTCTTTTAGCATAGGCGTAGGTCATGTTGACAAATAGCGGAGCCAGAGGCGGATCGAGGTTATATCGATGAAGGCCAGGAAGCTTTCTGCGGACTTATCGTAGCGGGTGGCGACGCGGCGGGCGTTCTTCAGTTTGTTGAAGCAGCGCTCGACCAGGTTGCGCAATCGGTAAAGGGTGCGATCCACGGCGACGGCATTGATGATGTGATCGCTCCTCTCCGTGGATCGTTGCAGACCCATCTTGGCACATCAGATGCCGTCGGGTGGCGGTCACATCATCAATGCCCATCTGGTGCGGGTTCCATTCTGAATGCGCTAGGCTCAGGGCTCGTTCTTGATCACAGCCAAAACAAGACTGTTGCGGCCAAAGCGATGGCGGAGAGGTAGGTTTCCGGGCACCTGTCGTAACGCGTGGCAACACGTCTTCAGTCTTTCAGCCGTCCGAACATGATCTCGATGTGATTGCGCCTCTTGTAGCGCCGCTTGTCGTATTTCACCGACCTCTTGCGGGACCTCCGGCCGGGGATGCAAGGCTTATGCCTTTGTCTTCCAACGCTTTCCCTATCCACTC
>KZ836034.1 GCA_003255745.1 Paracoccus saliphilus
AGGAGCCAGAAAATCCATAAGACAAGCTCCGTCTGGTCTGATCATGGAAAATCGACATACCGGGATCAGTAGCCGCGTTCGTCTGGCTTGGCCCGGAAGTCGGTGACAGGATCGACGTCCTCCGCCGCCTCAAGGTGCTTAGTGTCCTCCGCCGCCGTTGACCAAGGCTTCGATCGCGCCATCCCTGCAGCGCCTGCGCTCATCAAGGGCGAACAGAGGCCAGCACCCGCCGCCGGGTCCTTGGTCGGAACGTCAGTCGATCCTGATGCGTGACAAGGCGCAGAACAGGAGGGTGTTGATACCGCCTTGAGTGGGGGTGCTCACTCAACCAGAGCCAGGTGCAAACCATTTGCGAACTCCCAATGCCACCGCTTGGATCCTTGGCAGCTACTGAGCGCCCTTTCTCCATACAGGCCAAGGCATTCCGCCAATATTGAATGGCGGGTGCACACCTGCGCACCTGAATGCGCACCCCGGTTTTTGCCTCGGGCTGAAGTTTTCGCGGTACAACGCCCACCGCATGGGAAAGCGCGTCGGAAGGACNGAAAGGCCCATTGGGGCAGCGGAGGCCTGAGTGGCCATTAGGGGCCGCACATGAGGGGGACGCTGTCCGACCCTGCCGCGCCGGAAAGCCGCGCGCCCAGCATCGTCCAGCGCCGTCAGGTCAACGCCATCGACCGCCACCACTCCACCGTCGGCTGTGTCCAGTCCGCCGATCGGATGGAGCAGCGTGTTCTTGCCCGAACCCGACTCTTCCCGTAAGGGCCAGCATCCTGCCACTTTCAGGATCGCAGGTCACACCATGCAGTACCGCAGTTGCGCTCCCCGGAAAGGTTTTGGTGACGTCGCAGAGGCTCAGAAGCATCAGGTATCCTTCTTGTGCAGCAAGACGGGCCTTGGCACGCCACAAAAAGGTCGCAACTTGGCTGCGGTTCCCCTTCGGCTGCGCTGGTGCGTCAAACTGCCTTCAAGTCAAAGGCGAGATGTGGCGGCGAAGCAAGGCGACAAAGCATTCTTGCAAGTCAGGCAGCGCCTCAGCCGGAACCAGCAATGATCGGCCCTGAAGGTTGGTAAACTGCTATGGTGGCTGGTCGGCCCCTTCTCGTTGGAAAATCGCAAGTCGGATGAGATCGCTTCGTGCTTGAAGTTCCGCTGCCTGCATCGGATGCAGCACGTCTGATACCGTCGGCTCCGAGCCAGACCGAGCCGCCTCTATGTCACCAGTAGGAACCTTGATGGAGCTTTGGGCACTCGTAACAATTGCAGCGGCAGCTGTTCAGACAGGCCGCTTCATGCTGCAAAAGCACCTGAAGGCCACTGGCCTCTCGACCGGCGGCGCGACCTACGCGCGCTTCCTGTTTGCCGCGCCCATTGCCGCGGTGGCGCTTGCAGCGCTTGTTATTGTTCCAGGCGACCGCTTGCCGCCCCTGCCCTTGTCCTTCTGGGCTTGGGCCATGGCGGGAGGAGTGGCCCAAATCGTTGCGACTGCTCTGCCCCCTGAGAACTGGACCGTTTGA
>KZ836035.1 GCA_003255745.1 Paracoccus saliphilus
CTCCCAGCCAGGGAATGTTAGCCGAAAACTCCAGTTTAAACGGTCCAGTTCTCAGGGGGCAGAGCAACACCGAAGGAGCAGACGACATGAGGAAAAGCCGCTTCACTGATGAGGAGGGGACCGTGGCCCCAGTGGGGCCTCGTAAGCCCCGACGAACAGATCATTGGGATGATCAAGGAGCAGGGTCGACGCACTGCGTCGACGGAATGGCGACGGCGGAGGCCTGTCGCCGGCATGGTTTCAGCCCGGCGACGTTCTACAAGCTCAAGGCCAAGTATGGCGGCATGGATGTGTCCGATGCCCAAAGGTTGAGAGCGCTGGATCGAGCCATCGTCCGCCACTGGTCCGAGAATAATGGCGAGGGAGAACGGCAAACTGAAACGGCTTCTTGCAGATGCCCTGCTCGACAACGTCGTGCTGAAGGACCTCCTGGGATCGAAGCCATGGGACGCCAATGGTCCAAGGACCATGGCTGAGGCCTGACGACACCGAAAGCGCGGCGGGACGCGGTGCTGAAGGCGATGCGGGATCACGTCATCTCGCAACGCCGGGCCTGCGTCTTGGTCGGTGTCGATCCGAAGACGGTGCGTCGCGAGCGGCCGCCCGAGCGAGCCATTGAAGGCGCCATTGGTCCGAGCCCAATGGCGAGCCCGGAGATCCGCAAGGCCATGCAGGAGGTCGCGGCTGTGCGCCGCCGGTTCGGCTATCGGCGGATAGGGCTGCTGCTGGAGCGCAGGGGCATGCTGATGAACCCGAAGAAGCTGTATCGGCTCTATCGCGAAGAAGGGCTGTCGGTCAGACGCAGGCGCGTTCGCAAACGGGCCCGTGGAACGCGCACGTCGATGCCCTTGGCCATGATGCCGAACCAGCGCTGGTCACTGGACTTCGTGGCGGAGACGTTCGGAGCGTCGCGCAGGTTCCGGATCCTTGCGGTGATCGACGATTGCTGCCGCGAGAACCTGTGTCTGGTCGCCGACACCAGCCTCTCGGGCGCGAGTGTGGCCCGNTCTGGTCGCCGACACCAGCCTCTCGGGCGCGAGTGTGGCCCGAGAACTGGATGCCCTGGTCAGGATCTATGGCAAGCCGGCTTGCATTGTCAGCGACAATGGGACCGAGTTTACCAGTCGAGCGATCCTGAAATGGGCCAAGCAGAACGACGTCGCCTGGCATTACATCGATCCCGGCAAACCGCAGCATCGAGCCATGTGTCCGCCACTGGTCCGAGGACCATGGCGAGGGCCTTCATCGAGTCGTTCAACGGCAGCCTGCGGGATGAACTGTTGAACGAGGAGATCTTCGATACCCTGGACGACGCCCGGCGCAAAATCGCCCTCTGGCGCTATGACTACAATGCCGTCAGGCCACATTCCTCGCTCGGAAACCTGACGCCGCTCGAAGCGCGACGGACGTTTGCGCCACCCGAGGGCGCCGCGCCCGGCGCGCTTGCCCTGAAACCATCCGTCGACTACCAATCTCG
>QKYL01000058.1 GCA_003255745.1 Paracoccus saliphilus
GATGATGGCCCCAGTCACATGCGTGCCCAGAAGCGACAGGTCCAGCGTGGCCCCAAGCGCGATGAAGAAAAACAGCAGTAGAAAGTCGCGCAAGGGCGCCAGCCGGGCGGCGATGGTTTCCCGGTAGGGAGTCGAGGCAAGCGCGACACCGGCCATCAGGCCGCCAACTTCTTTGCCCAGGCCGACGACGTCTCCGATCGCGGCGAACATCGCTGCCAGGGCAATGGCGAAGATCACCAGAAGTTCGGGCGCGCGGGCGAGCCGTTCGGTCAGGGGATTTGCGGCATAGCGCACGAACAGGACGACCGTCGCGATAAGCGCCAGCCCCGACGCCAGCACCATCAGTACCGACCCGCCGCCGTGCCCGCCTTCCACAGTGCCGATGCCGATGGCCGACAGCACGATCATCGCCAGCACCACGACAAGATCCTGTACGATCAGAAAGCCCAGTGCGATCTGACCGTGCAAGGCGTCGATCTCGCGCTTGTCGGACAGAAGCTTGACGATGATGATGGTCGAGGAAAACGTCAGCGCTACTGCCACGTACAGGCTGGTGACCTGGTCAAGCCCGAGCGCAAGGCCGATCAGATACCCGAAGAAGGCCGTGAAGATGACCTGTCCCAGCCCGGTCATCACCGAGACAACGCCTAGGGAGCGAATCAGCTGCACGTCCAGCTTGATGCCGACCAGAAACAGCAGCACCACTATGCCAAGTTCGGACAGAAGGTCGATCTGTGCGTCCGACTGCACGACATCCAGCGCCGACGGTCCTGCAATCAGCCCGACTGCGATGAAGCTGACGATCAGCGGTTGCCGCGCCAGCGTGCCGACTAGCCCGATCCCGGCGGCCATGACCAAAAGCAAAGCCACTTCGGCGAAGGGGGTCAGGATCGGCATCAGGGCTTCGCTTCCACATCAGGCCCCTTCGATTCATCACCGTGCTGCCTTGACGCTGTCTGGTGCAGCCGCAGGAATTCGTTCAGATCGGTGTCTGCAATGCGCCAGCCCTTGCCGATATTGATCGCCCGCAACTGCCCGACCTTGATCCATTGGCGCACGGTCGCCTCGGCCACCTTCAGGCGGTCAGCGACTTCCTTGACGGTTTGATACTGGTCCTGCGGCACGGCCTACTGCTTCTCGTTGGGTTTTGAGAAGAATAGCGAAAAATGATCGCTTTTGATTGATTTGGATCAAAGCAGGAGACAATTCTGAATGGTTTACTTGTCGTTAGTCCCAGGACAGGAGGGTAGATCATGGAGAGATCCTGTTTGAGACCGATTTCTCAGAACAGCCGGATCGAGATCTCAGGCGCACGGTCATCCTTGGCCAGAAGCGCGACAGTCTCTGACAACATTCATCGTACAGCTTGGGATTGGGTAAATGGAAAGGTCGTGCAACCTAGTTGTCACATCCCGCATGATTATACGGTCGCTT
>KZ836036.1:0-1114 GCA_003255745.1 Paracoccus saliphilus
TCCGTCTTCGGCCCCCGCTCTTCCGCCAGGTCGCTGCACCACGTCCTTGTTGCCGCAGCCGCGGCGCTTGCATCGGGAGATTGTACATGACCCCCGCCACTGCCCAGACCGCCAGACCCGCCGCCCCGGCCGCGATCATCGACGGCACTGCCTTTGCCACCAGCCTGCGCCAGCGCGTCGCATTCGAGGTTGCCCGGATCAAGAACCAGCAGGGCCTGACACCCGGACTGGCTGTCGTTCTGGTGGGCGACGACCCGGCCTCGGCCGTCTACGTCCGCAACAAAGGGACGCAAACCCGGGCAGCCGGCATGGCGTCGTTCGAGCATCGACTACCCTCCAACGCCGATGCCGAAACGCTGTTGGCGCTGGTCCGACAGCTGAATGACGACCCGTCTGTCCACGGCATCCTGGTCCAGCTGCCGCTGCCAGGGCACATCGACAGCGATCTGGTCATCAACGCCATTGACCCAGCCAAGGATGTGGACGGTTTTCACATCCTGAACGTGGGCCTGCTGGGTACCGGGCAAAAGGCGATGGTCCCTTGCACGCCGTTGGGCTGCATCATGCTGCTGAAGGACCAGCTCGGCTCTCTGGCCGGGTTGAACGCCGTGGTGGTCGGGCGCAGCAACATCGTGGGCAAGCCGATGGCGCAGCTGCTGCTGAGGGAAAGCTGCACAGTCACGATCGCCCATTCCCGCAGCCGTGACCTGCCGGCGATCTGCCGTAACGCAGACATCCTGATCGCCGCGGTCGGCCGCCCGGAGATGATCGGCGCCGACTGGATCAAGCCTGGTGCGGTGGTCATTGACGTCGGTATAAACCGTGCTGAACGCGATGGCAGGTCACGCTTGGTCGGCGACGTGGATTTCGCCGCCGTATCCCAGGTTGCGGGCGCGATTACGCCCGTCCCGGGAGGCGTAGGCCCGATGACGATCGCCTGTCTTCTGGCTAATACGCTAACGGCCTGCTGCCGGATTCACGGCCTTCCTGACCCTGCCATCGCGGTATGATCCCGGTTCCTGTCGTACTGGGTTCTGGCAGCGTTGATAATGTGATCGCTCCCCTCCGTGGATCGTTGCAGACCCACCTCGGCACATCAGATGCCGTCGGGGGG
>KZ836036.1:1129-1408 GCA_003255745.1 Paracoccus saliphilus
GGGGGGGGGGAGCGGTCACATCATGTGTGGGTAGCCTTGGTTTAGCGGGCTGACGCTTTAGCGATGATACGATCGAATGCGTCCGTGTGTCAGGTCTTTTCTCGGGGCGCAGCGCCCCTTGGCCGGTATGGGATCCGCGGGTCAGGATCAAAACATCAAACCGGGTTCGAAGCTCTCCATGTGACACTGATTATCCCGACCCCGATCTGTCCGATCGATTTCCATACAGCCTCAGCTTCTCCCGCACTTTCGAGGTGACGCTTCTGGTTCCATCGGGGA
>KZ836037.1 GCA_003255745.1 Paracoccus saliphilus
TCCGGGTTTTGAAGAAACGCTTTAGGCTGGCAGATAGTCTGCCGGATGACGCATTCAGAGAACGCTGAGGGCGATGGCAGGAGAAGCGTAGAGATTCTGCTTCGCCTGTCTCGGTGCTGCCTCGGGATGCTGGTTTTATTGTGGCACTGGCGGAAGTGTCATTGGCACCTTTAGGCTCGACCGGTCCACCAATAGCCTCCGACACCGAGCATCAAGTGGCTCGCAGTGCTTCTCTGGTTCTTCCTGCGTCAGAACCTCATGTCCAAGCCTTCAACCCGCAAAGACCGATCCGTAACGACCAAGTGGAGTGGTCTGCACTCCTGCCGCCACAAGGCTCCCCACAAGGTCACGGCAACGCTGTCGAGGATCGGGATGCCCAGCTGCTCCTCAAGAGTGGCGGCCACCATCGGTCCTCGCCCGTTGGTGCAAATGACTACCACCGCCTCGACCCCGCTCGCTATTTCACGGCACCTTTTGGCCATCTCTGCCTCCGAAAGAGTCGCGAACGAGAAGTTGTCGTTAATTCCGGAATGAATCTCATGTCTGGTGCCGGCGCCATCCTGCGCGCAGCGCCCGCACTGGCAGGCATTGGACCACATCGAAGGGGTGATGGCTCCGGCGATCACCCGCTGCCCTTCGGCATAACCGTGCACTGCCGATCCAAGCTTTTCGATGACTCCGACCGGTTCATGGCCGATGGTCAGGCCCTTCGCGACGGGGTACTCGCCCTTCAGAATGTGGACATGCGTGCCACAGATCGTCGTTGTCGTGATGCGTACCAATGCATCGAGCGGGCCTACATCGGGGATGGGCTTATCCTCCAGAACAATGCGCCCTGGCTCCACGAACACCGCTGCTTTCATTTTGGACTCTGCCGAACTCCCGCCTCATGTATTCCCCGAAGGTTGCAGCAATCTGGCGGATCCGCCTTGCGGCAGATCGCTGCGTCGCGCTGAGTCCATGTGGCGTGAGGGCAGGGCGCTTCCGGCCCGCCGCGGAACTCGTGGATGCGCCAAGCTCAGGTTTTGGCGAACTTGGCCGCAAGGGCGGCAAGAAGGCTCTCCATGCCTAGCCGAGCTTCTGCCTTTGGGGGAGACGTCGCGCCGCTGCTTGTCCCGGGCTGGCGGTCGAGTTCACGACACTGCCGGTTTAGTTCCTGCTGCAGCTGGTCACGAAGCTTCCGAAGGTGCTTCTCTCGTTCGGGCATGAGGCCTTTCAGGCGGAGGGTCAGTGCAATGCCCGAACAGAGCTCTACGGGCGACATCGACCATGGGGAACGGCTGACCTTGGCGATGAGCTGCTTGTGGGCGGCCAAGTCGCGTGCCTGCTCAGCTGCCCGCAGCCGTTCCTTCGCGCGCCTTTTCTTTGCTCGCGCCTCATCGTTCAGCCGCTTCCTCACGCGTTCCGCGTGATGCGCGGCAACTCGCTCCATGGCGCCTTTCAGCTCCGACGTGATGACCGGGGGCATCTCGCTCGCCGTCGGAACCTCGATCTGAACCGGACTGGTCCTGATAATGGTACCGCCCATCCACGTCCTCCGCTCGAATCTTCATCACCCACAGTGATTTAGGAGGCGGTTTCAGGCAAGCTTCTTCTCGACCGCGTTGCCGAGCTTCCGACCCGCCATGAGAACCCAAGAACCTCCCGGTTCGTCTCGCCACGATCCATCCTCCCGATCCGAGGCGCCACGGAAGTCCGGCCGTTCTTGGGGCAACACACCTCAATGCCCCGACCAGGATGGGAGGGGAGCGAGGACAGGGTAGCAACCCCTCAAGACTGCCCGCAGGACGGGCGCGGGTGCGCCTTGCGCCGTCTCACGGGGTGAAGACGGCGCAAGGCNCGCTCTCCAGGTTCCAGGTCCCGATAACACCTCGTCAGTTCTTGATCCCGGCCATCCCGGCCAGGGACGAGGAGCCTACAAATGCAACATGTCATTGTGTCTGCAGCCTTGCTGCAGCTTTCTGTCTTTCTTGCCGACAACCGCGAGGGCCTCGAACATGCCGCGGCGCTGCTCGGCGGGTCGGTTGCCGCGCGACGCGCGCGCGGGCTGGTCGACACGCTTTCCACACCCAGACCGCGCCTGACGCGCCGCATCTGCCGCGAGCTAATCGCCCTGCACCGGCTTCTGGCGCTCGAAGATGTGGGAACGCCCGGACATCCCTCGGCCGTCTACTTTTCGACCATCGATCCCGCAGACCCGGCCGTGGAAGAAATCTGCCTGCTCACCGATGGTCTGAGCGACTGCCTCAGGGCGCTCGTCGAGGAGGATCTGGTCGATGCGCAAGACTTCGATGTCGCAGCGTAACCGTGGCCGGACAGAAAAGGACATGAGGAAAGCCCACATGACGACAGTCAGCACCCCCCCTGCCATCGACGCGGTTGCCCTTCAAGCCGTTCGCCTGGGCCGTCAGCTTGCGGCCGCATGGTCGGATGCGGCGGTAGAAACAGACGCCACCCTGGATCAACAGATCAACGCCACCCTCGCGCGGTGTGCGGCTGGTGCGGTTTTCGACGATGCGAATGACCGGGCGTTCGCGCTTATGCTCGCCGCGATCAGCCAGACGCTCGACGGTTTCTCTCCCGGCTACGGGCGCTTCTTTCAGCGTGAATGCACAGCCAGGAACCCGTTCTGTGATGTCGAGCAAGACCGGGTTCGCCGGCTCGGAGAGTTGCTGAAAGGTCTCGTAGACGCGCGCAATGCCGTAGTCGATGCGGTGATTGCTGAGCGAGAACTGGCGCGCCTCAGACGGAGGTGAACGGGAACCTCTTTCGTCTGCCGCTTTTCGCCGACTGAGGATCCTGACATGCCGACGCCCCCGCCCATGGTGGGGGCGCCTTGCCGTCACTCCGTCGCGAGGCGCTGACGCACCCCTTCCAAGCTCACCACCGCGCCCACTCCCGTAAAGGGGCTGCGGATCATGGAGATGTCGATCGTTACCTCCTGAATATCCCTGAGCAGCGACGACATGCGGAGGCCCTGTGCATAGGATGCCTCCATCGCGCTGGCCGGGGCATGACCCATAAGTCGACGAGCACGGGAATCCTTCACATCGTCATTGTTGAGCAGGAACGAACTGAACGTCGAACGGAGCGCGTGGAAATCCAGCCCGGGCCAGTAGACCTCGTTGACCTTGCGGTAATAGCCAAAGGCCTTGCTGAACAGTTCGGCATGATTGCCTTTCGTCTCTCCGCGAGCAAGGTCCGGAAACAGACGTCCGGAATCTTCGCGACGGCGCATCTCGACAAGGTCCAGAAAGCCAAGCTTGATCAGGTTGGGATGGATGGGGAGCTTGCGCTGGCCTGCATCGGACTTTACGCGGTTGCCCTCGACGTTGCGGATCTGAAGATACGGGATCCCGTCCTCGGTTCCGATATCATCGGGCGCCAGTTGGAGGACCTCCTCCATACGTGCTCCACAGAACAGGCCGATCAGAGGCGCCCAGAAAAGGGGGTCGCCTGGTCCGTCGCATTCCCCTTGGAAGACGGGCGTCCGGAAAAGCTTGTAGATCCGATCGTCCCAAACCACCCGGGCGCGAGCGGCCTCGCTGTTCTTGAGGTCTGCCTCTTCCTGCTTGCTCCATGAACATAACGTGAATGGGTTCCTGCCGAGCAAGCCGAGGCCTTCGAGAAATCGGCCGATGCGCCCAACGGCACGGCCATGCTTGAGATAAGTCTCCGCGCGCAGACGCGGGATCTTCGCGCCATGGATGAGCTTGTCGGCATCACCCTGGGAGATGCCCGCTTGGCTGGCGATCCTGCGGAAGGCCTCGGCCTCCCGGGCGATCTCGGCCATGTCCACCTGGTCGATGATCTCTTGGACGGTATCGGCTTTGAAGGCCTTGCCGTGGTCCCGCGGCAGGCGTGCAAGCATCAGCAACGCGGTGTTGAGACCGTCATCGGTGACGTCCCGCAGTCGGCAATTTCCCAGGAGGTCGCTCCAGATCCGCCGTGCGACGACGAGGCTCGCCCGGCTGTTTCGCATCCAGTTCTCGCCGCCCTGCGGGCGGCGCTTCTGCGATCTGAAGAACTCGTCCCCATAGCCCGCCAGCTTGACCTCGAAATAGGCGTCGAAGGCCTCTTCGATCGTCATGTTCCAGGGATCGAGCAGCGCCTCCTTGGACCTGTCACTCAGGACAGCCTTGTCGATACGCAGGTCTGGCAGGGCGCGGTCCAGAGCACGGCGACGCGCTTCGGGTTCCTGCGGCAACATCAGGACGGGATGGATCGGCTCCGACGACCCACGATTTTCGGCCCCAGGGGGAGGCGCTGCTGTTGCAGGTGCATCGCCTTCAAGCGCGGCCGTGGAGGGCGCTGAGCGTTGGCAACTCACGCTTGCCGTAGAGGCCGGCATCTCGGCGGCGGTCATACGAGCCTGCATGAGGGGAACCTCTGGCTGCACAGACGCAGTGCGGGCCTGCTCCTCGGCACGCGGCGCGGAGAGCGCGGTTGAAGGTTCAACGGGATGCCTCTCCACCGGCTCGTTCGCCGAGAAGGCCCCGGCAAGGCGGGCCGCCCGCTCCGCTGGGGCTCGGCTTTTGGAGGTGCGGCGCTCGCTCGCATCTGCGACCTCTACAAGCTCGGCCAACACGGACGCGGCGCCGTAGTCGCCAGCCTCCCGCCGGGCGCGCTCTGCGCTGATCTCCACCAGTAGGCGCGTCGCGTGATGGGCCAGGACCGAGTAGTCAGGATCAAGCGCATCAAGGGCCAGCCCGATCCGCCGCGCTCCAGCCTCAAGAACCGGCGTTGCAGTCTCGCACCGACCCAGGGCGATTTCCTCGCGGAGCGCGTCCTGGATCAGGGCCTCCTGCGACAGGGTCGCCTCGACAGCACCCCAGCTCCGTTCGCCCGCCCGGGCGCGCATTCGCTCATGGGCCGAGATCTCCTGATCCCGCACCGCCTTGAGGATGGCCACCATCGTTTCCGCCGCGATCGGCATGTCCTGCTCCGCCCTTGCGGCGAAGAGCGCATCGCTTGCGGCTGTAAGCCGGCGGGCGAGCCTCTTCGCGTCGCGCAGGAACTGGGTTCGCAGGGAGAGACAGATGGAACCGGTTTGGATCACTTTTGAAGATTTTTTATCATGCGCGTGACCTGGCGCGGACGGGGCCGGGATCCGGCGGCGGAAGTAGTATCCCGTCGGGCGGTGCTCGAGATGGGGCAGGCGGACCTTGGGCATGACGTCGGACTCCGGTGCGGCTTGTGCCGAGGTTGTGCCGAGTTCTGTGTCAGAGCCTGTGCCACAATGCGAAAAGCGGCCCCGCAAAGGACCGCCTTCTCGTTTGATCTCAATGGGTTGAGAGATCTCTGGCTCCGGCGGTAGGGATCGAACCTACGACCAATTGATTAACAGTCAACTGCTCTACCGCTGAGCTACGCCGGAACACGAGGCGGGGTATAACAACGTGGCAGAGGGGCGTCCAGTGGGTAAGGACTACTTTTTGTCACGCAGGTGTAAAAATTGTCGCGGCCGAAAAATCTCCCTCAAAATCAACCGCTCCGAGCTGCGTCAATGCGATCAGATGAGCCAGGACGTTGCGTTCAGCTGCCACCAAAAGACGGGGATGGACGTCATAGATGCGGCGGACCAGGCCGTGGGGGGTATCTGGCTGTTGCCGCAGCGCGGCCAGGATCTGGGCCGTACGGGCACGCCGATGTTCGATCAGGTCTCGAAGCCGGGGCAGGGGGGCCTCAATTGCCGCGCCATGGGTGGGCAGCAGCCTGTCAGGTGCCAGACCGGCCAGGCGCTCGACCGAACGGAGATAATCGGTCAGGTCGCCGTCGGGCGGTGAGATCAGCGTTGAGGACCAGGCCATCACCAGATCCCCGCAAAAGATCGTTCTGCCCCATTCGAAGCTTAGGTGCCCACCGCAATGGCCGGGTGTGTGCAGCGCGCGCAGCGTCCAGTCCGGGGTGTCGATCACGGCACCGTCCGCCAGAAGCCCGTCGGGCGCAAAGCCCAAATCCAGCCCCTCGCCACCGCCCTCCAAGCCCTCGGCCGCCAATCGAGTCATTACAGGGGACCGGCCGGCAGTTGCACCTCCGAAGGCTAGCACCGGAGCGCCGGTCCGCTGGGACAGCCGCGCCGCGCCTGCGCTGTGGTCCATATGCGCATGGGTCACCAGGATATGACTGATGCACCCCCGCCCCGCCTGCAGAACGGCCTCCAGATGCGCGTCATCGTCGGGGCCCGGATCGATAACCGCCACATGGCGCTGGCCGATCAGGAAGGTGGTCGTGCCCGGTCCTGTCAGGGGCGAGGGGTTCGGGGCCAGGATCCGCAGCGGCTCTTTCACAGGGGCGTTCATGCCGCTAGCCTAGCGTGCGAGAGGAGTGGTTTCCATGTCGAACAACGGCGAAGGCCCGATTGGCCGCTTGCTTGTGCCGCGCGGCCTTTATGCGCGGGCTGCGCTGATCCTGTTCCTGCCGGTGGTGGTCGTCACGCTGGTTGTCAGCGTCATGTTCCTGCAGCGCCATTTCGACGGCGTGACCCGCCAGATGTCATCCAGCATGGCTCATGAGCTGGCTTTTGTCGCCAGTGTGGTCGAAGAGGCCGATACGCCAGACGAGGCGCGGCGGGCCGGGCTTGCGGTGGCCGCGCCGCTGGAGCTGCGGCTGGAGTTGCCGGTGGAGCCGCTGCCCGATGACCAGCGCCGGTTCTATGACTTTTCGGGACGGATCGTGATCGAGGTGTTGCGAGACACGCTGCCGCAGATTTTGTCGATCGACCTTGCTTCGAACGATAAACGCGTCTCGGTCGCGCTGCAGGGCGAGGCGGGGCCGTTCGGGCTCAGCTTTGACCGGCGACGGGTCAGTGCCTCGAACCCGCACCAGCTGCTGGTGCTGATGGTCGTCACGTCGCTGTTGATGACCGGCATCGCCACGATTTTCCTGCGCAACCAGCTGCGCCCGATCCGGCGCCTTGCGCTGGCGGCCGAGGAGTACGGCAAGGGCCGCATGGTCCCTTATCGCCCGTCCGGGGCGGTGGAGGTCCGCAGCGCAGGGACGGCCTTTCTGGACATGCGCAACCGGCTGGAACGGCAGAACGAACAGCGCAAGCTGATGATGTCGGGGATCAGCCACGACCTGCGCACACCGCTGACGCGGCTGCGGTTGAGCCTGTCGATGATATCGCCGGAGATGCCGCCGGATGCGGAGGAGATCGCCGCGATGGAGGCCGACATCGCCGAGATGAGCCGCATGGTGGACGGCTTTCTGGATTATGCGCGCGAGGAGGCGCAGGAACACCAGGCCGAGCCGCTGGTGGCCGCTGATTTCCTGGAAACCATTGTCACTGACGGGCAGCGGGCCGGCCAGCAGGTCCGGCTGGTGCGCTTTGAAGGGGACGCGGACGGGATGGCAATGTTCCGACCTGACATGCTGCGACGCGCGCTGGAGAACCTGATCGGCAATGCCGTCCGCTATGGCAGCCGCGCCGAACTGGATGCCGCCCTGGGGCCACGCAGTCTGCGCATCGGGGTCGAGGATGACGGGCCGGGCATCCCTGAGGACAGCTTGGAGATGGCGATGCGCCCCTTCACCCGGCTGGACCCGGCACGGCGACGCAGCAGCGCGCAGGGCGCCGGGCTGGGGCTGGCCATCGCCGCCGACGTGGCGCGGGCGCACGGGGGGCAGCTGCGGTTGGGCCGGGGTCCGCGGCTGGGCGGCCTGCGCGCCGAAATCGTGATTCCCCGCTGAGTTTCGATGCGGCGCGGGAAATAGCGGGTATTCTTGCGGTCGTATTGAACGCGGGGGGCGCTGGCCCTAGATTGTCGTCATGCAGGGGCCGTGCGTCGCCATGACGGGGCCACGGCTTCGGGCAGAAAGGACAAGACATGACGGAATTCACCACTCAGACCTACCCGGTGCTGCCCTTGCGGGATATCGTTGTCTTCCCGCACATGATCGTGCCGCTTTTCGTGGGGCGCGAGAAATCGGTGCGTGCACTGGAAGCGGTCATGGAATCGGACAGCCCGATTCTGTTGTCGGCGCAAAAGGACGCCTCGGTCGATGAGCCAACTGAGGAGGGCATCTATCGTACTGGCGTGCTGGCCAACGTGCTGCAACTGCTGAAACTGCCCGACGGGACCGTCAAGGTGCTGGTCGAAGGGCGCGAGCGCGTGCAGATCACCGATTTCGTGCCCAATGACGACCATTTCGAGGCGACCGCCATCACGATGGATGAGACGCGGGGCGACGACGCGACGATTGCTGCCTTGGTGCGCACCGTTGCCGAGGAATTCGAGCGTTACGTCAAGGTGCGCAAGAACATCCCCGAGGAAGTCGTGGCCGCCGTTGCCGAGGCGACCGAGCCCGGCAAGCTGGCTGACCTTGCCGCCGGTCACATGGGAATCGACCTGGACCGCAAGCAGGACCTGCTGGACACCCTGAACATCGCCGAGCGGCTGGAGAAGGTCTATGGCCTGATGCAGGGTGAAATGTCGGTCCTGCAGGTCGAGAAAAAGATCAAGTCGCGCGTTAAGACCCAGATGGAGAAGACGCAGCGCGAATATTATCTGAATGAGCAAATGAAGGCCATTCAGAAGGAATTGGGCGACGGCGAGGATGGTCAGAACGAGCTGGCCGAACTGGAAGAGAAGATCGCCCAGACCAAGTTCAGCAAGGAAGCCCGCGACAAGGCAGAGGGCGAGCTGAAAAAGCTGAAGTCGATGTCCCCGATGTCGGCCGAAGCCACCGTCAGCCGCAACTACCTGGACTGGCTGCTGGCCCTGCCGTGGGGCGTGAAGTCGCGCACCCGCAAGGACCTGCCGCGCGCCGAGGCGATCCTGGACGCCGACCACTTCGGCCTTGAAAAGGTCAAGGAGCGGATCGTCGAGTACCTGGCCGTGCAGGCGCGCAGCCAGAAGCTGAAGGGCCCAATCCTGACGCTGGTGGGACCTCCGGGCGTGGGCAAGACCTCGCTGGGTCGTTCGATCGCCAAGGCCACGGGGCGCGAGTTCATCCGCATCAGCCTGGGCGGCGTGCGCGACGAAAGTGAGATCCGCGGCCACCGTCGGACCTATATCGGCTCGATGCCCGGCAAGATCATCCAGGCGCTGAAAAAGGCCAAGACCACGAACCCGCTGATCCTGCTGGATGAGATCGACAAGATGGGGCAGGACTTCCGCGGCGATCCCGCTTCGGCGATGCTGGAGGTGCTGGATCCCGAGCAGAACTCGACCTTCGTGGACCACTATCTGGAGGTGGAATACGACCTGTCGAACGTGATGTTCGTGACCACGGCCAACAGCTACAACATGCCGGGCCCGCTGCTGGACCGGATGGAGATCATCCCGCTGTCGGGCTATACCGAGGACGAGAAGCGCGAGATCGCCAAGGGCCACCTGCTGCCCAAGCAGATCGCCGCGAACGGGCTGCGCAAGGGTGAGTTCAGCGTGACCGACGAGGCGCTGACCCATATGATCCGCTATTACACCCGCGAAGCAGGCGTGCGGTCGCTTGAGCGCGAAATCGCGAAACTGGCCCGCAAGGCCGTGACCGAGATCCTCAAGGGCAAGGTCAAGACCGTCGAGGTGACGCCCGAAAAGGCCGAAGAATACCTTGGCGTTCGCCGTCACCGCTATGGCCTGGCCGAGAAGGAGGATCAGGTTGGCGTTGTGACGGGCTTGGCCTGGACCTCGGTCGGCGGCGACCTGTTGCAGATCGAGGCGCTGCGCCTGCCGGGCAAGGGCCGGATGAAGACGACCGGGAAATTGGGCGACGTGATGAAGGAATCGATCGACGCGGCGTCCAGCTTCGTTCGGTCGGTGGCACCGGAGATCGGGGTAAAGCCCCCGGAATTCGACCGCCGCGACATTCACGTTCACGTTCCGGAAGGAGCCACCCCCAAAGACGGTCCGTCCGCGGGCATCGCCATGGTGACTTCGGTCGTCTCGGTCATGACCGGCATCCCGGTCCGCAAGGACGTCGCGATGACGGGCGAGGTGACGCTGCGCGGCCACGTCCTGGCCATCGGCGGGCTTAAGGAAAAGCTGCTGGCAGCGTTGCGCGGGGGCATCAAGACGGTGCTGATCCCGCAGGACAATGAAAAGGATCTTGTCGAGATCCCGGACAACGTCAAGCAGGGCCTGACCATCATCCCGGTCAGCAACGTCCGCGAGGTCCTGCGCCATGCCCTGGTGCGGATGCCTGTCCCGGTCGAATGGGACGAGGCTGCCGAGGAAGCCGCGGAAGCGGCGCGCCTGGCGAACCAGCGGGGTTCCAACGCTCCGGGGGCCGTTGCGCACTGACGCTATGCCCTGAGAGCACCACCCATCGCCCGGGCCGATCCTTTCGGCCCGGGCTTTGCGTTAATCAAATGATTGACGCAACGTTAAACCGCGCTAGGCTTATGTGACTTTCCGGGAGGGGGACCAGGAATGACACATGAATCGGCAGAGGCCATTGGCCTTCAGGCTCATCCAGACCCGCGCGTTGCGCATGTCGTCCAGAAAAGAGATTTCATCGACCGCGTTCTCGCCGCCACCGGCGCGCGCCGCAATGAGGCCCGGCCCATCATCGAGGCCACATTGGCCCAGTTGGGGCAGGTGCTGTCGGCGGGGCAGACGCTGGCTGTCCCACCTTTGGGACGCGCGCGAATCAACTTGGAAAAGGACGCCCGCGGAGGTGATGTGATCACCCTGCGCCTGCGCCGCAGACCTACCGACCTCGATTCGGCCTCTTAAAGGCGCCGTAAAAGGCGTCGCCACCTCTTGCGTCCTTGCCCGGCTGGCGCTAGAAGCCAGCCCGACGGGTGATTAGCTCAGTGGTAGAGCGCTTCGTTCACATCGAAGATGTCGGGGGTTCAAATCCCTCATCACCCACCATCTATCATCTGCGGGGATTTGTGCTTGGCGCGCGGCTGGATTATGGGTGGCCTCCGCCCGTTTCCGACCTGCAAACCGGACCGATACCCGATGCCCGATCCGATCACCCGCGCCGCGCGCCTGTCCATCGCCCCGATGATGGACTGGACTGACCGCAACTGCCGCCGCTTCCATCGGCTGATGTCGCGCAGGACGCTTCTTTATACCGAAATGGTGACCGCCCCCGCGATCATCCACGGCGAACGCGGGCGGCTGTTGGATTACGACGCGGCCGAGCATCCGGTTGCGCTGCAACTGGGCGGCGCCGATCCGGCCGAATTGCGGCAGGCCACGCACATTGCCACCGATTGGGGCTATGACGAGATCAACCTGAATGTCGGCTGCCCCAGCGACCGCGTCCAGTCGGGGGCTTTCGGGGCGATCCTGATGAAATCGCCGCAGCTTGTCGCCGATTGCGTGACCGCCATGCAGGCAGCCAGTCCCGTCGAGGTCACGGTGAAATGCCGCATCGGCGTCGATGACCAGCTGGCCGAAGAGGTGCTGCCCGCCTTCATCGACACGCTGCGCCAAGCCGGCATCCGCCGCGTCACCATTCATGCCCGCAAGGCTTGGCTCAAGGGCCTCAGCGCGCGCGAGAACAGAGAGATCCCGCCGCTGGACTATCCGCTGGTCCACGCGATGAAGGCGCAGTTCCCCCAGATGCACCTCTCCGTCAATGGGGGCATTACCAGCTTGGACCAGGCCCGCGAATATCTGGCCGTCATGGATGGGGCGATGGTGGGACGCGCGGCCTATCACGAACCCTGGAACATCCTCGGGGCGGCCGACGCGCTCTGGGGTGACACGCCGCTTTTTGACAGTCCGCAGCAGGTCGCGCAGGCCATGCGCCCGCTGATCATCGACCATCTGGCGCAAGGCGGGCGGCTGCACCAGTTCACCCGTCATATGCTGGGTCTCTTTCACGGCCAGCCCGGCGCGCGCAGCTGGAAGCGCACCCTGTCGGAAGGCGCCTCCAAGGGCGGGATCGACGTTTATGACGCTGCCCTGGCGCAGGTGACCGAACCGGCCTGACGTCTCCGTTGTCCAATTACCCCGGGGGAGTCCCGGAACGGGACGGTGGCAGCGCCCCCTTACCCGGCCGCCTTCTCTGCGACCTTGGCTGCGTCCCACAGTTGGTCCATCTCGGCCAGATCGCTGTCTTCGGGGCGGCGCCCGTCGGTGGCCAGCGCGGCCTCGATAGACCGAAAGCGGCGGGTGAACTTGGCATTCGCGCGGCGCAGCGCCAGCTCGGGGTCGATCTTCAGATGCCGTGCCAGGTTCGCCATCACGAACATCAGGTCGCCGAACTCCTCCTCCAGCGCCTCGGGTCCCAACTCGTCGCGTGCCTCGACTAGCTCTGCGGTTTCCTCGGCGATTTTCGCCAGCACGTCATCGGGGCCGGGCCAGTCAAAGCCCACCCGCGCCGCGCGGTTCTGCAGCTTGACCGCGCGGGTCAGGGCCGGAAGCCCCATCGCCACTCCGTCCAGCGTGCCGCGCTCGGCTTTGCCCGCGCGTTCTAGGGCCTTGATCGCCTCCCAGTCCCTGACCTGCTGTTCGGCCGACTTGTCGCGCGATTCGTCGCCGAAGACATGGGGGTGGCGGAAGATCAGCTTGTCGCTGATCGCGGCGGCGCAGTCTGCGAAATCGAACATGCCCCCTTCGCGGGCGATCTGGGCCTGAAACACCACCTGCAGCAGCAGGTCGCCCAGTTCGCCCGGCAGTTCGTCCCAGGCCTGCCGCTGGATCGCGTCCTCGACCTCATGGGCCTCCTCGATCGTGTAGGGGGCGATGGTGGCAAAGGTCTGCTCGACGTCCCAGGGACAGCCCGTCTGCGGGTCGCGCAGCGCGGCCATGATGTCGATCAGGCGGGTGATCTCGGCCGCGGGGTCGCGGCGGGTCGTCGTCGGGTCGGCCATTGCAATTCCCCTGCGGACACGGAAGATGCCCCCCGACTGCCACAGCGAAAGCCCCAAGTCCACATGCCCGTCCTGAACCGTATCGCCGACTTCGCTGACCAGATGACCGCGTGGCGCCGCCACCTGCACCAGCATCCCGAACTGGGCTTTGAATGCCACCGGACCGCCGCCTTCGTGGCCGAGCGGCTGCGCGAATTCGGCGTGGACGAGATCCACGAGGGGATCGGCCGTACCGGCATCGTCGGCATCATCAACGGCCGGGGCAGGGGGCCGACTATCGGCCTGCGCGCGGACATGGACGCCCTGCCGATGGACGAGGTGACGGGCCTGGACTGGGCCTCGACCGTGCCGGGGCGGATGCATGCCTGCGGCCATGATGGCCACACCACGATGCTGCTGGGGGCGGCGAAGTACCTGGCCGAGACGCGCAACTTTGCCGGGCGCGCCGCGCTGATCTTCCAGCCCGCCGAGGAGAGCGGCGGCGGCGGCGAGGCGATGGTCCGGGACAGGATGATGGATCGCTTTGACATCTCCAGCGTCTTTGCCATGCATAACAATCCCGGTCAGGCCCTGGGCAGTTTCCAGACCACGCCCGGACCGATCATGGCCGCCGTGGACACGTTCGAGATCCATGTGAAAGGCCGGGGCGGGCACGGCGCGTTGCCGCACCTGACGGCGGACCCGGTCGTGGCGGCGGTGGCGATCGTCAGCGCCATTCAGACCATTTCCAGCCGCAACCACCACACGATGGACGACCTGGCCTTGTCGGTGACGCAGATCCACACCGGCAGCGCCGACAACATCGTCCCGGATATCGCCTATATCTGTGGCACGGTGCGGACCTTCGAGCCGCATGTGCGGGACATGGTCTGCCGCCGGATGACGCAGATCTGCGACGGGCAGGCCGCGGCCTATGACGTCGAGGTCCGGCTGGACTATCAGCAGGGCTATCCCGCGACGGTCAACGACCCCGACCAGACCGCCTTCGCCATCGAGGTCGCGACCGAGATCGCAGGCGAGGCGCAGGTGATCCCCGACTCTGGGCGAGAGATGGGGGCCGAGGACTTCAGCTACATGCTGAAGGCGCGGCCGGGCTGCTACCTGTTCCTGGGGCAGGGCGAGGGGCCGGGCGTCCACAACCCGACCTATGACTTCAATGACGCCGTGGCGCCGGTGGGGGCCAGCTTCTTTGCCCGCCTGGTCGAGCGTTCGCAGCCGGCCCACATCTGAGGCGGGCGCGGCCGCATCACGAAGCCGTTTGGCGCGATCGCCGCAGGGCGGGCGCCGCTTTCTTGCCAAGCACCGGCCGCGCAGATAGGTTGCGCGCCAATCCAGACGAGGCCCGCGGCCCGGCCGCGCCCTTCCATGACCGAAAGGACCGTGAATGTTCGTGACCCCCGCCTATGCCCAGGCCGCCGGCGGAGCCGGTGCCGGCGCCGCCTTTGCGCAGTTCATCCCGTTGATCCTGATCTTCGCGATCATGTATTTCCTGATGATCCGCCCTCAGCAGAAGCGTCTGAAGGCGCACCGCGAAATGGTGGCTTCCGTAAAGAAGGGCGACCAGGTCGTCACCCAGGGCGGCATCCTGGGCAAGGTTTCGGCGGTGCGCGACGACGAGCTTGAGGTCGAGATCGCCCAGGGCGTGCGCGTCCGCGTACTGCGCAGCACCCTGGCGCAGGTGGTGTCCAAGACCGATCCTGTCGCCGCCAACTCTTGAAAGGCGCCACGTCCATGCTGCAGATTGACCGCTGGAAGCGCATCCTGATCCTTGGGATCTGCCTTCTGGGGCTGCTTTTCGCGCTGCCCAATGCCTTCTATGCCCGGGTCGAGGCCCATAACGATGCCGTGGCTCAGATCGAGGCGACGGGGGTCGAGACGCCCGAACTGGCGGCGGCGCGCGACGGCTGGCCCTCGTGGCTGCCCAACAGCCTGGTCAATCTGGGACTGGACCTGCGGGGCGGCGCCCATCTGCTGGGCGAGGTGCAGGTCGCCCAGGTCTACAAGTCACGCATGGACGCCCTGTGGCCCGAACTGCGCCGCGCGCTGTCGGCTGAGCGCGAAACCATCGGCGCGATCCGCCGTGTTCAGGCCCCCGAAGGGGTATTGTCGATCGAGATCGGCAATCCCGACCAGATGGCCCGCGCGGTCGAGATCGTGCGCGGTTATTCGACGCCGGTCACCACCCTGACCGGGGCGGGGCAACAGTCGCTGGCGATCGCCACCCAGGGGCCGACCTTGACCGTCCAACTGTCGGACGCGGAAAAGGCCCTGACCGACGACCGCACCATCCAGCAGTCGCTGGAGATCGTGCGCCGCCGCGTGGACGAGGTCGGCACCCGCGAACCCACCATCATGCGCCAGGGTGCGGATCGCATCCTGATCCAGGTTCCGGGCATCGGCTCGGCTGCCGAGTTGAAGGAGCTGATCGGCACAACCGCCCAGCTGACCTTCAACCCGGTCGTGGGCACCACCGGCGATGCCGAGGCGCAGCCGGGCCTGGGCCAGATCATCGCTCCGTCGGTCGATCAACCCAACCTGTTCTATATCCTGGAAGACAGCCCCGTTGTGACGGGCGAGGATCTGGTCGACGCAATGCCCGCCAGCGACGAGAACGGGCTTCCGTCCGTCAATTTCCGCTTCAACCCGACGGGCGCGCGCGCTTTCGGCGCCTATACATCGGCCAATATCGGTCAGCCCTTCGCGATTGTGCTGGACAACGAGGTGATCTCGGCCCCGGTGATCCGTTCGGCCATCACCACCGGCTCGGGGCAGATCTCGGGATCGATGGATTTCGACCAGGCCAACCGTCTGGCGGTGCTGCTGCGCGCCGGCGCCTTGCCGGCCGAGATGACCTTCCTGGAAGAACGCACCATCGGCCCTGAACTGGGCCAGGACAGTGTCGATGCCGGCAAGATCGCTGCCGCCGTGGGCTTTGTTGCGGTGGTGGCGCTGATGATCCTCTCCTATGGCCGCTTTGGCGTCTTCGCGACCGTGGCACTTGGCTTCAACATGCTGCTGCTGTTCGCGATCCTGTCGGTGATCGGCGCCACGCTGACCCTGCCGGGCATCGCCGGCATCGTGCTGACCATCGGCATGGCGGTCGATGCCAACGTGCTGGTCTTCGAGCGTGTCCGGGAAGAACTGAAGACCGCCCGCGGCCCCGCCCGCGCCATCGAGCTTGGCTATGAAAAGGCCATGTCCGCCATCGTGGACGCCAACATTACCACGCTGATCATCGCGGCGATCCTGTTTGTGCTGGGCTCGGGCCCGGTCAAGGGCTTTGCCGTGACCCTGACGATCGGGATCGTGACCTCGGTCTTTACCGCGCTGTTCGTGACCCGCCTGTTGACGGTCATGTGGTTCGAACGCAGCCGCCCGAAACAGATCGAGGTCTGACATGGCATTTCGTCTGAAACTCGTCCCCGACGAAACCCGGATCGACTTCTTCCGCTGGCAGTTCCTGACCTTTGGCATCTCCACGGTGTTGATGCTTGCCTCGATCGTGGTGCTGTTCCTGAACGGGCTGAACTTCGGGATCGACTTTCGGGGCGGCACAACGATCCGCACCGAATCCGTGCAGCCCGTGGATGTCGCCGCCTATCGCGCCGCTCTGCAGCCGCTGAACCTGGGCGACGTGGCGATCACCGAGGTTTTCGATCCGACCTTCGGCGACGACCAGAACGTGGCGCAGGTCCGCATCAGCGCCCAGGACGGCGCCGAGGCGGTCACGCCCCAGACCATCGCCGCCGTCGAAGGCGCGTTGCAGCAGGTCGACCCGTCCATCACCTTCCCCTCGGTCGAATCCGTTGGTCCCAAGGTGTCGGGAGAGCTGATCCAGACGGCGATCTATGCCGTGCTGGCCTCGCTGGTCGCGATCTCGATCTATATCTGGCTGCGCTTCGAATGGCAGTTCGCGGTCGGCGCCATCGTGTCGCTGATCCATGACGTGCTGATCACCATGGGCGTCTTTGCTCTGTTCCAGATCCGCTTCGACCTGACCACCATCGCGGCGCTGCTGACCATCGTGGGCTATTCGATCAACGACACCGTCGTCGTCTTCGACCGCCTGCGCGAGAACCTGATGAAGTACAAGGCTCGCCCGCTGCGCGACCTCATGAACCTTTCGGTCAACGAAACCCTGTCGCGGACGGTGATGACCTCCGGCACCACATTGGTCGCGCTGATCGCGCTGCTGGTCCTGGGCGGTGACGTGATCCGTGGCTTCGTCTTCGCGATCACCTTCGGCATCCTGATCGGCACCTATTCGTCGATCTATGTGGCCAAGAACGTGGTGCTGTGGCTGGGCGTCAAGCGGGATTGGGACAAGGCCGATCCCAAGGACCCCAAGACCCGCAAGAACGTGTCACCCTTCGAGGGGGCCGAGGAGGGCTGATGGCGACCTTCACCCCCACCGACTTCAACGGCCAGAATGCCGTGGACAGCTATGGCCCCGGCTTCTTCCGGATCGCGGGCAAGGTCTTTCACGGTGCTGTCGTGGTCGAGGGGGATCGCGTCCAATCCTGGCAGGGCCTGCAGGATACGGGTCCGCTGGAGGCGCTGGCCGGTCGCGTCGACGTGCTGTTCCTGGGCCTGGGCGAGCAGATCGGCTATGCCCCTCGCGAAATGATCGGACTGCTGGACGGCATGGGCATCCGGGTCGAAGCGATGTCCTCGCCCACGGCTGCCCGCACCTACAACGTGACGCTGTCCGAGGGCCGCCGGGTCGCCTGCGCGCTGCTGCCCCTGTGAGCCTTCTGGCCGTCCATGACCTTGCCGTGTCGCGCGGCGGTCTGCGGACGGTCGAAGGCATTTCCTTCGCGCTGGACCCGGGACAGGCGTTGATCCTGCGCGGCGCGAACGGCATCGGCAAGACGACGCTGCTGCGCACGATCGCCGGGCTTCAGCAACCGGTGGCGGGCGGGATCGTGATGGAAGACGACCTGGTCGCCTATGCCGCCCATGCGGACGGTCTGAAAGCTGCGCTGACCGTGGCCGAGAACCTCGACTTCTGGGCGCGGGTCTTCGGCGGGGGAAGTGTCGCGCAGGCGCTGGCGGCGATGGACCTGACCGCGCTTGCGGCGCGGCCCGCTTCGGCCCTGTCGGCGGGGCAGAAGCGACGATTGGGCCTGGCCCGGCTGTTGGTGACCGGCAGGCCGCTCTGGGTTCTGGACGAGCCGACCGTGTCGCTGGACACGGCCTCGGTCGCGCGCTTTGCCCAAGTGGTGCGCGCGCATCTGGGTCAGGGGGGCGCGGCCCTGATCGCCACCCATATCGATCTTGCGATCCCCGAGGCGCAGGTGCTGGACCTGACCCCCTTTCGCGCCCGCCCCGGCACGGCGCCTGCCCGCCTGCCCTCGGGCTTCAACGAGGCCTTTGCATGATCGCGCTTCTGCGCCGCGACCTGCGCCTGGCGACGCGGGCGGGCGGGGGCTTTGGCCTGGGCGTCGCGTTCTTCCTGATCCTCTGCACGCTGGTTCCCTTCGGCATCGGCCCCGACCGCGGGGCACTGGCCCCGGTCGCGCCCGGCATCCTGTGGGTGGGCGCGCTGCTGTCCTGCCTGCTGTCGCTGGACCGCATCTTTGCCCTCGACCACGAGGATGGCAGCCTGGACCTGCTGGCCACCGCCCCCCTGCCGCTGGAGGGTGCCGTGGCTGTCAAGGCGCTGGCCCATTGGATCACCACCGGCCTGCCGCTGATCCTGGCGGCACCGGTCTTCGGCGTGCTGCTGCAGCTGCCTGGCCGCGCGATGCCCTGGCTTCTGGCGTCGCTGCTGATCGGAACGCCGGCGCTGTCGATGCTGGGGGCTTTCGGCGCGGCGATCACCGTGGGGCTGCGCCGCGGGGGTATGCTTTTG
Organism: Paracoccus saliphilus; assembly: GCA_003255745.1. Classification (GTDB taxonomy): domain Bacteria; phylum Pseudomonadota; class Alphaproteobacteria; order Rhodobacterales; family Rhodobacteraceae; genus Paracoccus; species Paracoccus saliphilus_A. The sequence goes on from KZ836037.1 coordinate 18,630, forward strand.
TCGCTCTTGGTGCTGCCGCTCTATATCCCCACACTGATCTTCGGGGCCGAAATTACCCGCCGGGGGGCTGAGGGGGCGGGGACCGCCACGCCGCTGCTGTTCCTGGCCGGGATCACGCTGGCGGTGATGGCGCTGATCCCCTTCGCGGCGGCCGCCGCGCTGCGGGTCAATCTGCGGTGAAGGGACGCGCCGCCCTCTTGCTGGGGCGGCGCAAAAGGGGGATACGAGGGACCATGTCGATCTGGGAATACGCAAATCCGACCAAGTTCATGCGCACGACCGACAGGCTGCTGCCCTGGCTGGTGGTCGGCGCCGTCATCGGCTGCGTGGCGGGCGTCGTCTGGGGCTTTCTGACGCCCGAGGATTTTCGCCAGGGATCGACCGTCAAGATCGTCTTCCTGCATGTTCCCGCCGCAATGATGGCCATCAACATCTGGGTGATGATGCTGATTGCCTCGCTGATCTGGATCATCCGCCGCCACCATGTCAGCGCGCTGGCCGCCAAGGCCGCGGCCCCCATCGGCGCCGTCATGACGCTGATCGCGCTGGCCACCGGCGCGATCTGGGGCCAGCCGATGTGGGGCACTTGGTGGGAATGGGACCCGCGGCTGACCTCTTTCCTGATCCTGTTCCTGTTCTATGTCGGATACATCGCGCTCTGGTCCGCCATCGAAGATCCGGACAGCGCCGCCGACCTGACGGGCGTGCTGTGCCTGGTGGGATCGGTCTTTGCGCTGCTGTCGCGATATGCGGTGCTGTTCTGGAACCAGGGCCTGCACCAGGGTGCCTCGCTTTCGGTCGCACCGGGTGAGAGGATGAGCGCGGTCTATCGCTATCCGCTTTACCTCTCGATGCTGGGGTTCTTCCTGCTGTTCCTGGCGCTGCTGGTGATCCGCACCCGAACCGAGATCCGCAGGCGACGCCTGGCCGCATTGCAGGCACGGGAGATGCGCGCATGATCGAACTTGGCAAATACGCCACCACCGTCCTGCTGGCCTATGGGGTCAGCCTGGCACTGCTGGCGGGCCTGATCTGGCACACGGTCGCGGCCAATGCCCGCGCCCGCCGCAACCTGGAAGAGCATGATAGGCATGGCTAGACTGTCACCCCTGATGATCCTGCCCCCGGTGGCCTTCGCGGCCTTGGCGGCCACCTTCCTTTGGGGCATGAACCGCGAGGATGCAGGCCTGCTGCCCTCGGCCATGCTGGGCCGCGAGGCGCCGGCCGTGCCCGCCACCACATTGCCGGGCAAGACCCAGCTGACCGATGCCATGCTGCGCGAACCGGGGGTCAAGCTGGTGAACTTCTGGGCCAGCTGGTGCCCCCCCTGCCGGGCCGAGCATCCGACGCTGATGGCACTGTCTCAGCAGCTGCCCGTCTATGGCATCGACCTGAAGGACCCGGAGGCGAATGCGCTGTCCTTTTTGCAGGAGGACGGTGACCCCTTCGCCGCCCTGGCCACCGACCCGCGCGGCCGGGCGGCCATCGACTGGGGCGTCACCGCTCCTCCCGAAACCTTCATCATCGACGGCAACGGCCAGATCCTTTATCGCCACGCTGGCCCGCTGATCCGCGAGGATTACCAGAACCGCTTCCTGCCCCAGCTGGAAAAGGCGCTGGCCGCCGAAAACTGACCCTGCAGCTTGCGCCAGATGATTGGTGGATTCAGACTGTCCCCATCGCCCTCCGGTTCATCGCCGCCGTTCAAAGTGCCAAGAATATTTAACAGGCCGCTGAAATAGTCGGCGACCCTGGAACGCTCTTCTAATCAGGAAGGATTGCCCCTGCTCCTTACCCTAGGCTCAGAGCACATTTTGCCGATCCTCTCGTTGCTCCTGATCATGTCGCCAGCAACTTTGTTAGCCTCGCCAAGTTACAGTTGGCCATGGTCATCGTGAACTGCGCGCTGAGCCTTTCGGTGCCGCGCAGCATAGTCGGGGCCGTCAAGCCCACGGTCTTGGCCCAACCTAAGGGCTCTTCGATCTTCTTTCGCCGTTTCTGCAACATAGCGTAGCCTGAATAACGGATCGTTCGGCCGTCTATCGCGGAATGGCGCGACTTGCTGGTGACGTGCGGCGTGACGCACATCTGACGAAATTCTGAGATGAAGTCCGCGCTGGCGTACCCTTTGTCGGCACCAAGTGTGAGGCACCAGGTCGAGCCTGGGGAGTGGCGGTTGACTAACTTCAATGCGGCCTTTCGCTCTGCGTGGCCGTCGATTTACGTGACCTCCGCCTGCACGATCAGTCCGTTACGCTTTTCCATCGGCGTATGGCCCATGAAGCAAAGGATGGCCCGGGCGCCGGACGACTTCTTGTAGAGCCGCGCCTGAGGACAGGTCATTGAGGCATACATCGTGTCCCCGCGGGTATTGGAGCAACAGAGAAACACGAGGGACGGCTTTGGCTTCTTCGTTGGTCAAATACCCATCTTTTTATCTTGCAAAGAAAAACCCCCGGCGCAGTGCCGGGGGTTTTTGTCGTTCTTGATCAGGCGGCAGCAAGATTGCGCAGCACGTAGTGCAGCACGCCGCCGTTCTTCAGATAGTCGATCTCGACCTCGGTATCGACACGGGCCTTCAGCTGGATTTCCTTCACCGTGCCGTCGACATAGGTGATGGTGCAGGGGACCAGCGACAGCGGCTTGAACTCGCCTGACAGGCCATCGATCGAGATGGTCTCATCCCCGGTCAGGTTCAGCGACTTGCGGTTCTGGCCATCGGTGAACTCGAAGGGGATGACGCCCATGCCCACCAGGTTCGAGCGGTGGATACGCTCGAAGCTTTCGGCGATGACCGCCTTGACGCCCAGCAGGTTCGTGCCCTTGGCCGCCCAGTCCCGGCTGGAGCCCGCGCCGTATTCGATGCCGCCGATGACGACCAGGGGCGTGCCCTCCTCGGCATAGGACATGGCCGCGTCATAGATCGGCGCCTGGTTGCCCTGCGCGTCCTTGGAATAGCCGCCTTCGACCCCGTCCAGCATCTCGTTCTTGATGCGGATGTTGGCGAATGTGCCGCGCATCATGATTTCGTGGTTGCCGCGGCGCGAACCGTAGCTGTTGAAATCGCGCGGCGCCACCTGGCGCTCGGTCAGGTACTGGCCGGCCGGGGTGGTCGGCTTGAACGAACCCGCGGGCGAGATGTGGTCGGTGGTGATCATGTCGCCCAGAAGCGCCAGGATCCGCGCGCCCTTGACATCGTCGATCGTGCCAGGCTGTTGCGACATGCCCTGGAAATAGGGCGGGTTCTGGATGTAGGTCGAGCTTGCCGGCCAGTCATAAGTCTCGCTGTCGGTGATCTCGACGCCCTGCCAGCGCTCATCGCCCTTGAAGACGTCGGCGTATTTGGCCTGGAACATCTCGCGCGTGACGATGCGGTCGACCATGTCCGACACTTCCTTCGAGGTCGGCCAGATGTCCTTGAGGAAGACCGGCTTGCCGTCCGGCGTATGGGCCAGCGGATCGCGGGTCACGTCGATGTTCATGTCGCCGGCCAGCGCATAGGCCACGACCAGCGGGGGCGAGGCCAGATAGTTCGCGCGAACGTCCGGGCTGATGCGCCCTTCGAAGTTGCGGTTGCCCGACAGAACCGACACGGCCACCAGGTCGTTGTCGTTGATCGCCTTCGATATCTCGGGCTGCAGCGGCCCCGAGTTGCCGATGCAGGTGGTGCAGCCAAAGCCCACCAGGTTGAAGCCGAGCGCGTCCAGGTCCTCCTGCAGACCGGCGGCCTTCAGGTATTCCTCGACCACCTGCGAACCGGGTGCCAGCGATGTCTTGACCCAAGGCTTGCGGGTCAGACCAAGCGCGCGCGCCTTGCGCGCCACAAGCCCTGCGGCCATCAGCACATAAGGGTTCGAAGTGTTGGTGCAGGACGTGATCGAGGCGATCACGACCGAACCGTCACGCAGCACATAATCCTCGCCCTCGACGGGCGCGCTGTTCAGATGGCCGTGGCTGCCGCCGGGGATGTCCGCGGGGGCGGGGCTGGGCGAGCCGCCTTCCTCGGTCATCTCGGCCTTTTCCTCGACCGGAACCGCGGGGGCGGGGCGCAGGCCCTTGATGTAGTCGCCGAAGGTCTGCGCGGCTGCGGTCAGCGGCACGTGGTCCTGCGGACGCTTGGGCCCCGAGATGGCCGGCACGACGGTGCTCTGGTCCAGTTCCAGCGTCGAGGAATAGACCGGCGCATAGTCGGCGGTGCGCCAGAAGCCGTTTTCCTTGGCATAGGCCTCGACCAAGGCGATGCGGTCTTCTTCACGCCCGGTCTGGCGCAGATAGCGCAGCGTCTCGTCGTCGATCGGGAAGAAGCCGCATGTGGCGCCGTATTCGGGGGCCATGTTGGCGATGGTCGCACGGTCGGCCAGCGGCATGTTGTCCAGGCCCTCGCCATAGAACTCGACGAACTTGCCCACGACGCCGTGCTTGCGCAGCATCTGCACGACCTTCAGCACCAGGTCGGTGGCGGTTACGCCCTCGGCCAGGGCGCCGGTGATCTTGAAGCCGACGACTTCGGGGATCAGCATCGAGATCGGCTGGCCCAGCATCGCGGCCTCGGCCTCGATGCCGCCCACGCCCCAACCCAGTACTGCCAGGCCGTTCACCATGGTCGTGTGACTGTCGGTGCCGACCAGCGTGTCGGGATATGCGACGGTCTTGCCCGACTGATCGGTGTCGGTCCAGACGGTCTGGGCCAGATATTCCAGGTTCACCTGGTGGCAGATGCCGGTGCCGGGCGGCACAACGCGGAAGTTGTTGAAGGCCTTCTGGCCCCATTTCAGGAACGTGTAACGCTCCATGTTGCGCTCGTATTCCAGCTCGACGTTGCGCTGGAAGGCGCGGGGGGTGCCGAATTCGTCGATCATGACCGAATGGTCGATGACCAGGTCGACCGGGTTCAGCGGGTTGATCTTCTGCGCGTCGCCGCCAAGCGCCTTGATGCCGTCGCGCATCGCTGCCAGGTCGACCACGGCCGGAACGCCGGTAAAGTCCTGCATCAGAACGCGGGCCGGGCGATAGGCGATCTCGCGCGGGTTCTTGCCGCCAAGCGTCGCCCATTCGGCGAATGCCTTGATGTCGTCCAGCGACACGGTGTGGCCGCCGTCCTCGAAGCGCAGCATGTTCTCCAGCACGACCTTCAGCGCGGCCGGCAGTTTCGAGAAGTCGCCAAGCCCTGCCTCGGTGGCGGCGGCGATCGAGTAGTAGTCGACCTGGCTGCCGCCGACCGCAAGGGTGCGGCGGGTTTTGGCGGTGTCGGTTCCGGTCTGGATGGGCATCAGGGCCTCCCTGTCTGCAAGAATGGATGGGTCGGGCATGCGTGCCCCTGCTTTGCCCCATCGTCCGGGCCGCTGCAAGGGCGGGCATGCAAGATTGTATGCAATCGCATACCATGTTATCGGCTGTTGCTCAAGGGGCACGGCTCGGCAGAGGGACATTGGTTAACGAAGCCTTGATTTGGCCGCGACCGGCGCGCGACGCTATCACGGACAGGTTGAAACACGATAGGAATGAAAACATGGCCATGCGGCCTGCACAGCAGCCCGGCGGGCCCGGTCCCGTAACGGGACAGGGCCGTTTGCGCGCCGCGGCCGTGGCCGCGCTTGCCGCGCTGTGCCTGGTGCTGGTTCCGGTGACCGCCCCCGCCCAAGGCAACTCGGGCAAGGGCGGGGGTGGGGGCGGTCAATCGGACTCCCGCGGCAATTCGGGCGAATCTTCTGGCCGATCGGGCGGTTCGCGCGGCGGATCAGGCGGCGGATCAGGCGAGTCGCGTGGTGGATCGGGCGAGGCTTCGGGCCGCGCCGGCGGCGGCGGCCGATCCGACGCCAGCCCCGGCAGGTCCGGCAGCGCTCCCGGGCGTGCCGATAGCGCGCCCGGCAGATCGAGCAGCGCCCCGGGCCGCTCCGACGACGGCCCCAGCAGCTTCGGCGTCTCGCGCGGCCGGTCCGACAGCGCCCCGGGCCGCGCGACCGGTGCGCCGGGCCGGGCGCAGGCGGCACCGGAACGGTCGAACAGCGCTCCCGGCAGATCGACGGGCGCGACCGGCCGCCGGAGCCCTGCGGCGACAGCGGCCCCCGCGCCCGCAGTCCGCACCGCCCCGACCCGCAGCGCCCCCGCCGCGCGCAGTGCGCCCCCGGCGCGCGCCTCGGTCAACAAGCCGACGCGACTGCGCAGCTCGGCGCGCCCGCCGGTCCGGGTTCTGCCCCCGGCGCCTTCGGTACCCCCGGTACGGCCCCTCCTGGCGCCGCCCGCCCCGGACACGGTTCCAGCCCAGCGCGCACCCCTGGCCGAGGTCGCGCCCCCGGCGATGCCCCCCGCCGCCAGCCCCGCAATGCCTTCTGCCTCGCCACCGGCGGCGACCATGCCTCCGGTGGACAGGCCGCCCGTGGCCGCGCCGCAGGCGCCCGCGGCCCCGGTGATCACCGCCCCGGTGATCGCGGCCCCCGCCGATCCGGGCCGGGTCGACCCCTCGGCCCTGAACCTGTTCCAGGCCAATCCCTATGACACCCTTCCGATCATCGAGCAGGCACCGCCCGACACGCCCAGCCTGCCGACATCGACCCTGCCGGTGGTGGTCGAGCTGTTTACCTCGCAGGGCTGCTCGTCCTGTCCGCCGGCCGATGCCATGCTGACCATGCTGAAAGGGCAGGGCGACGTGCTGCCCCTGTCCTATCATGTCGATTACTGGGACTATCTGGGCTGGGAGGACAGCTTTGCCCGCCCCGAGTTCAGCGAGCGTCAGACCGGATATGCCAATGTCGCCGGAGAGCGGTCGGTCTATACCCCGCAGATGATCGTCGATGGGCAGGACACCGCCGTGGCGCCCGATCCGACGCAGCTGATGGGCCTGATCGACGGACGCCGCTATGCCCCCGCCATGATCAGCATCCAGCGCGAGACGACCCGCGACGGCGTGTCGATCGAACTGCAACCCTTGTCCGACCTCGACAGTCCGGTGGATATCGCCCTGGTGCGCTATGCCCCGCTGCGCATCGTCGAGGTGCGCGGCGGCGAGAACAGCGGCAAGTCGGTGGCCTACAGCAACGTCGTGCTGTCGCACGAGCGGCTGGCGCGATGGGACGGCAAGGGACCGCTGCGCCTGAACGTCCGGCCCGAGCAGGTCGGCGACGACCGTTACCCCCCGGACACCCGCCACGCCGTGCTGGTGCAGCAGGTGCGCGGTCCGCGCAGCAGGCCCGGACCCATTCTGGCAGCCATCAAGCTGGATTGACGCGGGCGCCCTTGTGGCCTGCCTGATCCTGGGCGAAAAGACCCCTGACGATGACCGCCGCGCGGCGCGCGGCCCCTGGCAGGAGCATACCGGCGCATGGAAAACACGAAACCCTGGGTCAAGCCTGCGCTGGAATTCGGACCGCTGATCCTGTTCTTCGCGGTCTTCATGCTGTTTCGCGGCCAGGACGTCCAGCTTTGGGGACAAAGCTATGGCGGCTTCATCTTCGCCACGCTGGTCTTCATCCCGGCACTGGTCCTCAGCACGCTGATCCAGTGGCGCATCACCGGCAAACTGGCGCCGATGCAGGTCGCCACGCTGGTCCTGGTGATCGTCTTTGGCGGCATGTCGGTCTGGCTGAACGATCCACGCTTCTTCAAGCTGAAGCCCACGATTATCTATGTCCTTTTTGCCGTGATCCTGGGCGTCGGACTGGCGCTGCGCCGCAACTGGCTGGGCGCGGTCCTGTCCGAGGCACTGCCGATGGACGCAGAAGGCTGGCGCAAGCTGACCCTGCGCATGGCGCTGTTCTTCCTGGCGCTGGCGGTGGCGAACGAACTGGTCTGGCGCAACATGTCCGAAACTGCCTGGGTCTATTTCAAGACCTTCGGCCTGCCGGTGCTGCTGTTCGCTTTTCTTCTGGGCAATGCCGGCCTTTACCGCGCCCACGCGCTGCCTGAAAAGGACGGGGCCAATGACGATCGCGCAGCCTGAGCGCGCGGCCTGCGACGGCTGCATCACGCTGCCGCTCAGCCGGCAGCGGCTGGCCATCTATCTGATCAACATGGCGGGGGCCGATGATCGCTTGTCCGCCATGGCCGCCAAACTGGCCGCCGCGGGCCTGCCCTTCACCCGGATCGAGGGGGTGGACGGGCGCAAGCTGGACTTTCCCATCGCCGAATTCAACGAGACCGCCTATCGCCTGCTGCATGGCCGCCGCACCACCCCGCCCGAGGTGGGCTGCTATCTTAGCCATATCGCCTGCGCGCGGGCTTTTCTGGACGGCGACGCCGACCTGGCGCTGATCCTGGAAGACGATGTCAGCTTCCAGCCGGATTTCCTGGACGCGCTGGACCGCGCGGCGGCGCATCGCGAGCTGTGGAACCTGCTGCGCCTGACCAGCGTGAACCGCGGGCGCAAGCACCGGGTGCGCGACCTGGGCCAGGGACGGCACCTGGCCATTGCCCTGACGCGCGAAAAGGGCGCGGGTGCCTATGTCGTGGATCGCCGCGCGGCGCAATGGTTCACCGACAAGCTGCTGCCGATGCGCCTGGCCTTCGACATCGCCTTTGATCTGGAATACCTGGACGGGCTGCGCGCGGCGTTTCTGGACCCGCTGCCGGCCTCGCAGCGGTCCGACCATCCCACCCAGATCCAGGCGGGCCTTCGGGCCTATAAGCTGGGCCGCGCGCGGTACCTGACCGTTCTGCCCTATCGCGCCTGGCTGGAGCTGGCGCGGCTGACGTGCCGGGGATGGCGGTTGGCGCGCGGGCGCCTGTCCTCACGCCCGCAACGACGCGTCCCAGGCGGCGGGACCGGCCAGCAGGCGTGACCAGCGCGGCTGCGGCCGTTCGGGCAGATGCAGTCGCAGCAGGCCCAGGGGCAGGGCCCAGGGGTGGCACAGCGCGGTCCGGTAAAGATCGAACAGCCCGTCCCGGTGAAAGGTCGTCCAGTGCGACATCAGCCGCGACCGGCGCCCGGTGGGAAACCCCAGTTCGGCCAGCGCGTCCAGCGTGGCGGCATGGTCGATCTGCAGATCAACCCAGTTCGGCCGCGCCTGCGACAGCCCGCAGCCGACCGCCCGGCGCCGGCCCTGCGCCAGCAGCTGTTCCAGCCCGAAATCGAACAGATCGTTCTCGCGCGCGGTGACGTTGATGACCTCGGCCCCGACGGCGGCGGGGCGGTCCATCGCCTGCGCGGCGCTGTCCTGGAACTCGGCCCCGTTCAGCAGGATCATCCGGCCGATGCTGTCCGCTTGCGCGGTCGCCAGCGCCTGCAGGGCCACCCGCCCGCCAAGCGAATGGCCGATCAGCCCCACGGGCCGTCCCGCCTGTGTGGCCAGTTCCGATACCAGCCCGCCCAGGTCGGCCCCGACCTGCCCCGCGCGCGCATAGGCGCCGCGCAGGCTGCCGCGCGCTTCCCAGCCAAAGGCGATGGCCAGCCCCTCGCCGGGGCGGTCGTGGAACCCAAGCGCGCGGGGCCAGCAGGGCACGCCCGGCGTGGCCTCGGGTGACAGGATGTGGCGATGCGGGTCATGGGCGTACGATCGCGGGGAATAGCGGTAGCCGTGCAGCATGACGATGACGGGGGCACCGGGCGGAAGGTCGGCGGTCCGGCGCCACAGGTCGGGCGGCAAGGGTTCACCGGCATTTACCCGCATCACCGCCATCCCGAACCTCCACCGCAGTCCCGTTGCAACATCGACTACCGGAATGCTGCGACAGCGCCGTGAAGAATTCGTTAAAGCTGCGTGACCCGACGCAGCGCGGGCGAGACCGGTCACGCAACACTTAGATCAGCGCCAACTGCCCTCCACCCGCCGCGCCGTCATCGCCCCCGGACCCGCCGTGATCGGCCTTCAGCCCGATGCCCTGCTGGTGGATCACCATCTCCTCGGACGGGTAGGGCTCGATCAGGGCAAATGCCTCGTCGGGGTCGCCCTCCAGCCAGGTCGCGTAATCTTCGGGCCGCAGAATCGCGGGCATGCGGTCGGGATGGACCTGCGCCACCAGCGGATTGGGCGTGGTGGTGATCATCGAGCTGACCAGCAGCGACCGCCGCCCGTCGCCATAGGGGCCGTCGTAAACCTGCCAGATCCCGGCCAGGGCAAAAGGCGGGCGCGCCCCGTCGCCCCGGATGCCGAACCAGACATGCGTAGCCGGGTTGCGGCCCTTGGCTTCGGAAAAGCTGCTGGCGGGGATCAGGCAGCGCCGGTGCCGGAACGCATCCCGCCAGAAGGGCGAAACCCGCAGCTTGTCGTCGCGGGCATTGTTCACCGCCTTGGGCTGGATCGGCAGCCCGGTCCGGCTGGAGACCTGCGGCATCACGAAACCCCAATGGCTGTAGTCCAGCCGCCGCCCACCATCGGGGTCCACCCGCACGATAGGGGCGTCACCCTTGGGAAAAATTGCGGGCTGGGGTTCGGCATTGCCCATATGGTCGCCCGCTCCCTTGACTGCGAACAACCGGCGCATCGCCTCGGGGGCCGTGGTGTTGGAATAAAGGTTGCACATCCGGCCAGCCTAGCATTCCCGTCCGGGGCCTGAAATCGCCGCAGAAGGATACACGACCTTTTCTGCATTGAATTTTCCCCCGCTGCCCCTCTATGCTGGAACCATGCGCGCGGCTGTTTCCGCTGAGGAATGTCCGCGCGCCGAAAGTTTCGCAGCGCGGCACCTCTGAACCCGATCCGGGAGAGCCATGTGCAACGCGGAAAACCCACCCTCCGGCCGCGCCGCCCGATCCGGGATTGCGCACGGGGGTGACGACAGACAGCGGCCCGGCGGTCTTGAAAGGCCCGGGGTCATTCGAAGGAACAGACGCGATGACGCGCGCTTTGGACGGCAGACTTCAGGACGGGCGGGCCACAGGCACCGCCGGCCGGAACGTCTCTGTCGGTGACGCGCCCGTGTCCTCATCAACAAACCGCAGCCGTGACCGGGGGGTGCCGCTGGCCCCGCCCGGAATGCGCCTGCGCGAAAGACAAGAACATGGCAATGAAAATGCTGATCGACGCCACCCATGCCGAGGAAACTCGGGTGGTCGTGGTCGACGGAACAAAGGTCGAGGAATTTGATTTCGAGACCGTCAACAAGCGTCAGCTGGCGGGGAACATCTACCTTGCCAAGGTGACGCGGGTCGAGCCTTCGCTGCAGGCGGCCTTCGTGGATTACGGCGGGAATCGCCACGGCTTTCTGGCCTTCGCGGAAATCCACCCTGACTACTACCAGATCCCGGCCGCCGACCGCGAAGCCCTGATGGCCGAGGAGCGTGCCGATGCCGAGGCCCAGGAGGCCGAGGAAGAGCGCGGCAGCCGCCGCCGGAAGCCGTCGCGTGCCGAAAAATCCGCGCAGGACGACGACACGCTGTCCGATGACGAGGCCGAAGGCCAGGATGCTTCGGACAAGGACGACGAGATCGAGTCGGTGGCCGAGGAGGACGTGGCCGAAGAGGTCCGCGCCCCCAGGAAGCCCCGCGCGCGCCGCTACAAGATCCAAGAAGTGATCAAGGTCCGGCAGATCATGCTGGTTCAGGTCGTCAAGGAAGAGCGCGGCAACAAGGGTGCCGCGCTGACCACCTACCTGTCGCTGCCCGGTCGCTATTGCGTGTTGATGCCCAACACCGCACGCGGCGGCGGCATCAGCCGCAAGATCACCAATGCCGTGGACCGCAAGAAGCTGAAGGAGATCGCCGGAGAGCTGGACGTGCCCCGCGGTGCCGGCCTGATCATCCGCACCGCCGGCAGCCAGCGCACCCGGACCGAGATCCGTCGCGACTATGAATACCTGCTGCGCCTGTGGGAGCAGATCCGCGACCTGACCTTCAAGTCGATCGCGCCCGCGCCGATCTACGAGGAAGGCGACCTGATCAAGCGCAACATCCGCGACCTTTACAGCAAGGACATCGACGAGGTCCTGGTCGAGGGCGAGCGTGGCTATCGCGTGGCCAAGGACTTCATGAAGATGATCATGCCGTCCCACGCCAAGAACGTGAAGCATTACGCCGACCAGATGCCGCTGTTCGCGCGCTTCCAGGTCGAAAGCTATCTGGCCGGCATGTTCAACCCGGTCGTGCAGCTGAAATCGGGCGGCTACATCGTCATCGGCGTGACCGAGGCGCTGGTCGCCATCGACGTGAACTCGGGGCGCGCCACCAAGGAAGGCTCGATCGAGGAAACGGCGCTCAAGACCAACCTGGAGGCCGCCGACGAGGTTGCCCGCCAGCTGCGCCTGCGCGACCTGGCCGGCCTGATCGTCATCGACTTCATTGACATGGACGAGCGCAAGAACAACGCCGCCGTGGAAAAGCGCATCAAGGACAAGCTGAAATCCGACCGTGCGCGCATCCAGATCGGCCGCATCTCGGGCTTTGGCCTGATGGAGATGTCGCGCCAGCGCCTGCGTCCCGGCATGCTGGAATCCACGACCCAGCCCTGCGCCCACTGCCACGGCACCGGCCTGATCCGCAGCGATGACAGCCTGGCGCTGACCATCCTGCGCGCCATCGAGGAAGAGGGCACGCGCAAGCGGTCGCGCGAAGTGCTGGTCAAGGCGCCCGTCGCGGTGGCCAACTTCCTGATGAACGCCAAGCGCGAGCATGTGGCGGGCATCGAGGCCCGCTATGGTATGTCCGTGCGCGTGGAGGCCGACCCGGCGCTGGTTTCGCCCGATTTCGCCATCGAGAAGTTCAAGACCGCGACCCGTGTCGTGCCAGAACCCTCGCAGGTGCCGCTGGGCGTCAATGCCGACCTGATGGCCAGCATCGACGATGAGGAGGACGATCTGGACATCGTCGAGGCAGATGAGGTTGACGAGGTCCCCGAAGCCGAGGTCGAAACCCGCGAGCCCGCCGAGGCATCCGAGGCCGCGCCTGCCGCCGCCGCTGACGAGGGCGAAGGTGAGGGCGGCCGGTCGCGGCGTCGCCGTCGGCGCCGTCGGCGGAAGTCCGGCGACCGTCCCGAGGGCGAATCGGCCGAGGCCGGCGACGAGGGTGACGATGACACCGACGTGACGGAGGAGACGCAGGCCGAGGCCGACATCGTCCCCGCTGACGAGGATGGCGCCCCCGCCACGGCCGAGGCGGCCGAAGTCGCCGAGGCCGAGCCCGCTGGCCGATCGCGGTCCCGCTCACGGTCGCGGTCGCGCTCCCGCAAGCCGGTCGATGCCGAGGCGCTGCCCGAGGTCGTGGATGTGGCAGGCCAGCCCGAGGATCATCGCGCCGAGGCTCTGCCGGGCTTGAATGCCGTCCCCGCCGCTGCTCCTGAGGCGGAGGCCGTCAGCGCAGAGGCCGTGGCCGAGGCGCTGGTCGAAACTGCCGCGGAACCCGTTACGACTTTGGTGCCAGAAACCGCCGCCGAGCCGCAGCCTGCCGCAGCCCAGCCCGAGCCGCAGCCTGCTGAAACCGAGGCCCAGCCCGCCCAAGCCCCGCTGGTCGAGGCCGAGGACAGCGCCCCGGCCCCCGCGCCGCAGGCCGCCAACGAGCCCGGACCCGCGCCCGATACGGAACTGGCCGATGCCGCAGCCCAGCCCAAGCGCCGCGGCTGGTGGTCCGGCCGCTGATCGCAGGCTGACGAACCGTCAGAAAGGGGCGCGGCGCCAAGCTGCGCCCCTTTCCCATTCCGCCCAGGCAGCCGTGACGCTTTGGCTGCTGTTATTCGGCAACAGTCCCGATAAGGTGACGCCATGCTGGGAATCGAACTTGCCACCGCCGCCTTCCTGCCTGCCGCCTTCGTGGCGCTGCTGGCGGGTTTCCTGTCCTTTCTGTCGCCCTGCGTCCTGCCGATCGTGCCGCCATATCTGGCCTATATGACCGGGGTGGGGGTGAACGGATTGCGCGCGCGCGAACGCAGCGCGGTTTTGCCGGCGCTGTTCTTCGTGATGGGCCTGTCGACGGTGTTCCTGGTCATGGGGGTCGCGGCCTCGGCCTTCGGGCGCGCCTTCCTGCAATACCAGGACGTGCTGGCCCGCATTGCCGGGGTGATGGTCGTGATCATGGGCCTGCATTTCCTGCACATCATCCGCATTCCCTTCCTGGACCACGAGGCGCGGATGCAGGCCGGCAAACAGGACGGCGGTGCCTTCGGGGCCTATGTACTGGGCCTGGCCTTCGCCTTCGGCTGGACGCCCTGCATCGGCCCGCAGCTGGGCATGATCCTGTCGCTGGCCGCCACCGGGGGCGAACTGTCGCGCGGCACCGCACTGCTGGCGGTCTATGCGCTGGGCCTAGGCATCCCCTTTCTGCTGGCCGCGATCTTCATCAATCGCGCCATCGGCGTGATGAACCGCATCAAGCCCTGGCTCAGGACGATCGAGCGGGTGATGGGCCTGCTGCTGGTAGGGGTGGGCGTGATGCTGCTGACCGGCGCCTTCTCGACCTTCAGCTTTTGGCTGCTGGAAACCTTCCCGGCCCTGGCCGCGCTGGGCTGAGGCCTCTGGCGCCGCACGTCGTTCCAGGCCAGCATGGGCCACCGCGACAGCGCACAAAGGTTGCCATGAAGCCCAACCACCCCCTGCACCCGGCCCCCGCCGACGCCGCCGCCCGGCGCGCTTTGGCCCCCGTCATCTGCTACCCGGTTGGCGGCCTGCCGCGCCCGGACCTGACCGCCTTGCGCGCCGCGCGTCCGGGCTGGACCCTGACCGACAGCGTGCGGGTGCCGCCCCGCGAGGCGCGCTGTTTTACCGTGCCGGCCGGGCATTTCTTCCGCATCACCAGCATCGAAGGTCCACAGGTGGGCGACTTGAACCTGTGGAGCGCCGACCTGTCCGAGCGCTTCTACTCGGGCAAGACCCGCGCGCTGCACGGCACGCATCTCTCCTCGGGCGATAGGCTCTGGTCGAGCTTCCCGACGCTGCGGCCCCTGGCCACGATCACCGACGACTCACTGGACTGGTACGGCTTCGACGAATTCGGCGGCAGCGTGCATGACGTCATCGGCACGCGCTGCGACCCCTACACCCACAACCTGCTGTCGGACGGCGGGCAGTATCACCACTGCTGCCATTCGAATCTGACCCGCGCTTTGGCGCTGGCACGCAACATGCCGCTGGACCAGGCGGAGGCGCATGTCCACGACGTGCTGAACGTCTTCATGTGCACCGGCTTCACCCGCGATACCGGCCAGTACTTCATGAAGGCCAGCCCCGTCCGGCCTGGCGACTATCTGGAATTCCTGGCCGACACGGACCTTCTGGGCGCGCTGTCTGCCTGTCCGGGCGGCGATTGCGGGTGTGAGCATTCCTCGGACGCCGCCCCTTGCCACCCGCTTCTGGTCGAGGTCTTCAGGCCGCTGGCCCCGCCCGCAGGCTGGCAGGCATCACGCCCGAACGGCTATAACCGCAGCCACGGCAAGGGCGGTGGGGCAGGGGGCTGACCTGGCTCTGCCAAGGCTGCCGGAACCTGCACAATCTGTAGTAGCGCCACGGGCACATTCGCGCTATCCTTTCCCGCAGATCCGGGAAAACCGGACAGGACAGAGGCAGTGACGGCGGTATTCCCATGACCGAGATGGTCTTCGGCGCGACGCCCGTGCGGACGGGCGACCCGATTCTTCCACGCTGGTGGCGGACCCTGGACAAATGGGCGCTGGCCTGTGTCCTGGGATTGTTCGCGATCGGCCTGCTTCTGGGGCTGGCGGCCTCGGTGCCGTTGGCGGAAAAGAACGATCTTCCGCGATTTTACTATGTGCAACGGCAGGCGGTCTTCGGCGGTCTGGCGCTGGTCGTGATGATGGTCATCTCGATGCTGTCGCCGCGCCAGATCCGGCGCATCGGCGTCCTTGGATTTGCGATCTCGTTCCTGATGATCCTGGCGCTGCCCTTCATCGGCACCGATTTCGGCAAGGGCGCGACGCGCTGGCTGTCGCTGGGCTTCGTGTCGGTCCAGCCATCGGAATTTCTCAAGCCCGGCTTCGTGGCGCTCTGCGCCTGGTTCATGGCCGCCAGCCAAGAAATCGGCGGCCCGCCGGGCAAATCCTATTCCTTCCTCGCGGCGGTGGTTGTCGTGCTGCTGCTGGCCTTGCAGCCGGACTTCGGCCAGGCGTCGCTGATGCTGTTTTCCTGGCTGGTGATGTATTTCGTGGCCGGTGCGCCGATGGTGCTGCTGCTGGCCGTGGCCGGGCTGGCGCTGATGGGCGGCGTCTTCGCCTATGGCGCCTCGGAACACTTTGCCCGCCGCATCAACGGCTTTCTCTCGCCCGAGATCGACCCCCGCACCCAGATCGGCTATGCCACCAACGCCATCCAGGAGGGCGGCTTCTTTGGCGTCGGCGTGGGCGAGGGCTCGGTCAAGTGGTCGCTGCCGGATGCGCATACCGACTTCATCATCGCCGTCGCGGCCGAGGAATACGGCCTGGTGATGGTGCTGGCGATTATCGCGCTTTACTGCACCATCGTCACCCGCTCGCTGCTGCGCCTGCTGAAGGAACGCGACCCCTTTGCGCGCATTGCCGGGACGGGCCTGGCCTGCGCCTTCGGCGTGCAGGCACTGATCAACATGGGCGTGGCCGTGCGCCTGCTGCCCGCCAAGGGGATGACGCTGCCCTTCGTCAGCTATGGCGGATCGTCGGTCATCGCATCGGGCATCGCCGCCGGCATGCTGCTGGCCCTGACCCGCACCCGCCCCCAGGGCGAGTTCGCCGAAATCCTGCGCCGGGGCCGCTGATGTCGGCCCCGCTTGCGCTGATCGCCGCCGGGGGGACCGGCGGACACATGTTTCCCGCCCAGGCCTTGGCCGAGATGCTGCTGGCCCAGGGCTGGCGCGTCCGGCTGTCTACCGACGACCGCGGCGCCCGCTATGCGGGGGGCTTCCCCGAGGCGGTCGAGCGCCAGATTGTGACCTCGGCCACCACCGCCCGCGGCGGCGTGGCGGGCAAGGCGGCAGCACCCTTCAAGATCGCGGCGGGCATCCTTTCCGCCCGTGCCGCCTTCCGCCGCGACCGGCCTGCGGTTGTTGTGGGCTTTGGCGGCTATCCGACCATCCCGGCCCTCTCGGCGGCCTACAGCATGGGTCTGCCGCGCATGATCCACGAACAGAACGGCGTCATGGGCCGCGTGAACCGCCTTTTCGCGTCCCGTGTCCACCGCATCGCCTGCGGCACCTGGCCCACCGACCTGCCGGCAGGGCTGACCGGCATCCATACCGGCAACCCGGTCCGCGCCAGCGTGCTGGACCAGGCTGCCACCCCCTATGCTGCCCCCACGGACGATGGCCCCCTGCACCTGCTGGTCATCGGCGGCAGCCAGGGCGCCCGCGTCCTGTCGGACATGGTGCCCGCCGCCGTGGCGGCCCTGCCGGCCGACCTGCGCACCCGCCTGCGCGTCAGCCATCAGGCACGGGCCGAGGATGGCGGGCGGGTGACGCAAGCCTATGCCCAGGCCGGCATCGCGACCGAGGTGCAGCCCTTCTTCACCGACGTCCCTGACCGTCTGGCGCAGGCGCAGCTGGTCATCAGCCGCTCGGGCGCTTCGTCCTTGGCCGACATCACGGTGATCGGGCGGCCCGCGATCCTGATCCCCTTTGCCGCCGCCACCGGCGACCACCAGACCGCCAATGCGCAAGCCCTGGCCGAGGCGGGCGCGGCCCATGTCCATCCCGAATCCGTGCTTGACGCGGACAGCCTGACGCGCGACATCCGCGCGATCCTGACCGACCCCGCGCAGGCCACGGCCATGGCCCAGGCTGCGCTGTCCCTTGCCCGCCCCGACGCGGCGCGGCGCCTTTACGACCTCGTCAAGGAGATTGCGCGATGAACGCAGCGACCAAATTGCCCGGAGAGCTGGGCCCTATCCATTTCGTGGGCATCGGCGGCATTGGCATGTCGGGCATCGCCGAGGTGCTGCTGACGCTGGGCTACCGCGTGCAGGGCAGCGACCTGAAACGCTCCAAGATCACCGACCGGCTGGAAACCCTGGGCGCCACCGTCTTCGAGGGCCAGCGCGCGGAAAACGTCGATGGCGCGGGCGTCATCGTCATCTCGACCGCGATCAAGAAGGGCAACCCGGAACTGGAGGAGGCGCGCCTGCGCGGCCTGCCCATCGTCCGCCGCGCCGAAATGCTGGCCGAGCTGATGCGCATGAAATCCAACATCGCCATTGCCGGCACCCATGGCAAGACGACGACCACGACGATGGTCGCCACACTGCTGGACGCGGGCGGTCTGGACCCGACCGTGATCAACGGTGGCGTGATCCACGCCTATGGATCGAACGCCCGTGCGGGTGCAGGCGAATGGATGGTGGTCGAGGCCGACGAATCCGACGGCAGCTTCAACCGCCTGCCCGCCGACATCGCCATTGTGACCAATATCGACCCCGAGCATATGGAGCACTGGGGCAGCTTCGATGCGCTGCGTCAGGGGTTCTACAACTTCGCCTCGGGCATTCCCTTCTACGGGCTGGCGGTCTGCTGCACCGACCACCCCGAGGTGCAGGCCCTGGTGGGCCGGCTGACCGACCGGCGCGTGGTGACCTTCGGCTTCAATGCCCAGGCCGATGTGCGCGCGATGAACCTGCGCTATGACAAGGGCATCGCGCATTTCGACATCGCGCTTCAGGGCGAGGCCGTTGACGGCAAGATCCCCATGATCGAGGGCTGCACCCTGCCCATGCCGGGGGATCACAACGTCTCGAACTGCCTTTCGGCCGTGGCCGTCGCCCGGCACCTTGGGATCAAGCGGTCCGAGATCCGCGAAGCCCTGGCCAAGTTCGGCGGGGTGGGGCGGCGCTTTACCCATGTCGGCACCGTGGACGGCGTGACCGTCATCGACGATTACGGGCACCACCCGGTGGAAATCGCCGCCGTCCTCAAGGCCGCCCGCCAGGCCGGCAGCGGCCGCGTCATTGCGGTTCACCAGCCGCACCGCTATTCGCGCCTTTCCTCGCTGTTCGAGGATTTCTGCACCTGCTTCAACGAGGCCGACGTGGTCGCCATTGCCGAGGTCTATGCCGCCGGAGAGGATCCGATCCCCGGCGCCTCGCGCGACGACCTGGTGGCCGGCCTGATCGCCCATGGCCACCGCCATGCCCGCGCGATCCTGTCCGAGGACGACCTGGAACGGCTGGTCCGCGAACAGGCGCGTCCGGGTGACATGGTCGTGTGCCTGGGGGCGGGGACGATCTCGGCCTGGGCCAACGCGCTGCCCGCGCGGCTGCAGGGCCGCGCCGCGTGACGGCCATCCAGCTATCGACGCTGCCCTTGACCGCCGCGGCGGTCACCGGCGTCTGGCTGTGCCTTGCCTGCCTTGTCCCGCTGCTGGCGCCCCGGTGGCGGCCGCGGGCCAACTGGTGCCTCGTCACCTTCGGCGTGCCGATCCTGGGCTGGCTGACGCTGGTCTGGGGACCGGGTATCGGTGTTCTGAGCTTTGCGCTGGGCCTCCTGGCGCTGGGCCGCCGGCCGCCGCCTTCCCGCGCCGGCCGCAGGCAGCAGACGTGACCCCCTCGATCATTGCGGCGGCCTGCCTCGCTGGCGCCGGGTTCATCGCCTGGGGCAGCGTCCGGCTGGGGCTTCGCTGGCCGCTGCTGGCGCTGGCCTGGCTGCTGGCGACAATCGCCCTGCAACTGTTTCTTGCGGCGCGCGGGCGGGACGGGTTCCACGACCTTGCGGCAGTGGTGGCGCAGACCTTCGTCGTGCTGCCCGCGCTGCTGGGTCTGGGCATCGGCTTGGCCTTGGCGCGGCTGGGCGGACATCGCGCGGCCTGGCGCCGCGTGATGGGGCTGCTGACCGCCTTGGGCCTGCTGACCGCCGCCGGCGCGGCGGCCGCGACCTTCTTGATATGAACGGCCTTTTCCTGAAGCGAACCTAAACCTGCGTCCGCAAGCGGTGTACGCCCTGTGCACGCGCGGTGCCCCGGCAGTGCATGCCCGGTGCCGTCGATCGTCCAGAAATCACTGCTATTTCCCCGCCCGTCCCGCGCTACCGTCACCGCGCGTAACGCACGCTCGTGTTGCGCGCTCGGTTGACGATGCGCGCGGCGCTGGCTACCACCCCTGTCATGTGTTCCGACCTTCCCACCCCGCGCGGCAGCCTGATCCCCGATCGTCCCCTGGACAGCCTCACCTGGCTCCGCGTCGGAGGTCCCGCCGACTGGCTGTTCCAGCCTGCGGACGAAGCCGACCTGGCTGATTTCCTCGCCGCGCTGGACCCCTCCGTCCCGGTCTTCCCGATGGGCGTCGGCAGCAACCTGATCGTGCGCGACGGCGGCATCCGGGGCGTGGTCATCCGCCTGGGGCGCGCCTTCAACGCCATTGAGGCCGAAGGCGACATCGTCACGGCCGGCGCAGCGGCGCTGGACGCGCAGGTGGCGCGGCGCGCGGCCGATGCGGGGCTGGACCTGACCTTCCTGCGCACCATTCCGGGCAGCATCGGCGGCGCGGTTCGGATGAACGCGGGCTGCTATGGCAGCTATGTGGCCGACCACCTGATCGACGCCCGCCTGGTCAGCCGAGACGGCCGCATCCTGACCCTGACCGCCGCCGATCTGCGCTTTGCCTATCGCCAAGCCGAGATCCCCGACGGCTGGGTGGTGACCGAGGCCCGATTCCATGCGGAACGCGCCGATCCCGACGCGCTGCATGCCAAGATGGCCGACCAATTGTCCCGGCGCGACGCCAGCCAGCCCACCCGCGAACGCAGTGCCGGCTCGACCTTCCGCAACCCGGCGGGTTTCAGTTCGACCGGGCAGGCCGATGACACGCATGACCTGAAGGCCTGGTCCCTGATCGACCGCGCGGGCCTGCGGGGGCACAGCTGGGGCGGGGCGCAGATGTCTGAAAAGCATCCCAATTTCCTGCTGAACACCGGCGGCGCCAACGCCGCTGAACTGGAGGCCCTGGGCGAGCTGGTCCGCCGCCGCGTGCTGGAAGACAGCGGCCACGACCTGCAATGGGAGGTCGTGCGGATCGGCGATCCCGCCCCGGACAACGACTGATCGACAAAGCGGCAGCCGGGGCAACATTCGGCGCACACAGCCGAATTTCTTCTTTTTCGGTTCACGCTTTGCTTGTATCGTCCGTCCATACGACGCCGCCGTCCAAGGTGGCGCGAATGGATCAAGCCCGGAGCAACCGGGCGCGAAAGGCGAAAACGTGGCGGGCAGGTCGAGCAGGGCAGCCCACTCTGTCGCCGTTCTGATGGGCGGACCCTCGGCTGAACGCGAGGTTTCCTTGTCATCGGGACGCGAATGCGCGCAGGCGCTGCGAGTGGCGGGATATCAAGTGACCGAGATCGCGCTCGGCACGGGACGCGGGGATGAAATCCTGCGCCGGCTTGCCGATGCATCCCCCGATGTCGTTTTTAACGCCCTGCACGGCCGGTGGGGCGAGGATGGATGCGTCCAGGGCCTGCTGGAATGGCTGGGCCTGCCCTATACGCATTCGGGCGTGCTGGCCTCGGCCCTTGCGATGGACAAGACCCGCGCCAAGCAAGCCTTCCGCGCGGCCGGTCTGCCGGTCGTGGAAAGCGTCATCGCGGATGCGGACGAGGTGCGCCGCCGCCACGTGATCCCGCCCCCCTATGTGGTCAAGCCCAACGACGAAGGCTCCTCTGTTGGCGTCTACATCGTCCACGACGGCGCAAACCAGCCGCCCGCCCTGTCGCCCGAGATGCCCGCCCGCGTGATGGTCGAAACCTATGCGCCGGGGCGCGAGCTGACCACCACGGTCATGGGCGACCGCGCGCTGGAGGTGACCGAGATCCTGACCGAGGGCTGGTACGACTATGCCGCCAAGTACACGGCCGGCGGCTCGCGGCACGTGGTCCCCGCGCAGATCCCGGCCGAGATCCGTGCCGCTTGCCTGGACATGGCGGTGCGCGCGCATGACGCCCTTGGCTGCACCGGCCTCAGCCGCACCGATTTCCGGTGGGACGAGGCGCGCGGTCCGGCCGGGCTGATCATCCTGGAGGTGAACACCCAACCCGGCATGACGCCAACCTCGCTGGCGCCCGAACAGGCGGCCCATGTCGGCATCGATTTCCCGGCCTTGATGACCTGGATGGTGGAGGATGCGCTGTGCCGGTCGTGATCGATCACCGCCCCGGAAAGCAGATCACCCCGCCCCCCGCGCGGCAGCGCCGCGATCCCGCGCCCTCGCGCCTGAAATACCGGCTGGAGCGGATGTGGCTGACGCCGCTTTACCGCCGCGTCCTGCGGGTCGGCCTGCCGGCATTTGTCATCGCCCTAATTGCGGGCCTCTGGCTGTCGGACGAGGATCGGCGCGCCGCGCTGAAGGACAACGTGGCGCAGGTCGTGACCAAGGTTCAAAGCCGCGACGAATTCCAAGTCCGGCTGATGACGATCGAGGGGGCATCCCCGGTGGTGGACCGCGCATTGCGGGCCATGCTGCCCGTGGACCTGCCGGCCTCCAGCTTCGATATCGACCTGCCCGCGCTGCGGCTGCAGGTGATGCAACTGGATGCGGTCGAGGCGATCGACCTGCGCATCAAGCCCGGTGGCATCCTGTCTGCCGTCGTCACCGAGCGCGAGCCGGCGATCTTGTGGCGCCATGCCCGCGGTATTGACATGCTGGACCGTGGCGGCCACCGGGTCGCCAGCGTCACCTCGCGCGAGGTGCGTCCCGAACTGCCGCTTATCTCGGGCGAGGGCGCGGACCTGGCCACCGGTGAGGCGCTGGCACTGTTTGATGCGGCGGGTCCGATCCTGCCGAGGGTGCGAGGGCTGGTGCGGCGCGGAGAGCGGCGGTGGGACCTGGTGCTGGATCACGACCAGCGCATCCTTTTGCCCGAAACCGGTGCGACCATCGCGCTAGAGGCGGCAATTGCGCTGGACCGGGCCGAGGACATGCTGGGCCGCGACATCAGCGTCGTCGATCTGCGCGATCCATCACGCCCGGTGCTGAGGCTGGGCATCGACGCGCGCAACACCATCCGCCAGGCGCGCAGCCTTCCCCTGCTGGGGCCGGATGGGCGCGTGTTGCCGGAAGAAACCAAGGGCTGAGGAACGGGACAGGCGAATGGCGGAACTGTATCAGACGCAGCGGGCAATGCGGAACATGCGCCGGGCGGCCCTGCAGCGGGGCGTCATCGGCATCCTGGACATCGGCACGTCCAAGATCGCCTGCCTTGTCCTGCGCTTTGACGGTACCGGAACGTTCCGCGAAACCGATGGCGTCGGGCCGATGGCGGGGCAGGTGAATTTCCGCGTGATTGGCGCAGCCTCGACGCGGTCCCGCGGCATGCGACGCGGCGAGATCGAGACAATGGCCGAAACCGAACGCGCCATCCGCACCGTTGTCGCGGCCGCGCAAAAGGTTGCAGGCGTGCGCGTCGATCACGTCATCGCCTGCCTGTCCGGTGGACGCCCTGCCTCTTACGGCCTGGCCGGAGAGATCACTCTGGCTTCGGGCAAGGTGGGGGACCATGACGTGGCGTCGGTCCTCGCCGCCTGCGAGCAGCCCGATTTCGGCCGCGGCCGCGAGGTGCTGCACGCGCAGCCGGTGAACTTTGCCGTCGACAACCGCTCCAGCCTGGCCGACCCGCGCGACCACCTGGGCAACAAGCTGTTCTGCGACATGCATGTGCTGACAGTCGACGGCGACGTCATCGGCAACCTTGTCCAGTGCATCCGCCGCTGCGACCTGGAACTGGCGGGCATCGCCTCGGCCCCCTATGCCTCGGCCCGGGCGGCCTTGGTCGAGGATGAGCAGGAACTGGGCGCCGCCTGCATCGATTTCGGCGGCGGCGGCACCGGTGTGTCGGTCTTCATCAAGAAGCACATGATCTTTTCCGACCATGTGCCCATCGGCGGCAACCTGATCACCCAGGACATCGGGCAGGGCCTGCGCGTGGGCCTGCCCGTGGCCGAGCGGCTGAAGACCCTGAACGGCGGGGTGGAGGCCACCGGCCGCGACGACCGCGACATGATCGACGTGGGCGCCGAGACCGGCGATTGGGATGCCGATCGCCGGCAGGTCAGCCGCGCCGACGTGATCGGGGTCATGCGCCCGCGCGTCGAGGAGATCCTGGAAAATGTCCGTGGTGTGCTGGACGCGGCGGGTTTCGATTCGATGCCCAGCCAGCAGATCGTCCTGACGGGCGGCGGCAGCCAAATTCCTGGACTGGATGGGCTGGCCGCACGCATTTTGGGGCCGAACATCCGCTGCGGGCGGCCGCTGCGCATCGACGGCCTGGCCCACCAGCTGACCGATCCCAGCTTTTCCAGCGCGGTCGGCCTGGCGCTGTTCGCGGCGCATCCGCAGGACGAATGGTGGGACTTCGAGATGCCGGCCGACAGCTATCCGGGGCGCAGCCTGCGCCGCGCCTACCGTTGGTTCAAGAACAACTGGTGATTGAAAAAAACAGGCTGGTATACCGTGGTAGGGTTGTCCCCACCACATTCTGCGTCTGTGGCAAGATACCGCCGAAAGATGGTGCCAGACCTCCCATATTTCGCGCGTTTGCTGCCTTTTTCGGGTGACGCACCGTGGCAGAATGGTTACGATTACCAGTAAATCCGGGGGATTCGAGCGGACAGTCCGCGCCCGATAAGCAAAGCAGCGATAACAGGCGGAAACCATGAACCTCAATCTGATGATGAACGACGAAGAAGAGCTGAAGCCGCGTATCACGGTCTTCGGTGTCGGCGGTGCGGGCGGCAACGCGGTCAACAACATGATCCAGAAGCAGCTCGACGGCGTCGAATTCGTGGTGGCCAATACCGACGCGCAGGCGCTGCAGCAGTCGCGGGCCACGTCACGCATCCAGATCGGGCCAAAGGTGACCGAGGGTCTGGGTGCGGGCGCCAAGCCCTCCATCGGCGCCAAGGCCGCCGAGGAGACGATCGAGGACATCGTCGATCACCTGATGGGCGCGCATATGTGTTTCATCACCGCCGGCATGGGCGGCGGCACCGGAACCGGCGCCGCCCCGATCATCGCCCAGGCCGCGCGCGAGATGGGCATCCTGACCGTCGGCGTCGTGACCAAGCCCTTCCAGTTCGAGGGCACCAAGCGAATGCGTCAGGCCGAGGAGGGTGTCGAGGCGCTCCAGAAGGTCGTGGACACGCTGATCATCATCCCGAACCAGAACCTGTTCCGGCTGGCCAACGAAAAGACCACCTTCACCGACGCCTTCGCGCTGGCCGACGATGTGCTGTACCAGGGCGTCAAGGGCGTGACCGACCTGATGGTCAAGCCGGGCCTGATCAACCTGGACTTTGCCGACGTACGTTCCGTCATGGACGAGATGGGCAAGGCCATGATGGGCACCGGTGAGGCCTCGGGCGAAAACCGCGCCCAGGAAGCCGCTGAACGTGCCATCGCCAATCCGCTGCTGGACGAGATCAGCCTGAACGGCGCGCGTGGCGTGCTGATCAACATCACCGGCGGCTATGACATGACACTGTTCGAGCTGGACGAGGCCGCCAATGTCATCCGCGACAAGGTGGACAGCGATGCCAACATCATCGTCGGCTCGACCCTGGACCCGGACATGGACGGCACGATCCGCGTCTCGGTCGTGGCAACCGGCATCGACGCCGCTGCCGCTGTGGCCGAGGTTCCCTCGCCTCGCCGCAGCATGGCGGCGCCGCTGACGCAGAATCCTCAGGTTTCGGCGCCCGCCGCGCAGGACGAGGCGCCCATGCCGCCGCGCCGCACCGCCGCGCAGGTCGAGGCGCAGCATTCTGTCCCGCCCCATGCCCCTGCCGCCCGGCACGAGGATGACATGCCGCAGCCGGCCTACCAGCCCAAGGACAGCGCCCGCCAGACGGCCGTTCGGATCGATGACGATGCTTCGGCCTTCGTCGCCCCGCGCGCGCCCGGCGCCACCCGGCCGGGCCAGCCCGCGCCCGAGGTCATGGACCGCCTGCGCCGCGCCGTGGACAATCACGGCCAAGGCAACCGTCCCGCCCCTCAACCTCAGGCCGACACCAGCCGTGTTCAAAGCCGCATGAGCGGCCTGGGCCGGATGCTGGAGCGGATGGCAGGCCACGGCGACCAGCCGCCGGCGGCCAAGCCCGGCGCCTCGTCCATTGCCGAGCGCGTGAATGAGCGGGTCGCCGTGCGGGCGCGTCAGCAGGACTCTGATTTCGACGATCTGGCCAGCCCCGACAGCGCTCAGGACAATGTCGAGATCCCGGCCTTCCTGCGGCGTCAGGCGAACTGATCCGGATCACAACTGCGGTACATCCATGTTCCGAAAGAGCCGCATCTTGCGGCTCTTTTTCATTGAATCACCGACGATTAGAGTAATTCCCGCAGGGGTTGCGCGTTTTGTTGGGGCCAATGTTTCACCCCGTTACAAAACGTTAATTGTATGACGGCGCGGCGGAAATTAGCTGCTGTGGCAAGAAGCTGGAAATCCGGCGGTACGAATCCCAGGGACAGGCCGATCATGCAGGCAACGCTGAAAGACAAGGTGACATTCACGGGCGTAGGGCTGCATTCCGGTTCAGCCACCCGGCTTGAAATTCATCCCGCGCCCGCCGGCCACGGCATTGTCTTTCGCCGCGCCGACCTGATGCCCGCCATCGACCTTCCGGCGCTGTGGGATCACGTCACGCCCTCCAGGCTTTGCACGCTGCTGGACAATGGCGCGGGCGTCACCCTGTCGACCATCGAACATGTCATGGCCGCGCTGGCGGGGTTGGGGATACACAACGCCCTGGTGACGGTGGACGGCCCCGAGATCCCCATTCTTGACGGTTCGGCTGCCCCCTTCGTCGACGGCATTCTGGAGGTTGGCATCGCCCGGCAGGCGGCTCCGCTGCGCGCCATCCGGGTGCTGCACCCAGTCGAGGTGCGTGACGGCGAAGCATTTGCCCGGCTTTCCCCTGCCGACCATTTGGAAATCGACTTTCAGATCGACTTCACCGATGCCGCCATTGGCCATCAGGAAAAGCGCCTGGACATGGCCAACGGTGCGTTCCTGCGGGAGTTGGCGGATAGCCGCACCTTCTGCCGGGCCGCCGATGTGGAAACCATGCGCCGAAACGGCCTGGCCTTGGGCGGGACCTATCTGAACGCTGTGGTGGTTGACGGCGCGCGGGTGCTGACCCCCGGCGGGCTGCGCCATGCGGACGAAGCCGTGCGTCACAAGATGCTGGACGCGACGGGCGACCTGGCATTGGCCGGGGCACCGCTGCTGGCGCGCTATACCGGCCACCGTGCGGGCCATGCAATGACCAACCGCCTGCTGCGCGCGTTGTTTTCCCAACCGGACGCCTGGACTTGGGAAGTGTGCAGCGCCGATCTGGAAGACCGCCTGCCGGGTGCCGGCATGGCGGATTACGGACCTCGCGCGGGTTTTGTCGGCGCCCTGTCGGTCGCGGCCGAATAGCGGCGGCGCCGGATGCCCTTGGCAGGTTGCGGCGCGCGACCTTGCGCGGCTTTCCATGGGAAAGCGGGGCGGAATTCAACGGATTGCCATTTTGCGCCCCCTGATGTTCTGTGCTAGGAGGTGCCGGCAGCGCTGCCCCCAAGGGGCAGCCGCAGGGCAGAATGGTGGGGCAGGGTAAGATGGCGCGCTCGAAAATCTCGGCTTCGGTGGTGGCTGCGGTGCTGTCCGGCATGGTCCTGACTGGCTGCTCGGACAGCCGCGACTCGGCATTGCGGCAAAACCTGGATCAGTTCACCGCCGAGGAAATCTACAAGCGCGGCGAATATGAACTGGAAAACAGCCGCCGTCCGGCCGATGCCGTCTTTTATTTCAGCGAGATCGAGCGGCTTTACCCTTACTCGGAATGGGCCAAGCGTGCCCTGATCATGCAGGCCTATGGCAACCACAAGGCCAAGAACTATGAAGAGGCGCGGGGCGCGGCGCAGCGATTCCTGGATACCTATCCCGGTGACGAGGACGCGGCTTACGCCCAATACCTGTTGGCACTGTCCTATTACGACCAGATCGACGACGTGGGCCGCGATCAGGGCCTGACTTTCCAGGCGCTTCAGGGGCTGCGCACGGTGATCGAGCAATATCCCGACAGCGAATATGCCCGTAGCGCCATCCTGAAGTTCGATCTGGCCTTCGATCACCTGGCCGCCAAGGAAATGGAGATCGGACGCTTCTATCTCAAGCGCGGGCACTATACCGCGGCTGTGAACCGCTTCCGTGTTGTGGTCGAGGACTTCCAGACGACCACCCAGACCCCCGAGGCGCTGCTGCGCCTGGTCGAGGCATACCTTGCCCTTGGCCTGCCGGACGAGGCGCAGACGGCTGGCGCGATCCTGGGATACAACTTCCAATCCTCGCCCTTTTATGATGACGCTTTCCGCCAGTTGCGCGGTCGTGGCCTAGCTGCCGAGGCGCGGGGGAACAGCTGGCTGACCAACATCTATCGCCAGACCATACAGGGGCGCTGGCTGTAAGGGAGAAGCGGTGCGCGCAGGCGCATCCAGCGGCCACATGCTTAGAAGCCTCGACATTCGCGACATGCTGCTGATTGACCGGCTGGAGCTTAGCTTCGGACCGGGCCTGAATGTCCTGACCGGCGAAACCGGCGCAGGCAAGTCGATCCTGCTGGACTGCCTGGGCTTTGTCCTGGGTTGGCGCAGCCGCGCCGACCTGGTCCGTCAGGGGGCGGCACAGGGAGAGGTTCAGGCCGTGTTCGACCTGCCCCCCGGCCATCCGGCGCGGACGGTTCTGGTTGATGCCGGCATCAGCATCGACGACGATGAACTGATCCTGCGCCGCGTGAATGGGCTGGACGGCCGCAAGACGGGCTGGGTGAACGACCGCCGCGTTTCGGGCGAGGTGCTGCGGCAACTGTCCGAGGTGCTGGTCGAGCTGCATGGCCAGCACGACGACCGGGGCCTGCTTAACCCGCGGGGTCACCGGACGCTGCTGGATGCCTTTGGGGCACTGGATCTGGCGCCGCTGCGGCAGACATGGGCCGCCCGACGCGACACGGCCCGCGCCTTGGCGGAGGCCGAGGCTGGCCTTGAGGCCGCGCGCAAGGAGGAAGAGTTTCTGCGCCATGCCGTGGCCGAACTGGACAAGCTGTCGCCCGAGCCTGGCGAGGAGCAGCGTCTGGACACCGCCCGCCGCGCGATGCAGGGGGCCGAACGCATCCGCGATGACGTGGCCAGAGCCCTGCAGATGCTGGGCGGCGACGGGGCCGAGGGGGCGATGGTGGATGCGGCCCGCTGGCTGGAGGGTGCCTCGGACCGTGCCGAAGGGCGCCTGGACAAGCCGTTGGCCGCCCTGTCGCGCGCGCTGATCGAGTTGGGCGAGGCGACGCAGGGCGTCGAGGATGCCCTGTCGGCGCTGGATTTCGATCCCCATGCCCTGGAAGCCACCGAAGAACGGCTTTTCGCCCTGCGGGCGCTGGCCCGGAAACACGACGTGCTGCCCGACGATCTGGCCGGCTTGGCTGACACGCTGCGCGACCGGCTGGAGCGGATCGACGCCGGAGAGGCGCAACTGGGTACCTTGCGGACTGCGGCGCGCGAAGCTGAGGCCGCTTATGACGTCGCCGCCGATCAACTGACAGTCGCCCGTCAGCAGGCCGCGCTGCGCCTGGATCGTGCCGTGACCGCAGAACTTGCCCCCCTGAAGATGGAGCGGGCGGTTTTCACTACTGTGGTTGGTCCTGGCGAGCCGGGGCCCGATGGTCGCGACATGGTGGCCTTCACGGTCGCCACCAATCCGGGCGCGCCTTCGGGACCTTTGGACAAGATCGCGTCGGGGGGCGAACTGTCGCGGTTCCTGCTGGCGCTGAAGGTCTGCCTGGCACAAGGCAACGACGCGCTGGTCATGATTTTCGACGAGATCGACCGCGGCGTCGGCGGTGCGACGGCGGATGCGGTGGGGCGGCGGCTGAAAGCACTGGCAGAGGGGGCGCAGGTTCTGGTGATCACCCATTCGCCGCAGGTCGCAGCCCTTGGCGCAGTGCATTTCCGGGTCGCGAAAAGCGTCCGGAACGGGATGACCACCTCGAATGTAACGCCCCTATCCGAGCCGCAGCGAGTGGACGAGATCGCACGGATGCTGGCCGGGGACCGGGTCACCGATGCGGCCACCGAAGCCGCACGCGCCTTGCTGGACGGCTAAAGCGTTTCTTCAAAACCCGGAATCATG
>QKYL01000063.1 GCA_003255745.1 Paracoccus saliphilus
ACCTGAGCAGATTCAGCTGGGTCAATACACCCTTTGCATAAATCCACCCGCCCTCATCAGCATCAGCCGCTCGCCCCGAAGGATGCCGGCCCTTTGTTCAGGTTCGGAATCTCTTGCCAGGGATGAGGCGACTGTCTTTCTCCTTCGCGCGATCCTGCAAGGAGGGACGCGGGGCAGCATCGATATAAGGCAGTCTATGGTCTTGCGAACCAATGCCGCGCTGGCGACGTTTCCTGCCTGCCGGAAGGAGAACATCATGGAAGAAGCGCCCGCAAGACAGGTGATGCTGATCTTCACTGAAATGGATGAATGGAAGCATGTCGACGACGCGCTTCATAAGAATGTCTCTGCCGCGGCGCGGGCGGGCAATGCCCTTTTCACCTCGTGTGACGAAACGGCCGGAGTCGACCGGCTGACCCCTGCCGGCACCGCCTGGGGCAACCATGTTCATGTCTCGCTTGGCGACTTTCTGGAACTGCCCGCCGGTCCCGGCGGCGAGATGGATATCGAAGGTCTGATGGCGGATGACGGCTGGCTGTGGGTGATCGGCTCGCATGCCCTCAAGCGCGGGAAGGCCAAGGGCGGCCGGACCAAAGCCCTGCGAAGACTGGCCAAGATCCGGTGTGACCCGAACCGGATGTTTCTGGGACGCCTGCCGCTGGCCGAGCTGGACGGCGCACCCATGCCCGTGGGCCGGAATGGCAGCCGTCGCGCCCAGACCATCCGCCTGCACGCAAAGAAAAGCCGGCTGAAGACGTGGCTGAAGGGTGATGCCCAACTAGGGCCCTTCCTGAACCTGCCCTGCAAGGAAAACGGGCTGGATATCGAAGGGATCGCCGCCCGCGGGATGCGGGTCTGGCTGGGCCTGAGAGGTCCTGTTCTGCGCGAGATGGCAGTGGTGCTGGAATTTGAATTCAAGGTGACCCGCAAGGGCCATCTGAAGGCGCGGCGCATCGACGGGCATCGACGCTATCGCAAGCACCTGATCCCAACGCGCGGGCTTGGCATCCGAGACCTTGAACTTGACGGCGAGGATCTGGTCCTTCTGACGGGGCCGGTAACTGCTGCGGACGGTGTGGCCGCCATCCGGCGCTGGCGGGGCGCGGTGGACCACCAACGTTCCGGCATCGTTCAGGCGTCAGAGATCGAATTGGTCCGCGACCTACCTTATCGCGGGCAGCATGATCATTCCGAAGGCTTGGTCCGGTGGAGCATGGATGAATGGCTGGTGGTTTATGACAGCCCGGCACCCGATCGTTTGAACAACAATCCGGCGCGGCTTCTGGCGGACATCTGGCAGGGATGAGGTCGCCATCCCGTGCCGAGGTGCGGCGGGGGACCGATATGCCAAGACCGCATCAATGACGAAAGGGACACTGACATGGCACTTCTGCTTGGCTTCGGCCTGGTCTGCATTCTGGGCATCGCCCATCATTATGGACTGCTGGCGATCCGGGCGGCCAAGCCCAACGCGCGCGAGGCCGAAAAGGCGGCCATCATGATCGTTTTCGTGGGGCTGGTGGGCCTTCACACGCTGGAGATCCTGGCCTTTGCAGGTGTTTACCGCCTGATCGTCACATGGGGTGGGATGGGAGATCTGGGCGGCGCCTTCGCGGGGTCGTGGAACGACCTGATCTATTTCTCGGGCATCAATTTCGTGACGCTCGGCTATACCCAGATAGAAGCTGTGGGTCCATTGCGCATCATCAGCATGATGCAGTCGCTTGGCGGCTTCATGGTGCTGACGTGGTCGGCGACCTTCCTTTATTCTGTCTGCGACAGGGCCTGGAGCGCAGAGGATTAGGACGCCTGTCCGGACCATCAGACGGGCGGCCAAGGCTTGCCGATGCTGGCCGGGGCAACCTGCCGGTTGGCCCCGGAGCAGCCACCTCAGCGGCGGCGCATGAAGCGGCGGAGCATCTTGAAGATCGCGAAAAACTTGAAAAGACGGAACATGGCTTTCTCCTGGGCTGTCGTGACCAACGCAACCCGCGCAACCAGGTTTCAATACCTTTGGCGCGGCAGGCCGGCACGGCGCGACAGGTGCCGCTTGTGTTAGCAGTCCTGGCGTCAGTCATGGTCAAACCCGTGGCCGTTGTTGCATCCCGGACAGCGGGGGGCCATCTAGCAGTCAAGGCAGATGATTTTCTCGGCAAGGTTCGGTCACATGATCCACGGTTTTCCCCCCAAGCGAAGAAGCTCGCGCAAGAAGACGGGGACTGCAGCGGCCGGTATCGTTTCGGCCTTCCTCCACACAGCGACGCGGGCAACGATCACGGCAATGAAGATGTCGGCGCCAGCCCCTGCGGCACCTGCCGCCAAGCCCAAGCCGGCGCCCCGCAAGCCCAAGCCTGCTTCCCGCATCGGGCCTTCCCCCGTGCCGCTGCCGCGCAAGATTACGCCGCCGCGGAATGCTTCGTTCCGGGCCGGGGTGCATTCGTGCGAACTGGGCAAGCGGCGATACAAGATCTATGTGCCCGCGGCGGCGGCGGCGGCACCCTTGCCGTTGCTGGTCATGCTGCACGGCTGTGGCCAGACAGCGGATGATTTTGCCAAGGCCACGCGGATGAACGCGCTGGCCGAGGAATTCCATATGCTGGTGCTTTACCCTGAACAGGCGCGCGAGGCGCATTCCAACCGCTGCTGGAACTGGTTCCGCCGCAGCGACCAGGGCCGCGGGGACGGAGAGCCGGGGCTTCTGGCCACCCTGACGCGCGAAATCATCGCCAAGCATCCGGTGGACCCGGCGCGGGTCTATGTCGCGGGCCTTTCTGCGGGGGCCTCGGCCGCGCTGGTCCTGGGGAACGCTTATCCGGATCTGTTCGCGGCGGTGGGGGCCCATTCCGGCCTGCCGGTGGGCGCCGCCCGCGACAGCACCTCGGCGCTGATGGCGATGGGCCAAGGCAATCCGGGTGACCGTCCCTTGGCGGCGATCCCGACGATCATCTTTCACGGCAGCGACGACAAGGTGGTCAACCCGCGCAACGGCCGCTTTATCGCGATCAGGGCGCTGGAACCCTTCAGGGGCCTGCGCAGCACCCAGACCCGCGGCCAGGTGCCCGGCGGCCGCCGCTATGTCAAAAGCGCCTATCGCAGGGGGCAGGGGCGTCCCCTGGTCGAGGAATGGCTGATCGACGGCTCGGGACATGCCTGGTCGGGCGGTTCGCGCGCCGGCCGTTTTGTTGATCCGGCGGGACCGGACGCGTCACGGGCCATGGTGCGGTTCTTTCTGCGGCACAAGCTGTCCCTGCGCGCAAGATCCGCCAAGTGCCTTGACGCATAGCGCGCCGTCTACCGAAGGGCGCCCCTAAGTCCGTGCGGGCCGGCCCGCCACCAGCACGGCAGAGGCCGGGGGCACTTCTGCCTCGGGCGTGGTCGGGTTTTCGGCATCCTGATCGGGCAGGTCGATCGCGAAATCCAGACGTGCAACCGTGCCCCCCTTGGTGCGGCGTTCCAGGCGCAACTCGCCGTTCAGGGCTGTCGCGAACTGGCGGGCGACGTTCAGGCCCAGACTGTCCGACGCGGCCAGGTCGAAACCCTGTGGCAGGCCGGGCCCCTGGTCCGCGATTTCCAGTACCGCCGCCCTGCGCCCTTCGGCTGTTTCCCCACGGACGGACAGGGCGATCCGGATTGGGATTCCATCGCTGCCGGTGGCTCCATGTTCGATCGCGTTCATGATCAGTTCGCTGGCGATCAGGCCCAGGGGCACAGCGGCATCGGGCGGCAGCGGCAGGCTGTCCATCTGGAAGGACAGCGCCACACGGCCGGTGCTGGCAACCTCGACCACGTCGCCCGCGACCTCGCGCAGGTACTCTGCCGCATCCAGCATCTGCCTGTCCGGCGAATGCAGTCGCCGTTGGAGGAGCGAGATCGAGCGGATCCGCGTCTGCGACGCGATCAGCGCCTGCCGCGCTGTTTCATCCGACAGCTTTTGGCTTTGCAGGCGCAGC
Source organism: Paracoccus saliphilus (assembly GCA_003255745.1). Classification (GTDB taxonomy): domain Bacteria; phylum Pseudomonadota; class Alphaproteobacteria; order Rhodobacterales; family Rhodobacteraceae; genus Paracoccus; species Paracoccus saliphilus_A. The sequence goes on from QKYL01000063.1 coordinate 3,951, forward strand.
AGCGCGGCGACGGTGGACAAGTTGTTCGAGATGCGGTGCTGAAGCTCGGAAAACATCAGGCTGCGGGAATGGGCCAGGGTTTTTGCACGTTCCTCGGCCTCGGTCCGCATTTCCAGCGCGCGGGTGGCTGCGGTGATGAACAGGATATCGGTCGAGATGATCAGCGCATAGAGGGCCAGCGCCAGAGCCGTGCCGATCGCGCTGCCGTCGCCGGGGATGAAGAAATACCAGGCCAGCAGACCGCAGATCAGCCCGACCACGATCCCCGACCGCTGCGAGGAAAAGACCAGCGTCAGCATGACGGCGGGGAAATAGGTCAGGAAGGGAAAGCCCGGCGGCAATGTGTCGTCCAGCAAGAAGCGCAAGGCCGTGGCGACCGTGACCACGACCACGCTGAAGACGATCTCGTAGGTCACGCTGCGCCTGGCCATAAGGGCGCGTCCCAGGCTGCCCATGACCCGGCCTGTCAAGCTGTCCGGGTCGTGCCGGGGCAAAAAGGCTTTCCTCAGGGTTCCATTGATCGACATGAGGGTGGTCACAGTCTTTCCCTGACAGCGTTCGATCGGGACCAGCGGTAGCCCGCCGCGCCGTCACAGTACTGCCCCAGCCAAAGCACGGCAGGCGACACTGGGTCAATACGCTGTTGATCAATGTGGCGTCGGGCTGCCATGCTGGCGTGGCTTGGACCTTGACGTGAATGGCGCGTCCGGAACGGAAAGACTGGAGACGGCGCCCGCGCTTGGATAGGATGCGGTCATGGAGAGTGACGCCCATGCATCGACGGCATCTGAATGAACCTGCGCGCCAAGGATGCGTCGGGGGGTGCCGACCTTGATTGCTGGCGAAAGGCGCAGGCGGTCCAGGCCCGCGCCCTAGCCGAAGCCGCGCAAGAGCTGGGCCGGCTGGATGCCACTCTGGCCGCCCTGCCCGAGGCCGAGGCCCAGGGCGCGCGACAGCGACTGGCACTGGAGGAAACCGAGGCGATGTTGTGGGCCGAAGGTCTGGTCCTGCGCCGGGACGAGATCGGCCGCGACCTGATGGGCGCCCGCGTCAGCTCGGACCCCGAGGCGATGCGCCTTGCCCGATGGGCGATCCGGCGGCTGGAAGGGCAGGGGGGTCTTGCCGATCTTGCGGGTTTTCTGGGCCTGCATCGCCGTCAGACCACCCGGGACCTGCCGGACGAGGCCGTGGCCGTCCGACCGCGCGGCGCCGAATTCGATGCGACGGCGGACGAATTCCTGACCATCATTGGCAATACGGGCGACCTGCACCCGCTGGCCACGGGGCCTTTGACGCTGATGTTGTGGCGGCTGGCGGGCCTGTCGCCGCCCGAGCGGATTGCCGAAGGCGCAACCTGGTCGGCCAGACACATGGCCGGGGGGTGCGACTGTTTGCGCTTCGTGCCGCTTGGCCGGCAAGGCAGGCGGGTCTGGACGGCCTATGGCCCACCCGCGGACCGACTTTCCGCCCATCTGGAGGCGGTGCTGGCGGGCGCGAAGGAGGCGCGACAGTCCGTGCGCCAGATCAGCCGGTGGGCGGCGTCGGCCCGTGCTGCCACGGCGGGCATCAAGGGCGACAATCCCGCCCGGGTCATCGCCGTGCTGGCGGCCCGTCCGCTGGCCTCGGCCATGCAGGTCGAGGCGGAGGCGGGGATCAGCCGCATCACCGCCGAACGCATGCTGAACCGCTTTGCCCAGATGGGACTTACCCGAGAGGTCACCGGGGGCAGCCGGTTCAGATTTTGGACGGCGAACCTGGGCCGCGGCTAAGACCTGGCAAGAACGCCCCGCCGTCAGCTGCAGCTGCCCGGCCGCACCCCGGCTGCTGCAAGTCCCCACTGCGTCATCTGCCCCACCACCTGCCGCGCGGCCGCGTCAAAGGCCGGGATCAGGTCGGCGGTGCGGGTGCTGCCGGCCGGCACGGTGGCGGCAAAATGACCGCGCGCCACGACATCTGCCTTCATTTCGCTGACCATCTGCGCCTCGATGGTCAGGCGGACGACTGTGCCGTCGGATCTCAGTTCTGCGTTGAAATCCTCGATTTCGCTGATGAGGGCATAGTCGCCCGCCAGACCTAAGGGCGCACGGCCAACATGTTCAAAGCTGCCCGTCGCGTCAAAGCTGCGTACCAACAGTCGTTGCATCATGGCCGGCACCGGATCGCCCCATTCTGCGTCCGGCAGATATTGGGTTTGCAGTGGCGAAGGGCGGATCATGATCCGGTTGCTGTCCAGCGTCCCCCGAGCCTTGGGCGGCTCGATTACCAGTTCGCCGACCCGGGCCGGGCCACAGGACAGGGGCGCGGGCGGGCGCAGTTCGAAAAGGTCGCGATCCGGCTCTCCCTGCAAGGCCGAAAGCGCGCCGCAGCCCGGCAAAGTTGCCAGGCCGGCAAGCAGTAAGATGGTGTTCAGGCGCATGGGAAACCTTATCATCTGCGGAATTCGGGGGTGCGGGGGCCGGTCAGAAGTTGGGCAGGGTTCCGGCGCAGCGAGGAAACGAGCTGGTTCATGTTCTCGACCAGCACCCGCATGTCGCGTGACAGGCGGGTGATCTGGGGCAGCGCGTCGCCTGCAAATGCCTGCACCGGCGCCTGCGCTCCGTCCATGACCCTGCGCAGCGACCCGAAGGCCGCAGCGGCGGATTGGACAGCCTCGCGCAGGCTTGCGCTGATCTCGGGAAGGTCGCCGGACAGGAGGGCCAGCGCGTCCCGGGACTGGGCCATTGCGGCGCGCAGATCGGACGCAGCTGGGGCGATGTCGCGGGTCAGCACGCCCTCTGCCGCGTCAAAGATGCGGATTGCCGCCTCCACACCAGCGTCCAGCCGGTCCAGCGAGGCGGACCCGCGGGCGGTCAGGTCCGTCAGCCCGGTGGCGCCCTGCCGCAGCTCTTGCGTCAGCGCCGTCAGGTCCGCTGAGACAAAGCCATCGACACGCGCGATGGCGCCGTTCGCGGCGGCCAGTGTGGTCCGGGCCTGCGAGGCGGCCCCTGCGATCTGGTCCAGCGCCGTTTCCGCCCGGCCGCCCAGTCCATCCATCTGCTGGGCTGTCCCACTGATGCCGGTGGCTGCGGCGGCGATGGCCTGGGTGGCGATCGCGACATCTTCCAGCGCCTTGTCCAGGTTGCCGCTGGACCGTTCGACATTGGCAAGGATCATCCCCACGCGGTCCTGATTGTCCGGGCCCAGGATCTGCGACAGCTGCTCGGCCACCAGGCCGAGGCGGTTGATGATCTGCGGTCCCTGGTCGCTGAGCGTCTGCAGCGCCGAGCGGCTGGAGGGGATGACCGGAACCGCAGGCCCATCCGCCCGGCGCAGCAGCGGAGCGCCGGCAGATCCCGCGCTGATCGCCACCAGCGCCAGGCCAGTGACGCCCTGCACCTCCAGCGCAGCGGTGCTGTCGCTGCGGATGGGAGTGTCCAGATCGACCTCCAGCCGGACCCGCACGGGCAAGGGGTGGTCAGGGGCCAACTGCATGTCTACAACGCGGCCGACGGAAAGGCCCGCAAAGCGCACCTCGGACGCGGGACCCAAGCCCGAGACTTCGGGAAAATAGACGTCGTACTGGGCGAACTGGCGGTCCAGTTCCAGGCGCGCGAACCACAGAACGAACCCCAGGATACCCAGGAATCCTACAAGGGCAAAGGCGCCAATCAGGGCATAGTTGGCTTTCGTCTCCATCCGACTAGTCCTTGCCGGCCGCGGCGCGGGCCCGGGGTCCGTGAAAATACTGATGCACCCAAGGGTGATCGACCTTTTGCATCTGGGCCATCGTGCCTGTTGTCAGAACCTTGCGTTCGGCCAGCACCGCCACACGGTCGCAGCAGGCGCACAGCGTGTCCAGATCATGCGTCACCAGAAAGACCGACAGATCCAAGGCATCGCGCAGCGTGACGATTAGCCGGTCAAAGGCGCTGGCGCCGATCGGGTCCAGCCCTGCAGTCGGTTCGTCCAGGAACAGGATCTGCGGGTCCAGCGCCAGGGCGCGGGCCAGTCCCGCGCGCTTGCGCATCCCGCCGGACAGGTCCGCCGGATAGGTCGCGTTCGCAGTCCAAGGCAGCCCCGCCATCGAGACCTTCAGTTCCGCCAGCGCCTGCCGCTGTTCATCCGCAAGCCCCGGAACCGCCCGCAGCGGCACCTCGACATTCTCGCGCACGGTCAGCGACGAAAAGAGGGCGCCGTCCTGAAACATGACGCCCCATTGCTGCTGCAAGGCGCGCCGCGCGGGGTCGGCAGGATCGCCAACCCGGCGGCCCAGCACCTCGATGGTGCCGCCCTGCGTCTGCTCCAACCCCACGATGGAACGCAACAGGACCGACTTACCTGTGCCCGAACCGCCCACGATGCCCAAGATTTCGCCCGGCCGCAGGTCCAGGTCCAGCCCGTTATGGACCACATGCGTGCCGAACTGCGTGCGCAGACCGCGGACGCGAACCACGGGCTCGCCACTCACAGCCCGAGCCGCGCAAAGAAAATTGAAAAGGCCGCATCCGCAATGATCACCGCAAAGATCGCGCTGACGACGGCTGCTGAGGTCATCCGGCCAAGAGACTCTGCGTCCTTTCCCACCCGCATGCCGGCATGGCAGCCGATGACGCCGATAATCAGCGCAAAGACAGGCGCCTTGGACAGGCCGACGATGGCATGTCCGATGCTCAGTTCGTCCAGGCGCCTTAAAAAAACCGCTGGCGAAATTCCCAGCTCGACCCATGACATGATCGCTCCTCCCAAAAGGCCGGTCAGCGCCGAGACAAGCCCTAAGATGGGCAGCATCAGCACCAGCGCCAGGACACGGGGCAGGATCAACACCATGTCGGGATCAAGGCCAAGCGTCTGCATCGCGTCAATTTCCTGGCGCATCTTCATCGAGCCGATCGACGCCGTCAGCGCCGAGGCCGTCCGCCCGGCCACGATGATTGCTGTCAGCAGGATGCCGAGTTCCCGCAGGATCGAGATGGCGATCAGGTCCACCACGAAGATCTCGGCCCCGAACCGGCGCAACTGGTCCGCACCCTGGAAGGCCAGCACCACGCCGATCAGAAAGGACATCACCGCCACGATCGGCACGGCCCGCAGGCCGGTTTCCTGGCAGTGATGGACCAGTGCTGTCAGGGGGAACCGCCCCGGCCGTCGCAGGGCTCGGCCAAGCGCGGCAAGGCTGCGGCCCAGGTATCCGACCAGTTCTTTCAGATAGACCAGCGCCCCGACCACCTGCCGTCCTGTCTCCTCCAGGGCTTGATGCCAGCCTGGCGGCGGCAGCGGTGCCTGCTGCGGCGCGGGCAGGGCCGCCGTCACCGCCGCAAGCAGTGTGGCATGACGCTGTGACAGCCCCGTCACGCAACCGCCTGCCGTCTGCCGCTGCGCAAGGGCCCAGGCCCCGGCCGTGTCCAAGCCCTCCAGCGCAGCAAGGTCCAGCGTCGCCGCGGCAGGAACCGGGGACAGCCTGTGCAGGGTCCAGACGACCAGCTGGCCCGTCAGGACGACGCGGGCTCCGTCCTGCTGAATCGACAGGTCAGGAACGGCGGGGTCGCCCTTAGTCACGTCCAGCTGCATTCGCCTGTTCCTGCGTCGTCGGTTGGTGCCTTGCGGCGCGATGTCTTACAGATGCACCGAAGCCTGGTGTCGAAACATGATCAGGATCAAACGGCGGGACGGGGTTGCTTGCGGCCATGCCGTCAGGCCACCCCCGCCAAGCGCAGCGCCAGCCCCGCCAGGGCGCAAATCGCCAGAACTGTCACCGCTCCAAGGCGGAAGCCGAACACGGCCAGCATGGCAACGGCCACCAGACCCGCGGCGGGCAGGTTCAGCGTCGCCCAGATCGGAAGCTCCAGCTCCAGTCCCCATCCCGCGACGGGCCTAAGTTGGACGAAAACGACATGCAGGCCGAACCAGATTGCCAGGTTCAGGATCACGCCGACCACCGCGGCGGTGATGGCCGTCAGCGCCGCCGTCAGCATCTGGTTGTCCCGCAGCCTTTCGATGAATGGCGCGCCCAGGAAGATCCAGAGAAAGCAGGGCGTGAAGGTTACCCATGTGGTCAGAAGCCCCCCAAGCGTCCCGGCCAGCAGCGGCGGCATCCCCTCGGCGCCGCGCAGGGCGCCCATGAAGCCCACGAATTGCGTGACCATGATCAGGGGTCCGGGGGTCGTTTCCGCCATGCCCAACCCGTCCAGCATCTCGCCCGGCGTCAGCCAGCCGAAGTTCTGCACCGCCTCCTGCGCGACATAGGCCAGCACCGCATAGGCGCCGCCGAAGGTCACGATTGCCATGACGCTGAAGAAGCCTGCGATCTGTGAAAAGACGTTCTGCGGCCCAAGCAGCAGGAACAGCCCTGCCACCGGAACCAGCCACAGCGCCAGCAGCACCATCGACATGCGCAGCGCCCAGGCCCGGTTGACGCGCGTATGCTCGGGCGTTTCTTCGCCCAGCAGCGTGTCGGCGTCGTCCACCTGGCCTGCCCTCTGCGTTCCGTGGCCACCGCCGCTAAACGCCGCAAGCCCCGCCCGGTTGCCCAGAAAGCCAATCAGCCCCGCAATCAGGATGATGATCGGGAAGGGCAGCCCAAAGGCGAAGATCGCGACAAAGGAGGCCGCAGCGATGCCGATCATCGGCCCGTTCTTCAGCGCGCGGCCGCCGATGCGGATCACCGCCTGCACCACGATGGCCAGAACCGCCGCCTTGAGGCCGAAGAACAGCGCCTCCACCGCGCCGGCATTCCCCCAGATCGCATAGATCCAGCTGAGCGCCATGATCGCCACGACGCCCGGCAGCACGAACAGCAGCCCGGCGATGATCCCGCCCAGGGTGCGGTGCATCAGCCAGCCGATATAGACGGCCAGCTGCATCGCCTCGGGGCCGGGCAGCAGCATGCAGTAGTTCAGCGCATGCAGGAACCGTTTCTCGCCCAGCCAGCGGTGCTCCTCGACCAGGAGGCGGTGCATCAGCGCGATCTGCCCGGCCGGGCCGCCAAAGCTGAGCAACCCGACGCGGGCCCAGACCCGTGTCGCCTGCGCCAATGAAGGATAAGGTCGGTTCGGTGTCATGCTGACCTTGGCTGTTCGGTTTGCGCGGCGGCCGGGCCCCCGTCCGAACGGTTAGAGGAGCGTTCAGCGGCCCGTCAAGGGGCGGTACCCCGCCTTTGCCGTCCCCCTTGGGGGCGCCGCCTTGGGTGATGTTCCGGCAAGGGCATCAGGGCGCGCGGGCGCGGCTGCCACCAACTGCGGCTTGACCGGATGGGGCCATTCGCGACAGGGTTTGACATGTCCGATGGACAGGGCCCTTGCGCGCGCGCCCTGATTCCACCCATGCCCAGGAGATTTCGATGACGCTTGATCTGACCGCCAATGACCTGTCGCATGTGGTGGAGGCCGACCGTGCCCATGTCTGGCACCACCTGAGCCAGCACAAGCCCTATGAAACCATCGATCCCCGCGTCTTCGTCGAGGGCAAGGGGATGCGGCTGTGGGATGCCAAGGGCCGCGAATATCTGGACGGCGTGTCGGGCGGGGTCTGGACGGTGAACGTGGGCTATGGTCGGGAAAGCATCGCCAATGCCGTGCGCGACCAGCTGATCCGCCTGAACTACTACGCAGGCGCGGCGGGCACCGTGCCGGGCGCGATGTTTGCCGAGCGCCTGATTGGGAAGATGCCGGGGATGACCCGCGTCTATTATTCGAATTCCGGCTCGGAGGCGAACGAGAAGGTCTACAAGATGGTCCGCCAGATCTCTGCGCGCCATCACGCCGGGCGCAAGTCCAAGATCCTTTACCGCGAGCGCGACTACCACGGCACCACCATCGGCACGCTGGCCACATCGGGGCAGGCGCAGCGGGCGGCGCAATACGGACCCTATCCGGACGGCTTCGTCATGGTCCCGCACTGCCTGGAATACCGCAAGCAGTGGGACGTGGAGGATTACGGCCGGCGCGCCGCCGACGCGATCGAGGAGGTGATCCTGCGCGAAGGGCCCGACACGATCGGCGCCATCGTGCTGGAGCCGGTGACGGCCGGCGGGGGCGTTATCACGCCGCCCGAGGGATATTGGCCCCGCGTGCAGGAGATCTGCCGGAAATACGACATCCTGCTGCACATCGACGAGGTCGTCTGCGGCCTTGGCCGGACAGGCACCTGGTTCGGCTATCAGCATTTCGGCATCCAGCCGGATTTCGTGACCATGGCCAAGGGCGTCGCCTCGGGATATGCGGCGATTTCCTGCACTGTGACCACCGAGGCCGTCTTCGAGATGTTCAAGGACGCGCCCGAGGACGGGATGAGCCATTTCCGTGACATTTCGACCTTTGGCGGCTGCACCGCGGGCCCGGTTGCCGCGCTGGAGAACATGCGGATCATCGAGGACGAGGGGCTGCTGGAAAACACCACCCGGATGGGCGAGCGCGTGCTGTCGAACTTGCGCGCGCTGATGGAGAAGCATGCCGTGATCGGCGACGTGCGCGGCAAGGGCCTGTTCTGCGGGGCAGAGCTGGTCGCTGACCGCAAGACCAAGGATCCGCTGGCCGAAAAGATGGTACAGGCAGTCGTTGCGGACTGCCTGGGGCAGGGGGTCATCATCGGGGCCACGAACCGGTCGCTGGAGGGCGGGCTGAACAACACGCTCTGCCTGTCGCCCGCGCTGATTGCGACGGCCGACGACATCGACCGGATCACCGACGCCATTGACGGCGCGTTGACCCGAGTGATGGCTTGAGGGGGGAATGACGCAGGGCTGCCTTGCGTCATCCCGCTACCCGATATTAATCGATCGTCAGGCAGCCTTGCCAAAGGACGGGGCGACTTTGGCGCCTTGAACCATCGCGATCGACTCCTCTGGCAGGGCACCGGCGATCGGCAACCTGGTCCGGTATAGGACGAACCGGAACTGCCCTGCGGGATGGATATCCAGGAAACGCAGGTTTCCGTCCACCTGAAGGCGAATGCGCAGCCTCCCCTCATCAGCATGCGGGTCACGGAGGAGGGCAGGCCGGTGGCCGTGACCGTCACATCCTGCTTCATGCCAGAATTGTGCGATAACTGTGGGAACTGCGCTCGTGGCGGTGGCAAGATCCGTCGACCGATCGCTGCGGCGCGAATAGCAGGGCTGGGAATGCGCTGCTGCAGGATGGCTGGACCGCAGCTGGTCCAGAAGCGCGATCTTGGCCGCATCCACACGGCGCGTTTTGCGCCAGTGGCGCAGAACGCCAGACGGCTTGTAGATCACGTTCTTAATCGTTGACGCGAAATGTTGGGCGGCAACCGGGCATGCGGTGATCGGTGTCTGCCGGGAATGTCACGGGCGGTTCATTATCAGCCCCGCAACACGGGCGTGGCGGTGCGGGGCATCGTTCGGGGCCGTGCAGATCTGGCGGTTCCGATCTCCTGCGGCAGGGACGTGCCGATCTGGGCGTGCCGGTCCTGTCGTGGGACAGCGGGTTGACCGGCGTAACGCTGACCACAGAATGATGACATCATCCCCTGTCGCAAGCTTTCAGCAGCGCGCCGTGCTGGGCGTGCGTGATCAGCATGACGGTCAGGAACAGCCGGCCCGTCAGGCGCCAGCTGCCGGACAATTCGACGCCACACAGATCCATGTGAAAGCTGCCGGGCATGATCCTCAGCGCCACGTCACGGTGGTCGAGCCAACGGCCCGTCACAGGAAACTGCGCCTTGAAAGCAGCCTCCTTGGCGCTGAACAGCAGTGTGGCGGCCAGAGGGGGCGGCAACCCGCCCCCGCAATCATGCGCCCCGACAACCAGGTCCATAAGATCGGACGCCATGGGCCGTGCCTCCTCAACATCAAGCCCGACCGATGGCCAGTCTGCGCAGCGGGCGGCAAGCGCCGCCGCAATGTCGCGCGTGTGGCTGATGCTGCCGCTGACGCCCTGGGGCCAGCGCGGTGCCCGGTCCGTGCCCGCAGGAATCGCCGCGGGGGCAAAGCCCGCCTCGGCCATCGCCAAGCGCGCCGCCGCACGTCCAGCCGCGAATTCCCGGCGCCGGGCGGGAACCGCGCTGGCAACCATAACTGCTTCCGTCGGCAGCAGGGGGGGCAGGCTGTGGTCGATTGCCAGCACTGCAGATCCCACAGTGGAGGGCAGCATGGCCCTGAGGGACTGTCCAATCATGGCTTCAGCCCCCGATTTCGGCAGATTGTGTCTACCGCTTGCAAGCGCACATTCGGTCAAATCCATCGTTTTTCAAGCCTATCACTTGAACCCGTGGATATGCTACCGAGGAGAGAACAGCGTGTCCGGCCAATTTTTGACGTGAATGCCATGAAAGAACCCTTTCGCCGGAAAGGCGGACCGGCTGTGACCGTCCGCCTTCGGGACCATGTCACGGTGTGCCCGCAGCAGCCAAGCTTTGCGACGGATTACCTGTAGATGGACCGCCGCAGCGTCTCGGTCATCATTCCCGCGCATCAGGAGGCCGCGCATATCGGGCGCTGCCTGATGGCCTTGTGCAGGCAGGATCTGACGGCAGACGTCGTCCACGAGGTCATCGTCGTTCCCAATGGTTGCACCGACGGCACGGCGCAGCTTGCACGGGACATGTCCGACAGCCTGTCGGCGGCAGGCTGGACGCTGATCGTGATCGAGACCCCCATTGGCGGCAAGATCGAAGCCCTGAACCTGGGTGAGGGGGCGGCGCGCCATGATATCCTTGTTTACCTTGACGCCGATGTTGAACTTGGGCCGGGTCTGATCGCGGGGCTTTATCAGGCACTGGCTGGGCCCGGTCCCCGGTATGCCGGAGCACGACTGGTGGTTCCGCCGGCCCAAAGCGCGATTTCGGCCGCCTATGCCCGCTTTTGGCAGCGGCTTCCTTTTGTGGCGGAGGGGGTGACGGGGGCGGGTCTTTTCGCCGTGAACAGCGAAGGCCGCGCGCGGTGGGGCCAGTTCCCCCCGATCATCGCGGATGACGGCTTTGTCCGGTTGAATTTTTCGCCGGATGAACGGATCAGGGTCGAACTGCCTTATCACTGGCCTATCACCGAGGGGTTCAGTCGTCTCGTGCGCGTGCGACGGCGGCAGGATGCCGGTAATTCGCAGCTTGAGCGGATTTACCCTCATCTGATTTGCAATTCCGGCAAAGACCGGCCGACGTTCCGGCATGTGTTGCGGCTCGGACTTGCGGACCCGCTTGGTTTTGCGGTTTATTCAGTCATCACCCTAGCTGTTCGGATGCGTCGCAAATCGGAACGGTGGGATCGGGGCCGGTGATTCGCCGGCCAAGCACATCTGGATGTATCCAGATCGGTGGAACCGCTGTGGTGCAACTTTGGGTTGAGTATAACTGTACCGTATAAACCAGAAGCTGAAATTTTAGCGCTAAAACAGCTTTTTAGATAGGTTGTTTCGCCTGTCCGAATGCGGCTATATATCCTTACGGATACAGCCCATACCAAAGTGTTCATGCCAAATACCTAAAATTTTAATCTTCCGACGTTGTGATGCCTTCGGAGTTCAGTAAATGGTACAGTCTAACAGGGGCCAGGATATTCATCCTGACCATGTGACCGATCATGCCGCAATTATCGGCGCATTGGGAATTTACGAAAACGGCGGCAAACGTTCGCTTGATATTATTCTGATTGTTTTGACGCTCCCCTTTCTTCTGCCCATCATGTTGCTGGTTGCACTGGCAATCATGATGGACGGGAATTCCCCCATCTTCACGCAGAACCGTCTTGGCCGCGGCTGGCAGTCGTTCCGCCTGTACAAGTTCAGGACCATGAGGCCCCAGGCCGATCAGCTGCTTCAGGCCCATCTGGCCAACGATCCGGCGGCGCGCGAGGAGTGGAACCGCGACCAGAAGCTGCGCCACGACCCGCGCGTAACCCGCGTCGGCGCCTTTCTCCGCAAGACCTCGCTTGATGAACTTCCGCAGCTTTTCAATGTGCTGCTGGGTCATATGAGCCTGGTTGGTCCCCGGCCGATGATGCCCGAGCAGCGCGTGCTTTATCCGGGTGTCTACTATGCCGCCCATCGGCCCGGCCTCACCGGTCTGTGGCAAGTCTCGGTCCGGAACGGTTCGACCTTTGCCACCCGCGCCGTCTATGATGAGCGTTATTCGCGCGAAGTCAGTCTTTCGCTGGACGTGGCCACGATTGTTCAGACCTTCCGGGTCGTCGCTCGCTGCACCGGCTGCTGATTTGTGCCGTACGGCACCACAGCCAGTCGCGAAGCGCGACAAAGGCGGCAAGGGTCAGCATACTGGCCGCGCCGCCGCCAACATAGCCCAGAAAAATTGCCGACATGACGCCATAGCCTGCGAAAAGCAGGCCAGCGATTGCCAAAATTCCGACCACGAGTGAAATCGCGATCATTCCAATCAACACTTAACCTATCCTTTTCGCAATCGTCCGAGTCGATGTTAGCACCATTTTGCGCAGCGCGAAACGAGATCGACAGTCTGGCGCGCCATATGCAAGACTTTCTTTGAATAATATCCTCGAGCAGAACTGTCATTCCTTATCATGGCCGATCAGTCCTTATCCGCACATGATGCGCCCTTGCGTGTCGCTTATGTGATCAACACCTATCCGCGGCCATCCCAGACCTTCATCCGGCGCGAGATCCGGGCCTTGGAAGCCGCCGGTTTGTCGATCACGCGCTTTGCCATGCGCCGCGATGAACAGAAGGTCACATCCAATGAGGATCGGCAGGAGCAGGACCGCACCGAGTATATTCTGGACCAGGGGCCGCTGCGCATGGCCGCGGCGCTATTGCGTGCGGTAACCCGGCATCCGGGATCGTTGTTGACCGCCTGGCGCGCGGGCCGCCGCAGCGGGCCGGGGCGGGGCCCGCTGCGGCAGATGATCTACCTGGCCGAGGCTGCCGTCTTGGCAACAAGGTGCCGGCAATTGGCCATATCCCATGTCCATGCACATTTTGGTACAAACTCGGCAGACGTTGCCCGGTATGTTGGCCTGTTGGAAGGACCCGGTTACAGCGTCACGTTTCACGGCCCTGAGGAATTCGACGCGCCTCACGGCCTGCTGATGGCCGACAAGATCGCCCAATCCAGGTTCGTGGTGGCCGTCAGCTCGTTCGGGCGCAGCCAGCTGTCGCGCTGGACGGCCTTTCCGCACTGGGACAAGCTGCACGTCGTGCATTGCGGCATCGACCCGGCGATGTTTGCGGCACCTGCCCCGATGCCCGCCGGACCCGGACCGGATCAGCCCTTGCGTCTTGTCTCGGTCGGGCGGTTCGCCGAGCAGAAGGGGCAGATGGTCCTGATCGAGGCGATGGCCCGCTGCGCCGCGCCGGTCCACCTGACCTTGGTGGGTGACGGTCCGCTGGCACCCGACCTTCGTGCCGCTATCCTGAAACACGGGATGGAGGCGCGCGTCAGCATGCCGGGCTGGCTGGATGAGGCAGGCGTCCGGCAGGCGCTGGCCGATGCGCATGTGATGGTGCTGCCCAGCTTTGCCGAAGGTTTGCCGGTTGCCCTGATGGAGGCCATGGCCAGTGCGCGACCCAGCATCGCGACCCTTATCGCGGGCATTCCCGAGTTGATGCTGGACGGCCAGACGGGGTGGCTGATACCGGCGGGAAGCGTGCAGGACCTGGCGCGGGCTCTGGAAAAGGCCGCAGCCACACCCGGACCGCAGCTCTCCGCCATGGGCCTTGCCGCGCGGGAACGCGCGCTTGATCGCCACAACATCGCATCGCAGGCGGCCCGGCTTGCGGACCTGTTCCGCGCTGCAGTCAAGGCATGACAATGGTTTGCGTCCTCTCTTGTGCCGGTTGGGCGCAGACAGGATGCAGGATTGCGGTGGCCATTCGCGACCCCGGCTGTCCCGGCGGAATAAGATCGTTGTAGAAGCATCGATAGCCCATCTTGTTTAGGGCAGGCAAGATGATGATAATAAAGAGTTAATGCTGGCGGTGAAAACGGGCATTTTTCGATGACAGGACGGACCAACACGATGCGAGCTGGAGCCTGCGCCAGAAATTCCGACCTGGTGGGTTCAGCAATCTTCGTCCTGTCACGGATGCGCAGGCCGCCTTCCTTTCGGCGCTTCACGGCGAGGGCGACTGCCAGGCGCATGTCGAACAGGTGCTGGTGGATGCACCAGCCGGAATATTGGACAGCGGTGGTCTGGATGCGGCGTGGCACAGGCTGGCCCTTCGCCACCAGATCCTGCGGACGGTTCTGTGCCCGGGGAATGCGGGGCAGCCCCGGCTTTGCGTTCACCACGAACCTGGTGTCACCCTCAGCCGCATCGACCTGACGGGGACGCCTCCAAAGGATAATGATCGCACGGTCAAAGCGTATGTGCAGCGCGATCGCAACAACGGCATCGACCGACCAAAGGTTTTGGCTGGATGCCCATGCCAGCCGGACCCAGATCCGGCAGTGGACCGACCGGACCGGGGTCAAGGCCTTGTACGATATGGTCGTGATGTACCAGCGCGAAACGCTTCAAGCGCGTCTGTGCCAGAGCGGATGTGGCTGGACCCGGGTGCTGCTGATCAAACGGGGCAACTCGCTCATGTCGCTTTCGGTGCACGATGCGACCGAGGGTTTCGACCTTTCGCTGGAATATGACGCAGCCCTGGGTTCGGACACCACGGCGCGATGTGTCCTGGGGCATCTGCAGCGCCTGCTGGAGGAGATTGCCCGTGCCGAACCCGACACGGCCCTTTCCGGGCGGCCTATGTTGTCCTCTTGGGACGAGGCGCAGGTCCTGGCCCTTGGCCGTCCTTCGGTATTGGCGGAAACAGATCCCCGTGATCTGGCGACCCGTTTTGAGGCGATCGCGGGTGCAAAGGCACGGCATACCGCGATCGTCGAGCCTGCGACCGGGCGAAACCTGGAGTTTGCACAACTGGACCGGATGGCCAACGGGATCGCGCGGCGGCTTGCCGCAGGGGGCGTTGAAGCCAGGCTGGTCGTCCCCATTGCCTTGCCCCGGTGCGCCAAGCAGATCGCAGCGGTGCTGAAGCTGGGCGCCGCCTTTGCGTTGCTGGATCTGAATCAGCCTGGTGAATATCCTGCCAAACTGATGCGCCAGGTCAAGGCGTGCGTTTTGGTCGCCGACCCCGCCTCGCCTTTGGCCGCAAAAGGGGTGCCGATGATGCCGTGAATGCGCCTGCGGAAGCCGACCCGCCGGCTCGTCCGGTCCTGTCGGCCGACAGTCTGGCATATGTGTCTTGCACTTCGGGATCGACCGGGGTGCCCGAAGCAGTCATGGGGTCCAGGGGGCGCTTTCCGCACTTGCAGACGCCATGATCCAGGCCTTCGGGCTGGCGGAGGGCAACAGGGTGCTTCAATTCGCTGCGCCCGGCTTCGACGTCATGCTGGAGGAGATCTGGCCTACCTTTTGGCAGGTGCCACGGTCGTACTGCGGGAGCCGGGGCCCGCAAGGCCGGTTCAGGATCTTCAGGCCATGGTGGAGCGGCAGGGCGCGACGCTTTTGAACCTGCCCGCCAGCTATTGGCAGCAGATGGTTAACACGCTTGGCGAACAGGGCCATTCGTTGTCCGCTGCCGTGCGGCTGGTGGTGACCGGCAGCGAGCGCGTCTCGCCCGTGGCTTACCGCCAATGGCGCAGGATCGCCCCGCAGGTCTCGCTGTTCAACGCCTATGGCCCGACCGGGGGAACCATCACCTGCACCCTGTGGAAGTCGCTTGCGCTGCCCGCCGAGGCCGAACTGCCGATCGGACGGCCACTGGCCATGCCCAGGTCCTTCTGCGCGCTGCCGACGGCACGCTGACGCCGCAGGGCGGCGAGGGCGAGTTGTGGATCGGCGGCGCGGCCGTTGCCGGCGGCTATCTGAACAATCCCCAAGCCAATGCCGCCATGTTCACGTCCGACCCGTGGCATGCGGGCAGGCGCCTTTACCGCAGCGGAGATCTAGCGCGCTGATCGTCCGAAGGCGATTTGATGTTCCTGGTCCGAACCGATTGCCAGATCAAGCTGCGCGGCTACCGCATCGACCTTGGCCATGTCGAGGGGGTGCTGGCGGCTCAGCCAGGGGTTGCGCAGGTTTACGTGGATTTGGACAAGGGGCCGCCGGCGCGGTTGCTGGCCTGGGTGATCTTCGCCCCGGAAACACCACTGACGGGGTTGCGCGGCAGCTGGTGGGACAGTTGCTGGGATATATGGTGCCGCGCCTGATCGCCCTCGCTGATCTGCCGCTCATCCCCAACGGCAAGATCGCCGTTGCCCGCCTGCCGCGTCCGGCGGCGCGTACCTCGATCCGGCAAGACGAAAGCCAAGTACCGCAGGCCTTGGGCATCGCGTGCTGCATGGCCGAGGTGCTTGGCCTGCCGCATGTCGGCACAAACGACGACTTCTATGATCTGGGCGGGGATTCGCTTTTGGCGCTGCGCCTGATCAGCCTGGTCCGGTCGCATCACGGCCTTTCGCTTTACAGCACCGACGTTATGCAGGAACCGACACCCGAAGGGCTGGCCCGGCTGGCCCTGTCGGACAAGGACAGGCCGCGCTGCCGTGCCGGACGCGAGGTGACTCTGCTTGCCGTGCTGGACGCGGCCGGTCCGGGCGGACGTCCGACAGTCACCGGCGCAGCCAGGCTGCGCGCGCACCTGTGCCAGCTCCGCCGGCGCGGCCTTGGCCACCTGGGCACAATCCGTGCGGCACCGGACCGGGAAACACCATCATCCAGGCGGTGACGTGCTGCCAGAAGATGTGGATGAAATGGCGCATCTGATCCAGGCAAATGTCAGGGCGGTATCCTTGTGCAAACCGCACCCCTGTGACCGGCCCTTCACGATCATTCGGGCCGACACCAGTTTCTGGGACACCAGAGAAAGCCTGCAGCAGGGACTGGGTCGGGCGGCGGTCGCCGCGGCTGGTTGAACGCCTCACGATTTGCCGGGCGATCATCTGTCCGTCCTCGATCCCGGCAATGTGGATGCCTTGGCTACCCATCTGCGGCTCCTTGTTCCGGTTGCAGCAGCTGAGGATCTGGGCAATGAAGGTGCGGCATGACCACACATGCCGCATGTGCGATCGCTGGGGCGGCTTGCCTTTGGACGAAATGCGGTCGCCAATCGCACACAACGACACGCCCCCGCCGGTTGCGGGTGGCATGAGGGACAGACAGACGCCATGCAGTTCATCGTCGGCAAGGGGCGCGTCGCGCTGAACGTCCGGGACCGTTACAGCCTGATGACGATCGTCGAGGACCGGCTACGCCGCGGGCAGGGTTTTGCGCTGGCCACGATGAACGTCGATCATCTTGAAAAGCTTCAGTTCAACAGGACATTCCGGGCGGCCTATGCGGCGCATGACCTGGTGGTTGCGGACGGAAACCCGGTTGTCTGGCTGGCGCGCCTGGCCGGGCATCAGTATTCGCTGGTGCCTGGGTCCGACCTGGTGCAGCCGCTGTGTGCGCTGGCCGCACGGCTGGACAAGCCCATCGCGATCATCGGAGGAAACCAGGAGGGCTGCGAGGAGGCCGCACACCGTCTGACCGCCCAACATCCGGGCCTGCGGATCGCGATGGTGGCGGCGCCCGGCTTTCCCTTTGATCCCGAAGGCGCCGAAGCAGACGGGCTGATACGCCGCCTGGCCGCCAGCGGTGCGTCGCTGTGCCTGGTGGCGCTTGGGGCCCCGCGGCAAGAGATTTTCGCCGCGCGGGCAAGCCGTCACTGTCATGGCGTCGGCTTTGCCTCGGTCGGTGCCGGAATTGACTTCATTGTCGGCCGCCAGCGGCGTGCACCCCGGGTGATGCGGACCGCAAAGCTGGAATGGCTGTGGCGCGCAGCCCTTAGCCCCAAGCGATTGGGCCTGCGCTATGTCAAGGGCGCGATGATCCTGCCGGCCCACGCCCTGCGCGCGATCAGGGAGCGATCCCGGCAAAGGTGAGGTGTCGCCACCGCGGGGGCAGCGACCGCGACCTCAGCCCAGCAGCAAGGCGGCCAGTGCCAGTCCCAGGATGCCATAGCCCAAGTCGTGCCAGCCGTCCCAAACCCCGTGGCGACGCGCCAGGCGCACAAGCATTGGATAGGACAGCACCGCCGCCAGCGCCTGACCGGCCAGGGCGCCCGGAATGCCCGCCTGCAAGGCGCCCACCGTGAACAGCGTCAGGAACAGGACCGCCCGCACAAGCGTGACCCAGAAGAAGCCGCGCGTATCGCCCCGCGCCAGCGCCGCCTGATCATAGCTGAGGCCGATCAGTGCCGGGATGCTGGCCAGCGCAATCAGCGTCACCAGGGACCCGGCCTCTCGATATCGGTCGTCGTAGAGTGCCGTCACAATGTCATGGCCGAAGACGGCAAGCGCCGTCAGAAGCAGCATGAATATGCCCGTCAGCGCGACCCGCACCACGCGAACCCGGTGCATCTGGGCCGGGCTTGGATCCTCGGCGGCCGAGCGATAGATCGGGATCATCATCCGAGAGATGACTGCGGTTCCCAGCATCAGCGGAAAGCTGGCCAGAAAGAAGGCGATATTATAGATGCCCAACTGCGTCAGGGTCAGCAGGCGCGCCAGAACCGCCTTGTCCCCCTGCGAGATAACAAAGCCCACGATGGTTGAAGGCATGATCCACTTGCCGAACCGGATCAGCTCGGCTGCAGAATCGCGGTCCCAACGAAAACTGTTGGCGGGGCCGGGCATCAGCCGATGGACCATCGCCACCTTGATCAGCGCGCCCAGGATCAGCCCGATAACAAGCGCCCAGGCCGAACCGAGAATGGCGGCAAGCGCGATGGTGATGGCAGTGGTGATCGCCGCGGTCGCAAGTTCGACCAGCGTCAGGCGCCCTATCCGCATGTGGCGGTTCGCGGTTTCAACCTTGGTCGGCAGCAGGCCGAAGATCATAGCGGTGATGCCCGCAACCGGGAGGAACCACATCATCTCGGGGACGTCATAGAAGTGTGCGGCAGGATAGGCCAGGACGCAGCAGCCCAGCCACAGGAACACGCCCCGGATCGCCTGCATCGTGAAGGCCGTGTCCAGGAAGGTGCGGTCGTCGCCGCGTTTGCTTTGCAGGATAGCGGGCGTGATCCCCACGTCCGAGAAGTTGTTCAGGCCCTGGATGATCACCATGATCAGCGTCATCAGGCCGAACACCTCGGGAAACAGCAGGCGTGTCAGGATCAGGTTCGACACCAGCCGGATCCCCTGGATGCCGCCAAAGCTGAGCATCGTCAGGGCCGACCCCCGGAAGGCCCGGTGAACCAGCCCTTGGCCCGTCATCAGCAGGCCGATCCTGGCACGGGTAATCATTACTGCGCCTCGGCCCGCATGATGTCCCAAATCCGGTCCGCTGTCTGCTCATATGCGGCGGCGAACAGGGGGTCGATGGTGTCGGGCAGTTCAAGACCTGCCGGCGGACGTGCCCCGAAGATCGAGACATAGGTGATCATCGCGGCCAGCAGATATATTGTCTCGGTCCCGTGGGGCGAGGTGTCGGAATAAAGTGCCTCGGGCGGGATCTGGGACAGCGGCTCTTCGGTCAGCAGTCGGGCCATCACCCGGCCGGCGGGGATGAACTCGACCTGCGTCTCGCGTCGCAACGATTTCAGCCGCGCCACGTAATCGTCATACCAGTCCGCATAGCCGGCCTGAGCGTGGCGATAGTACCGCTGAAGTTCACGGTCCGAAGGCGGAAAGCTGTCGGTGAACGGGTTCAGATCGGCCCAGCCTTCGTAGATCATGAACCGCGCGTCCTGGGTGTTTTGACCCACCCAGTCCACAACTGTCAGGGTCGAGCCCAAGGGCGTCGCCCGGTCCGGATTGTCGCCCAGATAGGGCCGGTCGGCGCGGTCGTACTGGATGAAGTTTTCCGGGTTCAGGATTACGGTGTCGAAACCGGCGCTGCTGAAGGGCCGGTCAGCGTCCCAGGCCGGTTCCACCGACTTGAACGACCAGTTGGGGATCGGCGGCAGCTCGGTCGCGAAATTGCGGGGGAATCCCCACCGGCCATCCAGCGCCAGGTCCCGCCCCTCGTGTCGTGCCATGACCGCCAACCAGTGCGGAACGGTGGTTTCATCAGTATCCGTCAGGTGATGGATCAGGCTGTTTCCAAAGACATAAACCCGCGCCGCATCGCGCTCGGACATGGGCTGGGCGATTGCGGCGGGAGCATGCAGAAAAAGAGCAACGGCGGCCAGCGCGCGCAGGAAACGTGGTTTCATGAGGATTTACCTTTTACAACAAGCGGATCGCCCTGCGCCAGCACTCGCGGTCTGGGGGCGGGTTTCAGCAGCAGGGCGTCCTTGAGACGGGTGCGAAGTGATCGGGGGGGCAGCAGTTCGCGATTGCGAAGAAAGGTGGTTCCGTGCAGCTGCGGACTGTTATCCAAGGCCAGTTCGGTCCCCCAGGCTGCGGCGCGGTCGGCGCAGATTCCGTCGGGATTGCCGCTGCGGGTGTGCATTACGCCGGGGATCCATTCCGTTACCACGACATGCGGTATCCGCAGTGTCAACTCGACCGACAGAGCGTGCGAGAATGCCCGTGTTGCCGCCTTGGACACGGAATAGCCTAGGCTGCCGGGCAGGGGGGTTTCGCCTGCGAAGCTGGTGATGTTGATGATGCGCCCACGGCCCCGCGCCACCATGAAGGGCAGGACGGCGGCGGTTATGTTGATCTGGCCGCAGCAGTTGATCTGCAAATGTTCGCAGGCATGTTCGGCCGGGGTCGTCAGGAAATCCGCCCGCTGGTAGATGATCGCGTTGTTCACAAGGATCGAGACGGGGCCGACATCCTTTTCGGTTCGTGCGGCAATCTCGCGCATCAGCGCGGCGTCGACCACGTCGCCGGGCCATGCCGTGAACAGGTCCGGCTCGCACATTTGGGCGGTCGCGGCCAGGGCCTCTGCCCGTCGCGCGATGCCCACAACATGAACGCCCCGCGTGGTCATCTGCCGCGCCAGGGCCTGTCCCAGCCCCTCGCTTGCGCCGGTGATCACGGCGACCTTGCGTCGGGATGACCCGATCATGCAGGCCCGCGCAATCTGCGGCTCAGAACCTCGCCCACGCGCAGGGCATTGGCCACGATCGTCAGGCCCGGATTGACGCCGGTCGAGCTGGGCATGAAACTGGAGTCCGCCACGTAAAGGTTGTCCAGGTCATGGACCTTGCAGTTGCGGTCAAGCACCCCCCGCGCCGGGTCCGTGGAAAATCTTAATGTCCCGCAGGGGTGGGCGACGTTCAGTTCGGGGCTGTGGTTCAGCCACAACGAGCGCAGGCCTGTCAGGCGCTGCTTCAGCAAGCGCCGAAATCGCTTGCGCCGCTCCAGCAGGTCGGGGGACATCCTGTAATCGTAGATGATCGTGTCGGGACGCGCAGGATCATAGCTGACGTGGTTGTTGTCATCGGGCAGGTCTTCAAGAATGCCGGCAAAGACCTGCGCCTCGCCCAGCAGGCGTGCGGCCACCATGGCAGGAATGCGCAGGAATTCCCGGCCTATTCGTGCGCGTCGCAGCGGTGATGCCTCGTAATGCTGGTGCAGCACATAAAGGATGTTGCCGTAATCCGCTGGCAGGCCAAGCGACTGCAACAGCCCCATCCGGTCCTGATCATGACGATACAGATCACGCATGGAAAAGGTCTTCAACGGCCCGGGCGTGCTGTGCGGCGCATTTCGCGGCGGCCAGATCGCGATCCGTTCGTTGATGTGGAACATCAGGCCCCGGCCCACCAGCCCGCTGGAATTGGCGCAGCCCTGCGGCCAAGCCTCGTTAACCGAAGCCAGCAGCAGCCGTGGCGATGACAGGCTGCCCGCCGCCAGCACATAGGCGCGCGCGTGCAGCTGGTATCGGGTTCCTTGCAACTCGACCGTCAGGCCGGTCACGCTGCCCGCATGCCCGTCCAGCGCGACCACCTCGGCACCCTCCAGCACGGCCGCGCGGCCGGTCGCCAAGGCCGGCAGGACGCCGGCCGTGCGCCCGTCCATCTTGCAGTCGCGGGGGCATTTTCGCCCGATGCACTCCATGCAGCCCTCCAGCTGCCGGATGCCCAGATGCGCGCGATAGGGATGCAGTCCCGCCCCCGCCAGGGCCCGACCCAGGGCCTCGTCACGGGGCGCAAGGGGCAGGGGCGTCGCCAGCGCAGCCACAGGCTTGCCCAAAGGGTCCTGAGTGCCATTGACCGCCATGATCTGCCGGGCCTGATCATACCAGGGCGCAAATTCGTCAAATCCGATCGGCCAGCCCCCTGTGGGGTGGGGCATCCCGGCCACCGGCTCGAAATCATGGCGTTCCGGTTGCTCCAACGCCGCCGCATAGAAGGCCGAGGTTCCTCCCACTCCGACGCCTTGCGCCCCCCAGGCCACATTCGTGGCGCCATTGACCGTCGCCTCGACCGGTTGCGGCCAGCATCCGAACATCTGCCGGGCAAAAGGGTCCGAATAGTGGCATTCTTGGCTGTTCTGGGCCTGACGCGGGGTCGCCGGGCCCTTTTCCACGAAAAGGACCGACAGCCCGGCTTCAGCAAGCACGCGGCCACAAACGCCACCGCCCAGTCCGGCGCCGACGATGATGACATCCCACGTCTTGTGCAGAAGCTCGCTCACGTGCCTTCGGCGCCCTCTTGTGCGAAAACAGGAGCAAAGACATGGCGAAGGCGCACGGCTCCTTCGTTGGTAATGTGATTGTTGTCGAAGTAGATCGTGCGTCCTTCCTGCATGACGGAGCAGGACCCATGGTCGCAAGTCAGGGGCCAAGGGTCAATCAGCGCCACCCGTCCTTTTCGCGCTGCTGCGACGAAAGGTACCAGGCCCCTGGCCTCACGGTTCAGGGCGCGGTCCAGCGGGACCTGCATCCGCGCCTCTGGCACGGTCTCGCCGCGCGCCAGCGCCCGGGCCACGGGCAGGGCACCATAATCCGGCACCTCGGGCACCTGCCGCAGGACATGCACCTGGCTGCCCATGCCATGAAGCGCATCCAGCGTCTGTTCTACCGCGATCGGCCAGGCCGGCGTCACATCGATGCGGTTGCGGGCATCGGCACCCACACCGCCGCCCTCGGCGTAATAGCTCCAGCGTCCCACCAGCAGGACGCGGTCGAACGGGTCGACACGCAGGGCCGCCTCGATCCGCCGGTTGGCGCGGCTGCAATCGGCATCCTGGGCACGGGTGGCGGCGCTTTCGCGTTTCTCGATGCCGAACAGCGGCGGGCAGCCCGCACGCCAGATCAACAGCGCCGGCGTTCCCGCCTCGTGGGCGGCACGGTCCAGCCCTTCCTTGAAGGCGCGCATGTGCGAATCCCCCCAGACCAGCACCCGAGGCTGGCCTGGAGGACCGATGGGGCAGATCTCGATCCCGGCAAAGCGGCCGTCGCTTGGGGTTTGGCACCGGGACCAGTCCTGGATGAAGTCCTGCGCCGCCTCTGCATGGATCAGGACCTGCGAGGACCAGCGGCCGGGCAGGCCGTCGCGAAGAAAGGGCCAGGTTCCCAGTCCCAGCAGCAGCAGCGTGCTGACGGCGACGCCGGCCAGCAGAGGCCGGGTCGTCAGCCGCGCGGGATTGCGGGCCGGCTGCTCGACCAGGCGCCAGCTGAGAAAGGCCAGCACGACCGACAGCAGGATCAAGAGGCCATTCGTCAGCACCCCCCGGTCTGGACCCAAGGCGAATTCCGCAAGGCTGCGTATTGGCCAATGCCAGAGGTAGAGCGAATACGAGATCAACCCGATGCCGCGCACTGGTCCCGAAGCCAGCAAGCGGTTGACGGGGTTGGCGGCCTGCCCATGCCAGATCAGCAGCAGCGTTCCCGCCACCGGCACCAGCGCCCAGGGACCGGGAAAGCCGGAGGCCGGATCGATCAGCGCCATGCCCGCCAGCACCAGCGCAAGTCCCGCCGCCGAACCGGCCCATCCATGCTGCGGCCCCCCCCGCTTGTGCGACCAGATTGCAAGCAGGACGCCTGCCAACAGCTCCCATGCCCGAAACGGGAACAGGAAGAAGGCAGCTGTCTGATCGGTTTCGGTCAGTTGCAGGCAAAGGGCCAGAGATGCCCCTGTGGCCCCCAGCAGCAGCCACAAGGCCAGCTGCGGGCGGCGGGCGCAGACCAGAAGCAGCAGCGGCAGGACGACGTAGAACTGTTCCTCCAGCGACAGCGACCACATGTGCAGCAGCGGCTTTTCCTCGGCCATGCTGTCGAAATAGCCCGAGCCGCGCCAGAAATGGACATTGGCCAGAAAAACGGTCGAGGCGATCAGGGACTTGCCGAATTCGCGGAAATCATACGGCAGAAGGATCATCCAGCCCGCGGCGAAGACCGCCACCGCCATGACCGTCCAGGCGGGGGCAAGCCGGCGGAACCGGCGCAGATAGAACTTTCCCAATGCCACGCGCCCGGTGGCAATGTATTCCCGCCACAGGATCGAGCCGATCAGATAGCCCGACAGCACAAAGAAGACATCCACGCCCGTGAAGCCGCCGGGCAGGGCCGGCAGGTCGAAATGATACAGCACGACACCGACGACCGCGATGGCGCGCATGCCGTCGATCTCGGGCCGGTAAGGCCCGTGCCTGGGGGCCAAAGGTGCGCTCATCCGATGACTGTCTTCATCGGAGGATGCCGCAGGGCGGCGGGTTCGGCTTGGGGTCGATCCTGCGGGCTGGGCAGGCCCCTGGCTGCAAGCCCGGCCAATGCGCCGACGCTGAGCCAGGTGAGGGGGGTGATCGTTGCGTTGGGGATCAGGTCGATCAGGCTTGCGGCCATGATCAGCGACAGCCCCGCCGTCCAGCGATCGACAGGCCGGTGCCGCGCCGCCAGCCACAGCCGGATCACCGATCCGCAGAGCAGTCCAAAGGTCGCGACATAGCCCATGATCCCGGCAAGCGTCATCATGACGATCCAATGCCCGTCGCTGACACTGCTGAAGCGGCCCGAGATCGGGTCGACCTCAAGATTGCGGCCCCACCCGCCCCAGCCTGCCAGTGGCTTGCGCGAAGCGCGTTCCAGCAGGATCTTTTCGTTGTCAAACCGGAATTCCAGCGACCGGCCCCGTTCAGGGTCGATCGATCCGGCCAGTTCGTTGACGGCCTCGGTCGGGAAGACGCCTGTCCATTGCGCCAGCGGGTAAACCAGGACCGCCAGGGCAAACATCGCGGCCAGCCCGACCTGCCATCGGGTCCGCGTCAGCAGGATCACCGGGACCAGCAGCATGCCATAGATGATCGACGCCGCGCTTTTGCACAGGACCAGCAGGACCAGCAGGTACAGCAGGATGACCAGGTGGCGCATGCGGGCTGGACGCGGCGCTTCGCGAAAGGCCACCGCTGCGGAAAGAACCGCCATGACCGTGAAGATCGCCACCCAAAGCCCATGTTCCAGGAAAACCATCGGGCGGAACCCGCCATAGCGGATCGACTGGCTGAAATCATGGGCGAAGAACCCGTAGATCCAGACGTTCAGTTGCGGGCTGAGACGGATTTCCAGCAGCATCGGCAGTGAATAGGCCAGCCCCGCAACAATCAGGGCCTTCATCCAGGTACGCACGCCTTCGGTCGAGGCCATCACCTGATAGCCCAGGAAGAAGGGCAGCAGCATCAGTATGGTCCCGATCGTGCCGTTCAGCGCATCGAACAGGCCCAGGCCGGGCCGGTACGTAATCCCCTCGATCAGCGGCTCGGGATTGGTCGCCACGGTGACTACGGGGGTGACGATGGCCAGGACCGCAAGGGCGATGACCCAACCTTCGGGGCGACGCCAGGCCAGGTCCAGCCGGTCGCGCATCACCAGCGCCCCGACCAGCGCGCAGAGCGCGGGGACAGAGTTCTTGTCCACGGGCGGCATCAGCGGCAGGTCGATCCCCACAACCGGCGGCAGCAGCAGATAGCCGGCCAGCAGGGTCCAGACGATCGCCTGGCGCGGGCTGAGCCTTGCGAACAGAACCGCTGCAACGGCCGGCCACGCAGCCAACATGATCAGCGTCAGACTGTTACCCAAGACGACCCCCAGCTATAGTCCGACGCTTACGTCGATCGGCAAATGGAATCCACAGGATTTAGCGTAAATTCCCATGCAACCTGGACGCGGCTTTGCTAATCGTTCGATTGTAGGTTCAGATTGTGCAACACCCTGTCAGCCTCGCAGGGGTTGCCAAATACATTCAAGGGAGGCGGCCGTGACTGCTGCGCCAGCCATTACTCGGGATATTGCCATTGTTGGATTCGGGTTGGACCTGCCGGGGGCCAAGGACCCAGAGCATTACTGGGCCAACCTCCGCGACGGAATCGAATCAATCACCCGCCTGACCCCCGAGGAGCTGCGCGCCGCCGGCGAATCCGAGGCGCGCATCAACCATCCCGACTACGTTCCCGTTGCGGCGCGGCTGGAGGGGTTCGACCAGTTCGACGCCGAATTCTTTGGGCTCAGTCCCAAGGATGCGGCCGTCATGGACCCGCAGCACCGCAAGTTCCTGGAAACCTGCTGGCACGCGCTGGAACATGCCGGGCACCGGCCGGACAGCCTGGGCGCGGTCGGGATCTGGGCGGGCTGCGGGATGGGGACCTACTTCTCGGTCAACATCTGCTCGAACCGGGACCTGGTCGAGGAGACCGGAATGTTCCTGCTGCGACATACCGGCAACGACAAGGATTTCCTGGCGACGCGGGTCAGCCATATCTTTGACCTTCGGGGGCCAAGCGTGTCGGTGCAGACGGCCTGCTCGACCTCGCTCGTCGCCGTGCATGCGGCCTGCCAGGCGCTGAATGCCGGCGATTGCGACGCGGCCCTGGCCGGCGGCGTCACGATCGAGCTGCCGCATGGCCGCGGCTATGTCTTCAAGCCGAACGAGATCCTGTCGCCCGACGGACACTGCCGGGCCTTCGACCATCGCAGCGAAGGGACGGTCTTCGGCAGCGGGGCGGCCGTGGTGCTGCTGCGCCGGCTGGAGGACGCGATCGCGGACGGCGACCATATCTGGGGGGTGATCCGGGGCACCGCCATCAACAACGACGGCTCGGCCAAGGCGGGCTATCTGGCGCCGTCGGTCGAAGGGCAGGCCGCAGCCATCGCCGAAGCGCATCTGATCGCCGGGGTGGACGCCTCCACCATCGACTATGTTGAATGCCACGGCACCGGCACCCGGCTTGGCGACCCGATCGAGGTTGCCGCCCTGACCGAGGCATTCGCCTTGGGGCAGGGCGGGGGGCGCACGGGCATCGGCTCGGTCAAGACGAATATCGGCCATACCGACACGGCGGCGGGAACCGCCGGGCTGATCAAGGTCGCCTTGGCGCTGCATCACCGCGAGATCCCGCCCAGTCTAGGCTACGAGGCTCCGAACCCGGTCATCGATTTCGAAGGGACGCCCTTTCATGTCGTGGCACGCCGCAGCCCCTGGCCCAGTCATCCGGGCCGGCCGGCGCGCGCCGCCGTGAACTCTCTGGGCGTGGGCGGCACCAATGCCCACGCGGTGCTGGAGGCCGCGCCGCCGCGCGCCCCGTCCGAACCCTCGGACTGGCCCGTGCAGCCGCTGGTCATCTCGGGTCGCAGCCGCGCGGCGCTGGACGCCAATGCGGCGGCCCTGGCAAACTGGCTGCGACGCAATCCGGACGCCGATCTTGCGGATGTCGGCTTCACCCTGCAGCAGGGGCGCAAACTGTTCGACAAGCGCCGCGTTCTGGTGGCCGCCACGCCGGCCGAGGCCGCCGAGCTGTTGGACAAGGGCGACACGCGGCGGGTCTTCAACCACGAACGCCCGGCCGCACCGCCGAAGCTGGCCTTCCTGTTCCCCGGCGGCGGCGCGCAGTCGATCCACATGGCCCGCGGGCTCTATGAGACCGAACCGGTGTTTCGCGACTGGATGGACCGCGGGCTGGCCGTGCTGGAACGCCTGACCGGGCGGGACCCGCGCGCGGTCTGGTTGCCCGAACCCACCGAGGCGCAGACCGCGACCGAGGCGCTGAACCGCCCGTCGGTCCAGCTGCCGCTGATCATGATCGTCGAATATGCCTTGGCACAGCTGTGGATCAGCTGGGGCGCCGCCCCGCAGGCCGTCGCCGGCCATTCGATGGGCGAGAACACCGCCGCCTGCCTGGCCGGGGTCATGAGCTTCGAGGACTGCATCGCGCTGGTCGAACTGCGCGGCCGGCTGTTTGACCGCATCGCGCCGGGCGGGATGCTCAGCGTGCCGCTGCCTGCCGACGAGCTGATGGCCGAGGCCGGGACCGGTCTGGACCTGGCCGCCGAAAACGCGCCGGGCCTGTCGGTCGCCTCGGGTCCGGCGGAACTGATCGACGCGCTGCAGGCCAAACTGGTCGCCCGTGGCATCGACTGCCAGCGCATCGCCATCGACATCGCGGCCCATTCCCGGATGCTGGAGCCGATCCTGCCCGAGTTCGAGGCGTTTCTGCGCGGCATCCGGCTGTCGCCCCCGCGCATCCCGATCCTGTCAAACCGAACCGGCACCTGGATGACCGATGCGCAGGCGACCGACCCGCGTTATTGGGTGGACCATCTGCGCCATCATGTCGACTTCCGCGGCTGCATCGCCACGCTGCGCGAAGATCCGGCCCGGCTGTTCGTCGAGGTCGGGCCGGGCCGTGCCATGTCCGCCCTGGCGCAGGCCAACGGCGCCGCGCCCGACCGGGTGGTGAACACCCTGCGCCATCCCGAACAGACGATTGAGGATGACGCCTATTTCCTGATGGCCTTCGCACGCTTGTCGGCCGCCGGGGTGCCGCTGGACTGGTCCCCGATCTGGGGCGAAGGCCGCCGCCGTGTGCCGCTGCCAGGCTATGTGTTTCAAAGCCGACGGTATTTCATCGAGCCCGCCTCGGGCGCGGCTGGGGCGACAGCCAATGACGACGCGCCGCTGCGTCTGCCCGACCCGATGGGCTGGGCCTGGCGCCCGTCGTGGCGCCTTTCTGCCCCCGATGTCGAACTGGACCTTCAGGGGCGCCCGCAGGGTGCGCAGTCACGCTTCCTGATCCTGGCCGATGACGGCGGTCTGGCCGATCGGGTGGGCGCGCGGCTGCGCCAGTCCGGGCACGAGGTGATCTGGCTGCGGCCGGGCGACTGCTTTGCCCAGACTGCCGAGGATGCCTTTATTGTTGCCCCGGAAAACGGCGCCGCAGATTTCGAACTGCTGGTGGCGGCGCTGGTGGCACAGAACCGGCTGCCGCAGCGCATTGTCAGCTTCTGGCTGGTACCCGACGCTGCGCGCGAGGGCGCGCGGGCGGGCTTCAGCCCCTTTCACCGGCACCTCGAACAGGGCTTCAACACGGTGTTGCACCTGATCCGGGCGCTGGCGAACGAAGGGACCGGACAGGCTGTCGACCTGGTGGCCGTCACATCGGGTGCAGCACGCGTGGGGGCAGAGCGTGTGCAGGCGCCCGAAAAAGCGATGATCCTGGGGCCCTTGGCTGTCGGGATGCGCGAATTCCCCTGGCTGACCGCGCGCAGCATCGACGTGCCGCCTGCGGGCGATCCGGCCACGCTGACGGACCGGCTGGTTGAGGATTTGATGGACCCTGCGCCGCCCGCCCGCGCCGCCTGGCGCGACGGGCGCAGGTTGGCTCGGCACCTGGTCCCCGCGCCCTTGCCGCAGCCGGGGGACATGCCCGCCTTTGGGCCGGATCGGACGGTCCTGATCACCGGCGGCCTGGGCGGTATCGCCCTGACGCTGGCGCGCCACATTTCTGCCCAGGGCGCAGCCGTGGCACTGCTGACGCGGCGCCCCCTGCCCCCCGAGACGGAATGGGACGCCCACATTGCCGCCGATCCCGGCCATCGCCAGTCGCACCAGATGACTGCGCTTCGGTCGCTGCGCGCCAGTGGCGCAAGGATTGCCGTTTCCACGGCTGATGTCACGGACGCCGATGCCCTGGCACGGGCCTTGGATCAGCTGCGCGGGCAGCTGGGACCTGTCACGGACCTGATCCACACCGCCGGCATGGTGGACGACGCGCCCATCCTGGCCAAGTCCAGTGCCGAAATCGAAGATGTCTTGGCCCCCAAGGTCCACGGAACGCGCAACTTGGCACTGGCCTTGGCCGATCGTCCCGTGCAGCGGACGGTGCTGTTCTCCTCCACCTCGACCGAGATCGCGGCCACGGGTCAGGTCGACTACGTCGCCGCCAACGAATACCTGAACGCGGTGGCTGCCGCGGGCATCCCCGCCTTTGGCCAGGTCGTCGCCGTCAACTGGGGCATCTGGGCCGATATCGGCATGGCGGCCGATGCTCTTTCGGGCCGGCGCGACGATCCGGCACCCGAACCCGTCGACCAGCCGCTGCTGGCCGCACGCCTGGCGGGGCAGGGGGCGGTCCGCTTTTCAGGGCGGCTGCGGGCTTCGGACTGGATCATCGCCGAACACCGGACCCGCGATGGGCTGGCCCTGCTGCCGGGCACCGGAACGATCGAACTTGCCGCCGAAGCGCTTGAGGCCCTGGGCCGCCGGGCGCC
Source organism: Paracoccus saliphilus (assembly GCA_003255745.1). Classification (GTDB taxonomy): domain Bacteria; phylum Pseudomonadota; class Alphaproteobacteria; order Rhodobacterales; family Rhodobacteraceae; genus Paracoccus; species Paracoccus saliphilus_A. The sequence goes on from QKYL01000063.1 coordinate 34,276, forward strand.
CTGGTCGCTGCGTGACCTGACCTTCATGGACCCGCTGACAGTCGAAGACGGGGCCGAGCGCGAGTTCACGGTGACCCTGACCCAGGGTGAGGAGGATACGGGCTTCCGGCTGGAGGCCGATTTCGGCGCGGGGCCCGTGCCGGTGGCCGAAGGGCGGATCACTTCGGCGGAACATGCGCGCCCGGTGCTGGACCTGCAGCGGCTTCGCGACAGGATGCGTGTGGACCAGGCGCCGACCGGGTACCCCCTGGAAAGCGCGCAAGAGGGTCAGATGGCCTTCGGCCCGCGCTGGCGCGTGCTGCGGGCCACCTGGCTTTCGCCCGACCCTGCCCGGCGGGAGGGTTTGGCGGAACTGCAATTGCCCGACAGCGCACTTGCCGACCTGGACCAAGGCTTCCTGCTGCACCCGGCGCTGATGGATATCGCGACCGGTTGGGCCATGACGCTGATCCGGGGATACGACCGGGCCCAGCTGTGGGTGCCGTTGTCATATCGGGCGCTGACGATGCATGCGCCGCTGCCGCCCCGGATTGCCAGCCATGTCCGGATCAGCCACGATTCAGATGGCTATGCCAGCTTCGACGTGACGCTGACCGATCCGCAGGGTGTTGTTCTGGTCGAGGTCGCGGGCCTGACCCTGCGGCGGCTCGATGCTGCCCCTGCCGTTCAGCTGACTGCGCGGCCGACTGCGTCTCGTCCGGTGCAGCGACCCGGGCAGGACCGGTTGTCCCACATGGTTTCGCAGGGGATTCCGCCTGATCAGGGGGGCCGGTTGCTGGACCTGGCGCTGCAGGCGGGTCTGCCCCAGATCGCCATCTCCAGCCTGGATCTGCCCCAGCTGATCGCCCATGAGACGCGCAGCAGCCGCGCGCGCGAGGCGGGCGCCAGCACCAGCTTCGAACGCCCAGAACTGGACAGCGACTTCGTCGAGCCGCGCACGGATCTGGAGCGCAGCCTCGCCGGCTTCTTTCGCGAACTGCTGGGCGTGCAGCAGGTCGGGGTCGAGGACGGATTTTTCGACCTGGGCGGCCATTCGCTGATCGCGGTGCGGTTGTTCGGCCTGATCCGCAAGGCCTATGGCCTGGACCTTCCCTTGGCGACCTTGTTCGAGGCGCCCAATGTCGCGGCACTGGCCAGGCTGATCGAGGGACGGATCGGGGTTCGTCCTGACGGCCAGACCGCACCCGCGCCCGCGGCGGCAGTGCCGGCCGAAACCAGCGGCTTCACCCATCTGGTTCCAATGAGCCAAGGGGCCGCCGGGGGTGGGACGCCGTTGTTCATCGTGGCTGGCATGTTCGGCAACGTGCTGAACCTGCGTGCCTTGGCGCAGCGCCTGTCGCCCGACCGACCGGTCTGGGGCCTGCAGGCCCGCGGCCTGTTCGGAGAAGCAGTCCCGCACGAGACATTGGCGGATGCCGCCGCAAGCTGCATCAAGGAAATCCGGCAGATCCAGCCCACCGGTCCCTATATGATCGCGGGCTTTTCGGGCGGCGGGCTGACCGCACTGGAGATCGCCCGGCAGCTGGAAGAGGCGGGCGAGGTCATTGCACGGCTGGTCATGCTGGACACGCCGATCCCGATGCGCCCCACGCTCAGCCGTCGCGATCGGCTGATGATCCGCATGGCCGAGATCCGGGAAGAAGGTCCGGGCTTCCTGACGCGCTGGTTGCGCGAGCGGCTGGCCTATGAACGTGCCCGCCGCCAGGCAGCACCGCAGGCCGAGGCCACCGGCTTTCACAACGCCGCCATCCACGCGGCCTTTTTGGGTGCCCTGCCGCGCTATCGGATGCGCCGGTGGGACGGGCCTGCGACGCTGTACCGGCCGCGGCTGGACCGGCGGTTCAAGGTTTCGAACGGCATGCATGTCAGTTCGGCCCGCGAATATGTCTACGAGGACAACCTCTGGTCGCCGTGGATGTCCAACCTGACCGTGGTCGAAGTGCCGGGTGATCACGATTCGATGGTGCTGGAACCGTGTGTGCGGGTTCTGGCAGATCGGATGCGGCGTGAACTTGCCGTATCGGATCGTGCGCAGCAGGCCCCTTTGCAGCGAGCCGCGCGATGAGCGGGGGTTCGGTGCATGTGATCATCCTCAACTGGCGCAGCGCGCAGATGTCGTTGCGGTCGGCCGAGGCAGCCGTCGCGGCGATGGAGGGGATCGAGGGCGTCATTTCGCTGGTTGATAATGACTCGGGCGATGGCAGCTTCGAGACCATGCGTAATGAGGCCCAGTCACGCGGGTGGACCGCCGGCGGCCGGCTGCGCGTGCTGCAGTCGGGCCATAACGGCGGGTTCGGCGCCGGCAACAATGCGGCGCTGCGGGCGCCCTTGTCAAAACCGGCGGATTTCGTGCTGATCGTCAATTCCGATGCCTTCCTGGAACCTGACGCGGTGCGGCGGATGCGCGATCACATGCAGGCCAATCCTGGCATCGGCCTGCTGGGCTGCCGTGTGGTCGGCGAGGACGGCGGCCACCACTGCACCTATTTCCAGTTCCCCGGCGTTGCCAGCGAACTTGAAGATGCAGCGCGGACCGGGCCAATCTCGCGCCTGCTGTCGCGGCATATCGTGAGCTTGCCGACGCCGGACGGCCCGGCGCGCGTGGGCTGGGTCGCGGGGGCCGCGTTGATGCTGCGCGTCGAGGTCCTGCAGCAGATCGGCGGCTTCGACGAAACCTTTTTCCTGTACTTCGAGGAAACGGATCTGTGCCTGCGTGCGGCGCGGGCAGGATGGCCCACGCATTACTTGCCTGATGCCCAGATCGTTCACATCGGCTCGGTCAGCACGGGCATGAAGGACTGGTCCCTGCCGCCCGATTACTGGTTCGCCTCGCGTGAGCATTACTATCGCCAGAATCACGGCCGCGGCTATGCCCTGCTGGCGGTTGCGGCGCATGTGGCGGGCTTGGCAGTTCGCCGGCTGCGCGCCCTTCGCCGCCCCGATCCCTCCTTTCCGCGGGGGCAGACGCGCGCCTTGCTGCGCCATGCTCTGTCACCCACCCGACCCCGACAGATCTACCGACCGGAGAATCCCCGTGAACCAGCTTGAATTTGCTCTGATCGGCAATGCCTCTCTTGCGCTGGAGGCGGCGCGCATCCTGACCGGTCGCGGTCATGTGCTGCGGTCTTTCACGGTCGAGGATCCGGGCCTGGCCGACGCGGCGCGTGCCCAAGGGCTTCCGGTGGGGCCTGTGGTTGCCTGCGACTATCTGCTCAGCGTGGCCAACCTGTCGGTGATCCCCGACAAGGTTCTGGCGCTGGCGCGGCGGGGGGCGGTGAACTTTCACGACGGCCCGCTGCCCGAACGTGCGGGCCTGAATGCGCCTGTCTGGGCTTTGCTGGACGGCGACACGGACCATGCCATCACATGGCACCGCATCGGCGGCGGCGTGGACGAGGGGCCGGTGCTGCTGCGCGTTCCGGTTGAGGTGGCGCCCGACGACACGGCGCTGACCTTGAACGCACGTTGCTGGGAGGCGGCGCTGCAAAGCCTGCCTGAACTGATCGACATGCTGGAGCGGGGCGAGGATCAGGGCCAGCCGCAGCCCCAAGCCCCGCTGCGGCGGCACATGCGCATCGACCGCCCTGCCGGCGGCGGTGTTCTTGATTTCTCTCGTGATGCCGCGGGCCAGGTGCGGCTTGTCCGGGCGCTGGATCACGGTCCTTACTGGAACCCGATGCTGCGCCCGAGGGTGCAATTGCCGGACGGCCCGATGCTGGTGGGTGGCGCCAGCATTGCGGTCCGGCCCGAGGGTGCGGCGGCGGCTGTTCCGGGGGAGGTTCTGGAGGCACGCCCGGACGACCTGCTGGTGGCGACCGCCGAGGGTGGTGCGCTGGCCTTGTTCGACCTGACGGGCATGGACGGTCAGGTCCGGCCCCATCGCCTGTCCAAGGGCGACCGGCTGCCCATAGGTCCGGCGCCGACCGAACTGGACGACGCCCTGCGCGCCGCAGCGCGGGACGAGCCCTTCTGGCGCCGCCGCATGGCCCGTCTGGCGCCGGTCGTCCTGCCCGAGGCCGTGGCGACCGATGCCGTACCCGACTGGCAGGAGGCGCGGCTGGTGCTGCCGCAGGCGCTTGGCGCCGGCCGGGTGCTGGCTGCGGTGGTCGGGGCCTTGGCGCGCATGACCGGTTCGACCTCGTTCGACATCGGGCTCTGCCCGTCTCTGCCCGCGAAGGTGCGCGGACATATGCTGGGCTTCCGCCCGCTTGCCGTCGAGACCGAGGACGAGACACTGGCCTCGATCGCTGCGACGCTGGAGCGCGACCTTTCGGATCTTGAGCGCCGTGGGCCGGTCCAAGCCGACCTGATCGCCCGTGCCCCTGAACTGGGACGACCGGGCACTCCGGGGCTTGTGCTGGCCCGGTCCCCGGCGGACGCACCCAAAGGCGCGGCCATCTGCCTGGCACTGGCCGACACGCCGCAGCCCGAGGTGCAGGTCTGGTGGGACCAGGCCCGACTGCCCCATGCAGCCTGGCGCGCGCTGGCCGACGTGGCCGAGGCATTGGCGGCCGCCGATCCATTGCTGCCGCTGGACCGTGCGCCGACCCTGCGCCCCGGCCAGGCGCCGAGAATAGCCTGCAATGACGCCACAATCGGTGCAGATGCGCCCGCGACGATTCAGCAGGCATTTGCCGCGCAGGTGGCCCGGAACCCGCAGGGCGATGCCCTGATCTTCCGCGACGAAAAGCTCAGCTATGCCGAGTTGGACCAGCGCGCCACGCGGCTTGCGCGGCAGTTGGCGGCTCTGGGCGTCGGTCCGGGCGTCCCGGTGGGCCTGTTCGCGCCGCGCGGGCTGGGGCTTGTCGTGGGGGCGCTGGCCATCCTCAAGGCCGGGGGCGCCTATGTGCCGCTGGACCCCGAATACCCGGCCGAGCGTCTGTCCCATTACATCGCCGACAGCGGCGCGCCGGTCGTGCTGGCCGATCCCGCGATCATCACGCGCCTGCCGTCGCATGCCGCACGCGTGCTGACGCTTGATGCCGCAGGTCCCGAGGCCGATCCGCGTCCCGCGCAAGGCAGCGATCTGGCCTACCTGATCTACACATCGGGTTCGACCGGAACGCCCAAGGGCGTCATGGTCGAGCATCGCAATGTCATCAACTTCTTTCACGGTATGGACAGTTCCATCGGCGCGGATGAGGCCGGGACGTGGCTGGCGGTCACCAGCCTGTCCTTTGACATTTCGGTGCTTGAGATCTTCTGGACCCTGACGCGCGGCTGGCGCGTGGTCATCTCGGGCGATCTGCTGGGCGTGGCCGCCGAGGCCGGCACCGGGACACGGCGCGGCACTCAGATGTCGCTGTATTACTGGGGCAACGACGACGGAACCGGACCCCGCAAATACGAACTGCTGCTGGAGGGGGCCCGCTTTGCCGACCGCAACGGATTTGTTGCGGTTTGGACGCCCGAGCGGCATTTTCATGCTTTCGGCGGACCTTATCCCAACCCTTCGGTCACGGGCGCCGCGGTGGCTGCGGTCACCGGCAATATCGGCGTGCGCGCAGGATCCTGTGTCGCACCACTGCATCATACCGCCCGCATTGCCGAGGAATGGGCAGTCATCGACAACCTGACGAACGGGCGGGCGGGCATCGCCATTGCCTCGGGCTGGCAGCCCGACGATTTCATCCTTCAGCCGCAGAACACACCGCCCGCCAACAAGCCTGCGATGCTGCGGTGCATCGACGACCTGCGCCGGCTGTGGCGCGGTGAAGCGGTGGAATTTCCGCGCGCAGACGGCACCCCCTTTGCGGTCGTGACCCAACCCCGGCCGGTCTCGGCCGAATTGCCGATCTGGGTGACGACGGCGGGCAATCCCGAAACCTGGCGCGAAGCCGGCCGGATCGGTGCCAACGTGCTGACCCATCTTCTGGGGCAAAGCATCGACGACATTGCGGCGCGCATTACCGAATACCACGCCGCGCTGCGCGAGGCGGGACATGATCCGGCCAAGTTCACCGTGACGCTGATGCTGCACAGTTTCCTGGCCGACACGCGCGAGGCGTCAATGGAGGTGGCGCGCGAGCCGATGAAGGATTACCTGCGCGCCGCCGCCGCACTGGTCAAGCAATATGCCTGGGCCTTCCCGGCCTTCAAGAAGCCCGCCGGGGTCAGCAACCCCATGGCCATCGACCTGTCGACCCTGTCCGAGGACGAAATGGAAGGCATCCTGGAATTCGCCTTCCTGCGCTATTTCAACGACAGTGGCCTATTCGGCACAGTGGACGAGGCCGAGGCGCGGATCGCGGCGCTGCGCCAGATTGGCGTGACCGAGATCGCCTGCCTGATCGACTATGGCATCCCGCCTTCGCAGGTTCTGGACAGCCTGTCGCATCTGGCAGTGCTGCATGACCGGGTGAACCCGATGGTCGCCGAGGATGCCGACTATGGCATCGCCGCCCAAATCCGCCGTCATGGGGTCACGCATCTTCAGGCGACACCTTCGATGGCACGGTTGCTGCTTGAGGACGGCGCCTCGCGCGAGGCCATGTCCCAGCTGAAACTGATCGCGCTTGGCGGCGAGGCGCTGAGCCCCGGCCTGCTGGCCGATCTGCGCGCAGCAAGTGGGGCGCGCATCCTGAACATGTACGGGCCGACCGAGACCACCATCTGGTCGGCGGTTGCGGATCTTGGCACACAATCGGACGAGGTCTGGCTGGGTGAGCCTATCGCCGCCACCAGCCTGCATCTGCGCGATCCCGCGGGGCAACCGGTTGCGGATGGCGTGGCGGGCGAGCTGTGGATCGGCGGTGCCGGGGTCACGCGCGGCTATTGGAACCGCCAGGCGCAGACCGATGCGGCATTCCCGCAGACGCCCCAAGGGCGGCTTTATCGCACTGGCGACCTTTGCCGCCGCGACAGCAGGGGGCGGTTGCGGTTCCTGGGGCGCGTCGACCAGCAGGTAAAGCTGCGCGGCTATCGGATCGAACTGGGAGAGATTGAGACCCGGTTGGCCCGGCTGGCGGGCGTCCGCGAAGTCGCGGTCGTCGCGCAGAGCATTGATGAGGGCGAACGTCAACTGGTCGGCTATGTTACCGGTGATGCCACGTTGGACCCGGCGGTGCTGCGCCAGGCGCTTTCGCGTGATCTGCCCGACTTCATGGTGCCGCTCCAGATCCATGTCCTGCCAGAAATGCCGCTGACGCCGAACCGCAAGATCGACCGCAAAGCCCTGTCCGCGGCCGGGGCCACGCCCTTGTCGCGTCCGGCCGTTGCCCAAGCCGTGCCGGCGTCCGCCCCCCGCGCCAGCATGCCCGCACCGGCGGCCGAACCGGTCATGGCCGCTTCGGGCAGCGCCGATCTGGAAGCCCGCATCGGTCGCGTGATGGCGACGATCCTGGGCCTGCCAGAGGTTCAGCCGGGTGACAACTTCTTCCAGTTGGGCGGCCATTCGCTGCTTGCGGTGCAGTTGCACCGGACGATCCGGGACGAACTGGGCATCACCCGCAGCTCAATTACCGACATCTTTCGGTTCCCGGTGCTGCGGGATCTGGCATCGCATCTGGATCGGTCGCCGGAGAAAGCGGCTGCGGCACAGGCCCGTCCCGTCGCAGCACCCGTTGCAGCTGCGACGGCCGAACCCCCGGCGCCGGCTGCGGCCAGCGACCTGATGGCGGCGCGACGGGCGCTGCGGGCCAAGATAAGATCGGGCGGGAAAGACGGCTAAGATACCTGCCGGTGCGTGATCCGGCCCCTGCGGGGGCCGGTCATGCCAGCAGGTTCACTTGTATTCGATCAAGGTCCCGCGCCGACCGCCCAACTGGTTGACGTAGAAGCTGATCGCGCCCGTCGCCTCGGGGAACTTGCCCAGCACGGAAAACAGGGCGGGCATTGTGCCCATGCGCAGTGTAAGGCGCAGGAACTGTGCGGGATAGACCAGCAGCAAAAGGAGCAGCAGGGGGTGAAGAATGATCGCGCCCAGCCAGGCTGCCGCAGGCAGGACAAGGCCCCAGGCCAGCGCGCGGCGGGTTTCCGCACGCCAATGCCGCTCTGGCGGCGCACCGTGCAGGGCCGCGCCTTCGGCGAATGCGTATCCGGCCCGCCTGCTGCGCCGCCACCACTGACCAAAATGCAGCATGTCCGCATCATGCAGGGTCATTTCGACCGGCAATCGCCTGACGCGCCAGCCGGCCCTGCGCAGACGCACGCACATCTCGGGCTCCTCGCCTGCGATCAGCGTTTCACGAAATCCGCCGATGCCCGCAATGGCCGCGTGGCGGATCAGCATGTCGCCACCCACGGCTCGCGCGTCGCCGACCGGGGTGTCCCATTCCGCATCGCACAGCCGGTTGTAGATCGAGCGGTCGGGGTACATCTCGCGCCGCCGCCCCGCCACGACGCCCAGTTCTGGATCGTCGCGCAGCGCGGCCAGCGCCGCCGGCAGCCATTCGGGCTGCAGCACGCAATCGCCATCCAGGAACTGCACGAACTCGGGCGGATCACCGGCAAGCGCGGCAAGACCCGCGTTGCGCGCACGCGCGGCAGTGAAGGGCAGGGACATGTCCAGCGACAGGACGATCGCGCCAAGGCCACGGGCAAAGTCCGGACTGCCGTCGGTCGAACCGGAATCAACATAGACGATGCGGCCAACCTGAGCGGACAATGCAGAAAGACAGGCTTTCAGCCGCTCTCCCTCATTGCGGCCGATCACAACTGCGGCCACGATATTGTTTGGACGGAATGTGATGGAAGTTGCGGACAATCTGATCTGCTTCATGCATTGCACAGCGTGATATGATACGAAAGATCGACGGGACGGAAGAAAGAAATTGGGTATGGACGGAGCTGGCAGTCACAGCAACCTGCAGGCGCAGACATGGGCGGACCTGCCTTGGATCGAGATGCCGCAGAAGGGAGCGCTGCGCGCGGCCATTGCCGACGAGCGCAATCTGGAACGGGCGGAAGCCTATGATCTTTTGCGAACGCGCGTCTTGCCAGAGGCGAGCGCGCGCAACTGGAACCGCATAGGCATCAGCCAGGCGCGGCCGGGCCCTGCCGGGCCGCTGACGGCGTTGAACCTGGCTCTGTCCGAGGCGCGCCGCCCTGAACGCAGGGTTGTTCTGGTCGATTTGGATTTCGCGCGCCAGCCGATCCGGGCGCGCCTTGGCGCGCCCGCCCCCTCTGCCGAGCAACGGGTCCACGTGGCCCGCCTGGCAGAGCGGCTGGCACTGATCACCATCGACGCCCCGGCAGCCGAATCCGCCACGCTGCTGCTGGACCAGCCCTTCCGGATGGAACTTGAATCTGTCATGGCCTCGCTTGCGCCCGACTTCATCATCCTCCATCTGCCCCCGATCCTTCAGGGCGATGCCGGCTTGGCCGCGCTGCCGCTGGTCCAGTCCGTGCTGCTGGCCATCGACGGGCGCAGCGACAAGGCGGCCGACCTGCGCCGCTGCGAGGCTTATGTAACCCCCTGCTGCCCCCTGCTGGGGTTGTTTCTGCACGATGGCGAGGCTTGAATGGGACCGATTGTGGGATGGCACGAGCTGATGGGGATGCTGCGGCGCCGAGGACCTGTCATGGCAACGGTGCTGGTGATCTGTGCCCTGCTGGCCTTGTTTCAGGCGATGGCGCTGCCGCGCGCCTATCAGGCGATCGCGATGATCCAGGTTCAGCCGACCCTGCTGAGTGGCGGTGTGGACAACGAGGACACGGCAAACCGGCTGCGCCTGATCGAGCAGCGGATCATGGCCCGCAGCAATGTTTTGGACATGATGTCCCGCTATAATCTCTATGAGGATGCGCCGGAGCTGAACGAGGATGAACGCGTTGCGCAGTTCCGCGAGGACGTCCGCATCAACTTCATCTCGGCGGTGGGCGGCATTCCGGGCGCGGAGATGGATGTTTCTGCCCTGCAGGTCACCGTTCGCGCGGGTCGGTCAGCCGATGCCGCCAATATTGCCAACGACATTGTGCGGCAGATCCTGTCCGGCAACGCTCAGGCCCGCGGCAGGCGTCTGGCCGATCTGGTCGACACCCTGCAGTCCGAGGACCAGCGGGCACTTCAGGAGATCGCCACACTCGAGGCAGAGGTCCTTGCTTACAGGAACGCCAACATCGACCGGATGCCCGAGAACCTCGAATATCTGATGGCCGAACAGACGCGGCTGGAAAGTCAGCGTTCGGAACTGATTCGATCGCTGCAGGAACTGGAGCGTGAACGGCTGGCGCTTGAGGTCGGGACACCCGAGCTTGGCCGGCCTGCGCCTGTCGCCCAGCAGCTGCGGGTCTTGGAGGTGGATCTGGCACAGGCGCGGCGAACGCTGGCCCCTGACCATCCCGAGGTTCAACGGCTGGAGCGGCAGATCGAATCCCTGCGTGCCGGCGAACAGCAACTTCTTGCGCCGGGCCTCAGCCGACAGGTGAACCTGATCCGCGACCAAGTCGTGGCCCTCGACCTGGAGCGCGCGGATATCGAGCGTCGGCTGCCAATCATCAAAGCGCATGTCGCAGGAATTCCCGCTGTCTCCGAACAACTGGCCGATTATGCGCGGCGGCTTGCGGCCCTGGAGGTGCCTCGGGCTGCCATTGCAGAGCGCCTGTCGCAGGCCCAGCTGGATCAGCGGCTGGTTTCGGGCGATCACGGGCAGCAGATGGTTCTGCTGGAAAGCGCAACCGAGCCCGAATATCCGATGAGTTCGGGCCGGCGGCGCGTTGCTGTTTTGGGGCTGGGCCTGAGCCTGGCGATGTCCCTGCTGAGCGGTTTTGCCTTGGAGCTGTCTCGGCCGGTTCTTAGAACGCGGGCTCAAGTGAAGAAGTTTCTGGGGGTGGAGCCGATTTCCATGTCGCCCTATCGACCCTCGACCAGGGCGCAACTGGCGCAGCGCGCGCGTGACGTAGCAAGCTTGGCCATCCTGGGGTCGGGAGCGGCGGTGGCTGTTGCCATCGTTCTGCAGAACGGAAGCTGAACGGCAGTTTTCGTTTTCCGACAGGATGGGTCTGCCGAGCAAAATGTCTGGGGGCTGCAATGGCCCCCAAACCGGATCAGGTGAAGTCGAAGATACCTTCCAGAAGTATGGTGTCGCCGCCGCCCAGGTTCAGCATCATTCCGTCCTGGGTCTGCGTGAACGAATAGCGCCGTCCACCCAGACCCAGGACATCGAGGCCCTGTTAAAAGCCGTGAACCGTGTCGTCGCCACTGTTTCCATTCCCGGCCCAAATCGCGTCGTCGCCTCGGCCGCCCCGGATCGTATCGCGCCCTTCGCAGCCGTCCAGGGTATCGTTGCTGGCACTTCCGACAAGTTGATCGTTCCCAATCGCGTGTTGAAGTTCATACCCGTATCGGTCGAAGAAACTCTGGCGCCAGAGGCATTGATCATGTCGTTGCCGGCATGGGTCCAACCTAGTTCGAAACCGGCAAAGCGCAGCACCGTCGAGCCGAAGATGTCCGAACTGGCGGTTCCCGCAAAGCTGCCACCTGCCTTGACCGAATTGATAGTAACGGACGCCGCGTCAATGCCGACGGCCTCGTTCTGAAGGGTGATGTCGCCCCGCTTGATCCAGATGTTGATCAGGTCGCTTCCAGAGCCGCCGTAGATGGTGTCGTTGCCAGAGTTATGCAAACTGTCGCCATTGCTCCACCGGATATTTTCATTGCCGGTACCGACACCGATCAGGTCGGTGCCGGTGCCGGTGCCGGTGCTGGAATGGATGAAGTCGTCCCCGCATAGGCGCGGATCGTGTCATTCCCGGATCCGCCGTCGATGATGTCGTCATAGCGGGAACCGATGATGCTGTCGTTACCCATGCCGGTAAAGACCGAGATGCCGTGGCCCGGCCCTCCGCGGCCGCTGCTGTTCGTTGCGGCGTCCCGTGCAAAGACGAAGTCATCGCCCGAGGTTCCATGAAGACGCTCGATGCCGGTGAAGTTCAGGCTGTCGCGACCCATTTGCGCCTGCCCGCTGTCGGTCGCGGTCGCGGTCATGGTCATAGTCATGGTGATGGTGGCGCCTGTGCTGCCTTCCCAAAACAGTCGGTCGCCGCCCGGGTTTCCGGGGCTGCAAGGATTCGGTTCAAACTGCTCTCCTCCCATTCCGGCGTGGTCGGCGTCGTTCCCCATGCCGGCATGCCAGTAGAAGTTGTTGAGCCTTCAAGGCCCCACACCACGTCCGACTGGCTGGTGCCCCACAAAACTTCGTCTCTGTCTGTAGCTCGATGTCTGCCCCGGCGTGATGTCCATCCTCATAGGAAGGCCTGTCCCGTTGACGCGGAGATGGATCCTGGTCGTGAAGCGGCAGGTGGTCCAGAAAACGATCCAGTGGATCGTTTTCCCACCGGACGCTCTCGAACGGCCAAGACCCTGTCGCCTTCGCCATGGGCTTGAACCAGTGGCGCCTCATGGCTCAGCCCCCTTTAGCGCCCGCTGCCTGATGATGGGCAGGGACCATGGTGCTGTTGATCATCTGCAGGGCGTCGGGAACCAACCCGCTCTCGTTCAAGGCGTCCATGATCTGCTCCCAGAGCCCGGCCATTATCCAGAGGCGGAACTAGGCTCAGGACTCGTTCTTGATCACAGCCAGAACAAGACTGTTGCGGCCAAAGCGATGGCGGAGAGGTCAGGTTCCCGGGCACCTGTCGTAACGCGTGGCAACACGTCTTCAGTCTTTCAGCCGTCCGAACATGATCTCGATACGATTGCGTC